>JAKQKQ010000007.1 GCA_029560585.1 Verrucomicrobiota bacterium | reverse complement strand
GGGCATCTCTGTGAGATGCCGTGCATTGTCGCGCGCCGCACACCATTGGAAGTCCCCTCTATCATCAGATGGGCATTGATTGTTGGGTGTTCCGTGTTGGGCGTTTGAGTTTTGAGACAGCCTCAGGCCGCGGGCCCTCCCGGCGGAACCGGGCCACGCACGCGATCATGGGTGATCGATGGGGTCTTTCAGCGGGCTGTTTGCCTTTTCCGGTGTGGTTGAAAATCGCCCAGCGGGCGGCAGAATGATTGTTTACGGATGATGGCGACTTTGACAGAGCCGGTGTCGGCGCGGACGGCCCGGGTTTTTCTGGTGGGGAACCCGAACACCGGCAAGTCCACGCTCTTCAATCGCCTGACGGGGTTGCGCCAGCGGGTGGGGAACTATCCCGGGGTCACGGTGGAGAGGAAGACGGGGATGCTGCGGTTGGGCGATCGCGACGTAGAGGTGGTGGATCTGCCGGGTTCCTACAGTCTCGCGGCGGCATCGCCGGACGAACGGGTGGTGATCGACGCGCTGTCGGGGCGGATCCGCGGGCTTCCGGCGCCCGATCTGGTGGTCTGCGTCGTGGACGCGACCAACCTCCGGCGCAACCTCTTCCTCGCCTCGCAGATCGCTGACGTGGGCATTCCGCTGATCATTGCATTGAACCTGGTCGATTCGGCCAGGAACTCCGGGCTGCGGATCGATTACGAGTTGCTCTCGAGGCGGTTGAGGGTTCCGGTGGTGCCAACGGCTGCCGTGACGGGCGAGGGCGTGGAGACGCTGCGGGCGGCGATGGGGTGGGCGCTGGAATTTCCGCCGCGGATGGCGGCGATCTCGTGGCCGCCGTGCGTTGGCGAGGCGATGGACCGGCTGCGCGCGGCGCTGGGGGCGCGGTTGGACGGGGAGGTCTCGGATGCCGAGCTGAGGAGAGTCCTGTTCGACTCGGAGCCGGTGGTGCTGGAGCGGCTGGGCGTTTCGCGCGAGCGTGCGACGGAGGTGGTGGGGCCGGCGCGCGACGTGGTGCGCCACGCGGGTTTCAACCCCCTGGCCGCCGAGGCCCTGCTGCAATATGAGCATATCGGTTCGCTGGTGGAGGGCGTTATCCACGCGCCGAAGGAACCGAGGGTGTCGCGGTCCGAGTCGATTGACCGGGTGCTGACGCACCGGTGGTGGGGGCTGGCCGTTTTCGGGTCGCTGATGTATATGGTGTTTCAGTCGATATACACGTGGGCTGTGCCGCTGATGGACGTGATCGAGGCGGCCAAGGGATGGGCCCAGGAGGCGGCATCCGCTGCGCTGGCGGGAAGCCCCATGCTGGAGAGTCTTGTGACCGACGGCATCGTCGAGGGTGTCGGGGCGATGCTCGTCTTCCTGCCGCAGATCCTGATCCTGTTCTTTTTCATCGCGCTGCTCGAGGACACGGGGTACATGGCGCGCGCGGCATTTCTGATGGATCGGCTGTTTGGCTGGTGCGGCCTGAACGGGAAGAGTTTCGTGCCATTGCTCTCCAGCTACGCGTGTGCGGTGCCGGGCGTGCTATCGGCGCGCGTGATCGAGGACCCGAAGGCGCGGCTCGTGACGATCCTGATCGCGCCGCTGATGAGCTGTTCGGCGCGGCTCCCGGTCTACGTGCTGATGATCGGGGCGTTTGTCGAACCGAGGTACGGGCCGTTCTGGGCGGGCGCGACGCTGTTCGCGATGCATTTCGTGGGCCTGTTGGTCGCGCTGCCTGTGGCCGCCATCCTCAACCGATTCCTGTTGCGCACGAGGCCCCAGCCTTTCCTGCTCGAGATGCCGCCGTATCGGGTGCCCCGGTTGCGCGACGTGCTGTGGCGGATGGCGGAGCGCGGGTGGGAGTTCGTGTCGCGCGCGGGAACCGTGATCCTGGCGATAACCGTGATCATCTGGGCGATGCTCTATTTCCCGAGGCCGCCGGAAGTCGGCGCGGCGGCGCGGCGCGCATTCGTGGCGGAGGTGGCCGCGGGTCGCGGCGTGGGCCACGATGAGGCGGAGCGGCTGGTCTCGGGCGGGGATCGCGACCTGGCGGCGCGGCTCAAGGCGAAGACCGCCGCGGCGTACGTCGAGCAGAGCGCGATGGGGAGACTGGGGCGGAAGCTGCAGCCGGTTTTTGACGCCGCCGGCTTCGATTGGAAGATCACCGTGGGGGTGATTGCGAGTTTTCCCGCCCGCGAGGTGATCATCGCGACGCTGGGCGTGATCTACAGTCTCGGGGGAGACGTGGACGAGGCCTCCGGTGATCTGCGCGCCGCGATGGCGGCGGAGCGCTGGACGGAGGGGCCGCGGGCGGGCGCGCCGGTCTATTCGCTGGCGGTGGCGGTCGCGATCATGGTCTTTTTCGCGCTGTGCCAGCAGTGTGGCGCGACGGTGGCCGCGGTGGCGCAGGAGAGCAGTTGGCGGTGGGCGCTGTTCTCATTCTCGTACATGACCGTGCTTGCATGGGTTGCGGCCGTTGCCGTGTTCCAGATCGGCACGAGGCTGGGGTGGTGATGATGAGCGTTGACGCTATCGTGGTGGGAGTGCTGATCTCCGGGGCGATCGCCTATCTGGTCGCGCGCATCCTGCGTCGCCGTGGGGGGAAAAGTGGCGGTTGCGGTTGCGGTTCGCGGGGCTGTCCGGTGGGGCGCCGCTGATAGGCCATTGAAGAACCCGCCCGACACGTCGTCGCGACGGGCGCGGGAGGGACGTCGGCCCCGGCGTCCGGGCCTCGCCTGCGGCCCGCTAGCTCGAAAATTCGACGGAAGAGGAGTGTAGCGGAGGGCTTGCGCCCTTCGGCGTGGGCCGGGCGTTCGCCGAAGCCAGAATGTTGGTAAATCGCCTCTGGCGATCGGCTCTGCTACATTTTCTTCACCGGTGGCCCGGCAGCCGCCGGATGGGACTCGAAAATTCCGTTTGCCCGCAAAAGCGGTGCGGTCGCGCGCCGCAATCCATAAGCTGGTGCATCCGTCGAAGTGCCGCGGGACCTCCCGGTGATGAAAAAATGGGCTCAGGCCGCGGCGCCGCCTTCCGGTGGCCGGTGCATTAGTTTGGCGAATGCTCAGAAATTCCAAGACATATGGTTCTTATGGATATTGCCGGGTGGCTTGCGTTCTGGTGGCGGATCTCGCAGCATCGCGTCCGATATGCGAACGCCGATCATGCCGACCGGACACATGCCGTTGCCGCGGGGCGTGGCTCTTCTCAACAACAGCCTGCTGAACAAGGGGACGTCCTATACCGAGCGGGAGAGGGACGCGCTGGGGTTGAGGGGGCTATTGCCGCCGAGGGTGTTCTCGATCGAGGAGCAGGTGGTGCGCGCGGTCGGCAACTTCCGGCGAAAGAGCAACGATCTGGAAAAATACATTTTCCTGACGACGCTGCAGGCGCGCAACGAGACGCTGTTCTTCCGGGTGCTCCTCGAGAATCTCGAGGAGATGATGCCGGTGATCTACACCCCGACGGTCGGGCAGGCATGCCTGGAGTTCGGGAGCATATTCCGCAGGCCGCGGGGCCTGTGGATCAGCAGCGGAGACAGGGGCCGGATACGCGAGGTGTTGCGGCATTGGCCGATGACCGACGTGCGGCTGATCGTGGTCACGGACGGCGAACGGATCCTGGGCCTTGGCGATCTCGGGGCGGACGGGATGGGTATCCCGATCGGGAAACTGTCGCTGTACACGGCCTGCGCCGGCGTCCATCCCTCCTACTGCCTGCCGATCACGCTGGACGTGGGCACCGACAACGAGAAGGTGTTGGCTGAGCCGATGTACATCGGATTGCGCCAGAGGCGCCTGCGGGGCAAGGAGTACGATGAATTCCTCGACGAGTTCGTGTGGGCGGTGCAGGACGTGTTTCCGGGGTGCCTGATCCAGTTTGAGGATTTTGGGAATCACAACGCCTTTTCTCTTCTGGCGCGGTACCGTGACCAGGTCTGCACGTTCAACGACGACATCCAGGGCACGGCGAGCGTGGCGCTGGGCGGTTTGCTGGCGGCGCTGCGGATCACGGGCCAACCGCTGGCGGCGCAGAGGCTGCTGTTCTACGGAGCGGGTGAGGCGGGCCTGGGCATCGCGGACCTGTTCGCGCGCGCGGCGATGCGCGAGGGCGTGCGGGAGGACGAGGCGCGGAAGCTGTGCTGGTTTATAGATTCGAAGGGACTGATCGTGCGGTCGCGGTGGGAATCGTTGGTTCCCCAGAAGCGCCCCTACGCGCACGAGGCGGAGTTTCTGCCGGACATTGCGGCGGGGGTGCGTGGCCTGAAGCCGACGGCGCTCATCGGGGTGGCGGGTGCCGGCCGGGCATTCACGCCGGAGATATTGGGCGAGATGGCGCGAATTAACGAGCGGCCGATCATCTTTGCGATGTCGAACCCGACGTCGAAGTCCGAGTGCACGGCGGAGGAGGCTTACGTCGGCACCGGGGGACGAGCGATCTTCGCGAGTGGCAGTCCGTTCCCGCCGGTGGCGTTCGGTGGCAGGACGCTTGTGCCGGGGCAATGCAACAACGTGTACGTCTTCCCGGGCATTGGCCTGGGCGTCCTGGCGTGCCAGGCCCGCCGGGTGACCGAGGACATGTTTTTGGCGGCTGCCCAGATCTTGGCGGGGGAGACAGCGGACGAAGAACTGGCCAGCGGGCGCGTGTATCCGTCGCTGTGCCGGGTCCGCGAGGTTTCGGTCCGGATTGCGGCGGCCGTGGCGCGGGTGGCATATGACGCGGATCTGGCGGACATGCCTGCGGCCGACGATATCGCCGGGTGGATCCGCGAAAGCGTATTTGAGCCGGAGTATCGCGAGTACGTGTGAGGTCTAGCGCGGCACGTCCCTGGCACGGATGTGGTCGAAGAGCTGGGCGAGCAGATTCAGCACGGCGCCGATGCTCAATGCGACCATGAGGCCGGCGATCCCGAAGAGCCAGCCGGCCACGCCGGCGATCTGGGTCTCGCGGTAGCGGCCGATCCAGAGTATCGAGGCGAGCGACCCGAGGATCATCCACGCGAGTCCGACGACCTTCAGGGCGCGCGACCATCCGGTCTCTCCGGCGGGCTTGCCCTCGGCCAGCCTTGAGTTGTAGATGCTGTAGCCGAAGTAGATGATGATGCCTAAGGCAAACCAAACGATGAGGCGCTCCCACGTGCGCCAGGGCAACGACACCATCAGATAGAGCGCGGAGAGGGCGCCGCCAGGTGCCACGAACCAGACCGCGGGGGTGCGGAAAGCAGGCTTGAGTTCGGGGTGACGAAGCCGGAGGGCCATGATCCCCGCCGAGACGATCACGAAAGCCAGCAGCGTTCCTATCGAGCACAGGCTGCCCGCCTCGCGAACGGTGAATACCGCAGCGAACAGGGCGACGCCGATGGCCGTCACGATGGAGGTTATCCAGGGGGTGCGGAATCTCGGGTGGACGTGGTTGACGAATGCCGGCAGCAGGCCGTCGCGCGACATTGCCCAGAAGACGCGCGACTGGCCGTAGAGCATGACGAGGACGACCGACGAGAGGCCGGCGATGGCGCCGAGTTTGATGGCGATGGCCATCCACAGCCCCATGCCGGCGCGGTCGGCGGCGACGGCGATTGGATCTGGCACGTCCAGCTGGAGGTAGGGCACGACGCCCGTCGCGACGGCGGAGACGAGGATGTACAACACCGTGCAAACCACCAGCGAGCCAATGATGCCTATGGGCATATCGCGCTGGGGGTTTTTGGCCTCCTGGGCCGCGGTGCTGACGGCGTCGAAGCCGATGTACGCGAAAAAGACGATGCCCGCGCCCGCCATCACGCCCGACCAGCCGAAGTGGCCCCAGACGCCGGTGTTGGTCGGGATAAAGGGATGCCAGTTGGCGGTCCGCACCGCGGCGGCCGCGCCGACGATGAAGAGCAATATGACGGCCAGTTTGACGAACACGATGCCGTTGTTGAAATTCGCGGATTCCTTGACCCCGACCACGAGCAGGGTGGTCACGACGAAGACGATCAATACCGCGGGCAGGTTGAAGGCGGCGGTGACGTGTGCGAGCGAGGTCGGATCTGCGCCGAGCTGGGCCATGTGTCTTCCGAGGTCCGCGGTGAAGACGTGCCACCCGGGGGGGAGTCTCAGGGCCCCCGCCAGCGCCGCGGGAATCTGGATCAATTCCGTGCCTCGCGCCGCGGCCAGTTCGGGCGGGAATGCGATGCCGAGGGTGTTGAGGAGGGACACCACGTAGCCAGACCAGCCGATCGATACCGTGATGGCACCGACCGCATACTCCAAGATGAGGTCCCAGCCGATCACCCACGCCAAGAATTCTCCGAGCGTCGCGTATCCGTACGTGTAGGCGCTGCCGGACAACGGGACCAGCGAGGCGAATTCGCTGTAGCACAGGGCGGCGAAGACCGACGCGATGCCGGCTATGACAAAGGACAGCACGACGGCGGGGCCCGCATTCTGTGCGGCCACGGTGCCGGTTAGGACGAAGATGCCCGTGCCGATGATGCAGCCGACGCCGAGCATGGTGAGGTTCACCGGCCCGAGCGCCCTGTGCAATTTCTCGCCAGATTCGGCCTCGGCCTGGAGCGCGGCGACGGTCTTTCTTCGAAATAGGCTTCTCATGGGATTTGCGTCGATGGGGACTGTACCCGTTGCGGGTTTGTGTCACAAGCCATTGGCATGGTGGTCTGGTGGGCTATTTCGAAAGGGCCAGGGCGAGGCGGCCGAGGAGGGCGATTCGCCAAAACAGGCGCAGGGATTCGAGTTTGTCGGCGTCACTGGTGCTGTCGCGGAGCCATGAGGCCTTCTCGTAGAGCAGCGAGAGGGCGGAAGGATCGACGTGAGCCTTTTTTGCGACGCTGATACCCGCGAGGCTGCGGGCCTCGGCGAGATTCAGCATTTCGAGGAGGGTGGGCTGGTTGAGTGTCTTCCATTCGAGGTTTTTGTCGAGGGAGCCGCCGAGGCCGACGTATTTCTGCTGGAGGACGGCGGCCTCGCAATATGCGTTGGCCCATAGGAGGCATCCGTTGAGCTCATTGAGGCCACGGGGCCGCGCGGGCGTCGGCTGGGCGGCTTCGAGCCCATCCCATTCCTCCGATGCCAGTCGCGTGAGTTCGAGGAATGCGGCCACGCGGTGGTCGACGAGCATCTGCTGCCGGAGTTCGGGCGACAGGAGCGCGGAGCCCGCCGTGAAGTATTGCGCGTTGGCGAGGTGTGCCTGGAGCAGGACGGGCAGCCAGTGCCGGACGGCCACGGGATCGGCGTCGTCATTGGCGGTGCGCGTGACCTTGAGCAGGCCGTCGAAGAAGGGCTTGAAGCCGAGCTGGTATTCGCCGTAGAGGCTGGCGTAGATGAGGAGGAGCGTGAAGTAGTCCTGCTCTTGGCGCAGCGAGCCGCGGATCTTGCCGGGGCCGAGGGCCGCGATGCGGCGCTGGACGTCCTCGAGGTTGAGGGCGGCGCGGCTGATGCGCGCGGTGGCCGCGAAGAGCCAATCTGCCTCCTCGGCGAACACGAGGGCGGTCGTGAGCGAGCCCGGGTCTTCGCGACCGCGGAACAGCGTGTCGGTCATCTTTTGCTGGACCTCCTCGCCGCGCTGCTGCCATTGGGTCCGTGCGGCGTCGGTGAGATCGGTGGTCTTGGAGAGTTGCTCGAGGACCGAGAACGCGGCGTTGGCGTCCTTGAGGTAGCCGAGGGCGGCGTAGCGCTTGCCGGCGTCGAAGGCCTTGCGGCCCGCATCGAAGTCGGCGCGTGTTTTTGCCAGGAGGGTTTTGGCGGCGGGGCGGAGGCTTTTCTGCTTGAGGAAGCGCTCGATGTCCTCGCGGTGTTTTTCGAAGAGCGCGATCTGTTCCCCGCAGATGCGCGTGAGAAAATCGAAGACGGCCGGGCTGCAGGCGGGCTGTGCCGCCGGGGGGTCTGGGGGCCTGACCCGTCGGCCGGTGGTCAATTCGTATGCTTGGTGGACATCGCCGGCGAACAGGATCTCGATGCCCAATTCGCGTGCGCGATCGGCGAGGTTGACGTCTTTCCCTCGCTCGTCTTTCGCCACGGGCTGGCAGGCTGGGACGATGACCCTGCGGAGCCCGGCGGCTCTTGCCGCGGCCAGTTTCTGCGGGATTCCATCCACGGGGCCGATGGAACCATCGGGGCCGAGGGAACCGGTCAGGGCGAGGTCGCCGGGGAATCGGACACCTTGGAGGAGGCAGATGAGGCCGGTGGCGAAAGCCGCGCCCGCGCTGGGTCCATCGATGCGGCCGCGGGCCTCGATCTCGAAAGTGCCATCGGCTAGCGGGATGTTGAGTTCGAGCGATGCGACCATGGCGGCCATCCACGCGCTGGAACGGAGGAGTTTCCCCGTGCCGCCTGGGATGTCTTCGGAGAGCGAGACGCGCAGGGGGGTGGGCGTTGCGGAGATGCGCGGCGTCCAGCGGATTAAGGTTGGGATCGAGAGGCCCTGGCTGTCGCGGGGGTTGGTCGTCAGGACGGGTATCACCACCTGGGCCGCGGGACGCAGCGGCTGCGACGGTTCGGGCTTCTTGGGTGTTCGGAGGTCGAGCGTGGGAATGGGGGCCGGTGGGGCGGCGGCGGTTTTCTTGGGCGGTGGCGGAGCCTCGGCCGGTCCGGTGGCTGGGGCGGTCGGCTGGGGTGGGGGTGGTGCGGCAATGGTCGGCGTTGTCGGGCTGGGGGTCTGGGTCGCCGGTGCGAGGGTGATCGTGGCGTTGGTCGGGGCGAGTGCTGGTTCGGGCAAACCGTTGGTCGGTGGAGGCGGTTGGCCGAATGGCGAAAGCGAGAAGCCGGGCATGGCTGGCAATTCTTGAGCCGCGGTGGGAAGGTATCCCACCAGCCACGCGGCGGCAATCACCGGCGCCGTGCGGACCCAAGAATGATTCACAAACTTCATTCAATCAAAATGTGGGACGATGGGCAAGCCGCGGCATTGCAGAGGGTTGGGGCCATTCTGGGCGGGGGCCACCGTCGGCGCCGGGTTCCGTGCTTGCGGGCTTGCCGCGCGCGACACATCATCCAACGCGAAACAACATCAGGCAGGAGGCTAGAGTTATGAGTCAGTTCGAGACCCTTGCATCGAGAAGAAATTTCATCCGGTCGGCCACGGGCGCGGCGGTGTCGTATGCGGCGCTGTCCGGGGCGCCGGCGATGGTTCATGCCGCCGGATCGGACGAGATCAAGGTGGGCCTGATCGGGTGCGGTGGCCGGGGGACTGGCGCCGCGAGCCAATTCCTGCTCTCCACGGACACCCCCGTGAAGCTGTGGGCGATGGGCGATCTTTTCCGCGACCAGCTCGACGCGTCGCACAAGCTCCTCAGCGAGGGCGCGGAGGCCCGCTATGATCGCGAGAAATTTGGCCCCCTGACCGCAAAGATGGCCGTGCCCGAGGAACGGAGATTCGTGGGCTTCGAGGCCTACAAGGGCGTGCTCGCCAGCGGTGTGGATGTCGTGATCTTGGCGACGCCGCCGCATTTCAGGCCGGAGCATTTCGAGGCGGCGGTGGCCGCCGGGAAGCATGTCTTCATGGAGAAACCGGTCGGGGTGGATCCGGTGGGGATCAGGCGGGTGATCGCGGCCGCGAAACAGGCCAAGGACAAGGGATTGTCCGTCGTGGCGGGGACGCAGAGACGGCACCAGAATCACTATCGGGAGATCATCCGGCGGGTGCAGGATGGGGCGATCGGGGAGATCGTCGCCGCGCAGTGCTACTGGAACATGGGCGAGCTGTGGTTGGAGGAGGCGAAGCGAAATTGGGAGGGGCGCAAGGCCCATGGCTGGTCGGACATGGAGTTCCAGTGCCGCAACTGGCTGTTCTACGCGTGGCTCTCGGGCGACCACATCTGCGAGCAGCACGTCCACAACCTCGACATCATCCACTGGGCGCTCGGGGCCAATCCGCTCCAGGCGATGGGCGTCGGGGGGCGCGCGGCGCGCACCGGGCCGGAATATGGCAACATCTATGACCATTTCGCCGTCGAGTACGAGTACCCGAACGGCGTTCGCGTGAGCAGCATGTGCAAGCAGATGAAGGGATCCGCGTTTGTCGTGGCGGAGCGGCTGGTGGGCACCAGGGGGCAGACGTACACCGATGGCTCGGGCGGCTATATCACCGGCCAGAACGCGTACAAGTACGAGGGGTCCAATCCGAACCCCTATTACCAGGAGCACGCCGATCTCATCCGCAGCATCCGCGAGGGCAAGCCGCTCGCGGAGGGCGTCGGCGTGGCCGAGAGCACGATGGTGGCGATCCTTGGCCGGATGAGCACGTACACGGGGCGCCAGGTCAAGTGGGACTGGGCCATGCAGGGCTCGAAGCTTGACCTGCGGCCGACCAAGTACGAGTTTGGGCCGCTGCCCGAACAGCCCGTGGCCATTCCGGGCAAGACGCCGCTGGTGTGAGATGAAAGCCAAAGGAGCACTCTACTTCCTGCTCTGCCTGTTGGCGGTTTCGGGGGTTCTCTTTTATCAGATCCTGGAACCGTTCATCGATCCCCTGATCACCGCCGTGGTGTTGGCGGTGGCGTTGCTTCCGCTGCACCGGGCGCTGACGCGGTTCTTTCACGGGCGGACGGTGGCCGCGGCCGTGTCCACCCTGCTGGGCGTCGCGCTCATCGTGATCCCGCTGGGATTCTTGGCGTACTCGCTATCTGGCGAGGTCTCGGGCCTCTACAAGCACATGAAGGGCAAGAGCGTCGAGGAGGGTGGATGGGGGCCATTCTTCACCAAGATCATCGAGCCGCCGCTGGACGCCGTCTCCGGCCGGCTGCCGATCTCCAAGGACAACCTCCGCAAGGAGATCGTGCAGCGGGTGGGCGAGGTCAGCGGCTGGATGGTGGCCAAGACGAGTTCTGCCCTTGGCGGGTTCACCGCGACGACGCTGAACCTTGGGCTGGCGGTCGTCATACTCTTTTTCTTCCTCCGGGACGGCGAGGCGCTGATCCGGCATGTGACCGGATTGTTGCCATTGACGCTGCAGCAGTCCGACCGGTTGGTCCTCGCCGTGTCGCAGGCGATCGTCGCGAACGTCCACGGCGTGCTCGCGGTCGCGGCGGTGCAGGGCACGCTCTTGTTTTTGGGCTTCTGGATATTCGGGGTGCAGTCGCCCCTTCTGTGGGCGATGATGGGCGCGTTCCTGTCCATGATCCCGCTCGTTGGGGCGGCCGCGGTGTGGGTGCCGGTGAGCCTGACGCTGATGTTCTCGGAGCACATGGGGAAGGGCATCGGTCTCGCGGCGTGGTGCATGGTCATCGTGGCCAATGCCGACAACATCGTTCGACCGCTGGTGGTGGGCTCGCGCGTTCGCCAGCACCCGATGCTGGTGTTCTTTGCCATGATTGGCGGTATCCGGGCATTCGGAATCCTGGGCCTGTTGCTGGGGCCGATCGTGCTGGCGATCACGATGGCGACGATCGATCTGCTCAGGGAGGAACTCGGGCTCAAGCGCTCCGAGGAATCGGTGGGCGCGGGTGATGTCGTTGCGGGGGGTGGCGGGGGCACGGAGCCCGCCTTGCCGCCCGACGCGCCGAATGCGCCGCCGGCGTGACCGGAGGATGGCATCGGGCCGTCGGCGCCCTATGCTGGCTCGAAAGGGTTCAGATGAGCGACCTGGTTCCCGATAGGCGCGCGTGGGTTGTGACCGTTGACATGGGTTACGGGCACCAGCGCGCTGCCTTCCCTTTTCGGGACATCGCGCACGAGCGTATCATCACGGCCAACGGCGACAAGGTGGTCGAGCCGGGAGAGCGGCGGCTGTGGCGGCGATTTCAGTACTGGTACGAGTTCCTGTCGAGGCTCAGTGGCGTACCTTGGGTCGGCGGATTCCTGTGGCGGGCCTATGATCGGCTGCAGCGCATTTCGCCGATCTATCCGTTCCGCGACCTGTCGAAACCGACCCTCGGCTCACTTTTCCTGCACCGGATGATAAAGAGGAACTTCGCGCGCAGCTTGCCCGAATATGCGAGGACCAAGGATATCCCGTTCGTGGCGACTTTCTTCGTTCCGGCGCTGGCGGCGGATCACGCGGGATTGAAAAACGTGTTCTGCGTTGTGACCGACGCGGACATCAACCGGATCTGGGTTGCGGAGAAACCCAGGCGCAGCAACATCGTGTACCTTGCGCCCACGGAGCAGAGCCGCCGGCGCCTTTTCCAGTACGGGGTGCCCGCGGATAACCTGTACTTCACGGGATTCCCCTTGCCGCAGGAGAACGTGGACGCGGCCCGAGCGGATCTGGCGGCGCGCCTGGGAAGGCTGGATCCGAGGCGCGCGTTCTATCGGCACTTTCGGGAGACGGTTGATCGCGAGGTGGGACCGCCGCCCGAGTCGCGCGGCCCGATCGAAGTGACCTATGCGGTGGGCGGCGCCGGGGCGCAGAAGGACGTGGCGGCGCGCATCGTCCGGAGCCTCAAGCCGTTTATCCTGGATGGGCGCTTCAGGCTTAACCTCGTCGCCGGCACCCGTTTCGAGGTGCGGAATTATTTCATGGAGCTGATCCGCTCGCTTGAGCTCGAGGGGCAATTGGACCGCGGCATCCGGGTGCTTTTCTGCATGGACAAGCCGGATTATTTTGCGCGATTCAACGCACTTTTGCGCGGCACCGATGTCCTCTGGACCAAACCCAGCGAGTTGGTTTTCTATACGGCCTTGGGTTTGCCGATCCTCATGACGCCACCGCTGGGCTCGCACGAGGAATTCAATCGCGACTGGGTATTGAAGATGGGTGCCGGGTTCATGCAGGAAGATCCGGCGCTGGCCGCCGAATGGCTCTGGGAGTGGCGCGAGACCGGCATCCTGGGCGAGGCGGCGTTCCACGGCTTTCTCAAGGCGCCGCGCCATGGCACCGAGAACATCAAGCGCATCATTTTTGCCGAGGACCGGAGCCGGGTCGAACTGCTTGCGTGAGGGGCCTCTGGCGTAAGCGCGCGGCCCGCGTTATCCCTTGCGGCTTCCCTTGAGGTTGGCAATGCGGGTAAGATCTCCAGATGGGGATACTTCTTCATGGGCGCATCGCTTGCGTTTGCGCTTGCCTCTTTGCGATCGTGCTGGCACCTGGGCTGGGCCACTGTGCGGGGGGGAATGCCCCCCCGAATATCGTCGTCATACTCGCGGACGACCTTGGGTGGGGCGATCTGGGGTGCCAGGGTGCGACGGATCTGCGGACGCCCCATGTGGATTCGCTGGCGTCAAGGGGCATGCGGTTGAGTCATTTCTATGCCAATAGCCCGGTGTGTTCCCCGACGCGGGCCTCGCTCATGACAGGGCGTTATCCGGATCTGGTTGGGGTGCCGGGCGTGATCCGCTTCAGGGAGGCGAATAGCTGGGGCAATCTGGCCGACGACGCGGTGCTGTTGCCCGCGGTTCTCAAGGGAGCGGGCTATCACACGGCTATCGTCGGCAAGTGGCATCTCGGGCTGGCTTCGCCCGACACGCCCAACGATCGGGGCTTCGACCATTTCCACGGTTTTCTCGGCGACATGATGGACGATTACTGGACACATCTGCGCGACGGGCAGAACTTCATGCGGCTGGATCGCACGACCATCGAACCGGAGGGGCATGCCACGGATCTGTTCACGCGATGGGCGATCGAGTACATCGAGTCTCGGGTGAAGGCGGGGGGACCCTTCTTCCTGTATCTCGCCTACAATGCACCGCACGACCCGATTCAGCCGCCCCCGGACTGGCTGGCCCGGGTGCGGGCCCGCGAGCCGGGGGCCACGGAACAGCGGTCGAAGATCGCCGCGCTTATCGAGCACATGGATGACGGCGTGGGGCGGGTGCTGGCGGCCATCGAACGGCTGGGCATCGCTGGGCGGACCCTTGTCATCTTTACATCAGACAACGGAGGGAATCTGGCCTTCGGCGCGAACAATGGACCGCTGCGCGGTGGCAAGCAGCAGATGTTCGAGGGCGGGATCCGGGTGCCGTTTCTAGCGGTGCTGCCGGGAAGGATCGCGGCCGGTGTCCGGTCGGAACGCCGGGCGATCACGATGGACATCTTCCCGACCGTCTGCGAATTGGCCGGGGCGGCTGCGCCGACCGCGATCGAGGGCCGAACATTTCTGCCGACGCTCCTGGGGCATGAGCAGCCTGCGGATGACCGCACCTTTTTCTGGGTTCGCCGCGAGGGCGGCAAGTACAAGGGCGGGGTGTATTACGCCGCGCGGAGAGGGTCCTGGAAACTGCTCCAGAATGAACCGGGTGAACCGTTCGGGCTTTATGATCTGGATCAGGATTCTGGTGAGACGAAGGATCTCGGAGCGGTGCACCCGCAGCGCGCTGCACTGGAGGAGGCGGTTGGGGTGCACGGGCGCCAGGGAGAGGCAGTGCCATGGCGGCCGTGATCCGGGCGAGATGAAGGAAGGGGGTGCGACGATGACAGCGGAGCAGTTTTTCGGGACGGGCGCGATGGTGTTGGCGGTGCTGGGTGGCTTTATCGGCCTGCCGATGCAGATCCTCAAGAACTGGCAGCGGAAGTCTGTCGCGGGGCTGTCGCTGACGTTTTGGATGATCCTCTATACGAACGGATGGTTCTGGATCCTATACGCCCTGTCCAAGGACAAGGTGGACTGGTATCTGATCATCGCGAATCTGCCCGGCCTTTTCTTTATCTCGGTGATGCTCGGCCAGTTTGCCTGGTACGGGGGGTGGTTGGCGAAGATCCGTGTCGGCTCAGCGGGTGGCGGCTGACTCGAAAATTCAGATGCCGAATCGTAGGAGCCTGCTTGCAGGCGATTCCATGCGCGGATCGCGCGCGAGCGCGCTCCTACGTCTCATTTTCACCCCCGGTGGCGCCGCTTCGCTCTGCCACCGCAGCAAGTCCAAAACGGCTTTCGGGAGCAGGATAGGATGGTTCTGGGCTATTCCATCAAGCGGTCGCGCGGATCTGCTCCGCCACGGAGAGATAGGTATCGAGCGTGGCATCTACCGTGTACCGGGCGACGCGGCGTGCACGTTCATCGCGCGAAAGCGGGGCGCGCGGGACGCCCATCGCCCGCGTGAGGGCATCGGCCAAGGCCCGCGGCGATTCGGGATCGACGAGTTCGCCCGCCCCTGAGTTGTCGACGATCTCGACATTGCCCCCGGTGCGCGTGGCGACCACGGGGCAGCCTGCGGCGACCGCCTCAAGCAGGGCATTGGAAAACGGCTCGCGCCGGGCGCTGCTGACGTAGACGCGGCATGAGGCGAGCAGGCGGTCCTTTTCGTCGCCGCGCGCGTTGCCCATGAGGGTCACGGTGTTCCCGAGGCCCAGTGACGCGATCTGTCGGCGAAGCGCGGCCTCGTCCGGACCGTGGCCCGCGATGACGAGGCGCGCGCCGGGGCGGACGGGCGCGACGTGGGACCATGCATCCACGAGGATATCGAGGCCCTTCTTTGCATAGAGGTTGCTCAGGGTGAAAGCGAAAGGGGGCTCGGGTTCGGCGAATTGGGCCGGATCGATGTCCGGCACTTGGACGCCGTTCGGGATGCGGTGCACCCGTTCCGGGTGGCCGCTGAGTTCGCCGAGCAACCGGTCCAGATCCGCGTTTTGGGCGATGAGCGCGTCGGCGGCGCGCAGGGCGGTCCGCGTTCGCCACCGGAGCCATGCGGAGCGCTGGATCGCCTCGCCGGGGAGGACGTCCCCGCCGTGGGCGCGGACGATGAGTGGGATGCCGTGGCGGAGCGCGAATGGCGCGGCCATGTACGCGGCGGGATAGGCGCCGTGCGCATGGACGACGTCAAAGGGATGTTCCCTGTGGAGGCGATCGAGAAAACGCGCATGCCAGCGCAGGCCAAATCGCTTGCTGCGCAGCCGCGGGTAGCGATGAACGGCGTATGGCGCATCCACGCGATTGTCGCGGCCCTTCACGAGCGGCGCGATAACGAGCGCCTCGTGCCCCCGCCCGAGGAGCCCGCGCGCCAGCAGGTCGAGCTGTTTTTCGGCCCCGCCGAGTATCGGATAGAATGTCGTCGTCAGCAGCGCGAAACGCACGAGGGTATGGTAGCCGTGTTTCCCCGCAAACCGAGTGGAAAACCGCGAGATGTGTCGACGGTCGTCCGATTGGTGTATAGAGGGATGCCATGGCGGAGCGGCGTTCATGGTTGGCGATGGTGGGCTTGCTGGTGGTCGCGTGGCCAGGGTCTGCGGCGCTCGGGCTGGTGCCGCCCCCGGCCGAATTCAAGTGGGAGCCGGAGATTCGGAAATTCGAGGAGGCGGACCGCGTTTCCCCGCCTCCGAAGGGGGCGGTGCTTTTCGTCGGCAGCTCGTCGTTTCGGCTGTGGAAGACGTTGGCCGAGGATTTTGCAGGGATCCCGGTGATCAACCGGGGTTTCGGGGGATCGGAGATGGAGTATGTGGTGCGCTATGCCGACCGCATCATCCTGCCGTATGAGCCGCGGGTCGTGCTCGTGTACGCCGGAGATAACGACATCGCAAAGGGAAAGGAACCGGAACGCGTGCTTGGGGAGTATCGGGCGCTGGTCGGCAAGATTCGCGAGAAGATGCCTGACGTGCCCATCGGCTACGTGTCCGTGAAGGCGAGCATCAAGCGATGGCCGCTCGCCGATAAGATCAGGGCCCTGAATGCGGCGATCGCCGCATATTCGGCGGGCGAAAAGGGGCTTTTCTTTGTGGATGTTTTTGCGCCGATGCTCGGCGCCGATGGCATGCCCCGGAAAGAGCTATTCGTTGCGGATGGTCTGCACCTCACCCATGAGGGGTACCTGCTCTGGGCGTCGCTGATCCGTCCGCACATCGAGGCCGCAGTGACCGTGAGATGAAAAGCGGGATTCTGGCGGGCTGCTCCCTTCTGGTGCTGTGCGGCATGATCGCCCCGGATTTCCCGTGGGCGGCCGGCTTTTCGGACGTTGGGTCGGTTTTGGCGCCGATCCGCGAGCGCCATGATATGCCCGCCATGGCCGGGGCGGTCGTGACGAGCCGGGGGCTTGAGGCGGTGGGTTGGACGGGCGTGCGCAAGCGCGGCGGGGCAGTTCCCGTGACCGGGGAGGATCTTTGGCATCTGGGATCGTGCACGAAGGCGATGACCGCGGCGGTGGCGGGCAAATTGGTGGAAGAGGGGAAGCTGCGGTGGGACTCAACCGTGGCCGAGGTTTTCCTGGGCATCGCGGGAGACTTTCACGGGGGCTTCCGCGCCGTGACCCTCGCGCAACTCCTGTCGCACGGGGGCGGCCTGCCGAAGGATCTGACGTGGGGGGAATTTGCCGGGTCGGGGGACTTGCCGCGGAAGCGCCTCGCCATCGTGCGGCGGGCTTTTGGCATTGAGCCCGCCTATGCCCCGGGCACCGAGTCCCGCTATTCGAATGTGGGCTATGTGGTGGTCGGCGCCGCGATCGAAAAAGCAACCGGGAAGCACTGGGAGGAGGTGGTCCGCGAGTTGGTCTTTGTGCCGCTCGGGATGTCGAGTGCGGGATTTGGTGGCCTCGGGACGCCGGGAAAGATCGATGCGCCATGGGGGCATGCGGCAGACGGCACGCCGGTGCCGACGAATGGTTCGGCAAATGACAATGTTCCGGTGATGGGTCCGGTGGGCCGGGTCCACTGCACGATCCAGGATTGGGCGAAGTTCGTGGCCGACCAATTGCGCGGTGCCAGGGGCGCGGATGGTCTGCTGAAGGCCGCGACCTATGGGGTGATGCAGGCGCCGCAGCGGGGCGGCGACATGGCCCTGGGCTGGATGGTGGTCGAACGCCCATGGGGTGGGGGCCGAGTGCTCCATCACACGGGCAGCAATACCATGTACTACGCCAATGTGTGGATCGCGCCCGCGAGGGATTTCGCGGTGCTGGTGTGCACGAATCAGGGGGGCGACAGGGCCTTCAAGGCCACCGATGAAGCGGTCGGTGCTTTGATACGGTGGCAGGGCCAGAGGACGGGGGTTGAAAACCAAAGTGGGGATGCCAGACGCTGACGCGCTCGGCCGCGTGTCGCCATTGGACGGTGCGCCGCGGGCCGCATTCGAGTTCAACAATTGACATGTGACCTGTGGATTTGGCCTATGAGTTTTGACCTTTGACGTGGATTCGGCGCATGCGGCAAGATGCGCCGTGATGTTGCCGGGGCCGCTGTTGCAGGTCGAGGGATTGACGAGGGTTTTTCCCGGCGTGCGCGCGCTGGACGGCGTGCGGCTGGAGGTGGCGCGTGGCACGGTGCACGCCCTGGTGGGAGAGAACGGAGCGGGAAAGTCCACCCTCATGCGGATTCTCGCGGGTCTGGATGTGGCCGATTCGGGGATGATCCACTTCAAGGGACAGGCGTTTGTGCCGAGGCACCCGGTTGAGGCGCTGCGACTGGGCATTTCGATGATCCACCAGGAGCTGTTGCCTTTTCCGGAGATGACCGTGGCCGAGAATATCTTCATGGGCCACGAGCCAACGCGAGGCCCCTTGGGCTGGATTGATCGCGGTCGCATGGAGCGGGAGGCTGCGGCGCTGCTGTCGCGCGTCGGTGCGTCGGTCGCCCCCTCCCGGCGGATGGGCGAACTCGGTGTTGCGGACATGCAGCTGGTGGAGATCGCCAAGGCGATGGCCCATCGCGCAGAGCTTTTGATCATGGACGAACCCACGTCGGCCCTTTCGGCGCGGGAGGTCGAGTCGCTGTTCGGGCTGATATCCGAATTGAAGGCATCGGGCGTCTCGGTGATCTACATCTCGCACCGTTTCGAGGAGATCTTTCGGATCGCGGATGAGGTGACGGTGTTGCGCGACGGGAGGTTCGTTGGTTCGGGGCCGATAGGTTCGCTGGATGAGGGGCGGCTCATATCGATGATGGTCGGGCGCGAACTCGGGGCCGGATCGTCCTGTGGCGGGCCAGTCGGGGAACGGCTGCTGGAGGTGAGAGGACTGTCGCGGCGGGGCATGTTTCGCGACGTGTCCTTTTGCGCGCGGGGTGGCGAAGTCGTGGGGATCGCGGGCCTGATGGGCGCGGGGCGCACGGGTCTCCTGCGCGCGATCTATGGGTTGGCGCCCGCGGACGCCGGGGAGATCCGCGTGCGCGGTGTCGTGGCCCGCATCGTTTCCCCGCGGTGCGCGCTGGTGCTGGGAATCGCGCTGGTCGGCGATGACCGGAAGGGGGACGGGCTCGTGGGGGGCATGTCGGTCAAGCACAACCTGACGCTGGCGAGCCTCGGGCGGTGCTGCCGCGGTCCGTTCATCGATCCGTCCGCCGAGGATCGGGTGGCGGATGAGCAGATGGCCGCGCTGGGCATACGGGCACCGCACCGCGATGCGCCCGTCGAGTTTCTCAGCGGGGGCAACCAGCAGAAGGTCGTCATCGCAAAGGCCCTGTTGGCCGAGCCGAACATACTGCTGCTGGACGAGCCCACGCGCGGGATCGACATCGCGGCGAAGGCGGAGGTGCACGAGATCATCCGCGGGCTGGCGCGGTCCGGGAAGGCGGTCGTGGTCGTTTCGTCGGAAATGCCCGAGATCTTTGCCCTCAGTGGCCGGATCCTCGTCATGCGCGGGGGCGAGTTGTCCGGAGAACTGGACCCGCGTCGGGCGACGCAGGAGGACGTCATGCGCCTTGCGATGAGGAACTGATGATTGGGCCGCAGGCCGCGGGGACGTGGTATGACGATATGAGCGATAACGCGAATGGCCCGGCGGGGGCAGGTCGGTCCCGGCTCGATTGGCTGAGGCGCTATGGTTTGCCCCTGGCGCTGGCGGTCATCTTCGCGGGGCTATCGGCGGCGACGCCGAATTTCCTGACGGCGCAAAATCTCATCATCGTGCTGCGGCAGATTTCGATCAACGGCATTCTCGCGGTGGGGGTGACCTTCGTCCTCTTGACGGGAGGGGTGGACCTGTCGCTGGGCTCGGTGCTGGCGTTGTCTGGCGTGGTGGCCGCGCACTGCGCGCATCCGGGGGCGTGGCCGTTGGCTTTTCCGGTCGTGGTCGGCATGCTGGTGGGTTGTGCTTGTGGCGGGGCGAACGCGCTGGTGGTCACGCGCGGCCGGGTGCCCTCGTTCATCGTCACGCTGGGCATGATGACCGTGGCGCGAGGCCTGGCGCTGGTGGCCAGCGGCGGAAAACCCGTCTCGAACCTCTCGAAGGGCTTTTGCCTGATCGGGGGCGGCGAGGCCTTGGGTATTCCGGTGCCCGTGATCATCCTGGCGTGTGTGGCGGCCCTGGCGTACGTGGTCCTGCGACACATGCGCGTGGGGCGCCACGTGTATGCCGTCGGGGGAAACGAGGCTGCGGCGAGGGCCTCGGGCCTCCGGGTCGGTCGCATCAAGTGCTTCGCGTATGTGACGTGCGGGGCGCTGGCGGGCCTGGCCGGCGTCGTGCTGGCGGCGCGGATCACGACGGGCCAGCCCAATGCGGGCATCGCCTATGAGCTGGACGCCATCGCGGCGGCGGTGATCGGTGGCACGAGCCTGTCCGGTGGTGTTGGGGGCGTGGGGGGCACGATTCTCGGGGCCCTGCTCATGGGCGTCATCAACAACGGCCTCGACCTGCTCAACGTGCCATCTTATTACCAGCAGATCGTGAAGGGTCTGATCATTGTTGGGGCCGTGTGGATCGACAGGGGAGGGCGCCGGTGATGCGCGCGAGGGCCATGGCACTTGCCGCGGTGGCGCTCGCGCTCGCGGCATGCGGGCGCCCCGGCCCGGGTGCGCCGACGAAGGGCGGCGCGGACACCGGGCTGGTCATCGGCGTTTCGCTCTTGAACCTGTCCTCGGAGTTCATCGTCCTCCTGCAGCGGGCGATGGAGGAGAGGGCGGCGGAGATGGGCGTTCGGCTCATCATCAACGATGCCGAGCGCAGCGCGGAAAAACAGGTGCGTCAGGCCGAGGCCTTTGTCGCCCAGAAGGTCGATGCGATCATTCTCAACCCCTGCGAGGTGGAGGCGAGTTCGCCGGCGGTGGATCGGGCCATCGATGCTGGGATACCGGTGGTGAACGTGAATTCCGAGACGCGCTCGGCCCCCAGCGCGTTCGTCGGCTCCCGGGACGAGGAGTCGGGCCGGATCGCGATGGAGTATATCGCGAAGCGGCTCGGGGGGCGCGGCAACGTGTTGATGATGCATGGTTTCATGGGGCAGGCCGCGCAGATCAAGCGGGATGCGGGTGCGCGCGAGATCCTGGCGAAGCATCCCGACATGAAATTGCTCGCCGAGCAGAGCGCCGAATGGGATCGGGCCAAGGCGATGAGCCTCATGGAGAACTGGATCCAGTCGCACGGCGACAAGATCGCGGCGGTTTTTGCCCAGAACGACGAGATGGCCATGGGGGCGCTGATCGCGCTGGAGGCCGCCGGCCTGAAGGGCAATGTGGTCGTCGCCGGTGTCGATGCGATCGCCGATGCCCTGCAGGCGGTGAAAGATGGGCGGCTTGACGCCACCGTCTTCCAAGATGCGAAGGGCCAGGGATCAGTCGCGGTGGAGACCGCATTCAAGCTCATCCGCGGGGAACCCATCAAGCGGGAGGTCTATATCCCGTTTCGCCTCGTGACGCGGGAGAACGTGGGCGAATTCTTGGGCCGGTGATGCCGGGCGGTAGGAGGGTGCTTGCAGGCGATTCCATGCGCGAATCGCGCGCAAGCGCGCTCCTGCGTCTCATTTTCACCCCCGGTGGTCCGGCAGCCGCCGGATGGAATCTAACCTAAAAGTTCGCACGCGTTTGGCGTCTCGCCGAGACGCCCCACAAGTTTTGTGGGCCGCCTGTGTCAGGCTGTAGCTGGCGAGCGTGAGCGCGCCATCCGCCCGCTCGCTCACGCTCGCGCCACGAACGGTTCTCCGCTCTCGTGGCGCCCGATCACCGCGGCAACGGGACAGAAACTGGTTTTCCGGTTCTGTCTCCGATCTTGGCGCCGATCGTGTCACTGCGGTGGCGCCATGTGGGGACGCCCCCTTCCCCGGCGAGGCAGATCATCCAGGGAGGATGCGGGAACGAGAGGGTTTCCCCGGGCGCCACGGTTTGTTCGACGGGCCATTTGGCGTCGGGATGGAGCGATCCCGGTTGCCCGACCCAGAATCGGACGGTGGCCTCGCCGGGTGGCGCGACGAATCCGGCAAACGCGGAACCCGGCAGCAACCAGCCATCTTTTTGCAGGGCCTTCCATAAGCGCGGGGGACGATCGGCCTCGAGCGGCAGGGGCATGGCCGGGTCGCCCTCGTCGGGGTCGATCCGGAAATACACGGCCCGGAGATCCAGCGGGTTTGAGGAAGTGTTCTTGATGGAAAGCCATTCTACCACGAACGCGTCGTGCGCGGGCGCGGGAACGATACGGCACGTTGCGTCAAATGTGCCCGGGGCCTGCCGCGATTCGGCGACGATCTCGACGCTCGCGGGTGTGCCGGGCGCGATCCGCGCGCCGACCGTGCGGGCGATCTTCGGCCAGCTGTCGCGCTGCCCGTCGCGACGCTGGATGCCGAGGGAAAGGGTGGCGACCGGCCGCCCATCGAGCGTGATTCGCGCGGCATGTGGCGCGCCGATTTCGCCCTGTAGGGTGACGGCGCCGACCGTGGCGCGGCAGATCTGGCCGTCGCAACGACATGCCCCAGTGCTCTCGCCCTTGACCAGGGGGCGCCAGTCCGGAGGTGAGGCGGGGACGAGGGTCCTTGGCGGCGGTATTTCCGGGTGAAGCCTGTTGCGCGGCGCATCGCGGTGGACCGACGCGAGTGCCGAGGTGAGCAGGTCGTACGGTTTCCCGTCTTCGTTCACGAGCCCGTAGTTGGAGTTTTCAGGAAAGGCCGAGGAAATGCCCAGCGCGGGTTCGTCCACCCACATGAAGTAGTCGTATCCCAGCATGGGGGGTATTGCCAGGATTGTGCGCGCGAAGATCTCGGAGGCCCGGGCCCGCTCGGCCTGCGTCCGGAAGCGCTGCCCGGCCCCCTTGGTGCAGGGCAGGCCGCTGTCGAGCGCCGGGAAGGACCATTCCGTGATGATCATCGGGCGCCCACCCAGCCTGAAGAAACCTTCGAACACTTCCGCCAGGGGTCGGCTCGTGGGTCTGTTGTCATGGTCGAGGGCGATCTCGCGATCCAGGTCGACGGAGCCGTAGTAATTGAAAGAGAGCACATCGCAGTGTTTTCCCGCGGAAGCCCAGACGACATCGGAGGCTCGCCCGCCGGCGAAACGGCACCCGAGGATCATGTGGTCGGGGTCGCGTTCCCGTATCGCGCGCGCGAGGGCAGAGAAATAGCGGTCGGCGCAGAGCGCGGCGAACGCCTTCTTGTCGGCCGTCGCCGCCTCCCCAGCGCCAGAGAGCCTGTCCTTATCCAGGATCTCCTCGAAGGATCCGAGCCTCAGTCCCCATGCGCGATCGAGCGCCTCGACGTTGCCGCCGTGGCGCGCCTTGAGAAAATCGCGCAGTGCGAGCTTGGCGGTGTGGGCGGGACCCTTCTTCATCACGGCGTCGAAAAGGCCGGAGTCGATATCGCCGCGGCCCCACCAGGCCAACTCGTTGTCGAGAAAATAGCCGAGCAGCCAGGGATCCCCCGCGTGGGCGCGGCACAGTTCTCGAGCGCGATATTGGCAATAGGTGTTGAACTTTGGATGAAAGACGTTCGGGAACGCGCTGCACGGGCGGCGCTCGTTAGGCGTGATGTCGAAGTCGTCGCCCAGCGCCGCCATTGCGGTGCCGACGTTGAGCATCGCCGTGTGCGCCAGGCCGCGGCGGAGAAGGCCGGGTTCGGTGCCGCCCGCCAACGTGTTGAATCCCCAGGACTTCAGGCGCTCGAGCGTCTCCGCCTCCCAATCGGCTTTCGACGGATACTTCGCGTCATTCTTCTTTCCGTAAGGGGCATAGCCGAGGGTCTCGCAATGGGCGCCGCTGTAGCGCACGTGGTCGACGCCGAGGGGCACGAAACCGCGGCCCAGTGGGTCGATGATCCACCATCGGCCATCGGCCTGTTGGATGTGGAAGAAACCGGTCGGCTTCCCGCCTATCGCCATCACGGCGCTGCTGCAGTCGTACGGCGGAAATGATGGTGCGGGAGCGGTTGGGGAGGCCTCGGACCATGAGGCGTCCAGTGAGGCGAAGGTCGCCTCGCATCCGATGATGCGCAGGGCAGGGCGACCGGCTTTCGTGCCCTTGTCGCCCAGCGCATAGGAGCGTCGGAAGATCTGTCGGCCCGAGGCGTCTCGGATCGTGCCAACGACGCTCCCTGGCTCGAGCGCGATGCCGAGATGATAGCGCTCGCCGGTTTTCCAATTCGTGTCGGCGACTTCGTTGGCCGTGCGGCGCAGGTCGTATTGCGAGGGCCACTTGCCATCGCGCATCTCGCCGAGTTCGATGTGGCGGCCCTTGCCCTCCGGATCCTCCACCAGCAGCAGTGCCCAGAAGTTGTTGTCGTCCCGCGCCGCGGAGAGGCCGGCGACCTTCCAGCTTTCGCCGAGGATGCGATCGATCCGGACGTCGCCCGTGAATTCGACCCGCCCGGCGACCGGCGCCGGGCCAAATGGCGCGAGCGCGCTTCCGGCCACCGCGGCTTTGAGTGCGCCATCTCGCGTGTCCCACGCGAGCGGATCGCACCCCCAGCGGTCGGGTTCCGGGGCGAGTCCCGCCGCGCCCAGCAGGGAGGGATATGCGGCGATGGCCAGCGCGATCGAAAGGGGGCGAATCACGGCGCCGATACTGCCGCTGGTGAAAAGCCGTGGCAAGGCGAGGGGAGGTGCCCTTCCGCGCGCCTTGCAGTTTGGAGATTTTGGGGCCAGCATAAGAATCCAATGGCCTTCCGACGACCACCTGGCTTTGAGACAATCGACATGAACCGGTTCGACCTCCTTCGGTTGCCGTGGAGGCTGATCGTGATCGCGGCGCTTGCGCTGGTGGTGCTCATGGCCTCGCTGTCCTGCGTATTCACCGTCGAACCTGAAGAGATCGCCGTGATCCTGCGCTTCGGCAAGTTTGTGCGCAAGGCGGACCCCGGCATACACCTCAAGCTCCCCTCGCCGGCGGAGCAGGTGTTCGCGGTTCCCGTGGAGCGGCAGCAAAAGGAGGAATTCGGTTTCCGCACCGAAGAGGCGGGCGTCAGATCCCGGTACTCGAGGGACACCTTTGAAACCGAGTCACTCATGCTGACCGGGGACCTCAACGTCGCCGTCGTCGAGTGGACCACGCAGTACCGCATCGCCGATCCCTACAACTTCCTTTTTCGCGTCCGTAACGTTAGGCAGACCTTCCGGGATTTGAACGAGGCGGTGATGCGCTCGGTGGTCGGCGACCGCAGCGTCAACGAGGTCCTCACCGTCGGCCGTCAGGAGATTCAGGACGAGGTGGAGAAAAGGCTCCAGGAACTCTGCACCCAGTATGAGACCGGCATCAAGGTCGAGCAGATCGTGCTCCAGGATGTCGAGCCCCCGGAGCTGGTGAAAGCTTCCTTCAACGAGGTCAACCAGGCCGAGCAGGAGCGCGAGCGCGCGATCAACGAGGCCCGCGCGGATTACAACAAGGTCGTGCCGCGGGCCCGGGGGGAGGCGCTGCAGGCCATCCAGCAGGCCGAGGGCTACGCCGTCGATCGCACCAATCGCGCCCGGGGCGACGCCGCGCTCTTCGAGCAGATGCTGGCCGCCTACACGCGCGCCCAGGACGTCACCCGCCGCAGGCTCTACCTCGAGACGATGGAGGCCATCTTCCCGGCCGTGCAGCGCAAGATCCTCCTCGACGAGGACATCAAGGGCCTGTTGCCGGTCCTGCCGTTGGGTCCTGAGCCGGGAGGGGCGCAGTCCCGGTCCCCGGCCCCGCCACCGGCGACCGCCCCGCCGACCCAAATCCCCGCGCGACCGTCGGCCATGGGGGTGGGGCGATGAAGGCGCTCTTTCAGTTTTCGGCCCTGGTGCTCGTGCTCTTCGCGCTGATCGTGGGGCGCAACGCATGCTTCGTCGTCACGGAGAGCGATCAGGCCATCATCACGCAGTTCGGGCGCCCCGTGGGCGAGCCCGTCATTGCCCCCGGCCTCCACCTCAAGATGCCCCTCCTCCAGACGGCCAACTACTTTGACAAGCGTTTCCTCGAATGGGATGGCGACCCCAATCAGATCACCACCAAGGACAAGCGGTTCATCTGGGTCGACGCCTTCGCGCGATGGCGGATCAGCGAGCCGCTCCTGTTCTTTCAGCGGCTCCACGACGAGCGCGGCGCGCAATCCCGGATCGCCGACCTGCTCGATGGCGCGACACGCTCCACGATCGCCAAGCACGAGCTGATCGAGGTCGTCCGAAGCTCGAACAGGGCCTTTGCGGTGTCATCCGACATGCCCGAGTCCGAGGAGCCCCCCAAGAATGTGGAGTTCGGCCGCACCAAGCTCGAGGCAGAGGTGCTCGCCAACGCCAAGGACCGCGCGCGCGCCACCGGCCTCGGCATAGAGATCCTCGACTTCCGCTTCAAGCGGATCGATTACGAGGAGCGCGTCCGCCAAGAGGTCTACAGCCGCATGACTTCCGAGCGCAAACGCATCGCCGAAGAGTACCGCTCGGAGGGCGCCGGCGAGGCCGCCCGAATCTCTGGCGACAAGGAGCGCGAGCTGAAGACCATCGCTTCGGAGGCCTACCGCAAATCCCAGGAGATCCACGGCAAGGCCGACGCCGAGGCCGCCGACATTTTCGCCAAGGCCTACAACAAAGACCCGGAGTTCTATTCGTTCCTCAAGACCCTCGAGGTCTACAAGACCTCCATCGGCCCCGATACCACCCTCATCCTGGGCACCGATGGCGAGTTCCTCCAATACATCCAGCGGGACCAGAAAAAGACACCTCAATGATGCCGCGCGTCCACGCGCCGTCATCCCCCGCGCCGGCATCGCCTTCAGTCCACGCCCATCCGCTAGGCCGTCCCCCATGCGGACACGTTGCAGCGACTACAGCAGCCCACGTGCCAAGATTGGCCTATTATGTGGCAACATCTGAATGATTCCCTTGGGCCAGCCCACTCACTTTTACCGTTCAATTGAATTCCGGTATCTGTCGTGTAAGCTCAAATTGAACAGTGAATCAAAGTTGGTTCCGGTCGCTCCGCCTGGCATGGGGCGAAGCGCCGGAAGGTTGCGTGTGTGAGGAGATGAAGACTGTTTGGTTCAACGGCTCGGCGGTCGGAGCGGACGGGGAGGTGACGTCCTGCGACCGGGTTCCGCGCGAACGGCACACGGGTGCCGCTGGCGATACTGGGCGGGCCGAGGCCACTCTTGGGGCGAAGCGATGAGGCAGTGGAAACTATTTTCGGCGATGTGCGCGCTTGCGGCGCCGGCGTCCGCCGACACGAATCTGTGGGACGGTGACACGGACGGGGACTGGGGCACGGCGTCGAACTGGGCGGGGGACACCGCGTTCACGGACGGGATGGACGTGGAGTTTTACTCGACGAATGCCCTGAATCTGACGACGACGCTGGGCGCCAATCGGGTCGTCAACCTGCTGATGTTCAATTCCAATGCCACGAGCACGGTGAGCATCTCGGGCAATACCCTGTACCTGTTGGGCGGCATCCAGTTTGATCCCCTGAGCACGAGCCACACGATCACCTCGACGATCAACATCAGCAATTTCAACCAGACATGGAATCTCAACAGCGGCCAGACCCTTACGGTGGGCGTGGTCAATGATGGCGACAACAGCATCATCACCGTGAGCAACGGCACGGTCCTTGTGACCGCGAGCGGCAACGTCTGGCAATGGAACATGGTCAACGGCGCCACCCTCACGATGGATGCCGCCAATCGCTTCGGCGACACGGCGACCACGATCGCGCTGGATGGCACGAGCACCTTCGATGCCGGCGGCTTCACCGACGCATGGCGCGGCCTGCATGGCACGGGTCTGGTCACCAACTGGGGGGGGGGTAACATGGACCTGCGGCCCCAGGTTGGCGAGCGGTTCGTGTTCTCCGGCACGGTGCAGGCATCCAATGAGACGCAGGCGAGCTGGGTGATGCAGGGTGCCTCCACCGTGGGCACGCAAGTCTTCGAGACGACGCTGCCGTTCTACGCGAATCTCCAGATCCTCAACGGTGTCGGGGTGCTGGCCGGGGCCAACGGCGCGGCCCCGAACATCTCCTCCAATATCAACATCGGCCGGGCCGACATCGACACGCCAAAGTTCGGCACCAACGCCGTGCTCGTGCTCGACAGCAGCGGGGCCAATCACGCGAGTTCGGACCGCCTCAACGACAGCATGCAGATCAACCTGCGCGCCGCCGCGGAGCTCGCCCTGGTCGGCAATAATTTCTCCGACACGGCCGAGGCCGTTGGCGCCCTCGTCGTTTCGGCCGCGAACGAGATCCGGCCGCACGTGGTCGTCACTGTGGACGCCGGCACCGGCGCGGGGGCGCAGCTGACTTCCTCCGCCCTCAATCGTACCCTCGGCGGTGGCACGATCCTGTTCCGGGGCGACAACCTCGGGCAGGGCACGATAGGCCCGGGCACCTCGCTGATCACATTCACCACGGTGCCGACGTTGTCGAGCACTGGCGCGCTGGGGAGCCCGCAGGCCGGGATATTGCCCTACGCCCTGGGGGACAACAGCCCCAGCGGCGATGGCACCGACTTCGTCACCTATGGGGCCAACGGCATCCGCCTGCTCACCGCGGCCGAATACACCAACGCCTTTGGCGGCGGCGCCAACGTCGAGCTGACCTCCAGCCCGTCCGCGCTCTCGGGGAACACGGCCGACCTCGCCCTCAAGATCAGCGGTGGCACGCCCGTCGACATCGATCTCGGCGGCAACACCCTGACGCTCTCCGCCGGCGCTATCCTGAGCGGCGGAACCGGCCCCCTCACCAACACCATCCGCAACGGCACGCTCACGTTCGGCAACAACGACGCCACCGGCTACGACGGCATCCTCCATGTCCAGCAGGACCTGGACCTTTCCGCCCAGATCACGGACAACGGCGCCAACGCCGTCTCCCTCATTAAGAGCGGGGCCGGCACCCTCTACGTTAACACCAACCTCACCTACAGCGGGCGGACCGTCATCGATGGCGGCACGGTGGTGGTCAACGGCAACAACTTCCTCGGCACCAACCAGCTCAGCCTCGATGGCACCCTCGCGCTCGCGGACGGCGTCAGCCAGGAGATCGGGATGCTCGCCGGCAGCGGGCGGGCCGCGATTTATATCGGCACCAACCAGAGC
>JAKQKQ010000005.1 GCA_029560585.1 Verrucomicrobiota bacterium | reverse complement strand
GTCCGGCAACCGCCGGACGGCGCCACCGCTTTGGCAGCGCGCGAAGCGCGAGCCGGGGCCATCGGCTTCGGCTCCGCCGGAGGCAAAAGCGGTGTCGCCGCTTCGCTCTGCCACCGCAGTCCAAAACGGCCCCGCCCCCAGCAGTTTTACCCTGAATAGTCCGGCGCGTGGACGGCTCTAGTCGGCGCCGCACCACGTCGCGGAAGTTTCCACATGGATGATGCGGCGCGCTCTCGATTCGGTCGACCCCGCCGCGCGCCGCACTCCAAAAATCCTATCCCTCGCGTTTCTGAATGCGGCGGCGACGCCACCGCTTTCCGCGACCGGAGGAGCCGGCGTCCCGCCCCGGCCTACGGCGACTTCATCTCAGAATCGATTGCATCGGCTCGGGTCCCCAAGCATAGTCCACCGATGGTGAGCACGTTTTCCCGGCGCCATCTACTCCGTCTTTGTCTTGGATCCTCGGCCGGCCTCGCGATCAGCCGCGGCGCGTCGCGCGCATCCTCCGATCCCCAGGCCGCCATCGAATGCGCCCACGCCGAGATCTGGCGGCGGCTCATCGACCGCCACGGCATCATGCTCGACTTCAGCGACCTCGACGGCTCCGTGATCATCCCCGAACCCGACGAATGCCGCCTCGGAAAGCCAAACGCCCTTGGCTGGTGGAGCCCGATCGAGAACGGGGCATTCTTCAATGGCCTCTACATGGATGCCGCCATCGAGCGCTGGCGCGCCACGCGCAGCGGCGCCGACGCCGACAAGGCCCACCGCCTCGCGAACGGCCTGATGCTCCTGGCATCGATCAGCGACGTGAGGGGTTTCGTCGGACGCGGGGTCGCCACCGATGGCAGGGCGCACTACCCGATGGGATCGGATGACCAGACGTTGCCCTGGTTCTACGGCCTGTGGCGTTTCCTGTCGTCCGGTATAGCGACCGAACAGGAGAGGACGCGCATCATCGCGAAACTCGTGGAGACCGCCGACGAGATCGTCCGCCTGAACTGGGAACTGCCGGCGGAGCCGCCGTTCGGTATCCGCGGGGGATTTCGCGCCTTCCTGTTCTATCAGGCCCCTCGCCTCCTGTTTGTCGCGAGGATGATGCACCGGCTCACCGGCGACGCGAAATGGGGCGCGATATATGACGCCGCCCTCCGCGAGCGCGGCGGCCAAGGCAACCGCAGCCGCCTGGAGATCTGCGAGCACGGCATGGTCTACGACCACGGCGGCAACGCGCACCGCCACTCCTGGACCACAAGCAATTGCGTCGCGGCAATGCGGGCCCTGTGGGAAATGGAGGAGGACGAGGCCGTCCGCGCCGCACTGGCGCGCGGGCTAGAGGCCAGCGCCACCGTCGCCATGGAGAGCGTGCCCGACGCACTGAAGTTTGATAATGACCAGGAGCTCCCGTTCGAACCCGACTGGCGCATGCTCAACGCCCATTGGGTCCCCCAGTCAACGCCCCGCGAGGCCCAGGATCTCGCCGAGACCCAGGCCAAGGAACTCCGGAAACTCTCCCCGCGCCGCGGGCAGGAACTCTCCCTCGTCCGCGAACCCCTCTTCGCCGCGTGGATCGTCACCCTCGCGCCAGATGCCCAGGCATTGCAACGGCGCGCCCCCGAGTTGCTCCGCGCCCTATCACATTATCGCTACGATCGGCTGCGCTATTCCCAGTTCTTCCCGGCGGAAGCCGCCTGGTGGCGACTCAGGCTCGCGGGCGTGTCGAAGGATGGATCGCTCACGCGCCGGCCGCAGGATCCACCATCATGTATCCCGCGCTCCGCACGGTGCGTATGAACTTCGGCTCTTTGGCGTCATCCCCCAATTTCTTTCGCAGCGCGGAGATGTGCACGTCGATCGATCGATCGAAAACGTCGTAGTCGCGCTCCCGTATCTCCTCCAATAGCCGCTCGCGGGTCTTGACCCGGCCACGGGCCTTGGCCAAGGAGGCCAGCAGATCGAACTCGACGGGGGTGAGGCTCAGGGGACGATCGCCCAGGACCGCGGTGCGCGAGGCGATGTTGACGCGAAGCGGTCCCACCACGACCTCGGGCCCGACGTGCTCCGGCCCGGGCCGAGCCACCGCGCGGCGGGTGACGGCCCGCAAACGGGCCAGAAGCTCCCGCGAAGAGAATGTCTTTGGAAGATAGTCGTCCGCGCCCATCTCGAGTCCCACGATCCGATCGGCCTCTTCGCCCCGCGCGGTGAGCATGAGCACCGGCACGTCGGAGCGAGCGCGGATGCGCCTCAGGACATCGAACCCGTCCAGACCGGGAAGCATGACGTCAAGGATCACCGCATCCCATTTCTCGCCGATGGCACGGTCGACACCCGCAGGTCCAGTGTGGACGGCCTCGACCGAATAGCCCATCGGCCCCAGATATTCTCCGATGAGGCGACAGAGCTTCCGGTCATCGTCGACGACCAGAATGCGCGTCATTTCCGTCCGATTTCTTGCGTCCTCCACCATAGCTAGCGGGATGCGTCGAACACCCGGGCCAGCGCCCATACCCTATGCGACCAGGGTCGACGTTCCAAGCCCCGATGGCATGAATTAATCGGGCGCGAACGTCGCGAATCTGCCATCATTCGGGCATGAGACCGCGTTTGGCACCGTGGGTCCTGGCCGCCATGGCCGCATGCCCCGCGGGGTCTTCGGCCACGCCTTCGCTGGAGACGACCCCCGCCGAACTTCGCATAACCGCCGCAGCCTATCGTGCGACGTTCCAGCGCGCCTCGGCGGATTTCTCGATCGAGCTCAAGGGGGCCGACGGCAACTGGTTCCCCGTCGCGAAGGCGCTCGATCGTCCCGAGTTTGGCATCGCGGGCGCAGGCGGCCCACTCGCCACATCCGCGGCGCGGGCCGAGGTGCGCCACGAGGCATCGGGGCCCCTCGTCACGATCGGCAGCAGCATCTTCATCGGCTCCGATCGGCCAGCCGCCATGGACGTGCATTTCCTCTGCGCCGACGAAGGCATGCTCGTCCGGTTTCGCCTCGCGCGGACCGACGGAGACGGCTCGCGCACATGCTGGGCGCTGCCCCGCTTCCCGCTGGATCTCGCGATCTGGGACCATTACACGTTCTGGGACGAAGGCGACGGGTGCCGGTCTGGGGAGATCGCGGCCCTCGGCGACCGGGATCGATTCGCGGGCGTCTCGTCATGGGGACGGGAGGGTGATACCTGCCCCCGGTTGAGCGCACGGCATCCGGCCGTGGTCGCCCAAGCGGCGCACCGGGGCACGGGCCTTGCGGCGATCTTCCTCCGGTACGAGAAAGACTGGGCGAAGGGCGGCTCGTTTATCCAGCGGCACAGACCCTACAGCCTCTTTTTCTATTCCGCCCTCGCGCCCTCCGATGCCGCCCGTGATGGTATCTGGGGGTGGCTCGCGCCGATGCCCGCAGGCGACCGCGCCGCCGCCGCCAAGAGGGTCGAGGACCTGATCGCGCTTGGGGAGAAGCTCGTCGCCGGATTCCACCCGATCGCGCCCCCGCTCGATCCCGCCCTGCTCCAATCGGTTCCCAATTTCCCCGCAGAGCTGCGACACGACAAACCCGTGGAGGATATCCGCGACGCCGTCGTCTATACCGTGAACGAATATATCGACTCCGATCGGGGCATCCGCGCGGCCCACAAGACGGGCTCGGATGTGCTCATCCGCGGCTGGTTCAAGTGGCACGACGCGCAGGACTGGGCCGCACAGGCACACCTCGTGCCGAAGGCACACGCGCTGGGCGCGCTGTTCGGCGGCGGCGTCACATGCAGCGCGCTGTACAACGGCGAGAATGGCCTCCCCGAAGATCGCGTCCTCGACATGGCCACGCGCGGTCCCGATGGCAGACTTGTCGATGCGTGGGGCGAGGCCGGTACCCGCCACGGCACGCTCTCTAACCCCGCATACCTCGAATATGTCCTCTCCTTCTGCAAGCGGCAGATCGACGCCGGCGCCGACTACCTCTTCATGGACGAGATCAATGCCGCGCTTCAACCCAACGAGGGCTTCGACGATCACTCGGTCGGGGATTTCCGCAAGCACCTCACGCACGCCTACTGCGAGGGCAAGGGCTGGACCCCCGACGATCGCCGATGGCGAGAGACCTTCGGCGTCGATATCTCCAACCGCGCCATCTGCCCCGACGGCACCATCGGCGGCCTCGACTATCGGGCCTTCCTTAAGAAACGCGGGCTCGTCGACAAACCCTATGCCCCGGAAAACAAGCTCGCCCCGGAATGGATGGCGTGCCGCCATGCGCGCGATGATCGCGCATGGAAGTGGATGACCGACCAGATCCGCGCGTACGCAGGGGGGAAGGGCCGCAGAGTTTTCATCAGCGGCAATGGCCTCGCCCGTTACGTGGACCTGCAGGTGCTCGGCGTCTGGGGCCTCTGGAAGGCCAAAGATGGCAAGATCGATCTCTCCGAAAACCTGGTCGACCGGTGGGCCGGAACAGTGGCGGCGGGCCGCGCGATGGCCCGAGGACCGGTCCCCGTCGTCTTCTTCCATGACTGGGGTTTCGGCGGTTACCCGTGGATCCGCGATGTCCCCCCTCCCGAGCGCGAACTGTGGATGCGCGTCCGCGGTGCCGAGATCTATGCCTCGGGCGCCTTCTTCGCCTTCCCCGTGGCCGGTCCCTGGGGCAACGACGCCCTCGTGGATGGCACGATCCGCGAGATCGCCCGCCAGGCCCGCTTTTACCGAGCTCACCGAGACGTCTATCTCGGCCCCACCATGGCCGGTTTCGACGGTCTCGGCACGGGCGCGCCAGATCTGAGCGTGACGCTGTGGAAGCGCCAGGCCCCGCCCGCCCTCCTGCTCCACGCCATCAACCGCCAGGCGCGAGATTCACGACCCGTGCCACGCGACAACATCGATGTGCTCATCCCCACGAAGGCAACCCCATCGAGCGTGCGGGTCGTCTCGCCCGACTGGGAGGGCGAACGACCCGGCGCCGCCCGCGCCGAAGGGGACCAGCTGCGCGTGACGGTCCCCAACCTGGAAGCCTATGCCGTGGCGATCCTCGAATACCCGAAGCTGCCGGACGTGAGGCTCGGCGGCACCCGCATCCGCCCCATGCCGGAGTGGTCGTGGCAGGTCCAAGGCGACATCCAGATCGGCCCCGACGGCATGCCGGTCACCGATTCAGTCCCCGGCGCTTTCCTCCACGGCAATCTCCACGCCCATCTGCGTCAGCCTCACGTTTTCGCCGTCTGCATGCCGCGCGGCGGTAAATTGCGCGCCTGCGTGGGGGCGGTCGCAACCCTCGGCGCCCGCCTGGAATGCCAGATCGATGGACGACCGCCGATCGCCTGCGACCTCCCCGATCTCGATCACAAGAACGATGCCTCCGCCCCAGAATACAACCGCGTCCTCGAGTTTGATATCCCGCCCGGCCGACACCGCATCACCATCCGCAACACCGGGGGCGATTGGGCCCACATCTCGTGGTACGCCTTTGATGGCGAGATCGCCCCTCCCGGCACCTGATGTTCCCTCTTTCTCAGGGCACCGCCCCTGGGGCTTCTACCGCCGTGTGGCGATAAGGCGGGCAATGCGCTCGGCAAGCTCCCTTGGCTGGAATGGCTTGGGCATGAGCGCCAGGGCCGAGAGGGTGTGCGCGCCCGCCGCGATGTCCTTGTTGAGGTAACCGCTGATCAGAAGGATTGGCGTCATGTTCTCCGACTTGCGCAGCGCGCTCGCGATATCGAGCCCATTGATACCGCCAAGGGTGTAGTCGAGGATGATGGCATCGTAGGCCAGCGCCCCGCTCCCGAGCAGATTGAGCACTTCCTCGCCGCTGGCTAACACGTCCACCACGTACCCCTCCGTCAACAGGGCATCGCGCAACAGCGCCCGGATGAACGGCTCGTCGTCCACCACCAAAACGCGGGGGCCGGAACCCTTGGCCGGCGGTTTGTGGTGCGCCGCCGGCGCGCCGCCCGCCTGCGGGGCGGGAACAGCATCCAGGACCGGCACCGTCTCCGCATAAAACTGCGGCGCCAGCCGCGTGTCAGGCACCGCCACCGGTGGTCCGCCCGTGGGCGCCGCCCGCCTTTCGCCCCGGAGAAGATTGAACACGATGTCCGCCGCCTGCGTCGCCGACTGCCTGGACGAACTCACCGCATCGATTATCTGCGTCAGCGAATACGGCAACGCCTTGCCCCGGCCCACGACCAGCGCCAAGAGATTGTTGAAATCATTGATGATGCTGCCCGCCGCCGTCAGCAGCTCCTCGACCTGCATCCGCAGGTGGCGCTCGCGATCCAGCGGGCTCTCGCCGCTCCCCGGATCGAGAAACGTCATCTTCAGAAACGAGATTCGCCCCTCGTCACTCCGGTAAAAATCGAAAACCACCTGGCTCTCGAGCATCACGCCGCGCTTGCCCGTAACCGGAAATACCTCCCACTCGGCCTTGCCCTCATGCCAGGAGCGCTCGATCAGATCCGTCACGTCCTCCGTCCGGTCCCGAAACAGCAGGAAAATGGGGTCGCGGCCCACGATCTCGTTGCGCGAGTATCCAAAGGCCCTGGAAAACGCCACGTTGCAGTGGATCACGGGCACACCCTCGGATCTCACGTCGCAGATCAGGACGGGGTCGGCCATGTAATCGACCGAATGACCCAGGAGCTTGTCGAACCCGAAGGCGCTGTTCATGGCCGCCTCCGCACGCGTCGCGTGCGTCACATCGAGCGACAGCCCGTACACGACCTCCGGCTCGCCAGGGGAAGTGTCCGGGTCCGGGTCGAGATGCAGCAGAAACCAATCGGCCTCCTCGACCCGCTGCAATGACACCCGACGCACGATCCGCCGCCGCTTCGCCAACGCCTCGTCTATGCAGCGCCGGAAATCCATCCCGGTCTCACCGCCGATAAACTCCTCCACGGGCCTGCCCTCAATGCCCGCGCCCGGAAGATCGAATTGCGCCCGGAAACGTTCGTTGGCCGCCAGAAACAGGTGCCGGTCCCCCTCCTTCGCAACACTGAAAAGCCCGGCGCTGCACCGTTGCTCGAATACCCGAAGCAACTGCGTCCCCGTGGTGGCCTTTGACCCGAATAATGACATATTAAGACTACGATAAAGTCTTCACCATCATCTCAACCATTTCCAGTAATTCGTTTGGCTGAAATGGCTTGGTGAGCACCTTGACCCGTCCCAGCGCCAGGGTCTGCTCCGTCACCTGCGGTCCCAGATAGCCACTGATCATCAGCACGGGCGTGGTCAAACCATGCTTGCGCATCACCTGCAAAACCTCAAGCCCGCTGAGGCCACCGAGCGCATAATCCATGATCACGACGTCGTAACCGTCCCGCTCGCCCTCGAGTATGGCCAGGGCGTCCTCCCCGCTTGCGGCCTGCGCCGTCCTGTAGCCAACCACCGAGAGAGATCGGTCGATCATGCTCCGGATGAATGGCTCATCATCCACCACGAGGATCTTGGGCGTCTCGCCGGTGGACGGTGCGCGCACCTCTTCCTGGGGTTGCGCGCGATCCGTCGGCAAGACATCCGCGGCGGGAACCGTATCCGACGGGCCCGGCCCCGTCAGCTCGCGGGCCGCCAAAGCCGTGTCCATCGACGGCGCGCTCTGGATGGCCCGATCCACGGGATGCGCCATGGCGGCCCCCGACTGAGGCGGAGGGGGAGGCGGAGGAGGGGGTTCGCCTCCGGGCATTCCCAGATCGCGCATCGTCGGCAATCGGCGCGTCATGCGCAGCAGATTGATGACGATGTCCGCCGCCTGCGTGGCCAGGCGCTTGGATGTCTTGATCGACTCGATGTTGTCCTGGACCTGGGCCGGCAGCAGCGGGGCATTGCCGATGATGACCGCGAGGAGATTGTTGAAATCGTTGATGATGCTGCCGGCCGCCTGGAGCATGCCCTGGAGCTGGAGGCGCCGGTACTGGCCCGGCCCCGCCTCCTGCTCCACCGCCGCGGGCTGTCCCTCCAAAGGTATGAATGTTATCTTGAGCTGCGATTGCGCGCCTTTTTCAAAACGGTGGAAATCGAACACGACCTTGCACCGCAGCGGCACGCTATCGCGCCTGACGGCATCGGTTATCTTCCACACCGGCCGCTGGTTCTTCCAAGAACTGGCAATCACCTCGCGGATGGTCGCCGTCGTCCCGGGAAAGAGCAGGTACACGGGATCCCGGCCCACGAGTTCTGGCCGAGTGTAGCCGAAGGTCCGCTGAAAGGACTTGTTGGCGTAAACGACCATGGGTGTTTCTTCGACCACCTCGCAGATTAGCACCGGCTCGTAAAATCGGTCCGTCGCGTGGATCAGGTAGCGGTCGAAACCCTCCGCCGTGCTTATATATGCCTCCGCCCGGGCAAGGTCCGTCACGTCGACCGACGCCCCCTCGATCCGCGCCCACGCGCCCGACTCCCCAATCACGGGGGAAAACGCCACGAGCAGGCAGCGGTCGCCACCGGGTCCGGGGACGCTCATGCGGCGGCTTATCGAACGATGCTTCTGCAGCACCTCCCGGCAGCAGCGCTCGATGTCCTTGCCCACGTCGCCGGGCACCATCGCGGCAACGGCCGTCCTGTCTCGTGCCCCGCCCGCAGGAATCTGGAAGTGCGCCTCGAAAGCGGCATTGGACTGGACGAATGCGAAAACCCCCGCCCTCTCTTCAACGACAAAACACCCCGTCGACTCACCGACCGCTTCGCGGGGAGTCTCTGGCCGTGGATCCAGGTCCTCTTTGTTCAAAGCACGAACCTCGCTAACTACAACGCTGGCACGCCAAAGGCCCACCGGCAAGGGTAGTCTCACCCCCACCAAACACTAAGGCCCACCGGCCACCCCCGCAAGTTCCGGCATCTCGGGTGCCCGCACCCAGCGCTCGTCCGACTCGCGGCGGACGTACGCATCGAGGATCTCGAAGGTCGACTCGTGGAACAAACGCACGAGCCGCGGGAGCGTGAATGGCCCGTGCGTCCGGTAGCGGTCGAACACATAGTAGACCTCGTCGGCTTCCGCCACGGCATCGGCCCCATCGCCAGACCGCTCCTCCTCCCCGCCCTCCTCCTCGACCCTGCGCTCCTCGGCGGCGGCCAGTTGCGCCGAGAATTGCGCCCTCGTCAAGGGGGGTGCCGCGGCGGTCAGCGCCTCGAGCGCCGCAGAGCCCCCCGCCAGCGCCCGGCGGGCCCGCCGCCTGCCACCCGCCTCCGACGCCGACGGCAGCTCGCCGACCTGCCCTTGCGCGATCCGCTCCAGCCGCGCCACGGAGGCCCCGGTGATCCCCAGTTCCCGCGCCGTCTCCCGTAGCACGTCCGCATCGACACCGAGATCCAGCAGCCGCGCGGCCGCTATCCGCGCGCCTTTCTCGCACCGGAGTCCCACCAGCGCAAAGACCCGATAGATGATCAGCCGAATGTTGAAGGGATTGACCCGCAGCCCGTGATCCGCCGCCATGAGGCACCTCCCGAGCCTGCCGAGATTAAAATTCGCACGGGTCGCCTCCACCCAGATCGTGTCCGAATTGGGGATCAGCCTCGCCGCGCGCTCGATATAGTCCGCGCTCCGCTTGAGGTCGTCCACCCGCGCCGCCAGATCGGACAACAGCCAGTAGCCGTCGAACACGAACGGGTGGTGGCGCACGAGCCGGCAGGCGATATCGTGCGCCTCCTCCCACATCTCGAGCCGGAAGTACGCCTCCGCCAGAAAACGCAGACCCTCGGGGTGTTCCGGCGCCAGATGCAGCAGCTCGCGCGCCACGCGCATCACCGCCGGCCAGTCGCCCTCGTCCTGAAAATGCTCCAGCCAGAAGATCAACGAATACGGGCCGCTCTCGGCAAGGATCGCGTCCGCGCAAGACCCGCGCCCCACACCAACATCGCCATGCCTGCCGCCGCGCACGCCCCCACATTAGAGCCCCCGCACCTCCCCGCAAGTGCCCAGGCCCCGCCCGAACCCGATCCGACACAAGAGCGTTTGTCCCTTGGCTTCCGGGGCCGCGCTGCTATTGGGTGGGTTCGCAGATGAGCAACGAGTTCGTGCCGTTCCTGGTCCAGATGGTGTTCGCGGCCGCCGTGCCTCTCGCCGCATTTGGCTTCGCCCTGCTGATTGGGCAGCGCGCGAAACGCTCCGCCGCCAAAGACACCCCGTACGAGTGCGGCATGGAACCGCGCGGCACCTCCAGCCCGCGCTTCTCCATCAAGTTCTATCTCGTGGCCATGCTGTTCATCGTCTTCGATATCGAGGTCGTGTTCTTCTTCCCGTGGGCCGTTGCCTTCCGCGATGCCGGGTCCCTGTCCTGGGCCATGCTCTGGGGCATGCTCTTCTTCACCGGCCTCGTCGTCGCCGGCCTCGCCTACGAATGGAAGAGGGGCGGGCTCGACTGGAGCCGATGACCCCAACCCGCGGAGGCCCAATGCCCGATACCATGGAGAAACGCTACGACGAGCGGCTGGCCCGCTACACGACCGCCATGCGCAACGAGACGCCCGACCGCGTCCCGATCCGGCCATTCGTGGCGGAGTTCACCGGCGTCCACTCCGGCCACACCCCCCAGCAACTCGCCCACGACTACCGCCTCGCCTTCGATTCCGCCTGCAAGTGCGCCGCCGACTTCGACTGGGACGCGGTCGTCGCCAACATGGTCTATGTCTGGACGGGCCTCGCGCAGGCCCTCGGCCTCCGATATTATGCCATCCCCGGCATAGACATCCCCGCCGGCACCGGTTTCCAATACCGCGAGCCACCCGAGGACCAGGCCTTCATGAAGGCCGATGAGTACGACCAGCTCATCGAGGACCCGACTGCCTTCCTGTATAATGTCTGGTTGCCCCGCGTCTCCGCCACCACCAGCCCCATTGGGGCGCCATCGACGTTCGCCAACAACCTCGCGCTCGTCAAAGGCGGCATGGCGATGTGGAACTACTTCATGGATTTCGGCCCGCAGGTTGCCCGGCTCCGGCGCGAGAGCGGCACGGTCTCGGCCATCGCCGGCATCCTCAAGGCCCCGATGGACATCATCGCCGACAAGCTCCGCGGCTATCTCGGGCTGGTGGAGGACCTGTTCGAGCGCCGCGACAAAGTCATGGCCGCCTGCGAGGCGCTCGCCCCCCACCTCCTCCATGTCGCCAAGACCACCGCCGACCCCGCCGGCCAAGTGCCGGTCGGATACTGGATGCACCGTGGCGGCGTCCCCTTCGTGTCACCCGAGGTCTTCGAAAACGTCTACTGGGCCACCCTCAAACCCATCATCCAAGAACTCTGGGCCGCCGGCCACCAGACCCTCTTCTACGCCGAGGGCAACTGGGATTATCATCTCGGGAATTTCGCGGAACTGCCCGACCGCAGCATCGTCTACCACGTGGACCAGGGCGACCCCCTCAAGGCCAAGAAGGCGCTCGGCGATAAGTTCTGCATCAGCGGCGGCGTCCCCAACGCAATGCTCTCGATTAAGGAACCCAAGGATGTCCGCGCCCACGTGAAAAAATTGCTGGCCGATGTCGCGGGCGACGGCGGCTATATCATGGATGCCAGCGCCATCGTCCAGAACGACGCCACCGTCGCGAACATCCGCGCCATGACCGATGCCACGCTGGAATATGGCACCTACAGCCGCGGCCACGCCAGCAAGCTCACCACCGGCGCGCCCAAACCCCTGCCCGCCGATGCCACCCCCGGCGCTTTCCTCCCCGCGCCCGCCCCAGGCAAACCCCAGCCCGGCGAATGCCTCTCCTGGGAGAAGAAGAAGGCGACGCTCCCCCCCATCCAGGGCGATGCCCAGCTCTGCGAGCGGATCTGGAAAGAGGTCGATGGTTTCGGCAACTGCTTCATCTGGCAGCTGCTGCTGTCGTTCTGACTCGAGAATTCCGTTTGCTCGCAAAAGCGGCGCGGTCGCGCGCCGCACTCCATAAGCTGGCGCCCCTTTCCAGCACCCTGCACCACGCCCCGCGTGTTGGAGTGCGGCGCCAACGCCGCCGCTTTGGAACGGCGCGCAGCGACGTCCCGGCTTGGCTCGCGATACGCCGGCTCCGCGGACGGCGCAAAGCGCCGCCGCTGTCCGGCGGCTACCGGCCTCTGGCGGCGCACCAAAAACTGACGGATCCATCGCAGTGCCACGCCCCCTGGGACGAGCGGGTATTGCGACAGGCTCGCCTCTGCGTCCGCGAGCATCATTCAACGGGTTGCCGGAAACCGGGTCTGTCGATGGTCCCGCCTCGTCACTTCCCCTTCAGCGACACATCCGCCTGGCGGAATGATGGCGAGACGTTGATCTCCGGCACACGGCCGCCCTCCACGCGCCCCTCTGCCGTGGTGCGGTCCGGCGCATGGAGTTTGAAGTGCGCGTCCCATCCCCTGGGCCATGCGGGCAACAGATGGATGGCGCGCCCATCGGTCTGCATGAGCATGGCCTGCAGCGCCCGCATCAGCACTCCCCCGTGGTCCTGGTCAGGCACCCAGTCGTAGTTCGGCCCCCAGAACGACGGGAAACGCGAGGCGGCGTGACGCTTGCGCGCTCGGCCGACAAGCAGTTTCGCCGCATCATCGGCGAGCCCAAGGTACGCGGCAAAGATATCATCCTGTCGCCAGCCGATGTCGCCGCGATCTGTTCGCGCATGGAACGCGCGAATCCCGAGGTCGATGTCCGGACTTCCAACGGCGATGAGCCGGAAGGGAAACACCGCGTACAGCTCGGGATTCTCGATGTTCTTCTTGGACTCGAATCTTTCGGCTGCCGCGAGCATCCGCGCGCCGTCCTGCTCCCGGGTCGGCAGCGGGGGCAGTTTCACAGCCAGGCGTCGGACAAGGGCCTCGAGGTCCGGCGGCAGGGTGCCCGACGGTTTTCTCCCCAGGCATCGCAATAGGCGTGCCATCGGCGACATCGCTTCCGGCCCGGTCAAGCGGAGCAACCGCCCGGTCACGGCGGTGAGGCCCGCGATATCGGGCATGGGATTCGTGCAATCCCACCATGTCTCCAGGGCCTGCGCCGGATGGATGACGATCCGCCCGCCGGCATCGACGGGGTAGCGCGCATCATAGAACGCGAGGATCTCGCGGACGAAAGGCAGCACGGTCTCCGCAAGGAATTTCTCGTCTCGCGTGTGCTCGTAGTAATCGAGCATCATCCACGCCACCTCGTATCCCGCCGTGAACTCCCACCGGTGGTACTGGTTCTCGTTGATCCCGGGCGGGAGGTCCGGCCTCCGCTCAAACCCGTAGCATTCGTTGAACGCGTGCCCCCAGAAGTAGGAGCACTCGTTGAGGGATGCCCCGGGTTGCTTGAGGTGGTGACGGTTGCGATACCTCGCGATATCGAGGGTCGCGCCCGCGTACATCCGGAACATCGGAAGCATGAGATCAAAATCGCCAGCCGCGCAGGCCGATATGTAGGGCAATCGCGTGTTCTGCCACCAGTAGCCCGACCCCCAGCGCCGATAGTCGGGATCGTTCCGCCATGTCTCCGGCGCATCGCCGGTCGGCACGGTGAAGAGCGAGCCGTTGAATTTGATCGGCAGCGCACCGCGCCCCGCGCACGCGTTCATCCACCGTTGCAGAATGTAGCCACGGGTGACGGCGACCGCGGCTTCCTCGCCCGACGGCGGCGATCCGTCCGCGGCCACCTCGGCGCCATTCACGAACAGCCCCCACCGCCCGTCTGCGGCATCCGCGCTGGCCGCGACATGCGCCCAGCGCCCGGCGGGCAAAACGACGGGGGCGGTCAGGATCCTGCGCCCGATGATGAGCCTCAGTCCCTTCCCGGGATGCGTGTCAAACAGTAGGCCGTCCCCGCCCCCCGGTTGGATCTGGTCCACGATGCGCCCGCCCCGGACATCCCCCGGAGCCACGCGCACCCAAGCCTCGATGCTTATCGCCGGCGATCGGCGCAGCCCATCGGCTCCCGCCACGCCATCGCATGGCCCGGTGGCGCTGGCGACGGCCCCCATCTCGGGGGGCGCGGGTCCGTCTCGGCCCCTCGCCACCAGTGAGGCCAATTCGGCTTCGCCCAGCGCGCGGGGAAAGAGGCTGACCCTCCCGATCTCGCCGGGAAATCGATTGCCACCAGCCTGATCTGACCCGACCCGTAACGGGTGCGCATTCGCCGGAATGATCGCGACCTGAGGGATATCCAGCGCGCCCGAAACGAAAATCCAGCTGCGTCCCCAGAATTCGCGCCACCAGCGCACGTGCTCGATGCGGCGCTGCTCCAACGGCTGCCGTTCCGCCTCTCGCAAAATGCCGGTCGCCGATTCGACCCATCCCTCGGCCGTGCTCGGTTGCCGCGTCGCCACCGCGATATCGAATCGGTGCGATCGCCCCGGCGGCGATGCCAGCGTCGCGTCATCCTGCCGCCTGGCCCCCGCACTGGCGATCACCCCCCCAAATACCCGATTCTCCAGTGGATCCTTTCCCTCAAACCCCTCCAGCCCCTGCAGCCGCGCGCATTGTTCGTAACAATCCGTAACCCCGTTGTCATGCAGCCATCCGATGCGCCCCTCGCCCGGCAAGGACCGTGCCGAGAGCATCGTGTCCGGCAACGAGATAATCTCCGACGCGTCGGGCCGCCGATAGGCGGGATCGCCAAAATACGCTTTCCCCACATAGCGGATAACCCGCGGCTCCTTGCGCCAGCATTCGATCGCCGCCCCGGCCTCGACCGCCTCGTCCCCCGAGATCTCCACGTGGATCATCGGCCGATGCGCGTCCACCCAGAGACGCACCTCAACGCGGCCGCCATCCAGCACGAACTGGATCATGCCCTCGGACAACCGCAGTGCCTGGTGGAACGTCTTGCCCTCCCCGACGGGGTTGGGCCGAAGGCCGACCCGCACCATCCCCACCTTCACCAGCCGCCCCCACTCGTCCCATGCGTCCGTCCGCGCAATCAGCAACCGCAAGTCGCCGCCCTCCTCCCACCAGGCGTTCACCCCGATCTCGCCGTTGCCGATCGGCATCGTGCCGTTCCAATCGCGACTCGGTGAATCCCACACGACATCGTATTTCCCCAGCTCTGCGATCGGATCGAAACGTTCGGCAGCCGCAGCGCCGTCCGCCCGCAGAAGCGGCGTCAGCATCAGCACCCAACCAAGGACACGACCACAGCCTCCACATCCCGACATCTCCGCCCTCACGTGCAAATCCTGACTGGCGCGTGTCCAGATTGTCAAACAGCACGTCATGTCTGATGAGACGATCTGCCGCCATGCGGAGAAGGCGCCACAACGATGCCGTTTGGTATTTTTCAGAACACTTGATAGGACCGGGGTGGGTGGGCACAATCCGCGACGGGGACAATGAAGGCAGGACTGAAGCGCAGCGAAGAATAGGCAACGGCAGGGAATTTGGGGGCCTGCCATCCCCACCTGTGCAACTCGACAGCGTAACGGAGGCAGCGTCAATGAGCAGTTTCGCTTCGAAACCCGCCAGGCCCTTCTTCCTGGGCACGATCGTCCTGCTCAGTCTGAGCTTCCTCTGTCCGGAGGTCATTCGATCGCAAGAACCGCCCAAAGGTCGGCAGACTCTTCCCAACCGACTTAAACGAGAAGACTCCTACCTTGGCGTCCATTTCGATTTCCACGCCGAGTTGACCGACAAGAATATCGGGCAGAACACGACGTCGGAGATGGTCAATGCCATCATCGACATCATCGGACCGGACTACATTGAGGTAGACACCAAAGGCCACCCCGGCGTTTCCAGCTATCCGACCAGGGTCGGAAATCACGGAGGCAGTTTTGTCGGTGACCCTCTCAGAGTGTGGAGGGAAGTCACCGCCAAACGAGGAGTCGCTCTCTATGGACACCATTCCGGAGTCTTCGACGCTCTCGCCACCGCCCAAAACCGCCAGTGGACTGCCGTCGATCCGCAAGGAAAGCCGATCGGTTCCTCGGTATCGGTCTTTGGTCCCTATCCCGACAAACTGCTGATACCGCAACTCACGGAGCTTGCCGTCGATTACGGCCTGGATGGCGCCTGGGTCGATGGCGATTGCTGGGCGACGATGATCGACTACTCCGATGTCGCCAAAAATGCGTTCTCGCAACAGACCGGAATTCAAACGATTCCCACAAAACCGGCGGACCCGAACTGGTTTGAGTGGACGCAGTTTCAGCGGGAAGCCTTCCGGGAATACGTCCGGCACTATGTCGCGGAGGTGAAAAAGCGCACACCTGATTTTCAGTTCGCCTCCAATTGGGCGTTCACACAACAGATGCCGGAGCCGGTGAGTTGCAGTGTCGATTTCATTTCCGGCGACATCGCCGGCCGAAACTGCGTGAACATCTGCCGGTACAATTCCCGATTGATGGCATCGCAGGCCATCGCCTGGGATCTCATGTCATGGAGTTTTGTGGATTGGAAACTCGGAACGCTGGATCCACCCGAGACGCGAAAGCCGGCGGTCCAACTGATGCGGGAAGCGGCCTGTGTGATCGCCCAGGGCGGCGGATATCAGGTGGTGTTTTCCCAGGCGGGACCTGGAACGCCCCCACTTCGGGACGGAAGCGTCGACCTCGAGAAACTCAAACCGATGGGCGAAGTCGCGAGATTCTGCCGGGAACGTCAGGAAGTCTCTTTTCAGGCGGATTCCGTTCCTCAAGTCGCGGTGGTTTGTTCCACCGACGCGGCGTATAGAAAATTCAGTCAACAGGGCCGCCTTTTTCAGGGACATGCCCCTCAGTATGGAATTGTCGGCTGTTTGCTCGAAAATCAATACGCAGTCGATGTTCTTGTCAGCGCCAGACTCTCGAGACGGCTTCGTGAATACCCGATGGTCGTCATCTGCGACTGGGATTGTCTGGAACCGGATCTTCGAAATCAAATTGCTGACTATGTCAAACAAGGAGGGAAAGCCCTCCTGATCGGCGAAGGGCCGATCCACCTCTTTCGCAAGGAACTTGACGCAGCGGGCCAGAGCCGAGTCGAAAAAACGACCCCCCCCTATTCACTCAGTTTCTTCACGGTCGGAAATGGAATGATGGGAATCATCCCCCAGGCGATTGACGCCGAATATGCCGGCAATCCCAACGGCGTCGTGCGAGATCTCGTGGGCACAGCCATCAAAACACTCTTTCCCGATCCTCTCGTGACCGTAAGCGGTTCCCATGACATCGATGTCTCCATCATGCGAACCCGGAACGGCAGACTTGCCATTCACTTGGTGAACACATCCGGACCTCATCACACCGCCGGTCTGATTCCCGCAATTGATCCTGTCAACAATCTGTCCGTGATGGTCCGCTCGAAAGTGAAGCCGAAAAGCGTCCTCTTGCAGCCGGGAAATCGACCTTGCACGTTCCATTACGAGAATGGAATGGTCCACATGAGTATGGATGCGGTGAAGATTCATGAAATCATCGTCCTTGAGTGCGCAGCCATCCCATAGCGGGGTAAAAGAACGGGCGGGACGGCAACCCCGAAATCCGGCACTCGCGGTCGTATTCTAACCCTTGCCCGACGACCTGAAGACACGCGGTTTCGTGGTCAGGCAGACGGCCGGCAAATGGACGAGCGAAGGCTTGGTTGCCGCCCGCGCATTCAGTCGATGAGTGGCAGGAACAATCTGCCGGGGGAGGCAGAGGCGATGCGGGTGTACGCTTGGTACCGCAAACGCGAATGGCGGCTTGTCGGACCCGATTTCGCCGCGGAGCAACGGGTGTTGCTGCCGATCGCGATACTCAACCAAAACTTGGTATCTTCAAAGATTCCCCACCCTTCAGCGCCGACTGATGCGCGACGATGCCCGGTGCGGTGTAGGCGACGGCCTCGTGGATGTCGACCGCCGGCCTGCGCCCGCGGGCAAGGGCGTCGATGAACTCGTGCGTGATGAAACAGTGCGATCCCTCGTGGCCGCTGTCGTGGCGCAGGGGCTCCGGCAGCATGTCCGTCTTCCACCAGGCCACCTCCTCATAGGGCTCGACCACCTGCGCCGTTCGCACGAACCCGCCCGAGTCCTTCTCGGTCTGGGGTCTCTGTTCCGAGCGCACGACGCAGGGCCGGGAGCCATTCGGGCCGGCGTAGTAGAAGCTCATCTTGTCGCCGAAGAACCGCGCGCGCTCCCCGCCCTGCTGCGCGCCGCGCCACCACACGGCCACCCGCATCGAATTGCCGCGGTCCGTCTTGAAAAATGCCGTCTCGTTCCAGAACGGATTCTTGTAGGCGTTGTCCTTGAGTATGGGGTCGCCGTCGCCCCAGCCGATGCAGCTGACCTCGGTCAACCGCTCGCCGGCAACGCTGATCAGGTGCGACGTGCAGTGGGTGGGGTAATGCATCGGCGGCAGGCCGTGCCGCCACGTGCGCTGGCCATTCTCAAAATACAGCACCTCCAGGCCCGGGTGATGGTACTCCGATTCCGTGTGGTAGAGGTGCCCGAACGCGCCCTCGCGATAGAACTTCCGGGCCGAAATGGTCAGCTGCTGCCAGTGGCTGGTCTCGGCCATCATGTAGGTCAGGCCCGTGCGCTTGACCGCATCCACCATCCGCCCGCAGTCCTCCAGGGTCATCGCGGCGGGAACAGCGCAAAGGACGTGCTTGCCCGCATCCAGGCACAGTAGGACGTGGCGCGCGTGATCGGGCGCCGGCGTGAACACCGCGACCGCATCGATCTTCGGATCCTTGACCAGCTCCTCGAGCGAATCATACGCCTTGTCGCACTTGTAGACCTGCTTGAGTCTCTCGCGCCGCTCCGGCCGCAGGTCGCTGACCGCCTCCACGATGCACCCGGGGTGCTCGTGAAATTGGAAACCGGCCCCGAAACGTCCGCCGACGATGCCCACGCGGATCTTTTTCGACGGCGCGTCGGATTGCGCGCAGGCGCCGCCCGGCATCGCCGAAGGGGCTGCCGCCGCGAGCGCCGCGGCCCCCCGGACTAGAAAATGGCGGCGGGTGAGCGCCCCGCGGTCATCGGTGGTGTTGTTCATGGTTTCGTTCCTTTGTACGTCGTTCTGGTCGGTTCTTGGAATAGCGAGCGCAAACCGGTCTGGGCCGCGCCCGATCAGGCGCCCCAAACCAATGTTGGCCGAAGGCCCACCCCACGGGCAACCGACAAAACCAATACCTTCATCGACCCCCATCGCGCGTCACGGCATACCCCGGGAGCGCCTGAACGCGGGCGCGCCATCCGCCCGCCGCAAATTCTGCGTTCCCCTCCCGGCCCTTTCCGTCTATGAAAGGCGGCTCTGGAGAAAGCCGTGGATATTCTTGAGCAGATTTCGGAACTTGAGCGCCAAGCCGCCGCCACCCTCGACGCGGTGACCGACCCCAAGGGCCTCGAGGACGCCCGCCTGAAGTTCCTCGCCCGCAAGGGCGCCCTCCCCGCGCTCATGGAGCGCCTCAAGGAGGTGCCCAACGACAAGAAGCGCGAGGTCGGCCAAGCCCTCAACGCGCTCAAGAACCGCGTGCAGTCGCTCTTCGACGCCGCCAAGGAACGCATCGAATCGGCCACCGAAGAGGCGGGCATCGACCCGACGCTCCCCGGCCGCCCCGTCCCCGATGGCCACCTCCACCTCATCACGCAGGTCACCGACCGCATCGTCGGGATCTTCCGCCGGCTCGGTTTCGCCATCGCCGAGGGGCCCGATGTCGAAACCGAGTGGCACAATTTCGACGCCCTCAACACCCCCCAGGATCACCCCGCCCGCAACGAGCAGGACACCTTCTACCTCGACCGCCCCGCCGACCCCAAGTACGGCCGCTTCCTCCTCCGCACCCAGACCTCCCCCGTCCAGATCCGCGTCATGCAGTCGCAGCGCCCCCCCGTGCGCGTCATCTGCCCCGGCCGATGCTACCGCCGCGACGAGATTGATGCCACCCACTCTTCATCCTTCCACCAGGTCGAGGGCCTCGCCGTCGATCGCGGCATCTCCCTCGCCGACCTCAAGGGCACCCTCGAATTCTTCTTCCGCGAACTCCTCGGCCCCGGCACCCGCATGCGCTTCCGCCCCCATTTCTTCCCGTTCACCGAACCCAGCTTCGAGGTCGACCTCTCCAGCGAAAGCCTTGGCCGCACCGGCAAGGACTGGCTCGAGATCGCCGGCTGCGGCATGGTCGATCCCGCCGTCTTCGAAGCCGTCGGCTACGACCCCGAGACCTACACCGGCTACGCCTTCGGACTCGGCGTCGAACGCATCGTCATGATCCTCCACGGCATCCCGGACATCCGCCTCTTCGAGCAGAACGACCTCCGGTTCCTCCGCCAATTCTAGGCTGAGAATAAGGCGCTTTCGTGCGCCGCGCGGATCGTGCCCCGACCCAAGATACGGGCTGGAAAGGTCTTATGTGCGGTGGCAGAGCCCCGTATCGGGGCGGCGCTAGCCCGAGAATTCAGATGCCGGGCCGTAGGAGCCTGCTTGCAGGCGATTCCATGCGCGAATCGCGAGCCAGCGCGCTCCCACGTCTCATTTTCACCCCCGGTGGTGCCCCGAATGCCCGCCGTCGGGCGGGCGGCTGGACATGATGTCTGACCCGAAGACTCGCGCCAAAAATCGCAAGAGCCTCCAGACGGGCGACCGGAATCGCCCGCCGACGCGCCTCCCGCATGCCATCCTTCCCCGCTTGCCTTTTTGATCGGCCCCGCGCTTAAATCCAACCTCTCACAAGAAAGGTCTACCATGGCGATCGAGGAACTGAAACGCATAGTCGGCGACGCGAACGTGCTGACGAAGGATGAGGAGCTGACGGTCTATTCGTATGATGGGACCGCGATGCTCAACGAGCGACCGCTGTGCGTGGTGATGGTCGAATCCACCGAGCATGTGGCCGCGGTCCTGCGCATGGCGAACCAGCGGAAGATCGCCGTCGTGCCGCGGGGCTCGGGCACGGGCCTGTCGGGCGGCAGCATTCCTTCGAAGGGCTCCATCGTGCTCTGCACGGTGAAGATGAACCGGATCCTGGAGGTGGACGCGCGCAACCTGACGATGCGGGTCGAGTGCGGCACGCTCACGCAGGCGATCAGCGACGCGGCGGAGAAGGCGGGGCTTTTCTACCCGCCCGACCCCGGCTCGATGAAGATCTCCACGATCGGTGGCAACGTCGCCTACAACTCCGGCGGCCTCCGGGGCCTCAAGTACGGGATCACGCGGAACTACGTCATGGGCCTGAAGGTCGTGCTGGCCGACGGCACCGTGTTGGACACGGGCAACAAGTGCGTGAAGGACGTCGCGGGCTACACGATGAAAGACCTTTTCGTGGGCTCGGAGGGCACCCTCGGCATCATCACCGAGGTCCTGCTGCGCCTCATCCCCAAACCAAGGGCGAAGAAAACGCTGCTGGCCACCTACGGCAAGATGACCGACGCGGCCGAGACCGTCTCGGCGATCATCGCGGCCAAGATCATCCCCTGCACGCTGGAATTCCTCGACTCGGTCACCATCAACTGCGTCGAGGATTACGCGAAGATTGGGCTGCCGCGCGACGCCGAGGCCATTTTGCTCATGGAGACCGATGGCCACCCCGCCGTCGTCGAGGAGGAGGCCGCCGCCATGGCCGACATCGCGCGGAAGAACGGCGCCCGCGACGTGCGCATCGCCGCCGACGCCATCGAGTCCGCCACGCTCGCCGCCGCCCGGCGCACCGCCTTCTCCGCGCTGGCCCGCATCGCCCCCACCGTCATCCTCGAGGATGCCACGGTGCCCCGCAGCGAACTGGCCAAGATGGTCGCCTTCATCCAGTCCATCTCCAAGAAATACGGCCTCAAGATCGGCACCTTCGGCCACATGGGCGACGGCAACCTCCACCCCACCTTCCTGACCAACGAGAGGAACAAAGAGGAGATCCATAAGGTCGAGGGCGCGATGAAGGAGATCTTCGACTACGCCATCGATCTCGGCGGCACGATCACCGGCGAGCACGGCGTCGGCGTCGCGAAGAAGCCGTTCCTCCCCGGCCAGCTCGGCGAGGCCAGCATCGGCCTCCACAAGCGCGTGAAGGCCGCCCTCGACCCCAACGGCATCCTCAATCCGGGAAAGATGTTCTGAGGCCGCCGCGATGAGCCCCGCCACCCAAGCCAGCTACCTCAAGGGCCTCGATTACTCGGTCCTCCAGCAGTGCATGCACTGCGGCATGTGCCTGCCCACGTGCCCGACCTACGACGCCACGCTCATGGAGCGCTCCAGCCCCCGCGGCCGCATCGCGCTCATGCGGGCCCTGGCCGACGACCGCCTCGGGGTCTCCCGGGAGTTCGCCAAGGAGATGTCGTTCTGCCTCGGCTGCCTCGCCTGCATGACCGCCTGCCCCGCCGGCGTGAATTACGCGGAACTGTTCGAGATGGGCCGCGCCGAGGTCGAGCGCACGAAGGTCTCCGACGCCCTCTTCCGCCGCCTCATCCGCTGGACGCTCATCGAAATGGCCTTCTGCCACCCGCCTCTTCTCCGGCTCATCGGCAGGCTCATGTGGCTCTATCAGGTCACCGGACTCCAGTGGGTCGTGCGCCAGTTCGGCCTCATGGCCCTCGCCCCAAAACGCTTCCGCGAACTGGAGCCCCTCACCCCCAAGGTACAGGCGAAGTTCTCCTTCGACCTCATCCGCGAGACCGAGCGGCCCCAGGGCCCACCCAAACGCCGCGTCGGCATGATCACCGGCTGCGTCGCCGATTTCGTCTTCTCGCACGTCAACCGCGACACCGTCGACGTCCTGCTCGAGAACGGCTGCGAGGTCTTCACGCCCCGCGGCCAGGCCTGCTGCGGCTCCCTCCACGGTCACAACGGCGAATGGGAAATGGCAAAGCGATTGGCCCGCCGCAACATCGACGCCTTCGCACCCGAAAAACTCGACGCGATCATCATCAACGCCGCCGGCTGTGGCTCCCATCTCAAGCACTACGCCCACCTCCTCCACGACGACCCCCAGTACCGCGCCCGCGCCGAGGATTGGGACCGCAAGGCCCGCGACATCCACGAATTCCTCGTCGAGATCGACTTCAAGAAACCCGCGCCCCCGGCCTCCTGCTGCGCCAACGGCGGCCCCGGCAGGGTCACCTATCACGAGGCCTGCCACCTCTGCCACGGGCAGAAGATCACCCAGCAGCCGCGCCAGATCCTCCGCGCCATCCCCGGATTGGAACTCGTCGAACTCAACGAGAGCACATGGTGCTGCGGGAGCGCCGGCGTCTACAACATCACGCAGCCCGAGATGTCCGGAAAACTCCTCAAGAGAAAATTGGGCCACATCGACCGCACCGGCGCGGAAACCGTCGTCACCTCCAACCCCGGCTGCACCATCCAGCTGGAGACCGGCATCGCCGCCTCCGCCCATCCCGGGCGCCCCGTCGTCCACCCCATTTCCCTGCTTGCGCAAGCGTATCGCCGGGCCAGATTATAAGTTATCGTGACACGAATTAAATCGATACTACTTATTGGCTCCCCCGGCGCCGGCAAGGGCACCGTCGGGAAAATCCTCGGCTCGGTCCCCGGCTTCTTCCACGTCGCGTGCGGCGAGGTCTTCCGCGCCCTCGACCCGCGCTCCGAACTGGGACGCGAGTTCATCTCTTATTCCTCCAAGGGCCAGCTGGTGCCCGACGATCTCACGATACGGCTGTGGCAGCAGCACCTCCGCAATCTCTCCATCATGGGCGAACTCCGGCCAGAGGAACATTTCCTGGTGCTCGATGGCATCCCGCGCAGCGTGGCCCAGGCCAAGCTCATGGAACCCGAAACAGACGTCCGCCTCGTCTGCCACCTCGATTGCACGGATCGCTCCAAACTCGCCGAGCGCATCCGCCGCCGCTCCCTCCACGAGAACCGCCTCGACGACATCCACGACGAGACCATCCAGCGCCGCTTCCGCATCTTCGACGAGGAGACCATGCCCGTGCTGGACCACTACCGCGACCGCGTCGTCCCGATTGACGCAGCGAAAAAGCCGTTCCAGGTCCTTCGCTCCATACTCGATGCCTTCGAACGGGTCGAGCGGGGAGGCTGATCGCATGCAGCAATTCGAAAATTTCCGCGCCGCGCAACTCTATTGCCCAAAATGTGGCGGCCCCCGCGAGGTCCGGGAACGCCTCCTCCTGGTGCTCCCCGACAAGGAGATCTACGACTACCTGTGCACTGGATGCGCGTCGTCCCTCGGCACGCGGGAGGTCTCTGCCGGCGAGGCCCACATGGCCCAGGTCGCCCTCAGCCGTCGCCGGAGGGCCATGGCCCAGCGCGCGGCCACCACCACCACCGCACCACCGCTCCGAATCGCCGCCCGCAGCCAGCGCAACCGGGGCTAGCAGCCCGTTGAAAAGCGCCATCGATTCCCCCTGATGGCGCGTGTGGCCCGATTCCGCCGGGAGGGTCTTGGACTGCGGTGGCAGAGTCCGGCAACAGCCGGACGGCGCCACCGCTTTGGAAGCGCGCGAAGCGCGAGCCGGGACCATCGGCTTCGGCCCCGCCCCCAGAAGTTTCATCATGAATGATCCGGCGCGTGGACGACTCTGGCCGGCGCCGTCCCGGCGCGCCCGGGGGCGGCGCTGACCCGAGAATTGAGACACCGAATCGTAGGAGCCTGCTTGCAGGCGATTCAAATGGCGCGCAAGCGCGCTCCTGCGTCCCATTTTCACCTCCGCCGGTGCCCGCCGCGGCGGGGATGATGTCTGACCCGAGAACTCCGTCTGCCCTCAAAAGCGGCGCGGTCGCGCGCGGGACTCCTCACCGGTACCGCGCGCGATACTCCCGCGGGTGGCAGCCCATCGCGCGATTGAAGGCGCGGATGAACGCGGAAAGCGCCCCGTATCCGCAGCGGGCCGCGACTTCCGACAGGGAATGCGGGTGCAGCCGCAGCAGTTCTGCCGCGCGCCGCATGCGCCTCTCGGTCAGGAAATCATGCACGGTGCGCCCCATCACCGCGCGGAAGCGCCGCTCCAATGTCCGGCGCGAGAGGCCCAGCGCCGCCGCCACCTGATCCGTCCCGATTGGCGTGGAATCCCGCCCGACGAGGAAGGCGATCGCGCCGGCGACCAACGGATCCGAGGTCGGATACCGATCCGTGGAGGCGCGCGCGATCACCTCGGTCGGGACCACCGCCTGGAGCCGGCACTTCGGCGCGCGCCCGCGCAGGAAACGATCCAGCGATTCCGCGGCGCGCCGTCCGATCTCGGCGGTGGGCAACGCCACGCTCGACAGCGCCGGGTGCGCGAGCTGGCACATCAGCTCGTCGTTGCCGATGCCCAGCACCGCCACATCGTCGGGGACCGGGATCCCCGCCCAACCGCAGGCCGCCAGGACCCGCTCCGCCATCTTGTCGTCATAGGCCAGCAGCCCCACGGGTTTAGGGAGCCGCCGGAGCCAGCGTATCAGCCGGTCCAGCCCAGCCTCGCCCTCGGAAACCGATTCCTCAAACATCGCGACGCAAGGGCCCCGCCCCGCCACGTGCTTCTCAAAAGACTCCGCGCGACGCACCGACGGTAACCGCCGCGCCAGTCCGCAATAGGCATAGTTATTCAACCCCAGGCCCGCGAGGTGCTCCACGGCCAGTCGGGCCAGCGCGCCGTCATCCACGAAGACCGCCAGATCGTCGAACTCGAGATTCCGCGCCGCCGTCTCCACGCAGGGCACCCGGCGCGCCCGCAGGGCCCGGTGGAAAGACGCCGGCTTGTCGTACAGGATCGCGCCATCCAAAGGCAGCCGCCCCAGCCGGCCAAGCACCGCGGGTTCCTCGCCCCGCAGGAGGTACAGCCGCCACCCCCGCTCCACCGCAAACCGGTACACCCCCAGCAGTCGCTCGCGCCCCGGCCCATCGCGCGAATCGATGCACACCGCCACCGAGGGAGCCCCGGCCTCAGACCCGCGCGAACCACCGCGCGCCACACGACGCATTTTCGAAGCCATTTGGCCTATCATGTCAACGTCGCCGCGGGGCCGCAATCATGGAAACCCTCTCGACTGGCGACTGTCTGACGCCCGACTTGAAGAGGCGCCCCGGAAACATCCTCGGGAGGGCCCGCGGCCTCGCGGGCCGGGTTGGTCCAGGTGTCGGGTGGCTGGTGAATCGCGGACGCCGGGGCCGGCGTCCCTCCCAGCTCATACGGGCGACAAATGCTGTGCGGCGTGTCTGTGTGACGCCAACATCGAGGTGATGGTCTGGAGTTCTGAGACAGACTCAGGCCGCGGGCCCTAGGACCAGGACCTTAGGCCTGCGCGCCAAATCGGCACGCCGATTCGAGTTTCGGAGTCTGGGACTGTGTCGCATTTTAGAAATTCACTGCCGCAATTTGCCAGTTGGCGGTGATGCCGAGGCGCCGCAGCCTTGGCACGAGAAAGTTTTATGCTCCCATGAAAGTCACCTCAATACAAACCTTCCTATGCCAGGCGTACCGCACGAACTGGGTGTTCGTGAAGGTGACGACCGACGGCGGCCTCCACGGCGTGGGCGAGGCCACGCTCGAGATGCGCGAGCCGACGGTCGCGCAGGCCTGCCGCGAGCTGGAGCGCTATCTCGTGGGCCGCGACCCGCACGACATCGAGGCCTTCTGGCACGACGCGTACCGCGACGCATATTGGCGGGGCGGGCCCGTGCTGATGAGCGCGCTGGCGGGCGTCGAGATGGCGCTGTGGGACATCAAGGGCAAGGCGCTGGGCGTCCCGGTCTGGCAACTGCTCGGCGGGAAGGTGCGGGACCGCGTCCCGTGCTACGCCAACGGCTGGTTCGCGCCGGCGGTGCGCCCGGACGAATTTGCCGAAAAGGCCAAGGCCGCGGTAGCGCAAGGATTCCGCGGGCTGAAGTGGGATCCGTTCGGCAGCGCGTACATGAACATCGGCAAGCGCGAGCTGCGCCGCGCGCTCGACTGCATCGCCGCGGTCGCCTCGGCGGTCGGCCCTGAAGTGGATATCCTCGTCGAGGGGCACGGCCGCTTCAACGTGCCCACCGCGGTCCGCATCGCCCACGCGCTCGAGGATTTTGACGTCACGTGGTTTGAGGAGCCGATCCCCCCCGACGACCCCGAGGCCCTCGCCGAGATCAAGCGGCGGGTCAAGGTGCCGATCGCCGGCGGCGAGCGACTGTACAGCCGCTGGGACTATCGCAACTATCTCCGGCTCGGTTGCGCCGATTTCATCCAGCCGGACGTGAGCCACGCCGGAGGCATCGGGGAGGTGCGAAAGATCGCCGCAATGGCCGAGGCCCACCACATCCCGGTCTGTCCCCACAACCCGTCGGGACCCGTCGCCAACGCCGCCACGCTCCAGATCGCTGCGTGCGCGCCCAACTTCTTCCTCCTGGAGACGATGGCCTCCGATGTCACGCACCGGCGCGACGTCAGCACCGAGACCGTCCGCTTCGAGGATGGCTGCATGCACATCCCCACCGCGCCCGGGCTGGGCATCGACATATGCGAGGAGGCGATCGCAAAGCACCCCTATGAGCCACGCGACCTCCGCCACTACACCGGGGCGCTGACGCAGATACGCCCGCCCGATGCCACGTCATACTTCAATACCCAAGAGCAGGCTCGGGGCCACAAGGCGGACAACCCCGGACCGCGAGCAAAAAAGTCCGCGCCGCGCCGGAGGGCAGAGTCATGAACTTCGAGGGCAAACGCGTACTGGTCACCGGCACTTCGCGCAACACGGGCCTCGCCATCGCGCGCCTCTTCGCCGAGGCCGGCGCCGTCGTCGCCATGAGCAGTTCCACCGCGGAGGGCGTGGCCAACGCCGCCAAGGCCCTCCGGCCGGTCGCGCCCGGCCGGATCATTCAGGCCCCGGCCGATCTTGCGGATCCCGCGCAGGTCGAGTCGATGTTCGAGCTGGTCGGGCGCGAGTGCGGGGGGCTGGACGTGCTGGTCAACAACGCCGTGTTCCAGGCGATCGGGTACTCGTTCGTCGATACCCCGCCCGATGTATTCGAGAAGGCCGTCCGCGTGAACCTGGTGGCCGTCTTTCAATGCTCGCAGCTCGCCGCGCGCATGATGATCGCGGGGGGCAGCGGCGGCGCCATCATCAACATCGGGTCCAATGTGTCCGAGCGCCCGATCCGCAATCGCTGTTCCTACTGCGCGTCCAAGGGCGGGGTCGATGCCCTGACCCGCTCGATGGCGGTCGAGCTGGGACCACATGGCATCCGCGTCAACAGCGTCGCGCCAGGTTATATCCACACGAATCGCTGGGACGTCCTCGACGACGCACAGGTCGCGCGCCGGCGCATGAACGTCCCGCTCGGCATCGAATCGTCGCCAGAGGATGTCGCCAACGCCGTGCTCTTCATGGCCTCGGACAAGGCGGCCCGCATCAATGGGGCGCGCCTCGTCGTGGATGGCGGATGCTCCGTGCCGCTCGTCCCGCCGGATGCGGAGGTTTAAGATATGCGCCCACCCGCCTTTGGACTGCGGTGGCCACGCCACCGCTTTGGAACGTTGAGGAACGCCGGTCGCCCACCTTTGGCGGGACGCAAAAGCGGCGTCGCCGCTCCTGCGTCGCTTTGCCGCCTCACTCCAAGAGATCTAAGCGGTTGAATCAACATCCCACAGCCCGGCATTACAAGTGGGAGCTCCTTGCTCTTCTCTGCCTCGCCTTCTTCTTCCACCAGGGCGACCGCGCGATCTTCGGCGTTGTGCTCTCCAGCATCCGGGCCGACCTCGGATTGAGCGACCCACAGGTGGGGCTGGTGGGCACAGTCCTGTTCGCGACGTTGGCGATGCTCATGCCATTCGCCGGGTATCTCGGCGACGTCCTTAGCCGCAAGTGGCTCATCACGGGCGCCCTCGTATTCTGGAGCTGCGCCACCCTCTTCACGGGTTTCGCGGGCGGCATTGTCAGCCTGATCCTCCTGCGCAGCGTGGCGACCGCCGGGGGAGAGTCCTTCTATGCGCCGGCGGCCTATTCGTTGATCGGGACGTACCATCGGGAGACGCGCGCGCTCGCGATGTCGGTCCACCAGGCCGCCCTCTACATCGGCGTCATCGCGAGCGGATTCCTCGGTGGATGGATCGCGCAGCGGTGGGGCTGGCGGTCGGCGTTCTACATCTTCGGCGGATGCGGGATACTCCTAGGTTCCGTGTTCATCTTTCGCCTCAAGGACGCCCCGAGGGTCTTGTCCGGCGACGGCGCCATCGCCCCCCACCCGACATGGGTCAATCCCCTCCATGCACTGGGACAACTCTTCCGCGTGCCGACCGCGATCCTCCTCACGATCGGTTTCACGGCCATCGTCACGGTCAACAACGCCTACGTGGTCTGGGCGCCGGCTTTCCTGAAGGACAAGTTCTCGCTCTCGCTCACGGAGGCGGGCGGTTACGCGATGCTCTTCCACCATTTGCTCGCGCTGCTCGGCGTGATCGTCGGCGGCCACCTTTCGGACCGGTGGGCCCGGCGCTGGCCGAAGGCGCGCCTGCGGATCCAGTCGGCCGCGATGGCGCTTGGCGTGCCCACCATCGTCGCCGTGGGGCTCGCGCCCGGCCTCGGCGCGACGCTGATCGCGATGGCCGCGTTCGGCCTGTGCCGGGGCCTCTACGAATGCAGCATGCACACATCGCTCTTCGATGTGATAGAGCCACGGTTTCGCGCGTCGGCCATGGCCGTCATGACCATGATGGCATTTCTCGTCGGCTCGCTATCGCCATGGCTCCTGGGCGTCTGCGCCCAATCCTTGGGCCAGGTGCGCGGCCTATCCTACGGTTTCGCGGGCCTGGCCGCGGCATACCTTCTCGGCGCGCTCGCGATACTCGCCGCCCTCAAGTGGACATTCCACAAAGACCGGATCACGGAGGATGGAGGGAGGGCAAATCCCGCATGCTAACCAAGGCGCAGCGATGAAGCTCGGACTCGGATTCCACCGCGGCATGATCTCGCGGGAGAACTTTCGTTTCGCGAGGCAGGCCGGCTGCACGCACGCCGTCGTGCACCTCGTGGAACGGTTGCGCGAGGATCTTCCGGCCTTTGCGGACGAATTCTGTTTTGGCCGGACTCGGGCAGCGGGCGCCGTCTGGGGTCTCGAAGAACTGGAGGGTGTCAAACGCCTGGCCAACGACGAAGGCCTGGAACTGGAGGCGCTCGAGAATATCGATCCCTCGTTCTGGTCGGACATCCTGCTGGACGGCCCAAGAAAAATGCAACAATTGGAGGGAATCAAGGGCCTGATCCGCGACATGGGTCGCCTGCGCATCCCCATCCTCGGCTACAATTTCAGCCTCGCCGGCGTCTGGGGACGGACGCTCGCCCCCATCGCGCGCGGTGCCGCCCTGGCGCCCGCGTTCGCCGAAGGCCATCCGCTCCAGGATCAGCCACTACCCTCCGGGCAGTTGAATAATATCGTCTATGATGCCGATGCGCGCGGCCACATCGCGCCGGTCACGCGAGCGGAACTCTGGTCGCGCCTGATCGAGTTTTTAAAAGAGCTGGCGCCGGTCGCCGAGAACGAGGGTGTCCGCCTCGCGGCGCATCCCGACGATCCACCCGTGCCGGCGCTCAGGCAGACGCCGCGCATGCTGCATGAGATCCGGCATCTGGACCGACTTTTAGATCTGGTGCCAAGCCGAGCGAACGCACTGGAATTCTGCGCAGGCACGATTCAGGAGATGGCCGGTGGCGACCTGTATGAGGCCGCCGCCCGCTTTGCGGACCGGGGCGCGATCGCCTATGTCCATTGCCGCAACGTCGTCGGAAAAGTGCCCGCCTACCACGAAACGTTCATCGACGACGGGGATCTGGATGTGCCCCGTCTTCTGGGGCTGTTGCACCGCCATGGATTTGATGGCGTCGTGATACCGGATCACGCGCCCCAGATGACGTGCGATGCCCCATGGCACGCCGGCATGGCCCACGCCCTCGGGTTTCTGCGGGCGGAGCTCATGAGTCTCGATCGCGCGGCGGTCCGGGCCGGAGTGTGTGGAGGCACAGGATGAAAGCGGATGGCAGAATGTTGGGAAACACATGGCTGGCCACCAAATTGTGCGTGACCGCGTGCTTGTTGAGCAGTGGGTTGTCCGTTTGTGCGGACGACGCTCGCGTGGTGGTGCATCCGAACAATACCGAGGAGGCACTGATCAATCCCGGCATGGGTTGGGTCTGTTTCTATTACTCCAACCGGCTCTGGGCGTACGGCCCCAGACTGGAGCCGGGCGATACGCTCGACTGGTTCCCGGGCGCGTCGGTCATCTATTTCCGTCTGCCGTGGTGCTATCTCGAACCCGAGGAGGGCAAATTCCGCTGGGACCTGATTGACTCCTATGCGCAGCCATGGGTCGCCCAAGGCAAGATGATCGCGCTGCGGGTGACTGCCTGCGAAAACCGCTTCCGCTACGCCACACCGGAATGGGTGCAGAAAGCGGGAGCAAAGGGACTCGACTACCGATTTTCGACGATCGGGAAACCCGCGGAAGAGACGCTGTGGGAACCGGATTACTTGGATCCCGTGTTTCTTGAAAAGCTGGACCGTTTCTTGGCCGCGATGGCCAAACGTTATAACGGCAATCCGTCGGTCGCGTACATCGACATCGGCACATTCGGCATGTGGGGCGAAGGCCACACGGGCGGGACATCCAAATTGTCGCAGGAGGAGACAGACAAGCGGGTGAAGGTCCAGATCGACCTCTACAAAAGACATTTTCCCGACACGCTGCTGTGCATCAGCGATGACGTCTCCGGGTCTTCCCGCCCCGGCGACAGCTTCCCGGCTACGGATTACGCGTTCTCGAAGGGGGTCACACTGCGGGACGACAGCATCCTTGTGGGGAGGGCGCCCAAGCAATGGTTTCATGCCGGCATGGCGCAGAAATTCTGGCCGACCCTGCCGGTCATTCTCGAGCACGAGCACTACGGGCTTTCAAAGGAACGGAACGCATGGGATCCCGAACTGCTGTTGGAGTCGGTCGAGCAGTACCACGCGAGTTACATGTCGATTCACTGGTGGCCCGACACGTTTCTCAAGGAGAACCGCGATGTGGTCAACCGGATCAACCGGCGGCTGGGCTACCGGCTGGAATTGCGGGAAGCCGCGTTCCCACGGGAGGTCCGGGTGGGCGAGCCGTTCACCATAAACACGTCTTGGGCGAACGTCGGCGTGGCACCGTGCTACGCGGGTGGAAGCCTCGCCTTTACCCTTAAGAATCGCGACGGAAAGACCGTGTGGGTCAGTACGGACGAAACCTTTGATGCGCGCTCTCTGCCGGTCGCGCCAGCCGACCAGGCACGCGTCGTTTCGCATGCATCGGCTTGCACGGTCGGCATTGTGACGGCGATTCCGGCCATCAACGACGGTGTGGTCAAATACCTGAAGCAGACGGAGGATTATCCGTTCGGTGCGAACGTGCCGACGGTCGAACCGGGCACCTGTGGGCTTTATGTATCCCTCGGCAAACGGGACGGATCGCCGGTGATCGCACTGCCGCTTCCGAACGGTGACAGCGCGCGACGGTACAGGATCGGGGAAATCGCGGTGATCGGGACCAAGTAGGTGGAGTCGCGGGCCAGGAGGATCTGAATGCACATGAAAACACGCCGATCAAACTCCGAATGGAGGCAAATGAAATACATATTGGCTGCAGGTGCAGTGGTGTGTCTCGCGCATGGCGTGGTGGGGGAAACGCGACAGGGAGTGGCAATCCTCAAGGATGCGGCGGTGGGAATTGACGCGGTGGCGGCGGAGACGGTGGCAGAGGCGCTGCGGTCCGAGAAGTTCGAGGTCACGTTTCTTTCGGCGGAGGCGGCCTGTGATGCGGTGGCCCTCTCGCCGCAGAAGCACTTTCTCTACGTCATTCCGGGCGCGGCGTCATATCCCGCGGCGGGAGCCGAGGCACTGGCGCGCTATCTCGGCGGCAAAGGCAGCCTGATGGTGCTCGGCACGCCGCCGTTCGACAGACCGATCTGGAAACACGAGGGCCGCTGGGTGGACGGCGCATTCGTCCGCGACGCGATGGAGAACCTGAAGCCGGCCCGGACCCTCTACGATTTTGACAACGAGGCGCCGGGCAAGGCCGCCGATTGGGCGCAAAGCGGTGCCTACCGGAAACACACCGCAGCCGAAATCGTGCCGGGCGGCGCGGAAGGCTCGACGGGCTGCCTGAAAATCACCTTTGATTACGAGAGCGGCTCCCCGACTGGCATGGGCGCGGCCGTGAAGCCCCAAGCTGGCGCGGCATCTGGCGGCCTCTTGTGCTTCTGGGTCAAGGGCGACGGGCAGACGGCCCGGCTGGCCGTGCGGTTGATCGAGGAGATGGAGCCGCTCCAGCGGGGCATTGCGGTCATCTCGATCAACAAGAACTGGACCTATCACCTGCTCCGCGCGGAGGATTTTTCCGCCCGGGGCCACGCCGATCCGTTCAAGGCGCGGCGCCTCTCCTTTGAGTTGGTCGACCGCAACATCACCCCCCACGTCGCCGACGGCAAACACACGGTCTGGGTGGATCAGATCGGCACTGCGGCACATCCCTTCCCCGACATCGGCGACATGGGGGGCAACCCGTTCCCGCTGATCGAAACGGTGTCGCCCGCTTTCAAGTTGTATCCACTGACGAACATCGCATCCCTAAAGGTTGTCGGGAACGACGCGATGAGGCTGCCGGCTGTTCCGGCGGCTTCGTCATGCTACGCGCGGCCGGCGGGCAAGGGATTCGAGCGCGGTTACAAGTGGCGGTGGATTCCGTTGGTGCGGGCCTTCGACAAGGAGGGCGTCGAGCGCGGCACGGCGGCATGGATGCTGTTGCATCAAGCGCCGCTGTCAGAGGGACCGGCATTCGCGGATGCGGTGCGGCGCCTAGTGGGCCCAAACATACCAAGCCGGCCTGTCGCGGCGGAGGGGTCGGTGTGCGCTGTCTGCACGATCGGCGACCCTGCCGCGCTGAAGGAAATCGCCCGCACCGGTTTCATCGGCGACATGGCGCGGCGGATTTCGGATGGCGTCTTTCTCTCGCACGCCGGCACGCGTGAATTTTCGTATTGGCCGGGCGAAACAATCCGGCTCGGCGCGGTGGTGGTCAATCACGGCGCGCGACCGGCGGACGTCACCGTTCGCATCCTCGTCCACGCGGAAGGCGACGGAACCACAGTGTTTGAGAAGGAGTCGAAGCTTACCATTGATCCGGGCAGTCCGGCGGGGGGAACGGCGTCGTTCGTGTGGGAGCCCCAGAAGCTCACCGGCGGGAGCTACGTCGTGAGGACGGAGTTGATCCGCGACGGCAAGGTGATCGACACCATCGCTCACGAGATGGGCGTGCTCCCGGAAAAGAAAGCGCCGCGCGACGCTTTCGTGACAGTTCGCGACGGCGACTTCTGGCTCGAAGGCCGGAAGTGGTATCCGGTCGGCGTCAATTACTGGCCGCGCGGCGCCATCGCGCTGGAGCAGGAGGACTACACGTTCCACTGGCTCTCCCCCGGCTTCTATGACCCCGAAGAGGTCGAGCGGGATCTGCGGCAATTGGAGTCAATGGGCGCCAGTTTTGTGGCCATACGCGCGCATCACCAGAATGACCGCCGCACGGTGCTCGATTTCCTCCGCCGCTGCCACAACCATGGCATCCGCGCGTTCCTCTTCCTGCAGTCGCACGTCATCACCGACGATCCGCATTACTTCCAGGGCCTCATGATGCCGCATCATTTCCAGGAGGAAGCCGTGACGGACTTCATCCGCGCGACGCGGATCGCGGAGAATCCGACGCTCATGGGCTGGGACCTCATCTGGGAACCGGCGGGCTGGCTCTTTGGCGGCAAGTATAACAGCTTCGGATGGACCGAGACCGCTCCCTATCGCCAGCGGTGGGACACCGACTGGGCTCGCTGGATCGACGAACGTTACGGCAGCCTCGCGAACGCCGAGGCCGACTGGGGCGTGCCTGCGCCGCGACTGGAAGGACGCGTCACATCGCCAACGGACCAGCAGTTCAAGGAGGATGGCCCGTCGCGCGTGATGGTCGCCGCCTACCGCCGCTTCATGGACAACCTGATGAGCCGGAAATGGAACGACGTGACGCGCGCGCTGCACCGGCTCGACCCGAATCACCTCATCAGCTTCCGCCAGGGCAACCTGCCGCCGTGGGACTTCACGCTCACCGCGACGCCGAAGCATGTGGATTTCTTCGCGATGGAAGGCTACGGCTTCAAACCGGATGAGACAGGGGTCAACGCCGCAGGTTTCATTAACCGCTACATTCACTTCGCGACCAAGGGAAAGCCATATCTGTGGGTCGAGTTCGGCGCGAACGCGTGGGACCGTGAGGCCATGCGGCCCGGGGAGAAGGAGATCGCATATCAGGCCGAGTGCCACGAGTTGATCTATCGGGCCGCGTTCGAGACCGGCGCGAACGGCGCGGCGCCATGGTGGCTCGCGGGCGGCTATCGCATCAGCGAGAAGAGCGACTTTGGCATCCTCAACCCCGACGGTACGTTGCGGCCGAGCGGTGCGTTGCTGAAACAATATGCCGCGAAGTTCAAGACGCCGCGCAGCTATCCGAAGCCGGATACGTGGTTCACGATGGATCGCGACGCGCACAACGGCGGCCACTGGCGCATCGCATTCAACGAAGGCGCCGAGGCGTTTCGCGAGGCCGCCGCGCAAGGTCGCCAACTCGGCATCCGCACGCCAGGCACCGGCACGACATCCGCAGACACGCCGCTGACAGCAGTCGGCAACACGACATATAACGGCCGCAATCCGCCCAAATACCTCGATGCCGAATTCAACTGGTTCAAGATCAAGGCGGCCGGCGGGAATTGGATCGAGGTCGCCGACGGAGGGCGCGTCCGCGTGCCCCCGAACACGCCCCTTCTCGCCGCGGCATCGGTCGGCAACCTTCAGGATGCGACCTGGCTGACGCCCGAGAGCTGTGCCGGGCGACCGGGTGCCGTCTGTCTCGCGGCGACGCCCGCGTCGGGCCTCACGTTGAAGCGGGCCATACGCCGGGACACGGCCCGGTTAGAGGATGCGGATTTCGGCGACTCGTTCCCGCTGGCCGACGGCATCGCGGAAGAAACGCGGGTCGAGTTGCAGATGACCGCCGAGGGCCGTGCTTGGTTTGGCGCTAAGATGAGGTTCACGCTGGAACCCGCCCGTGAATGAAAGGACCGTGATGAGTTGGCGCATTTGGCCGTGGATCGTGATGTCTTTAACGGTTGTCGCAGTCTTCCCGGCGCCCGCCGGGGAAGGAGGCGCCCTGACGTGGCAGGTGCGGGAGGAGACGGGATTCTTTACGGTGCGCCGCGCAGAGGAAAGATTCGAGTGGCGGGGCGAACGGTTGGCGGAGGTCACCTGCTGGGATGCCGCCGACAAGGAACGCGCGCTGGCGTTGACCTCCGGCGATGGCTGGCGGATCGAACGCCAGACCGCCGACAAGGGCTGCAGGCTCGTGTGCCGGCAGGAGGAATTGGGCTTCACAATCACGCTCGAACTCACGACGACGGGCGACGTGCTCACGGTCCGCGCGTGCGCGGCGGATGTCGTGGAGAGCGGCCCGGCGCGGCTGAAGACGCTCCGGCTGCTTCCCCGGTTCGGCGCGGCCGTGGAGGGCGAGGACGGCTATCTGGTCATCGCGCAGCAGTCGGGTGCGCTGTGCCACTTTCGCGACAAGAAACCGGGCGAACACTGGATATCCGTCTACCAGAGCTCATCCCAATGCCCGATGCCGCTGTTCGGCATGATCCGGGGCGACGGGGCCGTGGCGGGGATCATAACGAGCGGACAGTTCGACGCCCGGATTTGCGCGAGCGTGAACTGGGGCCCCGGGCGGCAGTATGCGATTGATCCGGGGTTCACGCTGCGCTCGTTCCGGGAGGAGACGCGCCTGCCGGATGACGTCACGGTGGAGTACCATTTTCTGCCGCCGACAGAAGCAAATTGGCCGGGCATCGGCAAGCGTTACAGGCAGTACAACTTCGCGCGGCGCGGCATCCGGCCGCTCCGAGAACGGGCGGCGGCGTCGCCCGGGTTGGCATATTCGGCGGGCGCCATGGAGGTGCGGGTGCGCCTCGGCGTGAAGCCCGTGCCCCATGAAATCAAGGAACAGACGCCCGAGAACGAACCGCCCATGCGGGTCTTCTGCGATTTCCGCCGCGTCCGCGACATCCTCGACGAGTGCCACCGACAGGGCATCGCGCGCGCCGAATTCTGCATGGTGGGCTGGAACCGCGGCGGCCATGACGGCCGCTACCCGCAGGTGTTCCCCGTTGAACCGGCGTTGGGCGGCGAGGCCGAGCTGCGCGCGACCATCCGCCGAGGGCAGTCGCTCGGCTACCAGATGGTGGCGCACGACTGCTACTATGGCGCATACCGCATCTCGGAGGATTGGAGCGAGGAATATCTCCGCAAGGAACGCGACGGACGCCCTCAAAAGGGCGGCATCTGGGGCGGTGGACAGAGCTATAACATCTGCCTCGACCGGGCCCTCAATCTGTTCGCCAAGCGCGACCTGCCCCGTATCCGTGCGTTGGGCTTCCAGGGCGTTCATTATTCCGATGTGCTCTCCATCATCGGCCCGCGTCCCTGCTACGATCCGCGGCATCCCCAGACCCGCCGCCAGGATGCCGAGGCCGCGAGGCGGATACTCGCCCTGGCCCAGGCCACTTTCGGCGGAGCACAATCCGAGGCATCATTGGATTTCGCGGCACCCGCGCTGGATCGTCTGCTGTACGTGGATTGCGACAAGTGGCTGCCGCTGATGAAACGCCCCTATGTGGACACCCGCGTACCCCTGTATGAAACCGTCTATCATGGGGTGCTGCTCTATAATTTATCGACAGACATGGTCAACAGCGAGCCTGGTGAACCCACCTATCTCCGCAACATCGAGTACGGCGCGTTGCCCCTCGAGTATTTCTACGGCCACTTCCTGCTGGATGCCTCCAAGAACTGGCTCGGCCAGCGGGATTATCGCTATGACGATCCGGCCGACCTCAGACAGACCGTCACCACCCTCCGCCGCGTCTATGACGATGTCGAACGCCTGAAACACCTCCAGATGGAATTCCTCGAGGGTCATCGCCAGATAAGCGCCGACGTGTTTGAAACCACTTATGGCAACGGCCATCGTGTCGTGGTCAACTATGGCGAGAAACCATACGCCCTGCCACCCGGCGAGACCGTTCCGCCGCGCGGCTATCTGCTGTTGGAACACTGACGACTGAAAGGCGATCGATTCACAGGAGGTCATATATGAAGGCAACTTGCATCAGGGCGGCGCTGTCGGCGGGCCTGCTGGGACTCGTCGCGGCAGCCTGCGGCGCCGCAGACTCGGCGGCTAAGCCGCGAGTGAAACTTGGCGCGTACTATTTTGCCGGGTGGTCTGGAAAGAGCCCTTATGACGACGGCTCGGTGTCGAATGCGTGGGCCAAGGGCATGCCAACGCATTTCACCAAGAAACTCGCGACCGAATTCGCCGGACGCACGCCCATCTGGGGATGGCGCGACGACACGCCCGAGCTGATGGAACGGCAGATCGCATTGGCCGCCGATCACGGCATCTCGTACTTCTCCTTCTGCTGGTATTGGCACGACAACAAGAAGGCCCTCAACGCGGCGGCCATCGAGGAGGACTCGAAGCATCTGCCCATGCGTCTCTTCATGGGCGCAAAGAATAACACCGGATGGAATTCTGCCTGCTGATAGCGAACCACGGCGGGGCCGAGATCGTGGGCCCCGACGCGTGGAGGCAGGCCGCCGACTATTGGATAGCGAATTATTTCAGCCATCCCCGCTATCTGCGAGCCGAAGGCAAGCCGGTGATCATGATCTTCTCGCCCAAAGGCGCCAACAAAGACGGCCTGGCGTATCTTCAGGGGGCGGCGAAGAAGGCGGGTTTTGCTGGCGTTTGGGTCGCCGGTTGCGGAAATGTCAGGGCGGAAGAGGGATTTCAGATCGCGACTGCCTATAACACGAAGCCATCGAAGGGTCTCGGTTTGGAGGAAATCTATCCGTACAAGCTGCTGGTCGATTGGAATGTCGCCGAGTGGAACCGCAAGGACCGACCGGCCCTGCCCTACATCCCGGTGGCGACGCAAGGCTGGGACCGGCGCCCATGGGAGGCCAAGAATGGAGAAGGATTGGGGAAAGGCTCGGGGGTTTCGCCCCATTTCGCACGGGGCACGCCCGAAGAACTCGAACGCTATATGACCCGCATGGCCGATTGGATGGACGCGAATCCCAATCAGGTCACGCGGGACCGGCTAGGCCTGATCTATGCCTGGAACGAGATCGGCGAGGGCGGCTGGCTTGTCCCATGCAAAGACGATCCCGACGGCGAGTACCTGAAAGCGATCCGGCGCGCCGTCCTCGGCAAGTGAGCGAACAATGCAGATCGTGCGCGCGTTGCATCTGCGCTGCCGCGCGCCGACAAACAGAAGGAAGGCAGAAATGAAACGAATCATGGTGACATCTGGGATCCTTGCCATCGCGGTCGCGGCATCCGGTTCCCCGGACGAGATCGTCCTGTTCGATGCCGCAACCACGCCGATGGCGGCCGTCGCACCCCAATCGGGTGCCCAGTTCGAATTGGAAGATGGCCTGGTGCGGATCACCACCCGGGGCGGCACGGGCTATCCCGGCGTACGCGTCAAGGGTTCCTGGGATCTCACGGCGTGCAACTCGCTGACGATCGAATTGGCGAATCTGGATCGCAAGGGCGAGCTCCCCATCACCATCCGCCTGGACAATCCCACTGCGGGGCCGCAGTCGACGGGGATGTTTGTGGATCGCGTCATGACGCGTGGCCGCACGCCGACTGCCTACACCATCGCGCTGCCGCCACCATTGCCGTACGGGCGCGAGCTTAACGCCAGACTTACGGGCATGAAGCGCAGTCCCCTGGCGACGACAGGGATCACGGCCGATCTCGACATGTCCAAGGTCGTCGGCGCAGCCGTATACATCAAGGAACCCAAGTTGGATTGGGTCTGGGGCGTGCGGCGCATCGTGGCGCACAAGGGACCGGCCAAGGACCTGCCCGCGTGGATGCTGCTCCCACCCGAGAAGTTCTTCCCTTTCATCGATGTCTATGGCCAATTCAAACACAAGGACTGGCCGGGGAAGACGCACTCAGACGAGGACCTGAAGAAAGCGATCGAAATCGAGCGCGCCGACCTCGCCGCCCATCCCGGCCCCGAGGGCTGGAACAAGTACGGCGGGTGGGCCAAGGGACCGAAACAGGCCGCCACCGGACGCTTCCGCGTCGAGAAGATCAACGGGAAGTGGTGGATGATCGATCCCGAGGGTTGCCTGTATTGGTCTCACGGCCCGGTTCGGGTCACATCCTCATCGGCGGTGACACCGCTCGACGACCGGGAATTCTATTTCACGGATCTGCCGAAGGATGGCTCGCCGTTCGCACTCTTCTACACGACGCGCGATGCGCTGCTCTGGCCGTACTACGTGGCGCGCGGCATCAAGCGCACCTACGATTTCTCATCCGCCAACGCCTTCCGAAAGTATGGGCCGGAGTGGTTCTCCCAATACGCCGATATCTCGCACAAACGGCTCCGGAGCTGGGGCATGAACACCATCGCGAACAGCTCCGACGCCCGGATATGCGCCCTTCGCCGGACGCCCTACTGCGACCGATTCGAGCTGAAATCCCCCGACATCGAGGGCGCGCATCTCGGATGGTGGAAGTTCAAGGATCCCTTCCATCCAGAGTTCAAGACCGATTTCCGCCGCCAGCTCATCCAGCGCAAGGAGGAATTGGATGACCCGTGGTGCTTCGGTTTCTTCGTCGATAATGAGATCAGCTGGGGCGGCGAAACCGCACTCGCCGAATGGACGCTGAAATCGCCCGCGACCCAGCCCGCGAAAATAGAATTCGTGAGGCGGCTCAAAGAGAAATATGGCTCGATCGCGCCACTCTGCGCCGCGTGGGGCGCCGAATATGCGGATTGGGACGCGCTGCTCCAATCGCAGAAGGACCCGCCCCCGGGCGCCAAGGCGGATTGCGCCACGTTCACGGCCGTCCTGACCGAGGCCTATTTTAAGAATATCCGCGATGAATTCAAGGCAGCCGCACCGAACACCCTGTACATGGGCTGCCGTTTCGCGGGCTCCACGAAGGCGGCCGTTCAGATCGGCGCGAAATACTGCGATGTCATCAGTTATAATTTATATCGGCACACGTTGGATGACTTCAAATTGCCCGAGGGCGTGGACAAGCCGGTCATGATCGGCGAGTTCCATTTTGGCGCGCTCGACCGCGGCATGTTCCATCCCAGCCTGATTCAGGTCGAGGACCAGGCCGCGCGCGGCAAGGCCTACGCCGCCTATATCACGTCCGCGCTGCGCCACCCAAATTTCGTCGGGGCACACTGGCATCAATTCGGCGAGCAGCCCACCACCGGCCGATTCGACGGCGAAAATCTGCAGAACGGACTGCTCGATGTTTGCGACACGCCGTATCCCGAGACCATCGCGGGCATCCGCGAGGTCGGCTATCGCATGTACGAGATCCGCAGTGAGGGCAACAAATGAGCGATTGGCCACCATCCGGACGGCTCTTGGACTGCGGCGGGAGGGCACAGCGACGACCCCGCTTTCCGCTGTCCAAAGAGGGCCGGGCCACCACCCCTAACCCGCTCGTAACTTCTCACCATTCGGGTCGACTCTGTCCGCAATCGCGCACAAGCGGCCTCCTGCAGTCCGTGGCCGCGATGCTGGGGCTTGCGGTAACGGCGTCGGCACAGGTCGTCGACACTTCGAAGACGCGCGCGCAGACCTTCGCGCTGAAGGACGATGGTGTTGAGGTGTCGGTGGACGCAAAAGGAAACCTGGTGTCGCTCAAGAACGCTCAGACCGGCCAGGAATACGCGGCGGGGTGGCCTCTGTGGCGACTCTACTTCGACCACAAGGACGGCGAGAAAGAGATCGAGGTCTTGGCGACGGACAACGTCCCAGAGGTGCGCCAGGAGCGCGGGCGGGTCGAATTCCGCTACGGCGCACTCAGGGCGCGCGGGGCGGATCTGAAGATGCGGCTGGCGCTGACGGTCAGGATCGACGGCGGACTGGTGCGATTCGGCTCGGAGGTGGCAAACGAGGAGCCACACACGATTATTCGGGAACTGCACTATCCCCTGGTGGGCGACTGCCGCCTGGCCAACGACCACAAGCTGCTGACCACCTTCGCCGGCGGGCAGCTCATCCCCGAGCCCACGAAGCGGATTGTCGCGGTCGGCAACAGCCCTCCCTATATGGCGCCCTCTCAGTTTTACCGGCAGATGGACCTGAAGTATCCGAGCCACACGTGGGGGAACTGCTTCGCGTTTATCGGCGAGACGCAGGGCCTGTACTTCGGCAGCCACGACCCGACGTTTCAAGACACTTGGCACGGGCTGCGGGTCTATCCCGACGCGGCGGGCCAGTTCACGCTGCTGGAGGCGGGGCTCTACAAATATCCGAACTGCATGGCGGGACAGAGGTGGGCGTGCGACGCGAATGTGATCGCGCCCTACTCAGGGAGCTGGCACCGCACATCCAAGATCTACCGGAAATGGGCGGACACTTGGTGGCATCAGCGCCAGGTGCCGCGCTGGGTGCGGCTGATGAAGGGCTGGCAGCGGGTCATCTTCACGCACCAGTACGGCGAGCGCTTCTTCCGCTTCGACGACCTGAACGACCGCATGAGAAAGGCGGGCGAGAGCGTCGGCGTGCAGGCCGTGCTGGCGTTCGCGTGGTGGCAGAGCGGAATGGACAACGGCTATCCGGACTCCTACTGGGTGACCGATCCGGCGCAGAACGGGGATGCCGGATGGACGTCGGCGATAGCGGACTTCCGCAAGAACAAGGGTCGGTTGCTGCTCTACTTCAACGGCAAGCTGATCGACGAGGAGAGCCCGTTCTACCGCTCGGGCGAGGGCCAGAAGATCTGCTACCGTGACAACTGCGGCGCGCAGTACACGGAGCAGTACCGGTTCAAGGGCATGGGGACCTTCACGGGACATTACAACGCGCGGACGTTCGTGGTCGCCAATACCCGCCACCCGGAGTGGCGGAAACGGCTGGCGGCGATGGCAGACCGCGCGATCGCGTTCGGCGCCGACAGCGTGTTCTACGATCAGCTGGGCTACTGCGAGCCCTCGACCGACTGGGACGCGAGCGGCGAGTTCCCGCTTCCGAACACGCGGATCATCGCCGACAAGGCCGACACGCTCAAGGCGATCCACGATCATCTCGACGCCAGAGGCAACCCGGATTTCGCGCTCGGCACCGAGTGCTTCACGGACGTTACGGCGCAGCATGTGGACTACATCCACAACATCACGGGCGCGACAGGCCCCGGCGCGTTCACCGAGTGGGGCCGCTACACCTTTCCGGAGGTCGTGATCTCCGATCGCGAGATCCGGGACGACACAGACATTCCGCGCCGAGTGAACCACGCGATGCTGAAGGGCCTGCGCAGCGACATCGAGATCTACCGCTGCCGGGACCTGATCGACAATGCGCCGAACTATCAGCATCATTTGGCCAAGGTCAACCTCCTGAAGGACAAGTACCCAGAGCTGCTACTCCTAGGTCGCTACACCGACACCGACGCCATCGTGAACGACAACCCGAAGGTGTTGGCGCGCGGGTTCTCGAACGGGGACCGCCTGGCGGTCGTGGTGACGCAGAGTTCAGAGAAGTTGGCAACGACCCGCATCCGCGTGCCGGGTTTTGCGTTCGCCGAATCCGACAGCGTGGGCGACATCAAGGTCGGCGCCGCGCCGGACGGCGGACAGGCGATCCAGGCGGGGCGCGACGGGATCGCCGTGCTCGTGTACGGGAAGGAATAGACACGGATGGGAAGGCGCGTGCATCTGCACGCCCAATCGCGCGAACGCCACCCGCGGGCCGCGGGCTCTCCCGGCGACTGCGTCCGAACCGAACGAGACTCCACACGGGTGTCATGAGCTTTCGGGCACTGTCGCATTTTCGCAGTTAACTGCCGCAATTTGCCAGTTGGCCGCGGGGGGTGGAGCGCCATTCTAAGGATCGATCGGAGGCGCCAATGGTCCTGAAACATCAGACAACATGGATGATGGCCGCGATGCTCGGATGGGCGTCCGCCGCTTCGGCGCAGGTGATCGACACCTCGGAGACACGCGTGCAGACGACGCTCGACCCCGGACTCAAGCGGATCGGCACAATCAAACCACGGCGCGTCGGCGAAATCTCGGGGCAGAACTGGTCCCTCGGCTGCGAGACGCTGGATCGCGCCTTCGCCAAATACGACTCCTACAAGGACTATCTGGTGCCCCTGGGCATCCGGAAGATCCGGCTGCAGGGCGGGTGGGCCGCCACCGAGCGCGATCCGGGACAGTACGACTGGCGCTGGCTGGACCGCATCATCGACGACGCCCTCGGCCGCGGGCTGGAGATTTTCCTGGAAACCAACTACGGCAACCCGATCTACCAGGGCGGAGGCAGCCGCCACCTTTCCGGGGGCTTCCCGACATCCGACGAGGCCCTGGCGGCATGGGACAAATGGGTCGAGGCCATGGCGACGCGCTACAAGGGCAGGGTGCGCGACTGGGAGATGTGGAACGAGCCCAACAACAACAAGGCGCACACCCCGGAGATCACCGCCGATTTCGATATCCGAACCGCGGAGATCATCCGACGCGTGATCCCCGATGCGCGGATCGCGGGCGGGGTGCTGAACTCGCCCAATCTGGAATACACGGAGGGTTGGCTCAAGCGCGTGACCGAGCAGAACAAGGCATCCCTCTTCACCTGGTTCATCTACCACGGCTACACGCGGAATCCCGACGAGGGGCACTACGAGAACGTCGAGAAGCTGAAGGAGTTGTTCCAACGGTATGCCCCCGAGATCAAACTTTGGCAGGGCGAGGCCGGAACGCAGTCGGAATACTGCCTCGGCGGCGCCCTGAGCAAATACCCGTGGACCGAGCTAACGCAGGCCAAGTGGGACACGCGCCGCATGCTCGGCGACCTCGGACATGACGTCGAGTCGCTGGTCTTTTGCATCGCGGATCTGGATTACAATCGCTGGGACGGCTATCGCCTCGGCGACATGGACCGTTACGGCCTGGTCAAGACCGACAAGCAATACCGCCTGCTTAAGGTCAAGATGGCCTATTACGCGGTCCAGAACGTGGTCGCGGTCTTCGATGACACCCTGGAGCGGGTGCGGGATTTTCCGTGCGAGATCCAGTGCGAGAAAGCGACGGCCCTCTACGCCTACAGGAACAAAAAGGGCGGCCAACAGGCGCTGGTGTTTTGGGACAAGACCGCTGTGCCATCCGACCGCAATGATACCGTTTCCGCAACCTTCACCATCGGCAGAGGTTCCTTCAACGAACCGGTCTGGGTGGATCTGATCACCGGGGGCATCCACGAAATCCCGGCCGAAAAGATCATCCGCGATGGCGAGAAGTTGACGCTCAAGGACATCCCGGTCTACGACGCGCCGGCGATCATCGCCGACAAGACCCTGATCCTGATGCAATGAACCCGCGAAGAGCCAAGGCGGCAATGCCGTTCGCCCGGATAGTCGGGTGGATGCTGATCGCCGCAAGCAATGCGCCCGCGTCGGGAGATGCCCGATTCGAGAGCACCGCGAGCGGGATTGGGGAGTCGCACCCGGACCGATATGCCCCTCCGCTGATCAGCAACGGCAGTCTCTGCATGCTGATCGACGGGCAAGGATGCCAGTTCCAGCGCGAATACGGCAAGATGACGCCGGTGATCTATTGGGCCGGGCGCCGATATGGGCCACCAAACGATCAGCTGATCCCATTCGGTCATTTTGAGCAGGAACTCTCGGTCGCCGGCAAGCCATGCGGGGCCCCGGTCCGCTGGAGCCAGACCCTGAACACCAGAGACGCGGCGGTCGAATGCCGCAACGAATACGCCTGCGGCATGGCGGTCGAGAGCCTTGTCTTCACCCCCTTGGATCACGATCTGATCGTGATCAGGAAACGGGTTTCCGTCGAAACGACCAACACCGGTCCCGTGCGGTTCGTGTTCAAATACATGTTCACCCCACCCGGCAATGAAAACCGGGCGCCGCGGCGCGCGATCATCACGCCCGGGTGGGATGACTCCGCCCGGAGCATGGACGCTCGCTATCAGGTGGACGGACATCGCATGTATCAGGGTTTGGTATCGGTTTTCTCCGATAGACCCGTGGCGGCCACACACGATGGCCAGGCGATCGCATTGACCGCGGACATCGCCGCCCAACCGGGCCGGCCGGTCGATGCGACATTCTGCCTGCTCTTCGCGGATTCGATGGATGGGCCCGATTTCTTGGAACGCGCGACGCGGTTGCGCGAGCGTGTCCGCCAGGAGGGCGTCGAAAGCCTGGTGGCCACGCATCGGCGAACGTGGGGAGCCTATTGGGATGAGTCTTACGTGCGCCTCCCCGACCCACAGATCGAAAAGGCGTATCACACGGCGCAGTATCACCTCCGTGCCAACGCGACGAAGTGGTCCTTCCCCGTGGCGGTTCTGAACACGCACTGGGCGGGACGTTTCTTCGGCTGGGACGAGATGTTCTGCCATCAGGCGCTGATCAGCAGCAACCATCGGAACATCGCCCGACGCTGTCCCGAGTTCCGGTTCGCCGGGCTCGAGAAGGCGGTTCGCAGGGCCAGCCACTATGGCAGAATGGGCACCTACGGGGCACGCTACCCATGGGAAACGCTCGAGGACGGCACGGAGGGGGCACCTCCCGGCTACTGGATGGAGCACGTGTTCCATATGTCGAACATCGCGCTCGCGGCCTGGCTGCAATACCTGTACACGGACGATCTCGCGTACCTGAAAACGACGGGCTATCCCGTGATCCGTGAGTGCGCGCGGTTCTTCCGTGCGTACATGATCTACGAGACACCTGACGGCGGGATGTTCCTCGGCAAGTGCACCGATCTGGAGCGACTGGGTCCGGCCAAGCAGAACCCATTCATGACCTCCTGCGGCGCCATCTTCACCCTCGAGGCGGCCGAACGGGCCGCGGCCCTTCTCAAGTCAGACGATGAAGAGCGAACCGCCTGGAAGAGCGCCGCCGCGAAACTGCGCGAGTCACTCCCGCATGACGGCGATCGGTACATCCCGTACGCCGGATGCCAGGAAGAGAGCATCGCATCCCTGGGCGGCCTCTTCCCCTATCCGCTGTTCGATGAGACCCACGCGCGCCAGCGCAATGCCGTCTATCACTTTGTCGAGCACGGGCGGGCATCGGGCAACATGTACCCGGTGGGCAACTCGGTGTGCGCGTGGTACGCGGGTTGGATGGCGGCGGCGCTCGCCGCACTGGGCGACAAGGTTGAACCCGCCAAACTCATGTCGGAGGCCGCCGGGGGCACGGGTTGCTTCGGCGAGTTATTCGAGATCAACGAGGCGAAGGTGTCCATGCGCCCCTGGTTCTCAACGGCCTCGGGGAATTTCGTATTCGCGATGAACCAGATGCTCCTGCAATGCCGCGGGGATGAGATCCGGATCGCCGCGGGAGCGCCCGAAACCTGGACCGACTACGCGTTCAATCTCGCCTGCCACGGAAATCTGGTCGCCGAGGTCGCGGTCGAGGGCGGCCGGTTGACGAAGCTGGTTCTGATGCCCGGCGATTCGGCGCCGGAGTTGAAGCGCACGCTGGTGATACCCGAACGGTTGTTGCAGGGGCAGACGCTCAACCAGAATATAGTCACCGCCATGACCGCACGGGCCGACACCCGGCACATCACGGTCTGCTTCGCGGGCCGATCCGAGGTGGTCGTGGCGGGCCCCCAGTGAGCCCCGCGGCGAGGATCGAATTCGGAGGAACATCGTCATGAACCGAATTGAAAATGGGAACACCTTCTTCTCACTGTCGCCCGACGGGCGAAAGTTCGAACTCGGGTTCACCGGTGAGGCGCCAACCCTGTCGGGCGAGCGCGGGCTGTTTGACATGATGGTCTGCCTCGGCGAGCGGCACGAGTGGGGCATCGCCCAGGAGGATCAGGCGGCCACCGTGACGGAGGAGGGACGGGCGCTCGTGGCCCGCTACGGGAGAATCCGGCATGGCGCGGCCGAGCACGACGTGCGACTCGAGTTGCGCTTTTCACTGGAGGCCGACGGCCTCGCCTGCGAGGCGAATCTGGACAACCGATCCGACCTGACCATCGAGGAATTCTGGTTTCCGTGGGTGGGCCCGTTCCGCGGCCTTGGTCCAGATCCGGCCGATGACACCCTGATCCTGCCCGAGGGATTCGGCCGGTGCGCGCGCAATCCCGCCGCGTACGTGGCAAGGCATCACACCGCCTACATGGCGCCGGACCAGAAACGCGTGCTCGCGTGCTCCCACTATCCGGGCGGCAAGATGACGATGGGCTGGTTCGGTTTCTACGGCGGCGACAAGGCGCTCGCGTTCCTGTCGCTGGACGACTCTTTCCAAACGACGGGTCACAACATCGCGCGCGACACGCCCACGGGGCTCCTGTCCGCGGGTTTCGTGAGGTACCCATTCCTGAAGCGCGGCGCGTGGCGCTCGCCCCGCTCGCTGGTGCGGCTGCACCGGGGCGACTGGCACGATGATGCCCGCGCGTACCGACACTGGGTCGACGCCGCGTGGTGGAGCCAGGCGCCCCGCCCTCGGTGGATCGATCAGATGCACGGCTGGCAGCGCATCATCCTCAAGCACCAGTATGGCGAGGTGTTCTACCGCTATGCCGATCTGGTCGACGTCTTCGAGGGCGGCAAACCTTACGGCATCACGACACTGATGGTGTTCGGCTGGTTCCGCGGGGGCATGGACAACGGTTATCCCGACTATCAGGCCGACGACGCCCTCGGGGGCGAGGCTGGACTGCGCCATGCGATCGCCGAGATCCAGCGCCGCGGCGGCCGCGTGATCCTCTATGCCAATGGCCACCTCATCGACGTGGATACCGAGTACTACCGGAAAATCGGCAAGCGCATCTGCCTGAAAACATCCCAGGGGAGCGAATATCGCGAGGCATACAAGTTCGCCGGCGACGGCACGTACCTGCGCAATTTCGGGGCGCGGGAATTCGTCGCCGCGTGCCAGTCCACACCGGAGTGGCGCGAGCGCCTCATCGAGATCGGCCGCTACATGGCCTCGTTCGGCCCAGACTGCCTTTTCTTCGACCAGATGGGCGGCCAGACACCGTATCTGTGTTTCGATCCGTCCCACCCGCACGCGGGCCCGGCGATGGCCCAGGGCCCAGGCAAGAACGCCAATCTCCCCGCGATGCGCGAGGCGCTGATCAAGGGACATCCCGATCGCGCGCTCGGCACCGAACTCGTGTCGGATTGCCTCAATCGGCATGTCGATTTCGTGCACGTGGCCAACTTCGGTGCCTCGCCGAGCGCCGAGGCGCTGCCGGAGGTGTTCCGCTACACGTTTCCCGAATTGCTATACAGCACCCGAGAAATCCGCGACGAGACCGACCACGTCCGGCGCATGAACTGGGCTTTCCTCTATGGCTGGCGGTTCGACGTCGAGATCTGGCGCTGCCGTGGCGACCTGCGGCAGGCCCCGGCCTACGGCGCCTACATGGCAAAACTGATCGCGCTGCGCGACCGCTGGCCCGAATTGCTGATGACCGGGAAGTTCGTCGACGAGGATTTCTTCGACGTCGGCGCCGGGGCGTTCGCGGCCAAGGGCTACACGGGCGGCGGGCGCGCCGCGATCGTCGCGTGGAATTTCACCACCCACGAACATCGGCTAGACCCGAAATTGCGCCAGTCCCTCCGATTCATCGAGGGCGCGACGTTGACCGGGCCGCTGCATCCCGGCGACATGGTGCCTCCGCAGTCGGTCGCGGTGCTGGTTTACGCGTGACAAAGGAATCCGCCTGATATGACAACGAGCGGGGATACAAGTGGCGCTGGATTCCCCTGATCAGGGCGTACGGCAAAGACGGCGTGCGGCACGGGAACGACTTCCACGAATACGCCGCTGATCGCGATCGGCAATCGCCCGTGCAACGGCCACAACCCGCCCAAGTATCTCGATGCCGAATTCAACTGGTTTAGGGTCAAGGCGGACGGGCGCGATTGGATCGAGGTCGGCGATGGCGCCTGGATCCGCGTGCCCGGCGGAAAACCCATCCGTGCGGTGGCAGAGCCCTGGATCGGGGCGGCGCTGACTTGAAAATTCAGACACCGAATCGCAGGAGCCTGCTTGCAGGCGATGCCATGCGCGAATCGCGCGCGAGCGCGCTCCTACGTCCCATTTTCATCCCCGGTGGTGCCCCGGATGCCCGCCGTCGGGTGGGCGGCCGGGGCATGGAATCCAGTCTGGAATTTCACAGTCGGCAGGCTGTGAAATATCCGGGCCAGGGGTTCTCCCGCTCATTGACATGGGTTGACTCCTTCCCGCCCCGGTCGCACGGATGGGCTTCCCCCGCCCCGAGAAGTCAGCTATCATAATCTGTGATGGATCCGCGCACCCGCGGATCCGCACAGAGATTGAGACGATGCGCGTGGTATTCATAGGCACCGGGGAGATCGGCATCCCCTCGCTGGAACATCTCGCCGCCAGTCGCAAGCACGAGCTGGCAGGCGTGGTGACGCAACCCGACCGCCCGGCCGGCCGCGGCCTTAAAGCCCAGCCCTCGCCCGTGAAACGCGCCGCCCTCGGCCACCACCTTCAGATCTTTCAGCCAGAGGACATCAACCGCCCCGCGGCGATCGCCCAGCTGCGCTACCTGCGCGCCGATGTCTTCGTGGTTGTCGCTTTCGGCCAGATCCTCTCGCGCGAGGTCCTCGGCATCCCGACGCGAGCCTGCCTCAATATCCACGCCTCGCTTCTGCCGCGCCATCGCGGTGCCGCGCCGATCCAGGCCGCCATCCGTTCTGGCGACCGACATTCTGGGCTCACGCTCATCTGGATGGACGAGGGACTGGATACCGGCGACATCCTCTTGCAGAAGAAGACCGTCATCCGCCTCGACGATACCGCACAGACACTCCACGACCGCCTCGCCCACATGGCCCCCGATGCGCTGGATGAAGCACTGTTCTTGCTCGAAAGCCGAAAAGCCATCCGAATCCCCCAGGACCCCTCGCAGGCCACGTATGCCAAGAAACTAAAAAAGGAGGAAGGCCACATCCTCTGGAACCAGCCCCAGCGCGGCGTCGATCGGCACATCCGCGCGATGAACCCGTGGCCCGGCGCGTATACCTTCATCCCATCCCCAGAGGGCCCGCGCCTGCTGAAGGTTTTCTCGACAATCCACTCGTTCTGCGCCCAAGGCAAACCCGGCGAGGTGCTCCGCACCGACGAGCACGGCATCCTCGTCGCCTGCGGCAAGGGCGGGCTCTTGCTCCGCGAGGTCCAGCTCGAGGGCAAACGCCGCATCCACGCCGCCGATTTCGCGCGCGGCTACAATCTTCCAACCGGCACGATCCTCGGTTAAGGCATCGCTCGACTCGCCCCCCGCGAACGGCCGTGCCGCGAGCCCGATTCGTGGGCAGTAGGAGCCTGCTTGCAGGCGATGCCATGCGCGAATCGCGCGCAAGCGCACTCCTACGTCTGGTTTTCACCCCCGGTGGTGCCCCGAATGCACGGCGACGGGCGGGTGGCCGGGGCATGGAATCTTGCTCGAAAATTGAGGCTGCGGCCGTCAGGCTTTGCCCGTCTATGAAGAGTCCTCTTCCCCTCCGCATCGCCGCCGTGGCCCTGACCTTCGGTCTGGTCGCCTGTGGCCCCGAGTTCCCAACGGTGCCCCCGACCAAAGAGGTTCCCGCGCCCGCGCCACAGCGCGAGCATCCGAGGCCAAAGAACGAGGTCGCGAGACCCGCGCAAGAATCGGGAGCCCCCCTTCCCGCGAGGAAGGCGGCGCCAACCCCACCCACCGACAAGCCCGCCGGGGCCCCGGCCGCTGCGCCTGGCGCCCCAGCGCCGACGACGCCTCCTTCGCCCGCGGCAGCGGCGCCATCCGATGAGCCGCCCCCGATCGTTCTCCCCGCCGCGACCCCGGCGATCTCGTTATACGTCGCTCCCGGTGGCGACGACAAGTGGTCGGGACGCAGCCCGAGGCGGCAGTCGGGCGGCACCGACGGACCCTTCGCCACGCTGGAGCGCGCGCGCGATGAGATCCGCAAGATCAAGGGCGCCGGTCCCCTGCCCAAGGGAGGCGCCACCGTGTGCCTTTTGGACGGCACGTATTTCCTGAATCAGACATTCAAATTGGATGCTGCGGACTCGGGGACCGCCGACGCACCCGTCGCCTACCGGGCGTCCGAGGGCGCACATCCGATCATCAGCGGCGGGCACCCCATCGCAAGATTTCAGCCGCACGAAGGGAAAATCCTCAAGGCCGATCTCGCTTCGCAGGGCCTCAAGGGCGCGAAGTTCCGCCAGCTCTTCCTCGACGGGCGGCGCCAGCCGTTGGCGCGATACCCGAATTACGATGCCGACAATCCGATCGCCGGCGGCTGGGCCTACGCCGATGGGGCGCCCATCCCAATGTACAAGGACATCGACGGAGAGAGCCGACGGACCCTCCACTACAAAGAGGCCGATGCGCGCAAGTGGGCCAGGCCCCAGGACGGCGAGATCATGGTATTCCCACGCTACAATTGGTGGAACAACATCGTTCGGGTGGAATCGGTCGACCCCAAGGCCCGCACCGTCACGCTGAAATCCGACTGCTCTTATCCCATCCGGCCCAACGACCGCTATTACTTTCAGGGCACGCGAGAGGAACTTGATGCCCCCGGCGAGTGGTACCTCGACGAGGCAAAGGCCGCTCTCTATTTTTGGCCGCCCAGGCCCCTCGGCCAAGATGCGGTCATCGCGCCGATGGTCCGCGACCTCGTCGCCATCGGTCCCGACGCATCGCACATCACCCTGCTGGGGCTCACGCTCGAATGCGCCGAAGGCAACGCCGTCGCCATCAAGGATTCCACCCGCTGCCTGATCGCGGCCTGCACGATCCGCAACGTCGGTGATTATAACGGCAGCGCCATCGCGATCTCGAGAGGCGCCGATTGCGCTGCCGCCGGCAATGACATCCACGACATCGGCCGCAATGGGATCGGTCTCTCCGGCGGCGACCGCGGCACCCTGACCCCCGCCAATCACCGCGCCGAAAACAACTACATCCATCACGTCGGCGTGTATTACAAGCAGGGCGTCGGAGTGTCCCTGACGGGCGTCGGTCTCCGCGCCGCCCACAACCTCATGCACGACATGCCGCGCTTCGCGGTCCAGTACTCCGGCAACAACCTGGCCATCGAATACAACCGTGTCCGCCACCTCTGCCTGGAGACCGCCGACACCGGCGCATTCTACACCGGCGGCCGCGACTGGATCTCCTCCCGTGGCTCGATCATCCGCCACAATTTTATCACCGATGTCATCGGATTCGGCCAGGAGGACGGACATTACGAGTCGCCCCATTACGCCTGGGGCGTGTATCACGACGACAACACCGGCGGCGTCGACGTGATCGGTAACATCGTCGCCCGTTGCGTCCGCGCGCTCGTCCACCTGCACAACGCACGCGACAGCCACATCGAGAACAACATCTTCATCGATGGCACCCAGCAACAGATCGAGTGCAGCGGCTGGCAATCCACCGGCGGGCGATGGGAGGAGCACTTCCAGCAGATGGTCAAGGGCTACGAGTCCGTCGCGGGCCAACCGGCATGGAGGCACATGCGCCACATGGATCTCCACCCGAAGGACGCGGGCCTGCCCGATGGCACGACCATGGCCGGCGATGTCTTCGCCCGAAACATCATCTGCTACAACGATCCCGATGCCGCGCTGTTCAAGGTCCGCAACTTCTCATTCGAACACAACGCCTCCGACAGCAACCTTGTCTGGCACGGCGGCATGCCGATCAAGACCGGCCAGTTCGCCTGCGGCAAGACGCTCTCGGACAACCTCGTTCCCAATCCAGGATTCGAGGAGGGCAGCGAGGGCAAGATGCCCCTGAAGTGGCGTTGGCAACAGCACCCCAACCCCGCCCCACCGGCGATCGGCAAAGCCGAGCCCGGCTGCGGCGGCAGGCGCGCGCTTCGAATCGACCGCGGCGAAACCAAGGATCCCAAAGGAAAAATCATCACGCCGATCATCGTGGGCGACGACATCCCCTCCAAACCCGGCCAGGGGTACCGCATCACCGCGAGGATCAAGACCAGCAATCCGAATACCAAGGCCACGATCGCGGGACAGTCCTACGTCGCCAACGTCTATTTCTGGATTAAGGCCGCGCCCGCGCAGGCCCCCGCGGACTGGAAGGAGACCGAACTGGTCTTCCGCATGCCCGCCACAACCGACAAAGACTACAAGCCGCAGATGAAATCGCTCCGCGTCCGCCTCGAGGTCAGCGGGGAACCCGGAACGGCCTGGTTTGACGAGATCGCGCTCCACGAAGTCGAGGCCCTCGACGAGTGGGAGTCGTGGAAAAAGAACGGCTTCGATCGGAATTCCATCGTCGCCGATCCGATGTTCGTCGATCCCGCCAAAGATGACTATCACCTCAAACCCGGTTCACCCGCGGCAACCATCGGCTTCCAACCCATCCCCATCGATCACATCGGCCCATACGCCGACCCCCTCCGCGCCACTTGGCCCATCGTCGAGGCCCCCGGCTTCCGCGAGCGACCACCGTCGCATTGGAAGGGCTTCGGGCGGACTCGCTAGCCAGAACCTTCGGGCGCTGTTCGCGGGCGCGGCGCGTGCCCCGATCCAGGATCCAGGCCGGGAGGGCTTTGGACTGCGGTGGCAGCGCGCGAAGCGCGAGCCGGAACCATCGGCTTCGGCTCCGCCAGAGGCAAAAGCGGTGTCGTCGCTTCGCTCTGCCACCGCGGTCCAAAACGGCTCCGCCCCCAGAAGTTACATCATGAATAATCCGGCGCGTGGACGACTCTGGCCGGCGCCGCCCCGGCGCGCCGGGGCTGGCGCTGACTCGAAAATTCAGTTTATCGTATATCGTAATATATTCGTATCCAATAATATACGTTACATTGCTAGATAAAATATTCGTTTTTCAGAACATCTATCAGAAACAGTCCTTCTATTTCATGGGGATTCGCCCACGTCACCACTCGCACTCCCAGTCATGGGGCCGTGTCACGTTGCTCATGAAAACTCTCGTTGGGCTAAGAACCTGTCCTATATTTCTTGAATGATGAAGATTGGGTTTTCAGCGCACGCCAAACACCCTTTCGCAATGAAGAAATGCTTTCGTCCGTCGAAGTCCTCGATGTTGAAGGCATTCTTGGAAAAAGCATTGCTAATCATCACCAGTGGCTCCAGGTGTTCCGGACGAAATTCGAATATCATGCCGCACTGCTGACAGTAGATCCTCCCGATTGAAGGCGGATCCTCCAAGGGTTCAAGCAGCAGGTCCGCGGGTGGGCGGTCGCCTGGCGCGTAGGTTCCGAAATAGTCTTTGGAGCTTTTCATGGTTTGCCTCGATTCGATTGGGAACGGGGGTGGTTCATTCTTCGTCAAATCCCTCTCTGCGCTTGTCGCGGGTCATGCGCGGATCGGCCATGACCTCCGATAGCAGGCCGTCCGCTTCGGTTTGGGGGAGAAAACAAAGCAGGCCGGCCCGAAGCACCAGCGGGTTGGGGCGCGCCTGAGGCCTGATCTGCAACAGGGTGTCGATGCCCATTTCTGCCGGGCTCTCGGCACCGGCGGCCACCAGGCCGCGAAGGATGAACACCAAAGCCGCAGCGGGGCTTCTTGAGATCCCGGCCACACAATGAACCAGGATCGGTTGTCCCTGTCTCTCGTCCACAAATTCCAGGATGCCCCGCATGGTGTTCTCGTCGACAATCCGCAAGTCCATCTCGGTGCCGGCAGCCGTGGCTCGAACATCGTTTAAAAACGCCCGATGCTGGTCGCGAAACCCGAGTCGCGCTGGGGTGGGCGCCTCGGGCCCCAAGAGCGAAACCACGTTCCAGAACTTCGGGTCGCGTTTGGCAATTTGGGGCAGGTCGCGCATGGCGCACACTGCCAGATGGCGCTGGAGGCATTCGATGTACATGTCGCTGGTCCTTCCTTCAGGGGCTAGTGGCCGGTGGAGTGGGGGCTGACCGTTGCTGGATCTGTCGAACGACGTGTTCTGGGGACAACCCTGTTTCGTCGGCCTCACAAAGCAGATCGTTGAGTGTGAGAAGTTGCGCGATTGCCTCGTCCATAGTCAGTTTTCGTCCCCCGCGCAAGCGTAACGACTCAATCCCGCGGCGCAATTTCTCCAGCGAACCGGTGGTGTGCGGTCTCACTTTCCCCGTGGGTTGCGGGGTGCGAGGCGGAGTCATGTCGCTGTTTCTTTGCTGTCTCACGGTGTTCACTCGGTTCTGGTCGCTTGCCATTGGGGGATCGGAGATGGCCTTCCCCAGATTTATGTCTGATCCCTCCGGAGTTGATCAATCGCCCTCCCGATGTTCTCTGGCAGTTCGTGCTTGAAGAAATAACGTCTCAATTCCGCGTCTCCGACGAATTGCTCCACCCTTTCTGCGTGACGCATGCTGTCCGCGTAGCATTCGCCCGGCTTGTGCCCATGAAGCCCCTTAACCGCCTTTTCCGTGTACATCTCAGTGATCCCCTCGTAGAGGCGACTTCCGGAATCCGTTGAGGTTATTTCGGCGCGGGTGATCGGATCCGTCATCCTATGCAAATCCTCATGAATCAAGGTCGCGATCTCCTTAGCCATATCTTGCCTCAGAACATGGGCGGGGGACTCGATGTCGGTGGACCACCCGAGGACATCTCCCGTGCCCCCAATGCCTGCCCTCTTAGCCGCTTCCTGAAATTCCGCTGATCCTTCGATCCGATCCGGTCGATCCCGAATGGCTTCGGACTTTTGGGGCGAGATGTGCTCGCCAAACTCCGCATGGAGCCGGCGGTCCGCAATCTCGCGCGGTATGTCGTCGAGGGTTTCCAGCGTGCGGTTGGCGGGAGCGCGCACGCCGGTCTCGTCGCGAAGTTCGGTGGACCGATGCTGTGTCATGGCATGGAATTTCGGGTTCGTGGTCCGAATGCGGTTCTCAATCGGTCAAGAGTGGGCTCTGAGAGGTTCGCGGCACCGGCCAAAGAAATCAGAAAACAGAGGGGCCCTGCGGGCAACATCCCGTCGATGCTTGAGGACCGGAGCTGCTCAATCGCCCAATCCCATGCCGCGTCCTCTCCGCCGGCTCGAAGTGCCCCTTGCAGGGCGAGGAGACGTGCATCAATCAGTTCGGATTGCCCGCCAAGCGTGCGGGCTATACAGCCTGTCGTCCCACAGATGGGACAATTCGATGGCTTCGTGGCTGTTTCCGCCGGCGCCAGCGTCGGATTGGCCCCCTTTGCGTAGGTGACGGATGGGTTGGGCACGCGCAAGCGGAAGGGACGTGAATGCCGGTCGCTGCGAAGCACCGCCTCCCCTGGCCGCATTGTGCCGAGAAGATCAACCGAACCTGCGGGTAGTCCTGCCGCCCGGCCCGCCATCTCCCGGTCGGCCGGATGATCCAGCCGATGCAGGATCTTGGTCCCGGTATTTGCTATCGCGGAGGGAACGAGCGCCGAAGGCATCTGGTCGACAATCGCGAGCCCGGCACCGAAGGCGCGAAGTTCCGCCAGCATATTCGCGACGTCCTCCACGGCGCGGTTGCGCGAGGCGTTTGCGTCTGTTTCTGGGACCGCGCGCAGCAAGCGGTGCGCCTCTTCGATGACCGTAATATGGCGAAGGGAATCCGACTGACCGAGCAGCCGCCAGTGATGGCGAAACTGCAGGGCGATCAATCCCATGACGAACGCCTGCGAATCTGCGGTTGGGAGAGCGGAAAGCTCGATGATGGTTGGGCGTGCCGCGAGCGAGTCGGGATTCGGCCGGGCCGACGCATTCAACTCCGGCGAGAGCGGGCCATCGGAAAGGCGCCGAAGGCGCAGCAGAAGTCCGGCCCTGATGTTGGCTGTGATCTCGCCGCCATAGCCGAGGTCCCTCGTGGTGCGATCGATCTCGTCTACCAAGTCCATCAGGCGCGGCGGATCACCGCCAGGCGCCACGTCCGCCAGATCCCACCCTCGCCCCAGGTAGGTCCGTTCGATCGCGGTGGCCAATACCTCGGGCATGGGCGGCACAAGTTCAAATGCCGCTGAAATGATTGCAAAGAGCGCGTCCGTGTGTTCCGAGAGACCAACGCCAGATGGAACAGCCATCGGATTCAGCGCCAATCGCCGGGCTCCGGGAGCACCGACCGACCAGACCTGGATATCGGCCCCGATCTCGCTGTTAAGCAACCTGCGATAGCCGGTCTTTAATCCTGGCTCGATGACCAGCCATGGGATCCGGTGCTCCCTCCAGAGTTCGAGCAGGATGTGCTCACAGGAGACCGTCTTGCCCGACCCGGTCATTCCCGCGATGAGCATGTGCCGGCATAGGTCCGACACAGGGATCTCGAGCCACTCATTCGTTCTTTTGGCGTCATCGATGATCTGGCCGATCGCGATGCTCGGCACACCCGATAGGATCGAGGCCGCCACTCCAAACTGTGGTGCTTCGGAAGAGGAGCATCTGTCATTGGTCTGGAGAACTCGGGTTTCTATGAGAAAACCGGGCATCTCGCTTCGGGGGGGCCGCGTCAGTGCCGCCAATTCCGCGGTTCTGACGAACGTGAGACTGCGCCGATCGTCCGCGGGTTGCCAGCGTAGCGGCTCGGGGTCTCCCCCTCCTTTGGAATAGGCCGAGTGCAGCAAGGACTGCGCCCTCTGCAGGTCGTCTCCGCTGCTGGCGGCGAGCAGGACGCGGGTCAGCCATCCACCTTCGTGCATGCCAGTAGCAGCCCGGCCGCTGGCGGCCCTGAGCAGTTCGAGATAGCGCCTAGCCAATGAATGATTGTCCTGCTCGAGGCCGGGCCGCGCCAGGAATTCGTCCCGGACGAATTGCTCTTCGCCTGCCAGGCGTCGGATCTCCTCCTCGATTTCGGGACGCGTCACGCACCTGGCGAGAATGAGAAACTGGAACTCGCGGCCCAGAAGGCAGCGGACGGCGTGCTCTAACCTCGCCAGTTTCCCAACAGCCGGATGTCCTGCCATAGCGGCGCAGACCGGTAACCGGCTCAGCCGCCGGGTGATGTCGGAGAAATCCCTTGTTGTTCCAAGCTTGGCCCCGGTGAGGTGTGCCGCGATTATTTCGGTTGCAGCGGGAAGGATTGCCGGCAATGCAAGGTTCCACGCGACTTTGCCATCGGTCGTTCCGTTTATGGCGAGGCCCCATGTCGCGCCCAAACCCCACCAGGCCCGGACCACGGATTCCCACGCAGTATCGGTATCCAGTGTCGGGTGACCGGGGGCGGCCTCAAAGCCGGCGAGCCAACTGACCCTCATGCGGGGAATCTCGAAACCGCTGGGATTGTGGGGCGAAGGGATCTCACCCCGAATGATCGCGGAGGCTTCGGTCAGCGAATTGGATAGTATCAGGCTCATGGGACGCGATCCTGTTGCCGAAATGCGTGGACGCGTGGTTCGATGGACCTGCGAAATGCCCCCATCTCGCCGATGACCCAAGGCACTCCGACAAAGCTAAGCCATGCACCACCCGCGAGCAGCACGCACAGGCCCGCCAGCGCCAGGGTCTTGGCGCTTGGCTGTCGCGGGATGATCGTCGCGCCGGTCCGCTCGCACTTGATCAGGCGCACCCGAAGGACACCCCCCCTCCATGTGCCCGTGGCTAGAATTCGGTCTCCTTCGAAGATCGTTCCTCCTGCCTTGTGCCCCTTGAGCCGAAGTTGCACCTCGTGTCCTTCCCAAGATCGCAACCTGACCATCGTCACCGGCATCGGCTCGACGACATGTTGGCCGTTGAGCGCGGCAGTCAAATGCCAGCTCTGAAGCAGTCGGTCGGAGAAGACGAAGCGCAAAACCACAATTGAACCCACGGCGATTCCAAGCGCCGGCACGAATCCGGAGGATTGCCAGATCCAGATAGCGCCAACAACCGGCGAGATGAGCAGGATGAGTCCCCATACCGGTATGGCCAACCAACGCCATGGGTCGAAGTCCATGGGCTCTGGGGGACCCTGTCGGGCTATTAGCACACGGCCCCGGACCTCATTCCTGGAGCATCGCAAGCCCGATTCCTTCACTCCCCGCGCCGGCGCGACGGGCCACCGATCCGCAGACGCAAGTGGAATCGAAGCGGCTCCGTGAGATGGAAAAATCAGGGCGGCTTGGGCGCAGGCTGTAGCCAGGGGACCCCCTTCGACGACAGCAATTTGATGCAGTGGGGCTTCTGTCGGGGTCCCGCACGCGGAACAGACACCTTTCGCGACCGCCCGCCGTCCGCACGTCGGGCACCGGACGAAACCCGGATTCGTTACTGGCTCACCAGTGGCGGTCATGCCAGCGCCTCCGGTAGTAGGGGTCGTAGTACCGCCGATACCTGGGCCATCCGAAGGCCCCTCGGACGATGATCCACAGTCCGAAAAACATGATACCGAGCGTCAGCAGGGGTCCCGCGAGCGCATCGAGCTGGGCGGCCACTGCCGGACTCGCCCAGTGGTCCGAGGTGAGCAGGACCAGCAGCACGATCACCGGCCAGCGAAGGCAGAGGGGACCGGCGCCAAACCAGCACCAGCAGCCGAGCAAAATGAGTAGGAGTAGGATCATCATGAGTTTCGGTTTCTTTTTGCTTTCTGGAGGTTTGCTTTCATGAGATGTCGTCTATCAATAAGGGCCGTTCTGTTGCCAGGCCGCCCTCGCCCCGAGTCTGACTCAGGAATCCTCTCGGATTTTAGCCTCCAAGATCGCCCATGGTCGCTTCACCCCCTCTCTGCTCGCTGTTTCGGATCGTGGTCATGCTGCAATGGCGTGACGGTGTGCGTCCTCCGCGTGACGGCATAGGACCCGCCCGCGGACTTCGGGGAGATCGACGATCCTGCGATCCCTGCCGACAAACCGTTCGATCTGACCGTTTACGTGGAGGATCTCTACAGATTCATCCAGGCGCGCGAGACAGCGCTTCACGCTGGCCCAATAGGCGAGCTTGCCGGGATTTGGGACGCGGGTGTTCGGGCTCGTCCGGCTGGCGGTGGTGGGCATGGTTTCCATACCCCAGAGGCGTGACGGTTGTCGTCATACGCGTGACAATATTCGTCGAGTTTCCAGCCAGATACGAATCCCATGAACCTGAACTGACTCGGCCCGCGCTCCCGGCCATCGAATCCACCGGAACCCTTCCAGCGAGGATAGCCAATACCTTTGAGGCACTCGTCAAATAATCCCAAGCCTAGATGCTCGGAGTAGAGATGTTGAAAGCGCTTGACTGTGTTGCACGACTTGCGGGAGCATTTAACCGAATGAGGGCTCTCGACCAACACGCGCGCCAATCGAGCCCGTCACCGCTTGACTCGCATCCTGCCCACCTCGATCATCCAACTCAGGGCGCCCGCCTCCGGGCGATATGGTTGAATGTTAATCGCGCCTGCAATCTCCGATGTTCCTGGTGCTACGTGCGAGGCGCCCAGTACAGCCATCGGGATGAAATGTCACTAGAAACCGCGGCGCGGCTCCTTGAGATCGCGACACCCCTTGGCGTGAAGAAGGTCATTTTGATCGGCGGCGAGCCGACTCTCTGGCGGCCTCTCTTTTCATTCATCCGCGTTTGCAAAGACTTGGGTGTACGTACGACCCTTGTCACAAATGGGGTCCGCTTTTCAGAAGACCCATTTTGGGAGGCCTATAAGGCGCAACCATGCTCCGGAATCAGTGTGTCCATAAAGGCATTTAATCCGAAAAGCTTCCGCGACGCGACGGGGACTTCGAATTTCGAGGAGGTTGCGCGAGGGCTCCGGCGTGCCTTGAACGCTCCTGATTCCAGCGCAAGCGTGGTATTCAGCGGCAACGATCCGGTGGACCTACTCGAGACCGCACGATTCTCGGCTGCCTGCGGTGCCAGAAACCTTGGCATCAGCCCCAGCACCCCAGCCTTCCACAACAGAACCGCTTCGGGATCTCGCGCCAGCGATCCTAGAGCATTTGCCCAGGGCATCCTGGCCGCCTATCATCCATTGCATACGCTCTTCGGCGGCCAAATCAGTTTTTCACTGAAATTGCCACTATGTCTTTGGCCTAAGGATTTCGTCGCATGCCTTATCGAGCGAAAGCAGCTTAATACCACCTGCCAGTTACAGCATCGGTCGGGCTTAGTATTTGATCCGGCAGGTCGTCTCATAGCCTGCAACAGTCTATACGGATTTCCGATAGGCATGATGGATAGTGAATTCGGTGACTGCATGAGTCTTTTTGACCATATTCATAGTGAGCCGATTAATAAGTTTTACGATTCGCTAAATTGTCATGCATCGACCAAGTGCATGTCTTGCCCGGTGCAGAAATGGTGTGCGGGTGGCTGCCCGCTATTCTATTCGATCTATGACGGAGAATGCATGATACCCGGATGGCAGCAAGCAACAGAACGCGATGATAAGGAGGCGATGAGAAGGAGGTGCTTATGTACACATCACCACAGCTAAAGACAACGGGAATTGCGAGATCCGAGACGCCCGTCGGAATTAAGGAATCCCCGGACATCCAAGCCGGCCAGTGCAAGTGTGCGGATTGCAGCGACGACGATTGTGGCCCAAATCACTACCGCCCAGATGATGGAATGGAGGGCGAAGCAGCTATCGCCAAGGCATTCCGATCCTTGGCATCGGGCAGCGAGTAGGGCAGACGCCGCATTCATCGGGATTAAGGCCCACCGACCCTTGATCCGCTAGCGCGAGCGGTGCGCCTTCTTCCATTTCTGGGGTGTCGCGGCCCGCATGATAATGGGCCGGATCGGCCCCTCGCGCGTCTGCAGCCTCACCATGGCGTGGTAGTTGGGCAACTCCTGCATCTCTTGCGGCGAGAACGGCGCAAGAATCATCTGGAGTCTGACGGCATCCAGAACGCCCAACCGGAAAAGAACGATGTTCCCGACGTTGCCCAAAACGGTCTCGAGAACATCCTGCTTGCCGGGGTTGGCCTTGAGCTGCGCGAGCGTCTGGTTGGCCAGCGTCAAACGCAGCCCGAACTTTCGGGCCTCGGAGAGCATCGCGGCTACATTGTCGGAGACGAAATTCTGAAACTCATCCACGTAGACATTAACCGGCGTTCGTTTCGACTTCGGCCGGGCGCTCCGTCCGAGGCCGGCCGCGAAGAGCTCCATCATTAAAATCGTGCCTAGAAGCCGGCTCTCGTAGGCTCCCAACAGTCCTTTGTTCAAATTCACCAGGATGATCTCCTTGCGATCGATCCGCTCCCCGATCCGGAGGTCGTTTTTCCGCGAGCAGAGCATGTCGGCGACGAAGCCGGTCTGGACGAAGCCGTTGATCTTCGAGACGATATATGGAACATAGTTGGCCAGCCTGTGATCGCCCGTCGTTTTTTCCGCCACGTCGGACCAAAACCGGACAACAGACTTCTCAGGGCATCGCCTCAGCAGTGCCTTGCGAAACTTGTCGTCCGTCATGACCCTGGTGAAGTCGCCCAAGTTCAATGGATAATCTTCGTCGCCGACCACGCTGGACTCTGCCGGACTTGTCGCGGGTGTTTTCCCAAGAATCTCGCGCAACAGTTCGTCCGCACCCTCCCATTTCAAAACGGTGATTTTGGGTCCGCCCTCCCGCGGGACTGATGGTCCGGCGTCCTGGAGGCACATCAGCAGCAGCGTGTTGCGAAAGTACATCTCGAAGATCGGGCCACCTGCATCGCGCATGTCCCACATCTCGTCGAAAAACCGAAACAGCTCGCCAACCAGGAATGCCGCATGCCGGTGGCGGAATCGCGACGGCGGGATGTCCAGGATGTTGAGGCCCGGGAGGCCACGTTCCTCGCATGGGTCGATCAGGAACAGGTCCTTGCGTCTCTTTGGTGGGACGGTGTCCCTGACCTCCCGGTAGAGGTCTCCGTGCGGATCGAGCAAGATGACGCCTTCCCCGCGCTTGATGTCCTCACGGATCATCCGCGACAGGAGCGTGCTCTTGCCGGTTCCCGTGGCACCAACGATGTAGGTGTGACGGTCGCGAGATTGGATGGGGAGTCGCACCTTGACCCCTTCCGCCGCGCCTATCACCAAACCGTCCTTCGGCAGGTTCGGAATGCTGGGATTGTGCAAGCGGCGGGCAACGAGCGACTCCGACGAATCTGGGGTCGGCAGGATGGCTGGAAACGGCCACCCCCTGGGGAAGCAGCCGGAGAGGTCGTATTCGTCCCGTCGAGGTCCGCCATCGGCACAATTCACCACCTCACATTCGCAACAGAGCAGATCGCGACCTGCCATCTCGAGCGCGGCATGAGGGACCGATGCACCTGGCTCAATGAGAGCCCGGATGGTTACACGCCAGCCGGATCGTCTGGAAAGCCAAAGAGCGATCATGATTTCGGGCAGGCTGGACTTGCCTAACGCCGAGCCCGCGACCTGGTTCGCGATAGAATGAAGCCGAAGAGCATCCTCCAGCGGTTTTACAAATTCGGCCCCCAGATCGAACCGGGTGAACTCCATCTCGAACGCCGCGATCTCCTCGACTCCGGAGATCAGGTCGGTGAGGGATGCGAAGACCTTCCCGGTATCCGGCTTCAGCAGATTCGGAAGGCGCAGGGGGGACATGGCATGGGATGCTTCGCCAGCGCCGAAGCCAAAGCCAGCGTCCTGAACCGGAGAAAACTCGCTCAAAACGGGGCGTATCTGGACCCGCTGCAAGTTTCCGAGATGCGACCGTCGGCGCGCAATCTGAGCCGTGGCACCCGCCCGCTGACGCCTTCGATCTCCGAAAAGATATCCCAGGCGTCGCAACTCACCGAGGATGAGCCTCATCCGTTCCTCAAGCAACCCGTCTCCTCCCTCGGCCGGAGACCCTTCGATGGATACATCGATTCGCCGGTCTTCGTCCGGACGATGGGCGAATCGGATCGTGTCCCCTGGTCGAAGAACGGACAGGATTTGAGATTCGGGTGCGTTCACGGTGGTCGCCTCAGTGCAGTTTCTTCTCGATGCTGTTCTTGGCGCTTGTGGCGTGGATCTCTCGGGTGCGGGTTGCCGCAGTCCCGTGGGCCACTGCCCCCGAAGTTGCCGATCCGCCGGCACGCACCGCTATCAGACGGTAAGAGAAGCCCCACTTCCGTCGCGGCTTCTCGATCCGGTTTTCGACTTCCAAGGATCGTTCGGAAGTTTCGCGGAACTCAACCGTCTTTCGGCCAGAGTCGTCCGTCTCCTCCGCTCCATCCTCGAAGCGGTTGTCGGTCCTGATGGGCGGGTGGGGTTTTTCTTGGGGCGCCTGATGGCATTCTGATGTCGTGGGGTTCATCAACCATGACGGCGTGACAGCGCGCGTCGTGAGCATGACATGGGGTGACACGCTGTCGTGTCGTGGACAAGTCAACCGCGGCCCGTGATCTACCGCCTATTCCTCTTGCTGACACTCAAATTTGAGCCACTTTGACTTTGCCTCCGGCTGACCCGGCGTTCTCGGCCCCCGAGAACCATCGTAGAACCCGCATATGGACCCCAGAACCCACCACATGACACCATCGCTCCTCGTCCAGAGCCCGAGCGCTCCGACAGCGGCAAGCAGCGATCATGCTATTTCTCGTTGACAGTCAGATTGTTACGAATACAGATTACGAGGGCGTTCCGCGTGACGAGGACCGTCACGCCAATATTTTGAGGAAGAGGTCTATCCAAGGACCGAAAATGACCGAAGACAACCACAGCCTCCTTCGAGTGGAAGGATTGACCGTCGATTTCGACGCGGGCAAGCCCACGTCCCACCGTGCCCTTGACGGGGTCTCCTTGTCGATCGGTGAAGGAGAGGTGCTAGGCTTGGTTGGGGAGTCGGGGTCCGGCAAGACCGTTCTCTCGCATTCGATCCTTGGCCTGCTGCCCCAAAATGGCCGTATCGTCTCAGGCCGCATTTCCTGGCAAGGGCGGCAAGTACAGGGTCTTTCCGAAGAAAGCCTCCGCCCAATCCGGGGCAAAGAACTCGCCATGATCTTTCAAGATCCCCAGGCCTCGCTGAATCCAGTCTATCGGGTAGGGCACCAAGTCGAATGGGTGCTGAAGCTGCACCGCAACCTTGTGGGCGATGCGGCCAGGGCGGAGGTGCTTCGCCTGTTGGATGCCGTCCACCTCCGAGAGCCCGATCGCTGCTACCGCTGCTACCCGCACCAGCTCAGCGGCGGTATGTGTCAGCGCGTGATGATCGCCATGGCGCTCGCTTGCCGCCCGAAACTGCTGATTGCCGACGAACCCACGAGTGCCCTCGATGTAACCACGCAGTGCGAGATCTTGACGCTGCTGGCCGAGGTTCGGCATGAATTCGGAATGACACTCCTCTTCATCTCCCACGATATCCGCGCGGTCTCCGCGCTGTGCGACAGGGTCGCCGTGATGCTCGCCGGGCAGATTGTCGAGACGGGTGTTCCAAATACGATATTGCACGAGCCAACGCATCCCTACACACGACGTCTTGTTTACTCATCGGATGTTCGAATAGACTGCCCCGGCAGCTCGTCGAACCGTCACAACAACATGGGGGAGAATTTGAAACCCGGATCTGCTAAACTGAGGGAGGCACCATGCCAGCCGTAACCGGAACAGCCGGCGGCCGAAACGGCTCCGCCCCCGATCTAGAAAACGTCCAGTTCTACCGCTCGCTTTTGACTGGCGCGGTTGATCTGCCGTGTCTCGACGCGCATCTCCGGACTCATCCGACCCCGGTAAATGTGAGCATGGTGGTAAACAACTCCTGCAACCTGTCCTGCCGCCATTGCTACCTGCAGGTCCCGACCCTGGCAGATCGCGCTCTGGGGGAAGCGGAATGGGAGCGCGTTTTCGCGACCGCGCTCGCTGATGATACCACCATGCTTTCCCTCAATGGGAAAGAGGTCTTCCTCGGCACCAAGGGCCCCGGCCTCCTTCACAAGCTGGTCGAACTGCGCCGCCGCATCGCTCCTGAAAAGCGCATCGGCGTGATCACCAACGGCACCCTTATCGCCCCGCATCGCCAACTCATCGAGGGTGCCCACCTGACCTTCCTCGACATCAGTGTGGACGGCCTGCCCGAAGACCACGACGCGATCCGAGGGCCCGGCGCATTCGCCGCCGTCCGGCCCAACCTTGAATGGGCGGCCCAGATTCTCGGGCCGCGCGCGTTTGTCAGCCTCACCGCCCAGAAGCGGAATCTGCCGCGCTTCAACGAAGCCGTCCTGCACATGAATGGGCTGGGCATCCAGCACGTCGGCGTCAGTTTCTATCACCCGGCTCCCTATAACGACACCGGTCTGACGCTTTCCGCCGAAGACCATGATCGGTTCTTCCGGGAGCTTCGCGGCCTGGGCGCGGCTCAACTCGACCGGCCCCTCACCGTGTTCGTCGAGGTTGATACGCTTTGCCCGGAGGCGCTCACCGCATTCCTCCGTTCCGATTGGTTTTCGCTCGACCGGATCGAAATGGACCGCAGCCGTGTGCCGTGGATCGATTACGCGTTCCCGAACGGTTTCCGGATGCAGTTCAAGTTCTTTCCGATCCCATGGGCCGGATACCACTCCGTCCGGATTACCCCGGAAGGCAGCGTGCTGTCGGTCGATGACATCTTCGACACCAGGCTCTACCCATTGCGAATCCTTGCCACCGCCCGTGAGAATGGATTCGATTTCCCTGCCATGATGCGTGCCGCCCAAGACTCGCCTCGCGTGGGCCGGATCATCGGCGAATACCACAGAACCCTGCTGCCCCGACTGGTCGGGATTGTGGCTGAATCCGTGACGTGAACCAGGCTGACACCCATGAGCAAACGCACCCTTCTCATCGCCGCCATCCTCTCCGCCGCTGTTGCGGCATTCGTGGTCTTGCGCAGGCCAACCGCACCTCAGGGGGATTCCAAGACACTGGTCGTCGGTGTCGAGAACGACCTGATCAACCTCGACCCCGCCAAGATCGTGGACAACTTCACTCTTAGGGTCGCCGCACAGGTCGTCGAGGGATTGGTGACGCTGGACGAGAAAGACGAACTCGCGCCGGCCCTGATCGAGTCTTGGATCGGCAACGCAGATTCGACAGAATGGAAACTGCAGGTCCGAAGCGGGGTGAAGTTCCACCTCAGCGACTGTTTTGGCACCGCGCGCACTCGTGAGATGACGGCGGAAGACATCGCCTACAGCCTGCGGCGGATTCTGTCGCAGGGCTCACCATCCGCCTTCGCGCTCGTCGGGGTTGTCGAGGGTGCTCCGGATTTCAATGCGGGAAAGACCGATGCTCTTTCCGGCGTCCGTGTCGAGGGCGATTCGGTTGTTGTGAGACTCACCAAGCCCGATCCGGCCTTTCTCTACCGGCTCACTTCACCTTGGTTCGCCGTCGTGCCAAGAGAGGCTGTGAATCTCGGTCCCGACGTTTTCGGGCGGACGGTTTTGGTGGGAACCGGACCCTTTCAACTGGTCTCCCGGAAGGACAATGAGGTGAAGCTATTCCGAAATCCCGACTACTGGGGCAAAGCGGATGGGAACGTGTCGGAACTCGCATTCCGGGTCATCAAGAACGATGCTATCCGCCTGGCCGAACTCCGGGGAGGCAAAATCGGCTTGATGCGGCTTCCCGACACGCTGGTCAGCGAAGTGGCCGTCCAGAAGCCCGGCCCTTCTGAAACGAGCATCCGGCTCCAACCGGCGTTCGGCGCTTTCACGGCCACCGTCCATCCGGTCTTCAACTCGCACTTTCTTGGATTCAACTATACCCAGGTGCCGCGTCCGCTCCGCGTCGCGGTCTCCAAGGCAATCCGCCGTGCCGAGATCGCCACCACCGTAACAGGGGGGCTTGGCACACCCGCCGCAGGACCGTTGCCGATAGGCTTGCGCGGTTATCAGCCTTCTCCGCTAACCGATTGGGAATCCGTGGATGGTGCGAAGAAGGATCTTTCCGACAATCCCGATGTCCCCAAGACAATCGAAATCCTCGTCCATGAAAAGGATGCGTCGGAGCAGGTCGCGGAGTTGATTCAAAGCCAACTGGCCGCAGTCGGAATCACCGCAACCATCACCCGCCTCGATTTCAACGGAGTGATCGACCGCGTGCTGAAGAACAACGCTCAGGCGTTCATGCTCTCCTTTGAATACGTCTTCTCTACACCTGAATTGATTTTGAGCGGCTTCTTCTCTCCAGAGGCTATTCCGGTTCCGAATCTTTTTGGGTTCAAGGATGATCGCTTCAACGCGCTTCTCGGCGATCTGGCCAAGCCGACTCCGGAGAATAAACCAAATTTCGATCTGGTGCGCACCGCCGAGAACCTCCTGGTTGGCGAATCCCCCGCAGCTTTCCTTTTTCAGAAACGCTCCGCCGTCCTCGCCCGTGCGGGAACCGCGGGGGTCTGGATCAGCGGCAACAACATCCTGCCGTTTCAGGATGTTACGATTCCATGAAACGAATCCATGGAGTTGACAACCGAACGAAACTCGATGCTCCGGGCGCTCTTGCGCCACGGTGGCTATGCGGCGTCGCTGTTTCTCGGTGCGCTCCTGCTTGCCCAGATTCTGTTTGAAGCCGTGCCGGGCGATGCCGCCCGCCGTGCGCTTGGGCCCTACGCCAGCCAAGAATCCGTGGGGCGACTCCGCGAGAAGATGGGGCTGGATCGCCCGCTCCTCGAGCGCATCGGGGGCAATACTCTATCCGCTCTGAGGCTCGATTTCGGCAAATCGCTATTGGATGGGCGCTCCGTCGGACCCGAGGTCCGGGAGAAGTTTCGCCTCACTTTCAGTCTTGGTTTTCAGGCGGTCGTGATTGCCGTCTGCTTTTCGCTCCTACTCCTGGCGGTTGTGCATTTCTTCCCTGCTGCATCTCCTCTATTGCTGGTGTCCCGTGCGCCGTCCGCGCTTCCATCGTTCCTTTCTGCGGTGCTCCTTGCGCTCGCGGCGGCGCTCTGGTTTCCGGGGTTGATCTTTTCTGGATCAGGTATGTTGGCCGCTCCCCTGCTTCCGAGCCTAGTGGCGGCGATTTACCCGGCATCGGTCCTCACCACCACGCTCGGGTCGAGATTTTCAGCGATGCGCTCCGGACCACACTACAGGTCGGCAAGGGCCTACGGACATGGCCGATGGAAGCTGTTTTTTGATGCTCTCATGGCGCCATCGTTGTCGGCTGTGATCGCCGTTGTGGTGGCCCAGCTCAGCCTCGTGCTGTTTGCATCCCTCGTCATCGAGATCGTATTTAGCCTGCCCGGGCTGGGCACACTGCTTCTGGCCGCGATTCAGGGAAACGATTACCCGATGCTTCAAGGAATCCTGATCGTTAACTCCATTGTCTTCATCACCCTCCATTTTGTGTCCGAAACCGTCAATCCGCTGCTCGACCCAAGAATCTCGGCATGACCCCCTCCCGTCTCGCCATCCTTGCCTGCCTCAGCATTGCCTTTCTGGTGGCTCTGCCGATTGGCTTGGTTTGGTTTGGGCACTCCCTCGATCCGCTCACACCGCAGCCGGAGTCCGCATTGGAAGCTCCGGGAGCCGGGCAATGGGTCGGACGCGATGAACTCGGGCGATCCCTCTCCGCCCGGCTGCTTCTCGCCGGTGGGCTTTCCCTCGGTGCCGCCAGCCTCGCGCTAGTGCTCGCGCTGGCTCTCGCTTTGATCATGGGCGGCTTGGCGGGGTGGTATCACGGCCAGTGGCCCGACCGTGTAATCTCCTGGTTTATCGCGCTTCTTCATACGGTTCCGTTTTTCCTGCTGGTCGTGGTCGCGGCAGCCGTCTGGCGACCAGGATTCTTCGGGGCATTCGTCATCGTTGGGTTGTGTGCATGGGCTGCTCCCGCTCGTCTGGCCCGCGCTGAGTTCATCCGGCTTCGTAGCGCACGCCATGTGCTGGCTGCCCGTGCCTTCGGATTTCCGGCCACCACGATTATGCTGCGTCAGACACTCCCCGTCGCCTTCCTTCCAGCGTTCACCGCTGTCCTCCTGCTGATGCCCGAACTCATCGGTCTCGATGTCGGCCTGGGCTTCTTCGGCCTTGGCGCTCAACCGCCCACTCCTACGCTGGGGCGTCTGCTTTACGCGGGTCTGTCTCGGCTGAATGCCGCCCCGTGGCTCGGCTTCGCTCCATGCATCATGGTCATACTGCTCTCCCTTGCCGCCTTTGGTCTCGCGGCCTTGTGGAGCCGATCCATCCCAACCTCCTCTCGTGCCTGACAAGCCAATGACTTTGGCAAACAACATCGGGAATAATGGCGAGATAATGCCAACTGGTCCGTCCGACTCTCAGCTCTTTGGCCCCCTCGCAATTTACAATCACTACGAGCGGTCCAAGCGCCTTGCGAAAGACTTGGAAGAAACTTTTCTGGGGCCAAACATCACAGACGATGCCGCCGGAGCGAATAAAGAGCATTTGCAGGTGCTTTTCGTTGCACGAGATGGAATTACTGAAGACAAAGACGCCCCTCGTTCCACTTCCAAAAGATACCCGAGGTTTTTCCACCCAAGCTTTATCGAGAGCTTCAGTTTCAATGGCACAGGGAAAAGAAGCCTCTACGAATGGATTCGAGATGCTGCGAACCTTTTGCAGTTTAAAGCAGCATTTTCCTCCGAAAGGCTTCGCTTGGTCTTCAATCACCTGCTTCCGACAGCAAAGGCCTACAACCTCCACTCGTGGGAACAAAGGCTGAATGCTAAGGACGCTTTTGAGCGGTTAGTGGACGCATATTCACATCTGGAATATGCAGGCGGCACCCCATCGGTTCTCGACCGCCGACTGTCAGAATTTCTCCACGATAACCCCGGCTGTTTCCCGTTCTTCCACATTTACGAGAGTAATCTTGACCCTCCTTGGATCAAAGCAAAGCGCTTCACTGCCTGTGATCCCTCTCCGACAGATCTCTCCCGCATTGAAGATTTCGAAGACATCGTTGACGGCGATATTCATACGATTCCTGCATCCGACTTTGACGTCGAGGTCGCTGATTTCTATGGCGAACTTGCTGGCGACCTTAAACAGTTCTTCTCGCTGTGTGACCGCTTCTTTAGGCGACCGAAAGCGGCAGCTGATGCTGCTACGTCGTTCAAAGGCATTGTGCTTCCTCTTTATGACCGATGGGAGCGAAATGGATTAATAGGTGCCTTTCTTGGCTGGCTCTTTATCCAAGTAGATCGGCCAGATATTAGGAATGCCTTCGTTGAAAAGCTAACAGTAAACGCCTCATCTCATCTCTATCGGGAGATACTCCGTGCAAACCTGAACGATTTCGCAGACTCCATTTCTGAGCATACGATGGATGAGGAGTTGGCTGGGTTTGTAGATGCGACCGAAAACACACCTGTCGATTACTTTATCGAGCGGTTTCATCACATTGATGGTTGGATTGCAGCGGCTGCACCGTTCTCTCTTCCAGTGCCGGAACGACGCTTTTTTTGGACGGATTCCAATGGGATGCTGCTCTCAAGCACAAACCCGATTCCAGCAACGGAATGGCGGCTGTCCATTCGACTGGACGACGAGAACACGATTCTCCTGACTCCGAAGTTTGATAGCATACTCCCGGAATTGGAAACACCGGATGCTGAATCCTATGGGCTTCGCGTTACTTCATGGGCGAAGACGTTTTGGGATGGACTCAAGCATCTTGAACAGCAGCGTCGTTCAGGACTAAGGGAAGGCTGGGAGGAACATCTTGAAGCGATGTCCCACGAAGCTCGCCGTATCATCCGCCGGGTGCGAAAGTCTGAACGGTCATATGTCTTAACCATCGTGCGACGTTATCTATACACGCTGCTTCTATCGGATTCGCCTTCGGATCGAGCCTCTGGGAAGGGAATCACACCTGAAAGCGTCCGCCTCCAGGTGGATTGCCGGTTTGCCGAGGAAACGGATATACACGCTTTCGTAGCGGCCATGCTCCATCAAGCAGCGGAGATACAAGAGCTTGCGGAGTTGGAGACAGCTTCAGCTCCTTTCTTTGAGAGTTCATTTCGTCGAAGGGTGGACGAAGCTGTCCATTCTTTCGATTTGACTAAGTTAAAAGCTTCTGTGGATTCGTTCTCATTGAGTGATGCATACCCAACCAAAGTGATGGTTGGATGCGCTCTAGTATGTGCATTACGCAATATACTTAAGCATCGAGACAGCGAAAGGCCCGCCGTCGGCATAACTCTCGCCGCCGACCGAAGATCATTACAAATTACCAATTATGGCAGAATGACAACAAACAGCCAAGGATTTGCAGAGTATTCCAGCATAAAGGGCGGAACATTTGGTGCCGTATCACGTTACGTCACTCATTATCTGACGCCCGAAGAGCGCAAAACAGCCGCACTACAGATGCCGGGTTCTCCAGATTTCCAGCCTGACGCAGATGGGCGCTTCATCTCGATTCTTCCGCTTCCATCCACTTTTTTATGCCAAAGCTATACTTGATTGATGACGATCCACTAAAGCGTTCGTGGCTTGATCCGCAGTTGCAGGAGTTGGGCCCAGACTGGACTCCCGGATTTCAAAGCTCTGAAGATGCACTAAAATCGGCGGATGAGCTTCTGGACGCCGCAAGAAAGGGGTCGGGAGGTGTAGTGCTTTTAGATGTATACATGCCGCGTCAGAAAACTATTGCGACCACCGTGGTGTCGAAGCTTAGTGGTACGACTGAGGGAACCATTGGAGACGGGTTTTTCCGCGCCGTTGCTAACGATGAAGCATATCGTCTCGCATGCTATCTAATGGCAGTGTGCATTCAGCATCGCACACCATTACTCACCATATCGACAATCAAGGATCCGGCAAAATCGATTGGCGCCCTGGAATATTTGCAGCATCGAGGCATAAATCCACCTCAGCGATTACCGTGGCCCGATCAGACGGGCGTGGGAGCGTGGTGGCGGAAAATGCTTCTATTTTTACGCCCTCATGGGTTTTCATCAGTTCCATTACACATACGAGAAATTCTCAGTGGCAACGCCGCCGTAATCAGAGCGTGTATTGACCCCTATAGCGACTTCCAAGAGAAGTGGAGCATTTTTTCAGAGCTCTTGGCTCGTAATGGGCCGTGGCCTTGTCCAGATGCAACACGGACTCCCTTCGATCACGCTGAGTGGCACTCGGTAACCGGGGACGGCTGGCAAAATCTCGCTGTGATTCCTGCAGAGATTACTGACAAACTTAACCAAATGTTTCTAAACCTGGTCGGTCGTTTGCCGCTGCCTGGCACGCAACTTCCTTGCGGCAATGGTGGCATTCAGAAGTATTGGCCAGTAGCTGCAGCGAAAGGCATACTACACGGATGGATCTCCGTTCGCCTGGCCGAATGGCTACTCGGCCTTAAGCCTACACCAGGCACTGATTACCGTTCGATGTTCAGAGGCAACGACGATTCGGAAAATGCTCAGCTTCTTTCTGCCTTGGTAATGTTGGCCGCATCCGACCGAAACGGAGAGAGGTTCACTGTCGACGTGAGTCAAAATAATAGTGCAATATGTTTTAGCTTTACAGGCACTGCAAGTTCGCCAGACGACGCGCAAGCGGTTATAGAGCAGTTAAACATGGACCCGATACAGCGAGCGACAATGACGGGACGCAACGGAAAGCCTGGGCAGGCAACTCTGGCGCGTCATAAGCTACAGAAGGTGGCCTGTGGTGAGCAGTTTGTCGCTACCGCCATAGAGCATACTGTTTGCATTGAGGGCAGATTCAAATACACACTTCTTGTATAAATATGAATGTCTACTACTTCGACAACTCTACGCCAACACGGCAATGGACTGAGATGCTGGCGAACGCCAAGGCCGTCCAACTCCAGAATAACCGCTTTATCCTACGCGATCCGCCTCAGACGTCGATAACCTCCGGTGTGATTTTTGTTCATCGAACCTATATCGGGGACGATTGGAGTGGGCTTTTGAGCGCGTTGGAAGCCGAGCAAACAATTATTTCCGTAGTTGTGTCTGGGGCCGCGCAGGTGGGAGATGTCGCTTCTTCGCACCCTCGGCTTTACTTCCGGCAATCGATCGTCGCGACACCGGTCGATTCAAACTTCAAGCGTTCCGCTACTCGCTTTATCGAGTATTTGGATGCGAACGGCATTGGGTTGGTTGATTTCAATCTACTAGAACCCGACGGCGACGAAGCCCTTGCCCTAAAACTCCTCTGCGAGGCATACTCGCTGCCTCCGATCAGATTCGGGATAAAAAGTTACACTGCACAAGCGGTAGGAGTGGCAGTGATTCCTGTTCACTGCCCTGATCCTGACACTTGGTTTGATCTGATTGGCGCATCCAAACCTGCGAACGATCAGGACGAAGCGGCAATTACGGCATTCGGGAGGTTGATGGGTGATGCAGGCAAGGAGGCGATGGATTTGGCTCGCGCCATTGCTCGGGGGGACAGCGACATCAGCGGCCCTGCGGGTAAGTTTGTGGAGAAGGTTTCTGAGATCACAGCTGCTCAGGAGAAAGGCACCCAATGAGCGTTCTCGCCCAAGTGCTGCCTCAGATTCTTCCTGACCTCAAGGACAACGTCTTCGACTATTCCTCTATTGCGGACTTCAAGAAACTCTGGAAGTTTGAAGGGTTACCGGAGAAACGGATTGTAATCGCCTGGACACTGACCGCACCCGATCCCGGTCTCGCCCCGATCAACGCCGCCGACTGCCTCTCCCCACTCGATTGGGCCGCCGCCTACGTGAAGCACCTTCCCCCATCGCCGGAGAACTGGCCACAGATTCTCGTGATCGACGCGAGTTCTCAATCCCACCTCTGCGTGCCGACGCTCGCGCACTTCTACACCCTGCGCCCTGAACAACTTCCTTGGCTGACCGTCCTCAATCGCCCCAGCTTGGCTGACCTTCTCAACTGGCTCGGAACCCAAAACCAAACGGGCAACATACCCGCCCTCGACCGCTTCCTCCGCGAAATCCGCCTCAACCTGACCGACGTCCGCTCCATCGGCGACTACGACCGCCATTCAATTTCAAATATCGTGGCCCCGATGGTTCTTCTCGGAGATGCTGTCCAAAAGACTCCGCACTCTGACGCACTTCTCAAGCTTCTCCAAGCGTGTGAGCTATGCGGACCGAGCGAAACCCCTGACGACAAACGCTCAACTGATGAGGGTGTCGGACACGGTCACGACCTTCATATCCTGCTCGTGGACGATCAGGCTGAACATGGATGGAAGGAGTGGCTGGAGAAGAGCCTCAAACCCGTTTGGTTTGAACATCGCACCGATCCCAACGATCTCCTCGATGCATTGGAAAAGCAGTTTGCGGCAGCGGACGCTGAGGCGATGACGACGAGGCAGGGGACGAAGGCGAAGGACTTACGATTCCGCTTCCAACTCCCCGGGATTGAGGACGCCACGAATCCGGTGCTATTTCTGGATCTCCGGCTTTTCTCCGGCAAGCCACATGCCGAACGCGCATTTTTCCAGCGACTCTTGAAGCTGATAGAGACGCGGTTTTTGGGCTCCGTCTTGGCTTGGCCTGGCTTCAATCCGGACGACGATGCCTTCAAGATGGCGAGGGCGGCTTTGGAGTCGGTTCAGGAGGATAGGTCCGGCAATCAGAATATCGCATTTGCCGAGGAATCTACCGAACGCCACGAGGCCCTGACTTGGCTGCCGCAGGTCCTTGCGCTGGCGGACATGTCGCTTCCGATTATCCTGTTTTCCTCCACCGGCCGCCGCGATCTGGTCGAGCCCTTCAAGCCCTACGGCAACATAATCACCAGCTTCGAAAAGCCGAGGCTTGGAGGGCATGCCGCCATCGGGAGTGCCGGACCCGGCATCCCTTCATCCACACAGCGTTGCCTGCGAGATGCGGTTAATAATGCGCGAAAATGGCTACGGGCCCGAGCGGTTTGCATGCGTGTATTAGATACCAAACTCGAAGCACTCGGCCAAGCGAGGCGGCAATTTGCCGACACGAAAGCTATCGAGCTTTTCCACGATGAGTCGGGGGAGGTCGAGAAGGCCTATTTCCGAGTCTCCACGCTACTCGTTGGATTTGCTTCCGATAATCTGGCGAAAGAAATCAACGAGAAGTTTCCCGTCCGATTTTACGGCCACGGGTGCTTGGACAAGAGAGCTGCTGGACAACCTTCCTCCCCGGAAGACTATTTGACCGCTGAGAAAGAGCGCTGGCGGGATGAAATATGGGGGCCATTTGCAAACGAGGCGCCCCCGGTGCTTTTGTCTGTGGCTGCACGCGACCGCGAGACATCGAACATTGGGAATCCAATGTCGATATTCGATCCGGTTGGTCTGGACAATATCAATTGGGACCTTCTTTCGCTGCAATGGGAATGCCTGCTTGTCGATGTCCTGCCGGCGCTGCTCCAGGAGCGCGTTGCCGATGACGATCTGAGAATCCGTCTCTACGGCGCAACTCGATATCGACCGGTGCCACTTAATGCCACTTCCACTCAAAGTGCGCTCACTGAGGCCAACCATTTAGTTTCCGACCTCCGACAGCACTGGGGTTTGAACCTGCTGGGTGACTACCAAGCGTGCTTTGTAACCGATGAGCGAAGACAGTTTGTTAGTTTCATTGATCGGAGAACCAATGCCTTGGTCAAAACTGCCAACTACCCAGGCAATGGAACCAAATTCACATTCTTCTGGCGAACTCTAAAAGAAGATTCCTTCTGGAAGCTGGTGGCAGACATTCTTTTCGCGCGCAGAGAGTCCGCTCACTACACGACTATCAGCAAGGCTATTGAAAGTGCTTCGGGCGTCAGCCTTGCTTACGGAGAAGGAAAGCAACCTGACCCGCGATGCCGTCATTTGCATTACCTTGCAGACGTGGCGGGGGGCCTGGTCGATACGGACATTAGGTCCGAACGCGTCTGTCTCACTTCCGAACCATTCAACGATTGCTCGCACAGAGCCACTGTTGGATTCAGGCACAGGCTCCTATCTCTCCTGAATGCGAACCGGTTGCTCGATGTTGGAGAGTGTGATTGCGAAGCTCTTGCCGTTTTCGAACAAATCGATCATGAGCATGCGCAAGACCTCGCCTATCTCGCCCTCGCTGAGCGGCTTCAGCAACGGTTGACCAAACTGCGTGGCATAGACTTGCTGCGCCTCGTAGTTTTCCTTGCTCACCAGCCCTCATGGATAGGAAAAAACCGAATCCAGACTCCGGAACGAATCGCCAGGGCTAATAGACAAAGACTCCCGACGGCTAGAAGCCAGCCGATGCACGCCTCATCACGTTCACCGAAGAATGCACGAAATCAAGCCAAGCAAGAGTTTCTCGATGATACAATATTTATCCGTGGAATACCTCCCGGGTGCCACAAGATTGAGCTTTCTCGTGAGCTGGAATCAATGGGAATCCGAGGCAAAATCACGGCTTACTGGCCTATGGGTTCGACGAAGTGTGCAACAGTTCAAGTCGGCCAGGCCGACTTGCGACGTATCTTGTCGGATTTTCGAACTGGCATTGAACTCTTTAATGTCAAATGCTCGGTCAGACAGTCCTTCAAATAGATTGCTGTGACTGGCTGAAGCCACTACCTGTTTTTAGTTATGAATACCGACACTGACATAATCCTCGAGTCTTTCCGTGGCACGGGCACCGACCATCGAAGCCGGACGCTGACGCAGATTGTTCAGAAGTCAGACCCCTGGCTAGAGGAGATGCACGATTACATCCAGTGCTTGTTCCCGCTGTGCGTTGAAATCCAGTTCAATCCCAACGCACCCCTGCTGACCGACGAGACTCGCGCGGCATTCACCGATCCGGGAAATCCCGACAGGGTGGTGCTTCAGCAGAATTGCGGATCGGCCATCTACCGAATGCTGGTGTTCTACGGATACAGCTTCGGTCCGGGCTCGACGGATGTGTCGGCTACGGGAGAATGGCGGGACAGGGCGGACAAGTGGCTGACCGACGGAAACCGCAACTTCATGTGGACGACTTGGATGCTTTGTTCGATGGTGTTGCTTGGGCGGCAGGAACTGACGCGGTCGTTCCACGAGTGCGTCACCGCGGGCACGGGGGTCGATCCGACGGTAATCTCCAGAAGAACCCTCGCCATCTGGGAGGAGGCGGAACCAACCGTGCCCTCATGCTGATTATGGCGAGACCGCCTCCAAACTTGCTCATTCTTGGCGAAGGTGCCGTCGCCGCCGCGTTGAAGGCCATCCTCAGCGTGCCGGTAATGCCTCGCCGCTGCGACGACTCGGGCTGGGATTGGCCCAAAGGAGGCATTGCTGACCGGAGCAAGTTGATTCTGGTCGCATCGCCACACTCTGGAGCAGGCCGAATAGTACGCCACCATGCGGAACTTTGGACGGCCCCAGGGGCATCGCGGATCGGCGTCGTTATGGTTGTCCCAGAGCAATCGGTCGCGAAAGGGCTCTCGGCTCGCGACGTATTCGGAAGGAGGCAGGCTACGGGCTCAACATTCTCCGACTATTCGAACGCGATTTGCATCGTCCGACACCCGATTACCCTTTCGGGCGTCATAGCTGCTGTGACCGAAGTGTCGCCATTACTCAAAGACTTTTGGGTCCGCCAAGCGCGAAATGCCTCCTGCATCCCGCTGCTACTCGACGCGATCCGGCAGAAGTGTGCAGCCGATCTCGAGCGTGTCATTCCCCTCGCCAAGAACGTGCATTGGGATTCGATCTGCCATCCAACCCAAGCGTTCCCCAATCACCACGCATACGCGAATGCCATTGGCAGGTGGCTCGGCTCAGTGAAGCCGGGCTTCACGCCTGATTGGAAAACCGGCTTTGATTTGATCGAACCCCTTGCCAACCGTTAACCTGTAACCTCCATGCAAGACCACCTGAAATTCCTCTCAGTCGATGATGTGACCGAATGGGCCGACCAGCTCAAGGAGGCTGTCGAAGAGTATTTCGTGGACGAAAAGCGAATCACCAGCGCAAGGATCCGTGGGAAAACGGCCTACACTGCGGCGCAAGCGGATGATCTGATTGCGGATGGCGGCTGGGACCTCGTTTTGCTGGACATGAACCTCGGTGAGGGTTCCAAGCGCAAGGGAGCACAGGAGCGAATCAGCGGGCTCGATCTGCTAGGCGACATCGCCCGGGGAAACCGGGCCTACTTCGTGATTATTGTCACGGGAGCGGTGACTGATCCGACGTTGGAGAGAGTTTACGGCAAGGATACTGCGGAGTTGCTCCGGCTCGGAGCGATGAATGAGGCGGTCAAACAGATGCCGGCATCTCGCATTCGCATCCTGCACAAGCCGGAGGCCATTTCGGTCGAAAAGGCGGTGGAGTCCTTGATTCCGCACCTCCACTCGGCTCTGGACCAGTACTGCTCCGTCAGTTTGGAGCGGAACATCTTTCGGGCCTTGCCGGGCGATCCCAATTTGCTCGAGATCTGTTTCAACGGTGGCCCACGTCTCACATTGCCTTTTGAGGCCCCATTCAGAACCATTCAAAGCGCGCTTGCCCAGCCGAACCGGATGCTGAAAGTCACCGAGTTGATACAACGGATAGCACACTCCTCCGGAAAAGCGGGAGCGGTCGTGTTGCCTGAGGCATTCGCTTCGGAATCGAGTCCTGTCGGGAAGTCTCAGAACAAGGGCAACCGCACAGAGTATCGAGGCCATCAAGACGATGAAGTCTCCGGAGAGGATGGACTCGACTGGGGAGAAATGGACGGGTTCGGCGTAAGCGGCACAATCCACGAGCCGGCAGACACTCAGGAAGGAACAATTCCAATAGAGACGTTGATCGGCGGATTGCTGGCGGCCAACCAACGACGACTGGATCTAGGTGACACGATTCAGGGGTTTATCAATATGGGGGTCGATGAGGCGGCCTTGCTCGCAATCCCCGGAGCTGCAATGGAATGGGCGCGAAAAGGAGCGGAAGCCGAGGCTGAGTTAAGCATCACAAACGCAAGTGAAAAACTTGCCAACCTTGCGCGCGATCTAAAGCCGATTCTCGCCCCGATCAAGGAGCGGTGGCTTGCCGGGAAGAAGGCTGGCGGCAAGGGAAAGGCGAAGGCAGGCAAGAAAGGAATCCGCGTTGCTCTCCGCGAAGATACGCCGGAAATGGAATTGGCACGCCAGCACTGGAAGCGTTTCAAGGCGAAAATCAAAGCACGTCCTGCGCTCAAGGAGTTGGATGCCCACATGACACAATGGATCGATCGCAGCCCGACAGCCAGGGGACATCTCTTCTATCGACCGCCCAGCGAACGGGAGTTCTGTCCATTTTGGTTGACGGAGTAGTGGATGTGCAGCCGGCTGGGTAAGCGATCTGCCGTCACGCCCCTGACGCCTCGCGTCACGCCTTGCTGGCATGAACACCGGCAAGCTGAGCGAAGCCCTCGTCAACAACCTCATTCTCGCGGTGGGCGGCTGCCTCGCCGTCGCTGTCGTCTGCGCTGAGACGACGACGCCCGAAACGGCGGAGTCGTTCACCGTCTTTTTGGTCGATGACCAGACGGGCGAGGAACTGGCGGCGAAGCACGGCATCCAGCCTTTGGCGGTCGGTGACGTCGAGGGCCTGATCAACGCGGTCCTGATGGGTTCCACCCCCGTCCGCCTGCTCCACCAGGCCGTGGACGAGGATTCGGCCGATAACGCGGTGGCCAGGATGGATTTCCGCCCGTACGCGGGAGGGCAACCGCCAAAGATGCCCTCGCTGGGGCTTCCGCTGGGCCAGCTCATGAAGGCGAAGCAGGCCTACCAGAAGGAGCGTGCGGCATGGCAGCAGGGCATCCTCGCGTACCGAAAGACGCTGGTCGCTGAGATCGAAAGGTTCCTGAAAGGGGTCATGGTGACCCAGCTTGAAGTATCCGAGCGCTTTGACGCAATGCTGGCCGCGCGGAATGGCCGAGACTTCAATCGGAGCGACATCTTCGGCTGCGTCACTACGGCGAATCGCATGTTGGCGCTGCCGGGACGGCGCTTCCTAATCCTAAACACGGATGCGCAAGATCTTCCGGCGCATCGTGCCCCGCGAACCATCCCGCTGGTCGCGCAGGAACTCGATCCGGGGATCGAACTCATCTTCGTCAACACCAGCGGTCTGCCGGACCAGGCCCCCCTTTTCCGCGGCGTCCCCAACCCCATCCATCACGCCGATTCGATGCGGGCCGCGATGGAGATTGTCGCGTCATCCCTCAAGGGAGGAGGGACAGATGGGGCAAAATAGAGACGGGAGGCGTCACGAATGCCACTCGGCCCGTCACGCTATACCAGCAACCAAGCACTGAAGGAAGCCATGCCAAACCCAACGCCATCCCAGTACGAAGCCGACCGGCTACAGCAGCAGAACGAGGCCCGCCGGAACAGCGAACGGCAGCGCACGATCCGCGCCTTTCGCGATCAGGTGGAAGCGGCAATCGATCTAGATGCCAGGGCGGGTGGACTCGAGCGCCGGATCGTGGCGTATGATGGCGACCTTGACGGTTTTCGTCAGCGTGTCTTAGCAGATCGCGCCGATTGGAAGATGGTATGGATCTTCTGGGGCGCGATCTTGTTTCTTCCTTTGATGGAGTTCCTCAGCTCGGGCGATATCGCCGATGTTCTCGCATATAACATGGCCCCGCACTTTGGGTTCGATCCGGCCACCGGCGGTATGTCCATCTGGCTCCGGCGGGTGGCGGGCGCTGGGTTCATCGGGTCAATGCTTGTGGCGACGCTCCTGACGAAACTGGCCACCACGTGGTTCTCGGGAGTCTTTAAGAGGGCGCGCTCGTCGTTGATGGCCGGTGAGGATCTTCGGTATTGGTGCCTGACTTGCGGCATCTGGGGCATGCACTTTGCCAGGGTGGCCTATATCGTCGCCGCGGCCAGCCTCTACCTGTGGCTTTTCGGGTTTGCCCAAGAACGCGCGGCGATCATGGCAGACTTTGCGGTGGAACAGAAACAGGCCGCCGAATGGACCGACCTCGGCATCAGAATTGAAGGGGGCGCCATCGAGGCGGATGAGGCAGGCGCACCGAAGGCGGAGAATGCCGAGGCGGCGGCCTCAACCACACGGCTGGCAGGGGCCACGGGTGTTTTCTATGCAGTGATCGTTCTCCTGCATGCACTGGTCCTACTGCTTCCCACCAATGGTTTCGCCAGGGAACTGGAACTGGCCAGGTTCCGACGTGGTCCGGCGGAAGCTCGGGCCACTGCCTTGCGCGGGGAAGAAGGCCACGTCTTGCGCGAAATCTATGAGCGCATTCGCACGGCACCGAACGGATACCAGCAGGATTTCATCGCCGCCGCCGAACCGGTCATCCCGAGCATCATCAAACTGTACAAGAGGGATGTCATCCGGCTCCCTGAGAATGCACAGAATCCAGTTTCCACCACCTCCGACGCGGTCCAGGAGAGGGTGCCCCAATCTCCCCCGGATTCCCCAACGCAACCGTTTGGTCCTAACGGCAACGGCGCGACAGTCGCGGGCTACCATCAGGGCATCCACAGTGACCCAGATGACTCCCCGTCCGACGAAGCCCCGCCGGCCGACTGGGAAACCATCTTTCCGACCGCACGCCGAGTCTAGACGCCAAAGGAAGCAAGACACACAACCCACAGGAGCCACCATGAGCGAGACCCGAAACACCACAACGATCGAGGAAATCGATGTCCCCCCTAGCGAGCCTTTGATCTCGCTCGGCGAAGTCATCAGCGCTGTCGGCTGGGTCACCTTTCAGGCAACAAAGCTCGCGGTGAAAGGGGCCGTGGTCGGGGGTGTCCTGGCATACAGGGGCGGCAAGGCCCTGGCGGGGGCGATTCAGGAGTCGCGTCATCGTGCGTCTCTTCCCGAGATCCGTGAGGCGATCGCATCCTCGGCAACCGCCAGGGATGCGGTGCTTGCCCTCGCCACGAACTCGGGTCTCGATGTCACCCAATCCGAGGCGAGCGCCCTCACGGCCAGACTGGAATCGCTAGTTGCCCGGAATGACAGGGCTGGTGTTCAAGTGGTCGCTCGGGAACTGGTGGTCAAGCGACAGACCCGGATGCAGGCGCAGTTGCTTCCGATCATCGCGCAGTCGTGTCAGTCCGTCGGGTTTACCCCCACCGTGCTGGAGCCAGGGGACGGACTCCTAGTGGCCACTAGGCCGGGAACACGCCAGAGCCTCGCGATCGAAGTGGCGAAGGTGAAGGACGGCGGGGTTCAGATTCATTTCGACGCCAACGGCTTCACGGGCGGCGCCTGCGCCCAGACCCTCGACGCCCTCCAGGCCGAACTCCGCGCCCGCGGTGTACGCTGCGACCTGCGCGCGCGCCACCGCAAACACTCGCAGCCGGCCTTTGACCACGACCGGATTGACCAACGACTGTACGTCCGTTCCGCTAACTGAACCCAGCCTAGAACCCGAAGGGAATCTCCCATGAGTCACATCGAGCCGCCCGAGAGCCAGAAAACAACCATCGAACCGATCCTCGACGCGTATCGAGCCGGGCACCAGACCTTGTTGGTGTCGGGCCGGTCCCTCCTCGACCTCCACATCAATGAACGGGGCGAGCTTCGCCCCCTCCGGCACACTCTGATCCGCCGCGCGAAGGAGGAGTTCGGAATGGCGACCCTGGTCTTCAATCTGGCGCTCGGGCCACGCTGGTGCTGGGATGCTTTCAGCCCGAACGAGAGGCGGGCATTCGAGTCGAAACTTGCGGCCGCCCACATCCCGCTGCAGGACGAGGCGCGAAATACCCTCACGGGACGCGGCGCCCACGAGCGCGCGTTCGACCTGATCAAATCAATTCAACAAACGATTGAGCAAGGGGCCGATATCCCACCGACCCTGACGTTGCTTGAGTTCGGAGAGGATCTCGTCCCATTTGCCAGCCATGGCACCCCGAACGACTGGGTCATGCAGATGAACGAGTTGCTGGTCATCATGGGAAGCGATTATCAGCGCCGCCGGCATCCGTTCCTGATGATCCTCACCGGAGTGCCCGAGCGAATGGATCGGTGCGTTGTGAACTGCCTCCAACCCGTTCATCTGCCTCAGCCAGAACGTGAAGAGAAGCTGGCATTCCTCAGAGCGCTTAGGGCCATGCCCCACTTAAAAGGGGCGGCCTTCGAGGCAGGCCTCGACGATCCCGCGGTGGCTAACCTCACGGCTCGCACCCCCAACCAGAGCCTCGAAGAGGCGTTTCTGGAGTCGTCGCGCTCTGGCCGACCGATCACGCACACGCGCATCGTCGAGCGCAAACGAGCCGACGTCGTCTCGCTGTCCGAAGGAACCCTCCACCTTCTCGACATCGAACGCGTCCGGGGGATCAGGCTGGTCGGTCGCACGGTCGAGAGGGTCATGGATCTCCTTCAGAAATGGGCCATCGGCCTCAAGGAAGGCGACCGGCACACCCCGATGAATGTGCTCTTGGCCGGGGCGCCCTCGTCCGCCAAGACAGACATGGCTCTCCTGACCGCCCTGCTTTCCCAGACTCCGGCCTATTCGCTGGTCAGCCCCAAAGGGTCCCTGGTTGGCCAGACCGAACAGCGAGTGCGCCTTCAGTTCCGGATCTTCAAGGAACTGAGCCCGGCGTTCGGGGTCATCGATGAGATCACCGAAGCCTTCCAGATGGAGCGGCAATCCATGAATATGGACGGCGGCGCATCGGCCGCAGTGACCGCCGAAATGCTCAATGCCTTGTCCGACTCTTCGCGGGCTGGCCGAACCTTGCTGATCGCCACGACTAATTGCCCCTGGCGCGTCGGCTCGGCGATGGCCAGTCGGTTCATGTTCATCCCCGTCCTGTCCGCGGTGGAGGAAGACTATCCGGCCATCCTCTGCGCGGTGGCTGCCCATCTTCTGCCCGATGTGGCCTGGGATCCGGCGGGCACCCTCCTCCGGGATGCGGCCCAGCTCTTCTTCCGGAAGGGGGCCAGCCCGCGGGTCATGCGGACAATCATCTCTTCCAAAATCGCCACCGGCAAAGGGAGCCAACCCCAAAGCCTGCTCCTCCAAGCAGCGATTGACTGTGCACCCCAGCATCCGCGAGACCGCGCTGGAGCGGAGTATGCCGATCTCTTCGCCATCAGCGTATGCAGCGACCTGTCAATGCTTCCTTGGCACGAACGAATCACTGATTACCCAATGCCCCCGTACCTGAAGGGCATCGTCAGTGAGACCGACGGCGGCATAGATGTCGAGCGTCTCAACCAACGGATCGAGGAATTGAAACCCCATGTCAACGTTTGACGATCTGTCTTTTAACAGCCGCATCGCGCGTGCCGTCGCGGACTATGTCCACGGTTTCCTCGGTGATCCGCACGCGTACCGGGGTCAACAGCTTCGAGGGGGCGGTCCAATCGCGGAATTCGAACAGATCTTGGCGGAAACCTGCGGATTCCCGTACTGCCTCGCCACCTGCAATGCCACGACAGCCCTGCTGGTTATCGCGCTCGCCGCTGACTTGCGTGATGCCGAGATCATCGGCCCCCCGAATTGCTGGCCCGGGAGTATCGGCCCATTCGAGTTCGCGGGGGGCCGTCTCGTGCGCGCCAAACCCGCGTCGGGCGGAACCCTTTGTCCAGAATCCGTGGAGCGGCTCATTACCAAAGAGACCCGCGCGGTTCTCGCCGTTGACTGGGAACATTCGCGACACGATGCACCACGAGTCCGTCAGATCTGCGACGCGAACGGCCTACTATACATCGAAGACTCGGCCCTGATCCCGGGGGTCACTGGAACACGGGATGTCCGATCCGTGGCCGACGTCCAGGTCCTTTCCTTTGGTCCCGGCAAGCCCATGACCCTCGGGGAGGGCGGAGCAGTGCTCACGAGATCTCGGCAAATCTATGAGAACGCGGTCCTTCGGAGCCAGCATCCAGAACGATGGGCATCCGAAAAACTCGCATCGGAACCCGGTCCCATGTGCCTGAATGCGCGCATTCATCCACTCGCGGCCTTCGTGGGCATTCACCTTCTTCGAACATCTAGGAAATTTCCGGCAATGTCTCCAACCACGGGCATGCAGAAACGCGGCGGCCCCTGACATGGAATCCAATGGCAAGAAGAATGGCCTTGCGCACAACACTCGCCCCCGTAGAATCTCTTTCCGGAGGACATGCATGTGCCTGCCGCGTTCAATTGGGCGTTCCACCCACCGCAACCATCGAGATAAACCTGTCACCTGCTCCGGGCAGCGGGTTTCTTTGTGCGCCGCTTTTCAATCATAACCAACCAAGAAAGACTAATCCACATCTATGCAATACAAAGTCGTCCCTTTTAGCGCCGCAATCGGCAACATGCAGGACCCTGGACATTTAGCCGCATCACTCGAAGCTCTCATCACCAGCTACGCATCGAACGGATGGGAGTACGTCGGCGTCTCCCAGCTCCAGACGTTCAAGGCGGGCTCAAACGGTTGCTTCGGTTTTGGCGCCACACCACCAACAACGATCACAACCGAGTTCGTGGTGTTCCGGGCGTGAGATTTCTACTGCTCGCAGCAATCCGACTCTACTGGCTTGTCTGGCCTCGTCGGCTCAAGCGACCATGTGTTTATCGTGAGACGTGCTCGCGGCATGTCTTTCGCGTCACCAACTCTTTCGGCTTCCGTCGCGGCATGAAATCGCTCTTCGAACGAGTGCGCACATGCCGACCAGGTTACCACATTAGCTCACGCGATGGCGTTCTTGGACTTAATCTCACGGACGGAACATTCATCCCAGAGGACATGGTAGCCGCCGACATCATCGACCCCGTTCGGACGCAAATCGCCCTCATGGAGAAGAGAGCCCACCAAGGCGCTCGTCCGACCTGAGGATCCGATACTCTCACGCAACTCACCGTTCTTTCAGATCTTGCCACAACAAGGCGCGCTACTCCCGTAACCGATCCAACGATGATGAGAGCCATTTTGACTCTCACTTCTGGGGTCAGGGCCGGATGCAGTCGCCGGTGATGAGGCATTTCGGATCGGGGTGGCCCGTTGGCACGCCAGGGGCGGTGACTTTCTCGCCCCGTTCGATGCGAGCAGCGACCGCGAGATTCAGATCGAGGATCTGGGCTAGCAGGTCTTTCTTGGGGTTGAAGCCATAGGCGCCGAACGTGGCGTCGTCGAGGGCGGCGTGGGCGTCCTTGAGCGGGTTGGCGCCGGGGAGTTCGAGGGTGCGGTACAACGCGCGCAACCCGCCCTTGAGTTTGTCGAGGGCCTGGGCGCGGATCCGCCGCACCTCTCTCCCCGCCTCCGCGACCGTGGTGACGTGCTTGGCGGACGGCCCCTGCGGCCAGGGGAAGGTGTCGAAGACGGAATTCGGTGTATATCGGAAGTCGGACTTCAACTTGCTGCAAATTGTCGTGAACCAAAGCCAATGGGCTGAGGACTGTAGGATGCCGAAGCTGTAGTCGTCGGAGAGCACGAATGCTTCCAGCGTGTGATCGGGCCGAATCTCCGGATCGATGAAACAGAAGATCGGGCGCTTGGTGACTTCGCAGCAGGCCAGATAGCGCGGCAGCCGACCGATGGTATCGATCAGCTCTTTACGACATCGGAAATGCTGCCACCACGTCTTCATCCATTGCTGGTCTTGACCCGCATCCTTGCCCGTTTTCTTGTGCTCCTTATTCGCCAGGTCCTCAACATGCGGTAGAACGCGCTCTTTCACCCACCTGAATGGTTCTTCATAGCGCTGGGCCTCGGTGATGGGCATCTTCTGAAAGTCGATCACCCAGCGTTGCGGTTCGCCATCGGTCAGCATCTCTGCGCCGATCAGGAAGGGATGGACCACGCAGCGATTTCGGCTATTGGCGCTGAGCAACTTCGCGGCATCCGCGGGCGTCAAGACGAAGCCCTTGTGGCGGGGAAACTGTCCATTGAAGACACACGGCGGATCCTGGTTGCACCGCAGGGTTTTCACCCCGCTCACATCCACCTGATCCGAAAGCGCCGAATTGATCGCGTCACAGATGCGGCAATCCAGCTCGTAGTCTTTGGCGGCGGGGCCGGAGCGTTTGCGGAGCATCTTCTGCGAGGCGATGGGCTCGACCTTGAACCAGAGTTTTCGTTTCTTGGGCAGGAGTGCGGTGTCCTGGGTCTTGGCCCAGTTGACGATCGAGACGTGGACATTGGCCTCGCCGGACCAGGGCTGGTTCTCGACGGCCTCGAGGATCGTGCCGGTGGCGGCGATGTGGTCGAGGCCCCCGACGCGGGACTGGTTGTTGCGGACATTCTGGGTGCCGACGAGCCCGGCGCGTCCGGCGACGGGATCCGCGGCGGTGCAGGGCGGCAAGTGCTCGTGGGCCTTGCGGAACCAATACACGCAGTAGTCCGCCATGCCAGGGACGTCGGGATAGGCGTGCCGGACGGCGTTCACGTAGTCGGCCCCGTGTTCGGGTTTGAGACGTTTCGCGCCGAGGAACGGCGGATTGCCGATGATGACATCGGCGTTGGGCCAGGTGGCGGGGGAACCGTCTGGGGCGAGGAGGGCGTCGGCGGCCCTGAAATTGGCGTCGAGGTTGTCGAGGGGGAGGGCCCGCTCGGTGATGTGGAGTTCGTCGATGGCGAGCTTGCGGGCGACCATCATGGTGACCTTTGCGATCTCGACGGCGAAGGGGAGGATGTCGATGCCGAAGAAGTTCTGCGCGCTCAGGAAGCTGAGACGCATCTGGCCGGGCTCCGCCTTCGAGGGGAACTCGGCGAGGCGCTCGTAGATCCGGGCCTCGACCCGCTTCAGTTCGCGATAGGCGATGTAGAGGAAGTTCCCGGAGCCGCAGGCGGGATCGAGGACACGGAAGCCGTGGAGCCGATCGCGAAGCTCGGTGAGGCGCTTGACGGTTTTCGCACCCTCGATCTGCTCGCGCCACGGATCGACGAGGGTGGGGCCGACTATCTTCATGATGTCGGCGGGATGGGTGAAGTGGGCGCCGAAGGCGTGCCGCTCCCCGGCATCCATCGAGTGCTGGAAGAGCGTGCCGAAGATCTCGGGCTGGACCTTGGACCAGTCGGATTTCGCCGTCTCTTGGAGGATGAGAAGTTCGGTGGCGGTGAGCTCGATGCGCGCGGGCTGGGCAAACAGCCCGCCATTGAAGTAGGCGACTTCGCTGAACCGCCCGCCGGATGCGGGCTTGGGCTGGTTCATCGCCTCGAAGAGCCCGCCGAGCAAGTCGTAGCTGTCGGCGGGCTTGGCGCAGTCGTTGATGAGGCCTGCGACAAAGTATTTTTCGAGCAGCCCGATGTCCTCGGCGAAGAGGGCCACGAGGGTCTGGAGGATGAAACGCTGCGCCAGCGGACGCTCGACGCCGCGGTGCACGAGCCGGGAGAAGAGCTTCGCGAGCCTGTCGGCGGCATCGCGGGTGACGGCCTCGCGGTCGGACTCGAAGGAGGGCTTTTTCCCGGCGAGGAAGGCCAGAGGACCCCACCGGGCCGGCATGTCGGCCAGCGGCAGCTTGTCCTTGGGCGTGTCCAGGTCGGTCTCGAAGTCGTAGATCCAGAACTCGTCGAAGTTGCAGAGAACGACGTACCGCGGGCGGTCGGGCACCAGGCGCGCCCAATAGTCGAACGCCTGCCGGTAGTGCTTCTGCAGGTTCTCGCCGCGTTTTTTCATCTCGATGAGAACGACCGGCTTCCACACGAGGTCCGCGAAGGACGTGCCGCCCGAGGATTTGATGACGCGCTCCTCCAGGGTCGCCCCGGCCTCCTTGGTGCCGCCGTGGCCAAAGGCCTGGAAGAGGTGCTCCAGGAAGATTTGCGCCTCGCTCTTCTCGTCGCCGTCGATGTGCTTCGCGCACCACTCGGCGAAGGCGCGCAGGCGGTCGGGGTCGATGCCCCTTGCCGAGGGGGCGGGCGTGGGCTTCTTACCGGAACTCATCGGCGGGAGTCTGGCACCATGCGCATGCGACGGTAAGAAGATTCTATCATTAACAGAATCCGCGAGCCCACAAAACCGATCAGGCCCTGCCGCGCGACCGGACCGGTCGCCAACGGGGACGGATCGTGGTCGCCCCGCCGTAGGAGTCCAGCAACGAAAAAGGGATGGTCCTCCCCGCTGGGATCGGCCACGGACAACGCCGCGGGCAAGCCCAGGCTCAGCAAAGCAAAAATGCAACACCCGGCCGAACCGCGCACCGCACGCCACATGGGCAGAGGCGTCGCAGGAGACCGGACGAGGTCGCGAGATACTATTTGCTCTTGCGCTCGGCCTTGCTCTTGCGCGCCAAGTCAGCCCGATGGGCGCGCTCGTAGGTCTGGATGTCCTTGAACCGTCCCTTGGCATCCCGGACCGCGTAGAGTTTCTTGCCCGCGCTGCTGCGGTGCGTCGTGCGTCGTGCTTTGCCTGCCATATCCGATGCTCCGTTTCTATGATCGCGTCTCCGGATGGCCCCTGACGCCGCGGCTGTTCGGCCACCGTCGGCCACCCATCACGGATCACCAGTACCACGCCACGGCCTCCGGTTCAACGTTCCCCATCAGATATTCGCGCCTCTTAGGAATGCGACAGGCAGTCACGCGCCTCGGACGCGCCGGGTCGGAAGCCGTGTCCAAGGTCGATTCCCGATCGGAACCGCCATGATACCGAGGCGGGCGTACATGGCCCGGGTCCTCGGGTTGCTCTCGATGGCGAGGTAATGTGCGTTGCGACCGTGGCGTGGGAATACGTGGGCCATGAGAATGCGCCGTTTGATACCGGGCGGTCCTCCGAATCCGAGTTCCGCGAAGAACGCCTCCTGTGGCTGCCATGCCGTCTCCTGGAATATCCTCGCGAGGGTGGGCTCCCGCCATCGGTTCGGCCGGGCCGTGATGAGGATCACGGGATGGGGCCGGACGAGTTCGACTAGCCACTGGCGGTAGCGCTCGGTGCGCAGGCGCACGGCCATCGGCGGCGGGGTTATCCCCCGTTTGGGGGAGTTGGCCACCAGCGTGTAGTTGAGGTCGAGGAGGATGATCATGCAGACAGCCTCGCGAGATCCACGGCGCTCTCCAGATCCGCCAGCGCGGCGCGGACGCAGCCCCCGCTGCCCACCGCGATCCTCGCGGCCGTGGCCGGATCGATGTCCCACCGCGAGGACAGGAGCCCCGCGATCTCGTCGGTGTCGGGCGGCAGGAGTCTGATCGCCTGGAAGCGGGTCTGGAAACGCTCGGTGAGCAGGTCGAGTTGCAGGTTGCTGGTGCCGATCACCGCGCGGCCGTGCGGGAGCCCGTCCAGGTAGGAGAGCAGGAGGTCCTGGGCGTCTCGGGTGCAGCGGTCCAGCTCATTGATGATCCGCACCGACCAGTCCGAGAACAGGTTCCCGAGGCCCAGCGATCCCATCCAGCCCTTCACCGCCTCGACCGTCACGAGCCTGCCGTTGACCTCGTCCACCGCCAGCGGGCTCCCCGCCAGTTCGGCGGCCAACATGCCCGCCACCGTCGTCTTGCCCACTCCGGGCGGGCCGTAGAGCAGCACCTTCATCGTGCCCCGCTCCCCGGCCCGCAGCCGCCGAGCCTTGGCCAAGAGCGCCTCCGCCGCGCGGCGGGCGGGGCCGATCAGATCCTCGACCGACCCCGGCCGCCAGTTGAGCGGCGACACCTCCGCCGCGATCACCAGCCCTCCCTCCGCACCCGCGCCTTGATCGTGTTGACCGAGACGCAGAACCGCTCGGCCGTCTTCTTCGGGCTGCGACACTCGCGATAGAAGCTCCGGATCTCCGCCCAGCGGACATCGCCGTTGGCGGGGGCCTCGGGCTTCTCGAAGGCGTCGAATCGCACGACCTTCGCCTCGGGCGCAGGCTGCTGTACGGACGCGGCCGGTGACACTGCCGTCGGGGCCGCGATGGGCTCGCCTTTCATGATCGCCCCGACGATCTCCCGAATGATCGGCACCGGGATCTCGGTAACCGTGAACACGACCCCCGCAAGGCTCTGCCGACCGATCTGGGCTTTCAGGAACTTGATCGCCGCCCCGCGGGTGCGGCCCTGGAACTTGCCCTCAAAGAGGGTCGCGCCCTTCTCCTCGCAGACGATGTAGTAGAGCTTATCCATGCGACTACTTCGCATTCAGGGTGAGGGTGGCGTTCTCCGCGTCGCCTATGAACCACTTCTGGATGTAGATCGTCCCGATGACCGGCGGCTTGCCGGGCGGGGCGTCTTCCTCGAAGCGGACGGTGTTCTTGGTCTCCCTGAGCCGCTTGAAGCTCAGGGTGGTGGTGGTGTTCTCAGGCATGTGTGTCTCCGATTCTTATGCTGGCGGATGATGGTGGGACCGGCCCGGACGCCAGCGGTTCGGGCGGGGAAACTGTCTCTCGATGCGGCGGCACGCGCGGCGCGCTGCGATCTCGTCGGCGATGACCTCGTCGTACTCCGGGCATTCGTGCGGGGTCCTCATCCGAGCCTCCGTTCGAAATCGCGCATGCACTTCCACGCGGCGTAATCGGTCTGCAGGCTCACCAGCACCGCCTTGATGACGTCGCCGTGCTGGCAGTACCCGAAGCTCGTGACCGTGTCCCGGCCCTCCGTGATCGCGGCCATGCGGCGGGCGTAGCTCTCGCTCCCCATGTACTCGGCGGTCCCGGTGACCGCGCCTGTCGCGGGGTCGTAGCTGAACCGCCCGCAGGTCTGTATGCCGGCGGCGATGACTGACGCCCTCGCCCTCTCCGCCTCCTGGCGCCGGGCCTCCGCGATGATGGTCTCGGCGCTTATCTCGTATCCGATCGGTGTGTTGCTCATGGCAGAGTAGCAACAGGTTCCGTGCCACCCGCCGCCCTTGGGCGAAATAGATGGCAAGGCGTTGGATCGCAGGGCGGTGAGGCATGAAACGAAACTGTTTTCTTACGTTCCTTGACTTGTCCGAAGCCGCATCTGTCCAGTCGAGCAACACACGATGAGGGGGCATCAGATGGCAAGGCGTTCGATCGCAGGGCGGTGACGAAATCCGGCTGTTCATCCGGGGGACAGGACTGTTCAGCGGCGCGACGGTCGGCCCCTTGAGGAAGTTACGTGCCACCCCGCCGTCATTCTTAGCGCCATCAAGTCGCTCGAATCGAGGGCGCTGCCATCAATCGTTCCCGCCACCCCACCTTGGCACGGATCTAGGTGCATGAGAGCCATGGAAACACCGATGACCGAAACCCAGATGCAAGACATCCTCATCAACATCCTCCTCGATAGCGACGCCTTTCCGCCCCACGCGATCGACTCATTCGAGGACGCCGGGATCATGACCCGCAACAGGGGCATCGTCCTCTCGGTGAAGGGGGACAACGGCAAGTTCGCGCAGTTTCAGATCACCATCGTCAAGAGCCGATGAAACTCCACGAGATGCCCAACGAACAGCGCCCCCGCACCCGCCTCTTCGAGCGCGGACCCGGCGCCCTCCGCGACGCGGAATTGCTCGCCGTCCTCCTGCCCACCGGACCCAAGGGCGCCTGCGCCCTCCAGGTCGCCGAGGAACTCATGGCCCGGTTCCGCGACCTTCCCTCCATCGCCCGCGCCCCGGTCGAGGAATTGGCGAAGGTCCCCGGCGTCGGGGAGGTGAAAGCCGCCCAGATCCACGCCGCCATCGAGATCGCCGTCCGGCTCGCCCGCCGCTGTGCCTCGGCAAACAAACTCGATGACGCCTCCAGGATCGCGCAACTGATCGGACCCGAGATGCGGCTACTGCCGGCCGAGAGCGCCCGCGTGGTCCTGCTCAACGCCAAGCTCCACCTCATTGCCGTCGAAGAGGTGTCCCGCGGGCTTTTGGATCAGGCCCTGGTGCACGCGAGGGAGGTCTTCTCGCCCGCCATCGCGCGTCGGGCATACGCGATCGTGCTCGTGCACAACCATCCGTCAGGGGACCCCACGCCTTCGGAAGCCGACATCCGCATCACCCGCGCTCTCAAGGAATCCTCCAAGGTTCTGGACATCCCGCTGCTGGACCACGTCATCATCGGTTCCCCATCCACCGCGCACCCCGAGGGCTGGTTCAGCTTCAAGGCGGCGGGGTATATCTAAAACTGCACTTCTCCTCTCAAAACGCCTGCGATCCGAGCGGGCGTCGGGCACCGCGCGGATCCACTTGACCATCCCCATCCACAGATTCACACTTACGTCATGGTTTGGGGAGATGCCGTCGGTTTTCACGGCCAACATGTTCGCTCGGGCTCGGCAAACCCAACGGATCGGTCGGCATAATCAGATGTTCAACAAGAGAGTCCTATGACAACGTTCCGGACCCATTCGAAAGAGTTTCTGCGTGACTTGTCGCGCGCTGCAGAGTGGATGATGCGCCGGAGCGTCGGCCAGGATCACTGGTGGCGCTCTAAAGTGCTCACGAGCGCTAATACCGAAACCAATGAGCGTCCCATCTTTCAAGACGCAAGAGCCGACCAGGTCTTCGATGAGATGATCGCGAGAGGCCTGCTTGTGCAGCGTGGGGACGATGTCGACGGGACTGGTGTGCCCGCCTACGCAATGAAGTATGACATAGGCGGTTGGGATCAAGCCGTTGCTGACGGTCGTCCACTTTACGCCCGGTGGCTTAAGGTCCGGCGGGGGTGGCTGCTGATTTTGCTCTCCTTCCTTCTGGGATGTGCCGTGACCACGCTCGAGAATAGGGTTGTAGACGCTTTAGATGGCGTGCTTGACCGAATTGTTGGCACGGAGAAAGATGAGCCGCACAAGGCCGTGGAATCGACGGCTACTCGCGTCACGCCTCCCGCAGAGCAGGAGCCGGACCACGGCCGGCCGTGAGTCACCTTGCGCGTTAACCATTCGAAGTATGCCAAAACCGTTACCACACGACGTTATCCGAAAGCTAGTCAGCGATCTAACCGCTGCACCGGATCATCCGCGCCTCCAGATCACTATCACCAATTGCTACCTGGAATTATTGACGTACGTCCTTGCGACAAACAAGTGCAAGAATGCACCGCGGATTGCGGAGGCGCGGAGAGATTTCACTCAGTCGGTGCTGATTACACTATTGCACGAAGCCGCTATCATTTCTGATGCCGACGCAAAAATGCTTCACTGGTTTCGCCAGCGACGGAACGCTGCCGCCCACGAGGTCGAGTTTTCTGTCTCGAAAGAGCATTTGTCTCCTTTTCGAGGATGCAGGGCGTCAGACCGGAAAACACCACTGGACGACCCGAAAAACCTGAACACTCTTTGTCTCGAGGCGGTGTTTGGGTTTTGGAACCATCACGTCGAAGTCTTTGCTCCCATATTTCATCCTGAGCTGTTTGAAAAGAATGGCTAATAATCCAACCACTCAAGAAGTCGCCGCCCGCGATCTTTGTTAAGCCGACACTGCCAATGAATCGCGAAATGCAAAAATGCATACGTGACGAACTCGCGTCCGATCTCGAGGCCGCTGGCGATCATCCTCTTGTGCCTCTTGTTCGCAAAGCGGCCCGACTGGCCGCTTCCCTTGGTGAGGACGAGTATCGAATGCTATTTCAGTACCACCTTGATGGAATAGGCCCGCCAGATACTGCGCGCGTGCATCCTCTTCCGGAGGAAACGGACCCTGGCCGTCGGCGACGCGTTGTGACCACAATCATGAATGATCGGCAAACGAAGGACGGCGACGTTTTCTCGCATTCCCTTCCACTCTTGGAGAATCTGGCAGCTAAACTCGAAGAAGCTGGCGGCCGAGACTGCCTGGAAAAGGCATATGAAATACGTGATGTTCTGGACCGAATTCGTAACCGAGTTGGGCTCTTTCTCGTCGAGGCGGATGCCACTTTGAGTGCTGGCCCATCCTCAGCGCAGCAGCCACACACCGTCCTGCCAAACTCAAAGGTCTTTATTGGGCACGGACGCTCGGACGTGTGGAGGAAGCTCAAGGATTTTCTCCAGGATCGTTTGTCTTTGGAGTGGACCGAGTTTGATCGGCAGCCAGTCGCGGGGCTTACCGTAACCGAGAGACTGGAACAGATGCTGGATGAGTCGTGCTTCGCCTTTGTTATTATGACCGGCGAGGACGTGCACTGCGACGGAAGTATTCACGCACGGGAGAATGTCCTCCATGAGATTGGACTCTGTCAGGGGCGCCTTGGGCGACAGCGCACAATAGTCTTGCTTGAGGATGGCTGCGACGAATTCTCAAACATTCGCGGTCTGGTGCAAATACGGTTCCCTAAAGATGGACTGATGTCCCAGTCAGAGGAAATTAGGCGGGTCTTGGAACGGGAAGGATTGCTTAAGGCGGGCATCGGATAACCCCAGCCTCCACCGGAACCGCCCACGCTTCGCTCAGGTCCGTGCCGTTGAAGCGGACACATTCGCGGGGTCCCTCGGAATCTTCTGGCAAGTCGAACTTGCCACTTCACATGGGTTTTCAGGGGGGCCGGCCTTCTAAAAATCCAGATCGACCCGGGGATCGACGGTACCCCTCCTCCGCCTGTCGTGAGGGGACAGGCTCTCCTTTCGGGCAGCGCCCAATATGCGACGAGGTGGCAAGTTGAAAAAGTGGTTTCTCATGGGTTTTAGAGGGGGTGGTGGGCTTCCCCCGCCTGTTATCGGGTCCTAATAGATTCCTTGTCGTGGTGTTGGGGGTGGTCCGCGGCCTGATCCCGGCCACGACTACCGGCCGCGCAAACCGTGGCGCGGGTAATTGTGTGGGATTTCGTGGGATTGTGTGGGAGGGGCCGTTTCGAATGCCGAGACCCGCGGGATCGCGGCCGATGGGCATCGCGGGTCAGTGGTGCCTCGCACCGCATAACTACGTCGGTGGAGCCCGGCGGATGCCGGTGGATCTCCGCGGATTCTATGTATGCTGCGGCTGGGGTCGCTGGAGTCGGTCCACTGGAGCGTCGCGGGTAATTGTGTGGGATTTTGGAGATTTTGAAACGGGCATATGTCCCGCCCAGAATAACGGGGAAAAGATACAATAGTTGATTATACGTACTATCTATCTTCTTGGTCTTCATGACGAGGGCACCGGCCTGACAGTCGGGTCGCGACGGGTCTGGCCAGAGGCGGGTTCCGTGGAAGGCCGCCGAGATGCCGTCTCCAAAATCCCACACAATTACCCCCGGCGAGAAGATCGGCCCAAACGGTGCGAGATGGGCTATCCCGAGTGACCGATCCCCCGACACCGGGGCAGGCAACTGGCGACGCCCCGAAAACGCTTCAGGGCCGCCAACATAATCTCCAAAATCCCACACAATTGCTGCCCGCGTGGAAAGATCGGCCGAAACCGCCCGAAATGACCTTCCGGCGTGGCTAATCGGGCCCGAAATGTCGCGGGCGCGGCGACGCCGAGGGCGCTTTCGAGGCCGGCGGCATAATCTCCAGAATCCCACACAATCCACGGCGGCAGTGCCGACGTCGCGAAAACGGCAGGATGCCGGAGCCAGAATCTCCGAAATCCCACGAAATTCGGGTTCATGGGGTGCCGGTCCTAGGAAACGGGCGCGAGGGGCGGTTTCAAAATCTCCGAAATCCCACACAATTCGGCTTCGCGGGAGGTCTTAGGATTCGCCGGGTGCGGCGACCAGGATGCAGATCTCGGCGGGGCGACCCGCGCCCGCGCCCTTCTGGCGCGTGACGGAGAACCGATTGGGGAACGCGTTGGCGAGCATCCGTGTCTCGGCGGTCGGGATGCCGTTGTGGTGGTCCAGATCCCGGAGGGTCCGAATGCCCCCGCAGTCGCCCAATGCCTTGGACAATTTCTCGGCCATTGCGTTGAGTCGATCCATCCGTCCGGCCTGCATCAGCCGCAGCGTCGAGAACACCGCCCAGCGGCAGAGGCCCACCGCCCTGGCGGCGCAGTCCACCGAGACCGCCCGCGGCCAGAGCCCTTCGTCCGCGGCATCTGCCAGGGCCAGGCACGCGGCGATGCGCACGGCGTTCTCGCGCCAGCGACCGAGCTCGCCCTCGATATCGGAGAACCTGCCGTTGCGCAGGTCCACCGACTCGTTGTGCCATCGGCGGAAGATCTCCCTGGCGTCCGGCCCGCATTCCAGCCGCAGGGGATCGGCCAGATCGCGGACCTGGAGCCCGGTCTCTATGACCCGCGCCCAGCGCCCCACGGCTTCCCCCGGAATGAAGCGCGGCACGCCATCGTCGTGGGGGATCGTCTCGTGCCCGACCGCGAACATGAGAAACCGCGCCGTCATGCCGCGCTGGATCGCCTCCTCGTTGGAGAGCATCTCCCGCAATAGCGAGGGCTGGCACAGCCAGAGGACCGACAGGCAGGGGCGGATGTTGATGCTGCCCCTCGTGACCCGGCCCTCGTTCCAGTCCTCGACGGTGTAGCCGCTCAGGAACAGATCAAAATCCGCCTTGGAGTCCTTGCTGAAACGGCCCAGCGCGATGCGGATGGCGTCCCCGGCCTCGGGGGAGAAAGACAGCAACGCCTCGCCGTTGCGGGCCAGCGCGGTGGCCAGCGCGGCGCCGGTGTAGGAGCCGACCCAGAGGGTGGGCTCGGATTCGAGAAGCGGCGCGATCGCCGCCAGGCGCCGCTCCAATTCGGCGAGTTCCCGCCCGAGGTCGGCGCGCTCGTCATCGGTGAGGGGCCTGTTGTTTTCCCCGCGGCCCCTGGCGAGCCACTCGACCAGGATCTTTGCCCTGCGCTCGCTCACGGCCCGCTCCTGGCGGAGCCCCGGCCGGGTGTCCGTGCGGTATTCTTCGGCCCGCCGCTTGGAAGCCTCCGTCAGGGGGCCGACGACGCCCGCGGCGGCGCCCTTGCCGTAGGACTTTGGCGCGGCGGCGATCACGAAGAGGTTGCAGTGCGTCTCCCTGCCCGACACCGCCCCGGTCACCAGCAGGCCCTTTCCGGCCGAGGCGGCCAGCGTCGCCAGCGTCGCCATGGCCGGCAGCGCCGGGTCGATGCCGTGGACTTCCGCCGTCGCCTCGGCGATCCCGCGCTGGGCCGGGGAAAGGTGCTCGACCGGGAATGGCCCCGGCTCGGGGACATCGGACTCCCCGGCCCGGACGGGCGGCACGAAGGGGCCCGGCCCTCTTCCCAGTCCAAGGCCTTCCGCCGGCGCGTCCGCGGACGCGGTTTCGGAACTCATGGGATCACGCTCCAGGTGCTCCGGTGCTCCTCGAAGCTGTCCGGATGGATCGCCAGCAGGTCGTTGAGGTCCAAGACCGGCGCGCCGTCCATCTTGACCAGACCCACCAGAGAGAATACGTCCACCCCACAACCGACCTGGGTCAATTGCACGAACCACCGGAGGCATGCCTCGTTGCCCGACGGATCCAGGTGGGGCACGATCCGGACCCGTTTTCCCGCCATGGCCAGGAGGTCGGGCGCCGGGATGCTCAGCCCCGAGCCCAGCATTGAGACGACCGCGGCATCGCGCTCGCGTTCCTCGCACCAGACGAAGTGGTGGCCGGCGACCAGGTCGGCGGATCCCTCGACCAGCAGGATCGCGCACTTGTCTTTGGCCTCCGGCAACCCGATGGGATGTCGGGTCGTCGTTCCCGCAACGTTGTGCGTCTTCCGCTCCGGCAGGCTGCCCGTCGCCGGATAGGGTCTGCCGTCGAGCCGCCGGGCCTGCATGCCCCGCCGGGTCGCATCGGCCACGGCCCACGACGCGTGCCCGCAGACTTCGGCGCGCCAAAGCAAACCCCTCTCCGTGCAGAGCCGGACGCCCCCGATCCCGATTCCCCTCACTCTAGAGATGCGTTTGAGGTCGGCATCCGAGGGCTTGCGCAGCTCGGGCGCCTGTCGGGGCGCGGGCGGTCTCTGTTGCGGCGCGCGTGCCTTCGCCGGGCTCGGCCGTCGGCGCACCGCGCCCCGGATGATCGACCGCAGCTCGCCGTCGGGGAAGCTGCCACGATCATAGAGGGGGCGCATCAGGGCGAACACCGATGCCTCGTCCCAGCCCGCCCCGACCAGCGCGAAGGACACGTCCCGCGCGTGGGCGTGCCGCGAGCCGACCGGCGGTGGCGATTGCAGCTTCCGCAGCGTGGCGCCCGGTATCCCGCGGGCGGCGACGGCGCTCACTGCGCGCCCCCTTTCATCTGCCTGGCGAGGAAGTCCCGCACGCTCTGGACGTGGAAGAGCCGCCGGCCCTTGACCGCGCCCGGCTTCCGGATGCAGACGCTCCTGATGGCCCCCTGCGCCACCAGGAGGTAGGCGTGGCTTCGCCGGATCGCGAACATCCGGGTCAGTCCCTGGTGGTCCACGAATTCCGGGCCGATGTCGTTTAAGTGCGCGGCCCTCACCGCGCCGGTGATGTTCTGGTTGTTCGTTGCTTCCATAGTTGGAAGCAGCGTGCCGCCTCACCGGGCCGGGATCATGGCACGTAAAAAGATAGTTATATTCCTTTTTGGACCGCGTGCCCGATGAACTGGCGCACCCTCTTGCGCACGTAGTCGTAGCCCCCCATCTCCGAGTTGTCCGATCCTTTCGAGTCCTTCTGTTTCGAGTCGAACCTTTCGAAGAACTCTTCGGTCAGCTCCGGGAAGCGCTCGCGGAACGCCCTTCTCCTGAGCCGCTCGCAGAACTTGCCCGCGTAGAAACCCGCCGTCTTCCGGGAGAGCTCCGGCCAATCGGCCTCGGGTTTCGAACCGCTCTCCCGCAGCGCGAGCACCAGGCGCAGCCACCACATGATGGGCCGCGCGAGGCTCGCCACGCCCAGCCTCTGGCTCCTGGGTACCGTCCGGCGTACAAACGATGGCTGCGCTGATCCGATGTTCAGTCCCCCGACAAACTCCCTGGCGGCCTCCCACTCGGCCCTAGACTTGGGCCCGGGCACGTTGACGGGCACGGTGAGCTCCCACTCCACGGCCTTCCTCGCGGCGTCCGGGTTCTCGCCCGCCCACCGCAGGAACCAGCCCGCCGCTCCCCGGGCCAGGTCCACCACGTCCTCGGCCCGCCCGAGATCTTCGAGCATCCGCAGGGACTCGCGGGCGAGGAAGCGCAGCGCCCCCGCCGCCAGGGCGTTGCCCTCCTCGGCCTCGATCCTTAGCCCCGCAAGCAGCCAGCGGAGGGTGAGGTTGTCGCCCTTGTGGTCCACGGCCTCAAACAGCCTGCGGTGCTCGGCGAGGACAGTGCGCGAGTGGACCGCGGTTTTCGTCCGGTAGGGCTCGTCAAACCACCACGCCGACGGAAAGGGGTAGCCCTCAGCCCACCGGATAGGTTTCGCGCGCCGCGCCTTCGATCCCTTGCGCGCCGTGGCCGATCTCTTTCGCGCTTTCATGCCCGCGAATCTTCGCCCGCCGCAGCCGCCCCCGGCAATCCGATTTCCGTCCCCACCAGGGGCGGCAGCAGCGCGATCGCGGCCCGGAGCGGGTCGAGCCCGCGGTGGGTGTAATTCTCGCTCATCGCCGCGGTGGAGTGCCCGGCCAGCGCCTGGCGCATGTCGGGCGAGACGCCCGCGTTGGCCAGCGCCGTGACGAATGCATGCCGCAGCGAATGGAAGGAGAGCTCGTACACCCGCCGTCCCCCCTCGCCGTGGCGGGAGAATCCCCGCCGGATGCCGGCCCGCCCCATGATCGCCGCGAACTCGCCCCCGAGCCCCGATGTCTTGCGGCCGTGCAGGCCGGGGAACACCGGGGCCTTTCCGACGCCGGGGGCCTTCAGGAGCTCGGCCTCGAGGTCGGGGTGCAGGGGCACGACCACCGCCCTGCCGCTCGCGGCGGTCTTCTCCGGCACGAACCGGACCGCGCGCTTCTCCAGGTCGATGTTCTCCCACCTCAGCGCCACGATGTCCCCCAGCCGCGCCCCGGTGTAAAAGCCGCAGAGGATCGCCCCGCGCCAGTCCCCGTCGGCGGCGGACACCAGCGCCGCCACCTGTTCCGGGCTGAAGTCCTTGCGCCTGGCCGGCTCGGCGCGCAGGTGCTCCACCGCCTCGCAGGGGTTGAAGGGGATCAGCTGCCGCCGCCTGGCGGCGTTGAACGCCACGCTCAGGTTGACGATGTTGAGCTTCGCGGTGCCCCGCGACCGCCCCGACCTCAGCAGCCCGTCGCGGTAGTCGAGCACGTCCCTGGCGGTGATCGCCTCCAGCGGCAGGGAGGCCCGCTTGCCCAGGCCCGCCAGGAACCCCTCGATCACGTAGCCGTAGCGCTCCACGGTGCCCGCGCTCCGCACCCGGCGCTTCTCCTCCAGCCAGTCCCGCAGCCACCTCTCGCAGGAGACCGTCCGCAGCCCGTGGCCGGTGGTGCGCTCCAGCGTCTCGCTCAGGATGCGCCGCACCGCCTGCTCGGTCAGCGTGCCCTGCCTGGCCATGTTCTCGGCCCGCTCGATCGCCAGGCAGACCTCCATCGCCTGCCGCCGCTTGTCCGCCGGCGTCGCCGGTTTGCCGTCCTCCCTCAGCTCGCCCTTCTCGGGCCGGATGCTAACCTTGGTCGTCCTCTTGAGCCGACGGCCCGTCGAGGTGACGTAGCAGCAGATCCAGTAGGGGCTGCGCTTCTCGGAATCCTGCGTGAGGCTTGCCATTTACTCAGAACATAATCAGAAACTCCACCCGTGTCAAGGTCGTCCATCATAGATATAAGTGATTGATAAATAGGGGCGTCGCAGGTATCCGCTAGAATCGAAAATTCAGGCACCGAATCGTAGGAGCCTGCTTTCGGGCGATTCGAGTCGCGCGCAAGCGCGCTCCTACGTTCCACGCTCTTGCCCGGTGGTGCCCCGAATGCCCGCCGACTGGCGGGCGTCCGGGGCATGGAATCTAGGTCAAGAATCCAGCCCGACGGCTCTCGATTCCGCCTGAAGGCGGTACGACGAGCGCTCGCGAATGATTCGGGCTCCCGCGTTTGTAGTACCGCGTTCACGCGGAATATGCAGGCTACACGACATGTCCCAAATTTTTCCTTCTCGCCGATGGCCATTGTCCCACATTCTCCCGTCACCATGAGCACCCGCCCAAGTCAGGATTGCCAGCCGAACGATCCCTCTGCCGAAGCGGGCGACAGGGAAAACGGCGGCGGAACCGAGGCGTGTTTTGGCCGGCGGACGTTCTTCGCCATCACATCGGGCTGCCTTCTCTGCTCGGCGGCGGGAACGAACCGCGCCCATGCCGGCACGGACCGCCCCATCGATGTCGGCACGGTCAAGGATTACCCAAAGGACGAGATATCGGAGAAATTCATCCGGTACGACATCTTCATCATCCGCAACACTGGAAAGCTCTACGCGTCAACCGCCATCTGCCCCCACAAGGGAAACTATCTCCTCTTGGACCCGCAGAATCCCGGTCGCATCATCTGCTCTGGCCATGACTCGAACTTCGACCCCGAGGGTATCCCCACGGGGGGCCCCGCGCGCCGGGCGCTGGCCCGCTACGCCATCTCGGTCAACGACAAAGGTCGCGTGATCGTGGATACCTCCCGCGAGTTCCCCCAAGCACAGTGGGGGGACAAGGCCAGCTACGTCGCGGTCTAGTGATCGTGCCCGTGGACCAGCCGATCGACCACGGCGGCGCTGGCCCACAGGGCCCTTCCGGATTCGTCGCCGTCCCGCTTCAGCTCGCGAGAATACGCTCCATCCGCTCGGCGAGGAATTTCAGCCTCTCGGCGTCACCGCCTGGCACCTCGGCGATGATCCAGCCGCGATAGCCGATCTCATCGATCGCCTTCATAACCGCCGGCCAATTGCAGTCTCCCTCCAGCAGCTCGACCTGAAAGCCCTTCCGCGGGCCCTCCTTTTCACATTTGGCGCGGCTGAATTCCTTGACGTGGACGTTCAAAATCCGCGGGCCAAGGATGCGAATCCATTGCTCCGGCCAGCCGTACAAGACGACATTGCCCACGTCAAAATGCCAGCCGACCGATTTGCTCTGGAATTCATCGACATAGCGCGCCGCCTCGAGCGGACTCAGCAGGAATTGGTTCCAGACATTCTCGATGACGATCTTCACGCCCAGCTCATCGGCCAGCGGGATGGCCTTGCGGATCTCGGCCTGCGAGCGCGTCCACGCATCCGCATAACTCACGTCCTTCTTGACCACAGCCGGCACCAGCAGGACGCTCGGCGCCCCGAATGCCTTCGCGTCGCGCAAGGCGGCGATCAAACCCTCGAGCCCCTGTGCGCGCACCGCAGGATCCGGGTCGGAGAGCGGCATCTTCCAATGGCCGGCATTCATGATCCCGGCGATCGCCAGCCCCGTGGCATCGCGCGCCTTGAGAATCTCGTCAACGGCCGGTCCGCCGGGGCGGTTAAGCTCGACGCCGTCAAAGCCGAGCTCCTTCAGCATCTTGAACTTGTCGAGCGTGGATGCTTCTGCCTTCACCATGCCGAGATTGACGGCCTTCCTCAGGGGCCGCCGGGCGCCTTCTGCGGCACCAGCGCGCGACCCGGCGACCGACGCAGCGGCGGCTGCCGCGACGGTCAGGTTTAGAAATTCCCTGCGATTCATCCGACCCATAATGCCCATCCTTCCTCGGTTTCGCGGGCCAATGCTGCCCGGATGTTTTATGTTTCACCGCCGCCGAAAGCTCGTCAAGGATGGCCTGTCGATCCGCCGCGTTCCGATAGGACTATTTCATGCGAGAATCAGGGGGATTCCCCGCTCCAAGAACAGGTCTGGTGCCCCGGCCCCGCTGAGTTATCATCACGCGATTGCTCGACCAGCCCCCTGATACGAGGCTTCGATGACCGCTGCACCGCGAACCTGTGCCCCTCTTTTCGCGCTCGCGATCACATCGCTGTGCGCGGGAGCCACCGAAATCCCTGTCGCCACCCCAGCCGACATCGCGCGGGCCTGCGACCGAGCAAAACCCGGCGATGCCCTTGTCATGGCCGAGGGTGTCTGGCGCGATGCCGACATCGTATTCCGAGGCCGCGCCGAGGCCGGCATGCCGATCACGCTGCGGGCGCAAACACCTGGCAAAACCATTCTCTCGGGCCGATCCCGCCTGCGCATCGCGGGCGAACACCTTGTCGTTAGCGGCCTGCTTTTCCGGGATGGCTGGCCCAACGATAGCGCCATCGAATTCCGCGCGGACTCCAAGGCCATGGCCTCAAACTGTCGCCTCACAGGATGCGCGATCGCAGACTACAGTCCCCCCACGGACGATGCCGCGGCCAAGGGTTCCAAATGGGTCTCGCTCTACGGCCTGTCCAACCGCGTCGACCACTGCTACTTCACCGGCAAAAAGGACCTCGGCACAACGCTTGTCGTCTGGGTCGGTGACCTGCCCAACGGGCACCGCATCGACCACAATCACTTTGGCCCACGGCCCCCATTGGGGCGCAATGGCGGCGAAACCATCCGCGTCGGCACCAGCGAGGTCTCAATGTCCGAATCCGCCACGCTCGTCGAAGAGAATTACTTCGACGGCTGCGACGGGGAAATCGAGGTGATCTCGAACAAGTCCTGTGGCAACACGTACCGTCACAACACCTTCGTCGCCTGCACCGGCACCCTCACGCTCCGCCACGGAAACCGATGCTCGGTCGAGGGCAACTGGTTCTTCGGCAACGGCAAGAGGGAATCCGGCGGTATCCGCATCATCGGGGAGGACCACCGCATATCCAACAACTATCTCGTCGGCCTCGAGGGCGACGGCGCGCGCTCCGCGATCTCGTTCCAAATGGGTCTCCCCGATTCACCGCTGCACGGCTATTTCCAGGTCAAGCGCGCCGCGGTCGCGTTTAACACGATCATCGATTCCAAGTCGCCGCTCGCCATCGGCGTCGCCAACGGCGACTCCTCCAACCTGCTCGCGCCAGTCGATTGCGAGATCGCCAATAATCTCATTGTCTGCCGGCAGGGCCGTCCGCCGATCGCCCTGATGGATCCGCGGAGTCAGATCCGCTGGGCGGGAAATCTCGTCGCGGTCGCACCCGAGGGTACCCGGCTCCCCGACGGCGTGCGCCATGCCGACCTGCCCATGCGCGGTCCCGCGGACGGCGTCTCTCGGCCCGCCGCCGATGGCCCGGCGCGCGCCGCCGCCACCACCGATGCCCCCTGGGTGACCGATGACATCGACGGACAGCGCCGCAATGGCCCTCGCGATGTCGGCTGCGATCAAACCTCCGACGCACCTGCCCTCCACCGGCCCCTCGCGCCGAAAGACGTCGGCCCCGATTGGATGAAGCGCGACTGAGGCATGGCCGACGGCACCGCCCCCCCAGACGTGATTCTCATCCCCCAGGGTGCCCGCCAAAACGGACACGAATCCCAACGCCATGCTTCGAAAGTGAAAACCTGCTGGCGGCCGCCGCGCGTCGCGCGCGAGCGCGCCGCCCCACCTGGACCACCATCACCCGGAGAGCTTGATCTCCAGCTCGCGGATCCGATCGCGGAGCGAGGCCGCGCCCTCGTAGTCCTCCCTGTTGATCGCCTTCTTGAGTTCCGACTCCAGCGAATCGAGGCGATTGCGCAGCTCTTTCACATCCTGATGACGCGCCGGGATCTTGCCCTTGTGGCTGGTGCCGCGGTGCATGTTGCGCAGCAGCGGCTCAAGCCCCTGCCGGAATGTCTCGTAGCACACGGGACATCCAAGCCGTCCGGATTTCTTGAAATCGTTCTGCGTGAACCCGCACTTCGGGCAGGCCAGCTCATCGCCGTTGGCTTTCATCTCCTCTGCGGCGCCCAGGCCCAACAACTGATCGGCCAGCGAAAAACCGGTAGGGTCATCGATGTTCTTCGCGTTGGGGCACTTGGCGCACAGGTCGATCTTGTGCACGACGCCGTTGATGATCTGCGTCAGATGAATCGTCGCAGGCTCTTTGCAGTTCTCGCAACCTGGTGGGCGGTTCGCCATATCCGGCTACAATATAGGTGCGCCTTCCGCGCGGGTCAATTTGTGGTAGGCGTCCATCATGCCGCGCGTCACCGCGCCGGGCGAGCCATTGCCGATCGGTCGTCCGTCGATCTCCACGACGGGTATCACCTCGGCACCCGTGCCGGTCAAGAACACCTCGTCCGCCACGAATAGATCGTAGCGCGTCAGGTGTGTCTCGATGAGGGGCAATCCGGCCTCGGCCGCAAGCCCGATGACCACCGCGCGGGTGATCCCCCCCAGCGCGCCCACGAAGATCGGCGGCGTGTACAGTTTACCCTTCTTCAGGACGAAGATGTTATCGCCGGAGCCCTCGGCCACATAGCCCTGCTCGTTGAGCATGACAACCTCCTGCGCGCCGCAGAGCTTGCCCTCGATCTTGCCCATGATGTTGTTGAGGTAATTCAGCGACTTCACCGACGGGCTCAGCGCCGCCGGCGCCGTCCTCCGCGTCGGGGCCGTCGCCACGCGCAATCCCTTGGTGTAGAATTCGCGCGGATAGAGTTCGATCTCCGCCGCGATGATGATCACCGTCGCCCGAGGGCAACTGTCCGGGCTGAGGCCGAGCGACCCCTTGCCACGGGTGACCAGTAGGCGGATGTAGCCGTCCTTGATGTTGTTGCGGCGGCAGGCATCGATGGTCGCGGCGCGCATGTCCGCGAGATCGAGCGGCACCTTGAGCATGAGCGCCTTGGCCGAGTCGTAGAGTCGCTCCAGGTGCTCATCGAGTTTGAAGATGCGGTGGTTGTAGGCGCGGATGCCCTCGAACACCCCGTCGCCATAAAGCAGGCCGTGGTCGAAGACCGAGATCTTCGCGTCCGCCTCCTCGAAGTACTGGCCGTCTATGTAAATCTTCATCGCGATCACTCCTCATTCAGGCGCCCGTCCGCGAGCTTGAGCCTGCGATGGCCCAGCGACGCGACACCCGCGTCGTGCGTCACGAGCACCGCAGTCAATCCTCGCCCCGAGAGCAAATCAAGCATCAATTCCAAAACGGCTTTGCCCGACGAGGAGTCGAGGTTGCCCGTCGGCTCGTCCGCCAGCAGGAGGTCCGGGCCGTTCACGAGGGCCCGCGCGATCGCGACGCGCTGCTGTTCGCCCCCGGAGAGTTCGCCGGGGAGGTGCGTGGTCCGGTCGCCGAGCCCGACGGCCTCGATCAATTCGCGGGCCCTGTCCATCGCCGCACGGCCGCCGATCAGGCTTGGAAGCGCCACGTTTTCCAGCGCCGTGAGATCGGGCATCAGGTGGTAGGCCTGGAAGACCATGCCGACGCGACGATTCCGATACCGCGCGAGCCCGTCGCGCCCCGAGGAGTACAGGTCGCGGCCATCGACGCGCACCGAGCCAGCATCCGGCTTGTCCAACCCCCCGATGATGTGCAGCAGCGTGCTCTTTCCAGATCCCGAGGCCCCCTGGATCGTCGTCAGTTTTCCAACATCAAAACGGTGTGTCACGCCCCGCAGGACCCGCACCTCGCGCGCCCCCGTGCGGAAGACACGTGCCACGCCGTCGACCTCCAGCGAGCCGATGCCCGCACGTCCCTCCGTCGCGCTCATTCGTACCTCAGCGCCCGTGCCGGCTCCAGCCACGCGGCGCGCCACGCCGGCAAGAACGCGGCCAGGCTGCAGATGGCGATCGCGGACACCGAGATGACCATCACGGTCCCCCAGTGGACCTCCGCCGGGATCTCGGCGAAATGATATATCTCGTAGGGAAAGATCTCGACGCCCAATACCTTGGCGAGGATGCTCGCGGCCTGGTTGCGAAACTCGGTGAGCAGCAGGCCGCCCGCGAGCCCCAGTACCGTGCCCACCACGCCGACCACCAGCCCGTAGAGCACGAACACCCGGATCACCTGTCCCTCGGTCGCCCCCAGCGCCTTTGCCAAACCGATCTCCCGCGACTTCTGCACGGTCAGCGTGATCAGGGTGCTCGTGAGCCCAAACCCCGCGACGACGATAATGAATACCAGCAGGAAAAACATGACGTTGCGCTCGGTGGCGATCGCGCCGAAGAGCTGCCGGTTCAGGTCCATCCACGTCTGCGCCCGCGCCGGTCGCTTGAGAAATGCGTTGATCGCGTCCCTCGTGGCCTCCGCGCGCATCGGGTCGGACAGCCTCACCGCAATGCCGTGCACCCCCTCATCGATGTTGTACATGTATTGCGCCATCTCGAGGGAGGTCAGGATGAAATTCTCATCGTACACCCCATAGCCCGTATTGAAGATCCCGGTCACCAGCAATTCGGTGGGCAAGAAGGCGACCTTCTCGCCGCGCTCCGCCCCCTTGCGCATCTCCTCGAAATGCCGCGGCGAAAAGATCATCAGCTTGTCGCCCACCGCTATCCCGTTGCGGTCCGCGAAAGCCCGTCCCACAAGCACCGCCTCGCCCTCGAGCAAGAACTCTCCCTCCACAACATACCGGGCCAGTCCCATCGCCTTATTCTCGAGCTCCGGATCGACGCCCCGCACGAATGGTGTCGAGATCCGCTGGTGAAATTCCACCAGCACCGGCCCGCCCACGAAGGGGCTCACCGCCTGAACACCGGGAAGGGCCTCGATCTTCGGATACAGTTCTTCGGGATGGCTCAGAATCCCGTAGTTCAACACCGTCACGTGCGCCGTGAATCCAATCACCTTCTCCCGGATGTCACGCTCGAAGCCACGGAACACCGAGATCACCACCACCAGCACCCCAACGCCAAGCACCACCCCCAGCAAGGACAGCAGGGTGATCACCCAAACAAACTCGCGCTTTGGCTTCAGGTACCGCAGCGCGAGAAATAGCTCAAATGGCAATTTCACAACATCCGATTAAATGGTCTTTAGCAGTTAAGCCCACAGTTGGGCCGCCGCAACGATATTACGGGGTCATCCGGCACGCGCGACAGGGCTCTTGGTTCGCTCGACCGAAGCCGTTGGAGTCCAGGCTTTAGCCTGTTTCGTGCCCGATTCAGCCTAGAGGCTGAACTCCAACAGGTTGCCGTTAAATAACCAAAAGCCCTGGCGCGCGCGATACCCCGACCGACCTGGCCCCGCGAGGCCGCGGACCCTCCCGGCAAATTCTTTTGCCGGCGCACACAAAAATCTGGTCGGGTGACGTTATATTAGCGCGAGGGCAGCCCGGTCCTTCGCCGGGCGCCCGGGACCGCATGAGATCGGAAACGGCAGACTGGCAGACGTTTTTTGACGAGGTCGCCCCCCGCCTATTGCTTTACGCCCGGCAATGGACTTCAAGCCATGCCGACGCCGAGGACGTTGTCCAGATGGCATTCGTGCGTTTCTGGCGCCGGTTCCCGGGCGGCGACCGCAAGAACCTCCCACTCCTCTACGCATCGGTCCGAAGCATCGCCCTTGACCTCCGCCGCTCGGACCAGCGCCGGACCGCCCGAGAGTCTTTTGCGGAGACGGTTCCCGGTCGCGAGGACACCCCGTTCTTCAAATCGGAGATCGAGGACAGCGAGACGGCCCATATCGTGCAGGCCGCCCTCAACGGGCTTCCCGAAGAGCAGCGCGAGGTGCTCACGCTGCGCCTGTGGGCCGGGCTCACCTTCGCCGAGGTCGCAAAAATCACGGGCCAGTCGATCAACACCGTTGCCTCGCGCTACAGGTACGCGGTGGAGACACTCGCGCGACGCCTCGCCCCCTTCCACGATGACCTCGCGGCGATCCCCGCCAAAACCCCAACCGATAGAACCCTCAAATGAAACCGGACGAAATCGAAGACTATCTCGGGCGCCTCGAGCCCTCGCCGCCCTCCGCAGGGCTCAGGTGGCGCCTGGCCTGCGAACTCGAGACCCGCGCCCGTCTCGAACCCGCGTCACACCGCAACCCGTGGCGCTGGCTGGCGCCCGTCGCTTGGGCGGGCGCCGGCGCGGCCATCGCCATCTTTGCGATCAGCGCCCTGGGGCGCTCCCATGGGCCAACGCCATCTCCCGCCGCCACCGATCTTTCGCGGGCCCCCACCCACATCCGCGAGTGGATCGCCTCGGACCAACCAGAAATCGCCTTTGGCCAAGACCGGCTGCCCGAGCGGCGCGTCCACCTCATGGGCGTCGAACGGCACGAGTGGTTTGACCCGAAGACGGGTGCCCGCATGGCCGTCGAATCACCCCAGGAACGGGTTATCGCAGTCCCCGCATCCTTTCAATGAACGCGATACGACACAACTAGAGAAGAAAGGAGATCCAGATGAACTCCAGAATCGCAAGCACCCTGATCACCGCATTCACCATGGCCATCGCCAGCACCGGATGCGCCCAACAGAAGGAAGAGGACAAGAAGCCACCCGCCGCGGAGGCACCCCCCCCGACCCCCCAGGCGAAGGAGGAGAAGAAGGCCCCCGAGCCATCTAATCCGCACGAGAGGAGTCGCCAGGCCAGGCAGGGCGACGAGAAACGGCGGAAACCCGCGCGGCCGATGACCGACACGGTTCCGTTCATCGGCGTCGTCACCCGGAACGTCACGCCAGAACTCGGCATCCAGCTCGGCCTCGATGAGGGTTGCGGCGTGCTGGTCGACGACGTAATGCCCGACAGCCCGGCCGCGAAGGCGGGCATCCGGAAGTTCGACGTCATCACCCGGTTGAACGACGAGCGAATCAACGATTGCGAGCATCTCGCCGCCCTTGTCCGCGCCAAGAACAAGGGGGACGAGGTCACGCTGCAAGTCATCCGCCGAGCGGAGAAGCAGGATATCAAGGTTGCCGTGGACGAGCACTCGATGATCCCCGGCTTCAAAATGTTACCGGGAGGCCCGTTGCCGCACGAGCGCGGTCCCCTGGGCCCATGGGCCTATCGGTTCGATCGCTGGTGGCAGGATGAGCCATGGCGCGAGCGAGAGCGAGACCGCGATCGCCAGCGCGAGCGAGACCGCGAGCTGACCCCAGACATGATCGACGACGCGTTCCAACAAATGCAGCGCTTCGTGAGAGAATTCCAGGATCAGCAGCATCGGCTTGAACAGCAGTTCCGCGAGTACCAGGAGCGCTTCCAGAACCAACTCCGAGAATATCAGGAGCGCAACCGCGAGCGAACGCCGGACGCCGGACGAAAGCCCGCGCCAGAACCACCCAAACCCGATGGCTCCACCATGCGCCGCGGCCGCGACACGGGGCGCGAGACCACCGAGGCAAAGCAGCAGCGCGTGGAGGTCACGATCCAGACACCCGGCGGCGGGGAGACGCACGTCAGCTCCAGCGGCGTCGTTCAGCGCGAGGACCCGAGCGGCCTCTACCGCATCGAGCGTGACGATAAAGGCAACGCGAGGTTCTCGGTTCGCACCCCGGACGGGAAAGAGCAGTGGTGGCCGGTGACGACCGAGGAACAGCGCAAGGCAATCCCGGAGCCCTTCCGTCAAAAACTCCAAGAGCTCGACGGCGTGCGCATCCAGATCGGCCCCGGCCCGACCCCCCCCGCGCCGCCCGTCGAACAGGAAAAAGAGCGCCCCAAGAACGAGGCCTGACGCCCGTTGCCGCCTGATACAGGCGGCCCACAAGACTTGTGGGTCGTCTCTGCGAGACGCCAAACGCGCGCGAAGTTTCAGGTCAGCGCCGCCCCCGGCACGCCGGGGCGGCCGAGGTCTCCGGGGATTCCGCGTCACCTGCGACCGGGGCTAGTCCGACATCAACACGGGGCTTCCAAAGGGCCGACACAGTCTGCTATGTTTTGCACCCTAACTCATCCAAAGGACCACCATGACGAATCCCTCCCCCACCATGAATCGCCGCGATGTCATCCGGGCCCTCGGGGCCAGCGCCGCCCTCGCCGTCGCGGGGCTGCCCGCCCGGGCCAAGGCCGAACCCTCGAAACTCAAGGGCCGCATCAAGCAGTGCCTGACCCGCGGCATGTTCAGCAAGATGCCCATCGACGAATTCTGCAAGACCATCAAGGAAATCGGCCTCCTCGGCGTGGATCTCGTCAAAGATCCCAAAGACTGGGCCGTCATCCGAGATCACGGTCTCATCGCCACGATGGTCCCCGGCGGCGGAGCCATCAAGAAGGGGATCAACGACAAATCGCTCCACCCCCAGTTCCTCCAGGATTTCAAGAACAACATCAAGGCGGCCGCCGAGTTTAAATGGCCCAACGTCATCGCGCTGGCGGGCGACCGCGAGGGCATCAGCGATGCTCAGAGCCTCGACAATTGCGTCGAGATCCTCAAGGAGGCTTCCAAGATCGCCGAGGACGCCGGCGTGACAATCTGCATGGAGTTGCTCAACAGCAAGGTCAACCACCCCGGCTACGTGTGCGACAAGACGGCCTGGGGCGTCGAACTCTGCAAGCGCGTGAATTCCCCCCGCTGCAAGCTCCTCTATGACATCTACCACATGCAGATCATGGAGGGCGACATCATCCGCACCATCACCGACAACATCCAATACATCGCGCACTTCCACACCGCCGGAAACCCCGGCCGGAAGGATCTCGACAACGAGCAAGAGCTCAACTACCCGCCCATCATGCAAACCATCGCCAAGCTGACGGAGGAGGGCAAGTTCAGCGGTTACGTCGCGCATGAGTTCAGCCCCAAGAAGGGCGTCGAATCCCTCAAGCAGGCCGTCCTCCTCTGCGACGTCTGAGCATTCTTCGTGGCATTTCGCGCGATCGGGCTCCCCGCCTATCCGGCGATGGGCGGGGGCTGCCCCGCTCGCAGAGGCGTCCACGCGCCGGACTATTCATGATGAAACCTCTGGGGGCGGGGCACGAGCCACGCCCGCGAACAGCGCCCGAACTTTCTGGCTAGCGTCGCTCGATCCGTATTGGCGCGAAGTCCATGATGGCGCCATTGACCGCGTAGCCGACGTGATCGATGGATTCCATCGGCCGCTGCAGCCTCGCCTCAACGACCTTGTTATTGGCGGTGTACTTGACCGTGCCCGCCTTCAGATCCACATCGACCGCAATCTCGACGCCCTTTTCTCCGGGGTCGCCGATGTCCGCCGTCGCGCCCTTTCCACCCTTGAGAGTGCCTTGGGTGAGCGTCGCCTTGCGCGTGGCATACCCCGCGCCGCATTTCACCAGATTGGCCTCGTCGGCGCCGTGCCCGAAGGCGATATGCCCGTTGCGCAGAAGCCCCTTGGCCTGCTCGACGGATTTCATCCGGGCGCGGAATATGACGGCGCCGGTGATCGGCTCGTCTAACTTCTTCAGCGCCAGGCCGGCGGTCTTGGGCTTTCCCTTCACGCGGTATCCGAGATCGGACGATTCGACGGTGCAGTCCGTCACGACCGAGAAATCGCCCGCCTTGGACTGCGGCAGCGGCTTGAGATAACTCGGGTCCTCGGGCTGGCTCCATGCGACGCGCAGCGGCTGGTCATCGGCAGGCGGCAACGGCGCCCCGCCACCGCCCGACATGCACAGGACGCGCCCGTCCGCGGCGCATAGATATAGCCGTCCGCCGGCCGCGGCCATCCCATCAAAGATCGGGATGGTGTTAAAGGCATACCGGGCCAGCACCTTGCCGTCCGACTTCGACATCGCCCAGAGTTGCCCGCCGTGCCTCCCCTCGAGCGCCTCCGCCTGGAGCACGAGCTTCTCCCGAATCGACGAATCATCCGGCTTGTGGAATGCCTCGCGCTCATCGACGTAATCGGGCGGCCCCGCGATGAAGAGCGTGTCTCCCGCCACCGTCATCGCCCTCGCCAGCATCCCCGGCTGGTCCATCACCCACTGGAATCTTGCGGCAGAGAGCTTCTCCAACGGAAAGAACGAGCGCAGGCGCCAATCCGACGAATCGGCGCTCTTCCTGGCGGATCTAGCGTTCATCTCCCGCTGGGCATCCTGCAGGCGAGCGATCGCCTCGCGCGTCACGACCTTGTCATTGGCAAACAGCTGGTACTCGAGCACGGAGGCGTTTGCCATGTATTCCATCTTGCGGCCGAAGCCGTACACCGCCCTGTCGTCGAAGCAGAGGATGTTGCCCGAGGGCACGAGCCGACCGGCCTTGTACCAGTCCCCATAGCCGCCACCCACGCGGCGGCCGTAGCTCCAGAAGGAGCGAAAGAAGTACGTGTCGTCCAGAAAGCCATTCTGGCAGAAGAGATGAAAGTCCTCCGGCTCCTGATCAGCCGTGTCCCTCACCTCCATCTCGAGCCGCTTTCCCTCAAAATCGATCTTCTGGGATCGCATCCAGAGATGTTTGCCGTCGCACGAGAGGATGTCGGAGTGGGCCACGGGCATGTTGTTGCCGGGCGTCTTTTTCAGATAGGCCTCGTGGATATCCTTGCCGCTCGCGGGATCCCTGTCGTCCATCACGACCTCGCCGAGGAGTTCGCCCGTCATCGCGTTGAGCCGGATGAACCGGATGCCGCCATCGAGGAACATGTTTCGGCCCGCCGTGGCATAGAGCGCGCCATCGCGCACCAGAACGCTGCCGTGCACGGGCCAGACGGATTCGATTTGCTCCCAGGCCATGATCCGCCGATCGATCGGGGCGCCGCGAAAACGCCATGCGAGCGCGCCGTCCGCTGCCCGCAGGGCGTAGACGTATCCGTCCGCCGACCCAAACAGCAGCATCCCGCAGTGATATGTCGGCGGAGAATCGATGCGCCCGCCAGCCACGAAACACCAGGCGCGTTTGCCAGTCGCGGCGTCCAACGCGTATAGGGTGTGCTCGTCGATCGAAACCACGAAGAGTTGGCCGCCCGCCACCGTCGGCGCGCTCAGTCGCCCGCCGACCCGTGCCTGCCAGCACTCGCGAAGCGCCGGGGACACCGGCGATCGCGTCGCACCGCTGCGCCCAATGTCATGGCGATACGTCGGCCAATCCTCTCCATCGTCGCCCCCCGCTTTCTGGCCCTCGACTTTCCGGTAGGCCGGCCCTTTCTCGAGGCGCGCCTCGCCGGAGAGCGTCGCGGGTTCTGCCTGCGCGACAGGACCTCTGCGGAGCGCGTTGAACCCGACGACCTTGGCCTCCATCTGGCACCCGCAGGCGTTCATCGGCGCATAGGTCATCCCGTTGCACGGCATCACGCCGTAGATGCATCCGCCCCGCGCCCAGTGGTTCGCGTCCCAGTGGTGCGTGTCAATGTCCACGTATTCCGTCCCGTTGCGGCCAGTGATCAAGTACTTGCCCGCCGCCTTCGAGGGATAACAGCGGTGGTGGAACCAGTGCAGGTCCACGTCGGACGGGAACTCGCTCTTCAATTCCCCGGTGCGCGGATCGTAGCCCGAGAAGACGCCCGGGGCCTCGGGCACCCCGATGTCCCCCGTCCAAGACAGGCCCCCGACGACGAACAGGTCACGGAGTGACGAGTGGCCGCTGGGCTTCTGCTTTTGCTCCCAGAGCTTCTTGCCGTCCGCGGCCGCCCAGCCCGAGACCTTGCCGTTGTTCGGGGCCAGGAGCACAACGTCCCCATAGATCAAGATGCGGGGGCCCGTGCTGGTATCGACCGGCAGTTTCTGCAGGGGCGCGTCGTCTTCCCACGCGACCTTGCCCGATGCTTGATTCAGGCAGACGAGCTTTGCGCCATCGTGGAATACAACGCGCCGGCCATCCGAGGCGAGCGAGCATGGCGCGACGGGGCGCTCCAGTTTCCAGAGGTTCCGGCCCGTGGCCACGTCCACCGCGAGCACGCGGCGGGTCTCGCCGTTCCAGCCCCAGCCGGTGTTCGCCCGGCGGGTGTTGTCCCAGACGTAGGTGTCCTCGCGTCGCCACTCAGGAAATCTCGAGGGCGAACTGTCGGCCACGAGGAGCGCGGTGCCGTCGGCCACCACGATCTCGCGCGTGAACTCGGTTCCCGCAAACGTGGCGACCGTCTCGCCCGTGGCGGCGTCGAGCGCGGCGACCGGGTCATCGAGCCCCAGGGTCACGAAGACATGATCGCCCACGGCCACGAGACGCCGCAGCAGGTGCGCGGGACCGCTCTTGAGCGGGTACTGGGTCGTGTTCCACGTGGCGATCTCGCGTTTCCAGAGGACCATCCCGTTGAACGCATCCCTCGCAATCAGTCGCCACTTCGGTGGCAACTGGATCGATGCGGTCGGGCCCTCATCAAGGATGTAGAACAACCTGCCCCCCGCGGAGACGAGCGACGTCATGCTCGCCATGTGGTCGTGGTGGCGCGCCCACCTCGGTCCCCCCACCCACTGGAGGCACTCGGGCGGCCCCACCCTCGTGTCGTCGGCCACGGGATTGCCGTCGGGCCCATGGAGGTAATGCGTCCACTCGTCGATGCCCTTGGGCCACGGCTTCGCAAGCCTGCGCCACCCGTTCCCCTCGCGCACCAGCGCCACGCCCCTTGGCTCCAAAACGCGCATCAGTTCCTCGTCGTCGGCCTGCCCCCTATCCTCGACCACGAGCAGGCTCACAAAATCGTCCTCGTATGGCAGGCGCTTTCCGTCCCATCGATCCACGCTCACCGGGCCATATCCGCCGGCGGCCCGCAACTTCTCGCGCGCCGCGCGCACCTTCGCCCCGTCGGTGTCGAGGCCTTGCACCAGAAAACCATCGCCCGCGCGCAGCGCGGCCGTACGCTCGCCCGAACCGCACCCCAGATCCACGATCACCCCGCCCCGGATGCCGGATTGCTTGATGATGTCGGCGGCGCCCCCCGCCGGATCGCCGGGCGCCGGCGAAATCCAGAACGACATCGCCAGCAACGCGAAGCGTGCGACGACTGAAACGAACACCGGTCTCCGAGGATTGTCATTCATAACGTCTATCCTGTCGCTCCCCGCACCCGGACCCGTGGATGCGGCGCATTCTCGGGGATGGCTCGGTCCGCTTCAATGCGATATGGGCCGATCGCCCAAAATCGGATAAATCGCTACACCAACTGGCCGGATTGCCAGATCACCGCGGGTCAACAGTCAGGCCGGGAATCGGCCCATAGCCCACGAATCGTGCGGTCCCGCTTCCCGACCGCGGTTCGAGGAAATCAAAGACGCCGACGCCAAAACAGGAAGTCCCCTGGTAGACGCGAGAGCCCTGCCACACCCACCTGTAGATGGCATCGGACTGGCGCGGCACGTCCGCCACGCCCGCCTCTCGCAGAAGGCAGAAGATCGTGCCCGAGCAATCCATCGCACCCGCGGCCGGATCGGCCGAACCATACTGATACCCAAGCCGTTTCTTCGACAACTCGGACGCCCGCTCGATCACCGCGCGAACTCGCGTCGGCATCTTGTCGATTCCCTCCAGATCCGACGGGGCGAATTCGCCCGGCAGCGGCTGCGCGGGTGCGGGTGGCGGATTGGGAACCTCTGGCACCTGCGCCCGCTCTTGCGCCATCAGCGACGCGCATTCGGCCAACCACAGGACGCTAAAGAAAGCGACATCTCGCATCGGGAGGATCACGTTCCTTAAAACTAGGTGCTTTCGACGGATTCGCCACTCGCTCGACACGCGGGCTTCTCACGGCAAAACTGGCGATAAGATGCGTTCCGTTCTTGCGATTCTCGCATGCGCGCTGGCGTCGCGCGCCTGCGCCGGTGCCCCAGACCCAGCGTGGCTCCGCCCCTCTGACGCCAGTGGTGAGCCGCGCTGGGGCTTGAGCAACGGAATCGCCTTCGCCATTCACCCCGCACCCGTCGGCCGCCCGGAAGGTCCGGCGGGCGCGGCACGCGGGACCGGCGGCCCACGTGGGCTGATCCGAGTCGGCTACCCCATCCTGGCCGGCGGCGCGCACGCGCTCGTTAATTTCATCGCCATTGAACCCGTGGTCGGCGGGAGGCGCGCCTTCAGCGAATTGGAGAAGAGTGACTCCGATGGTCAGCCGGGGAAGATCATCGAGGCCATCGGGCCGGCGACGATCGGGCGAGAGGCCGCCGGCGTCCAGCGCCTCGTCGTCCCGCTCCGTGTCGAGTCCTTCCGCAACGGCGCCCGGGTGTGTTTGAACGTCTCGATGCGCAGCGACCATCCCGACGAACTGCGCATCGCGGCAGATGCGGACCACGGCAGCGCACCCATCGAGCAATGCATCCTCACCGCCACCATGGGGAACCTGGCACGCGCCCGACGGCTCTGGCTATCGGACGGATTCGTGGAATGCCAAACGCTCTACCCCGGCCACACCGGAGACACGTTCGCCCCGCACACCGTTTTCCCTATCGGCCAACTGCTGCGCGAGCAAGACGGCAGCGCCCTCGTCGCAATCACGACCGACGAGGCCGATCCCGCATCGATCTTCCCGTTCCCCGGCACCCGGCGCTGGCACTATCCCGGCCCGCCAGTTACCCAGTACTGGCGCAAAGAGCAGGGGTGCTTCCGCGACGACCTCGCCGCCGTCGTGAATGCCCGGGCCACCTACTGGGCAACGCAACAGCCCATTCCGGGCGGCCCCGCATTCGAGAATTTCGAATTCACCGAGAAATTCCGGGGCGGCAGCCCCCTCATCTTCGGCATCACGCGCCGTACCCCCCAGGAACTCGGATACCCGAATCGGCCTATCAGGAACTGACTCGGAGATTCAGGTACCGAATCGTAGGAGCCTGCTTGCAGGCGATTTCATGTGCAAATCGCGCGCAAGCGCGCTCCTGCGTCTCATTTTCATCCCCGGTGGCGCTCGCAATCGCCCGGCTCACGACCCGCGCCTGAAATACGCCTTCGTGTTCTCGTGGACCGCCGGATGCGACAGCAGTTCCGGAATCGTCATCCACTCGAGATGTTCGTGCTGGTCGTCGGGCTGCACCGGCGGCGGATCCGGCACCACCATCCTGTAGGCCAGCACGACGTAGTGCGTCGTCACCCCGGGCTCGTGGGCAAAGTTGGCATCGTAGAAATGCTCGTATGCCCCCAGCAGTTCCGCCTCGCCCCTGTGCCGCCTCCATCCCACCTCGCGAAAGAGCACCCTGGCGAAGGCATCATCGAGCCGCTCGTCCTTGAGCACGCGGCCCCCCGGCACAAACCAGCAGCCCTTGGCCGGCTCGTTGGCGCGCATCCCGACCAGCGCGCGGCCCGCGCCGTCCTCGATCACCAGATCGATCGATATCAGAGGCGTGTTCCGGACAATCTCGACCTGCCGCTGCCTGGGATTCATCTCGTGATTCGTCGCACCCGCCGCCCCGCGCGTCAAGGGCGGCGTTGCGTTTTTCGTGGCCCCGTGCACGAGTCATCGTCAGCCAAGCCGCCGCAGCCAATCGCCGCGCGCCATCGTCCACGGCTCTCGGCTCTGCTGGGGTCAGCACTTCAGCGCCGCCAGCACTCCGCGCGCGTAGCCGACCGACTCCGACAGGCCCGGCCACGGGTCCATCTCGTCTTTCTCGTATTCGAACGAGCACACGCCATCAAATTTCATCTTCAGCAGCGCCCGGAACAGCGCCGGGATGTCGATGATCCCGCGCCCCATCTCCAGCGTCTTGCCCTCCTTCGCGGCGGCCGTGACATCCTTGATGTGCACGTCAAATAGACGATCCGCGCACGCCTCCGCCGTCTTGGCGGGGTCCTCGCCCGCGCGCACCGTGTGCCCGATGTCCATGCACAACCCAAGCCGCCGGTCCATCCCCTTGATCTTCTCATAGGCGGACTGCGGCGTCGGAAACTGCTTGTCCTCGGGCCCGTGATTGTGAATCGCCACCCTGATGCCGTGCGCCTTGACCGCCTCCTCCACCTTCCCGAGCATCTCGGGCGTCGGGGCCCCCACGATCAGCCGCAGACCCGCCGCCTTCGCGTACGCGAACGCCTGGTCCACTTCCTCCGGCTTCTTCATCGTGATCACCCCTCCCGCGTACAGGTCGAGCCCGGCCTCCCGCACCTTCGCCGCCGATCTCGCCGTCTCCTCCGCCGACGCCTCCAGCGGCAGATGGAATGACTTCAGACACAGATAGGGCAGCCCCAGCCGCTTCGTCCACTCCACCGTCTTGTCCAAATCGAACTTCCGCGTCGTGTACGACGCCAAACCCAGCTTCAACGGACACGCCCCCACGCCGCCCCCCGCGCCAAAGGCCCCGCGCGGCAGCACGGCCCCAACCGCCCCCCCCATCGCCATCCCGAAAAATCCCCGCCTCGTGAAATCAACCGCATCGCCCATCGCCTGCCTCCAGATGAATTTGGTTAAGTTACTGAACAATTTGGCGGGCCTTCCCGCGTGCGTCAAGGGCGGGGCCACGCCCCGAAGCGCACACCTGGGGAACGGGGAATGCTTTGACACATGGGGAGTGTCTGCTATCAGTTCCGCTCTCAGATGAAGGCCGTATTACTGATGCTGGCGTTCAGCGTGGTGGCCGCGGGCGTGCGGTGCCATGCCGATCGCTGTCATGGTGACGACGGCCATGACGGGAAGGCGGCCCAGGCGAGCCAGCATGCGGCGCACCACTGTTGCGATTGCGTTGGCTGCCAGGCGAGCGCGGCGGTGGAAATCAGTGGCGATATCGCCGCGGCACCCCGCCTCACGGCCCTGAGATACATCGCGGCGATCAGCCCGATGAATCCCCTTCCCGCGCATTCGGACGGCCCCTTTCACCCCCCCCGCGCCTGAGCTGAGCGTCCCCTGTACGTCGGCGGCGGCACGGATCTGCATCCGAGCGCCGCCGAGGCATCAATCAACGCAAACAGGCGAAGTATATTCGGGGAGGAATTCTCCCCGGGGAGCAACCGAATGATCTTGAGACTATGGGTGGCCGCGGCGATCGCGCAGGGCGCGCCACCGGGGACCGGGCGACCTGATCCAGGAGACGGTTTCGGCGAAAGGTGAGAGCCCGATCCGCGAGATTCGTGTCATGGGCATCCCGCGACCACACGCCATGTGCCAAGTGTCGAACCGGACGCGCGGCACCTGCGCCCCATAACGAGGAACATTATATGCACAACTTTAGTTTACTTTTTCGACGGGCTGCGATGATCGCTTCGGCCCTGCTCTGCCTCGGGCCGCAATCGGGCTTCGGGGACGCCGATGGATCGGGTGCGGTGGGCCCGACGGGGACAACGGTCCTTACAGTCCAAGAGGCAATCCGCCTCGCGCTCCTGCATCATCCCGATTTTCGGGCGGGCGCGTGGCGCGTCGAGGCGGCCGAAGGGCGCGCGAAGCAGTTGCGCCTCTGGCCTAATCCCGAGCTGCAATTCAGCGCGGAAGAGATGCCCACCGATGGCGGCGGACTGAGCGGATCCCTCAATCAGGCGGGCATCGCCCAGACCGTGCCCTTCCCCGGCAAGAGCATGCTGGATGGCCGGATTGGGCGGTTGGCCGTTCGCGAATCCGAGGCGGACCTCGGCGCGCTGCGGATCGAGTTAGAGAAGGGCGTCAAGATCGCATTCGCGCGGCTCCTGGCGGCGGAGGGGCTCGTTGCGGTTGCCCGCGAACTGGTGGGCGTGGCCCAGAAGGAGGCGACCGTGGCGCGGGAGCGGGCAAATGCCGGAGGCGTTCCCGCGCAGGAGCAGTTGCGGGCCGAGATAGCGTGGGAGCAAGCAAAGACGCAACTGACAGGATTCGAGGGGGAACTGGAGGTGGCGCGGCGCGGTCTGGCCGGGGCGATCGGCCGACCCGATCTCGCCAGCGCGAGCATTCGCGGTTCGCTCCGGGAGTCCGCGGATTTCTCCATGTTCGACCGCGGTCGCGGGGCTGCGTCCGCATCGCACCCGACCCTTCAGGCGGCAGAGACCGCGCGTGATCGGGCCCAGGCAGAACTGCGGCGCGCACAGATCGACCCGATGCCCGATGTCACGCTGGGGATCTCGGGCGGAAGGGACGAGGCGGCGAACGCGGGCATCATGGGCTTCCGCGTGTCGTTGCCCCTGCCGCTCATCGATCGCTCCCAAGCCAAGACGCGCGAGGCCCGCGCCGAGGCCGCCATCGCGGAAAACGCGGTGGAGGCCGCCCGCCAGCGGTTGGCGCGCGAATGGGCCGAGGCCGAATCGCGACTGAGATCCGCGGATGCCCAGGCGAACGCCTATCGCACGAAGATCCTGCCAAAGGCCCTCGAGGCGCTGCAGCTCGTCCAAACGGGCTTCGAGCAGGGCAAGTTCCCGTTCATCGATCTATTGGATACGCAGCGCACCGTCGCCGAAACCCGATTGGCCTACCAACAGAAGTTGCTGGAACTGGGCATCGCCCAGGCAGAGCTCGAGGCCCTGCTTCAGCCATGGGCCAATCAGACAACCCCACGTTAGGAAAACGACCATGAATCCACGACGAATCCCGAAACTCATCACGGCCATGGCCACGATGGCCATGCTCGCCGCTGGCTGCGAAAGGCCGAACGGCGGAGCAGAGCATAACGGACACGATCACGAGGGCCACGCGCACGGAGAAGAAAAGGGCCACCTCACCACTAAAGACGGCGTGGCGATGTGCGGCGAACACGGTGTTCCCGAAGCCGAATGCGCCATCTGCAAGCCGGACCTGGCGGCCCAGCTCAAGCCCGGCCAGAGCATGAAAGTGCGCCTTCCCTCGACAAACTCCACGACCATCGTCGGTGTCCAGACGGCCCCCCCGGAGACCGGGGCGATGGCCGATGGCATCGAGTGCGTGGCCGAGGTGAGCTTCAATCAGAACCAGCTCGCCCAAATCGCCGCGCCGGTGGGCGGCATCGTGCAGTCCGTCGATGCGGACCTCGGCGCCAGGATCGCGGAAAACCAGACCGTCGCCAAGATCTGGTCCGCCTCCATCGCCGAAACGGTCGCCAGGGCCGTCCTGTCCCACCAGACCCTGGACCGGGAACGGAAACTGCGCGCCGGTCGCGTCACCTCCCAGGCCGCCCTCGACGAGGCGGAGGCCACGCACCAGGCGGCATGCCAGCAACTGCGCACCTTCGGCTTCACGGAGCAACAGATCGATCACGTCGCCCAGAACCCGCAAGAACAGGTCCTGCTCGAGGTGCGCGCCCCGTTCGCCGGAGAGATCGTGGAACGCTCCGCGGTTCGCGGCGCGCTGGTGGACGCCGGCAAGCCCCTGTTCACGCTGGTGGATCACTCGACGGTCTGGGCCATGCTCCAGATCCCAGAGGCGGCGCTCGCGCGCGTTAGAACCGGCAACGCGGTGGAGTTGCGCGTCGATTCGCTCCCCGGCCGCGTGTTCACGGGCAGGCTGACGTGGATCGGGCCCGGCCTCGATGAGCACACGCGCATGGCCCGCGCCCGCGCCGAATTCACCAACCCGGACGGCCTGCTCAAAGACAAGATGTTTGCCATGGCGCGCATCCTGACGCGCCAGGCGGACGGCGCGATTCTCGTGCCGCCCTCGGCCATCCAGCACGTCGCGGGCAAACCGTTCGTGTTCGTGAAGCTAGGCCAAGACCTGTTCGACGCCCGAGCGGTTCGGCTGGGGGCCAGATTCGACGGGCGCCTGGAGGTCGTCGCCGGCCTGGGCGCGCAGGAACAAGTGGTGGTGAGCCATGCCTTCGCCATCAAGTCGGCCATGCTGATGTCCCGCCTCGGTGCCGGTTGCGCGGACGACTGAGCCAGCCCGCCACACGGAGAGATCCCCATGTTGAACTGGATCATCAACACCTCCCTCAAGAATCGCCTGCTCGTCTGCGTCTTGGCGTTTGTGCTGGCCATCGTTGGGGGCCACACGCTGAGCATCCTCCCGATCGATGCGTTCCCGGACACCACGCCGGTGCAGGTGCAGATCAACACGACGGCCGCATCGTTGAACCCGCAGGAAACCGAGGCCCAGATCACCGTGCCCGTGGAATTGGCCATCAGCGGTCTGCCGGGCCTGCAGAATGTCCGGTCCATTTCCAAATTCGGCCTCTCGCAGGTCGTCGCCACGTTCGACGACAGCATCGACATCTTCAAGGCGCGGCAGTTGATCATGGAACGGCTCCAGACGGTCGAAATGCCGGAGGGTCTGGAGCGCCCGCAACTCGGCCCCATCGCAACCGGGTTGGGCGAGGTCTTTCATTACGTGGTGCGTTCCACGGACGCGCGCCGCACGCCAACGGAATTGCGCATCCTGCAGGATTGGGTGGTGAAACCGGAACTGCGCAAGGTGCCCGGCGTCGCCGAGGTCAACACCTGGGGGGGGTTCGAGAAGCAGTACCACGTGGTCCCCGAAACCGACCGGCTCATCAAATACCGGCTCACGTTCGAGGATCTGATCGATGCGCTGCAGGCCAACAACCAGAACGTGGGCGGCGGCCAGATCGTGCGCGGCGGCGAATCGCTCCTGGTCCACGGCGTCGGACTGACGACCAATGTGCAGGAGATCGCCGGCATCGTCATCAAGGCACAGGAGGGAACGCCGGTGCGCGTGCGCGACGTCGCGACGGTCAAGGAGGACCACGAGATCCGCCGCGGCGCGGTGACGGCCGACGGTCGCGGCGAGGCCGTCCTCGGCCTGGGATTCATGCTCATGGGTGAAAACAGCGCGATCGTCACGCGCGCGCTCAAGAAGAAGCTCCACGAGGTGCAGGAGTTCCTGCCGGAGGACGTGAGGCTGGAGGTCCTCTATGACCGGACGGAACTCGTGGACAACGTCATCCGCACCGTGGAGCACAACCTGCTCGCCGGCGCGCTCCTGGTCATCGCCATCCTGTTCGCCTTCCTGGGCAACCTGCGGGCGGGCCTCATCGTCGCCGCAGCGATTCCCCTCTCGATGCTCTTCGCGGCCAACTTCATGCTGCAGGCCGGCATCGCCGCCAGCCTCCTGAGCCTCGGCGCCATCGATTTCGGTCTCATCGTGGACGGCGCGGTCGTGATGGTGGAGAACGCGATGCGTCGGCTGGCCGACCGGCAGCACGAACTTGGGCGCGCGCTCACGAACGAGGAGCGCGACGAGACGTTCAAGAGCGCGTCGCTGGAGGTGGCAAGGCCGGTCGCCTTTGGCGTCGGCATCATCCTCATCGTGTTCCTCCCCATACTGACCCTGGAAGGGATCGAGGGAAAATTCTTCAAACCGATGGCCCTGACCCTGATCTTCGCGCTCCTCGGTTCGCTCATCCTCGCGCTGACCCTGACGCCCGTGCTGACAAAGTTCTTCCTGCCAAGGAACGTGCGAGAAAAAGATCCCTGGCTGGTGCGGCTCGCGCACAAGGCCTATGCACCGGCGCTGGGCCTGGCACTCCGGTTTCGCAAATTGACGCTGGCGGGCGCCGCGCTGCTCTTCGCCATCGCGATTCTCGTGGCCACCCACATGGGCGGAGAATTCCTGCCACGCCTCGGCGAGGGCGCCATCGTGGGGACGACGGTCCGGCTGGCCGGCATCTCGGTGGACGAGGCGGTGGCGCAAAACGACCGGATCGAGCGGGCCCTGATGGCAGAGTTCCCCGACGAGATCCAGCACATCTGGACGCGGCTCGGCACCGCGGAGGTGGCCACGGACCCGATGGGCGTGGAACTGGCCGATTTCTTTCTCGCCCTCAAACCGCGCGGGCAGTGGAAGAAGGCGCGCACCCAGGCGGAACTGACCGAAAGGATGCGGGACCTGCTGGCCCAGGTGCCCGGCCTCAAACCCGCATTCAGCCAACCCATCGAGATGCGCATGAACGAACTCATCGCCGGCATCCGCGGCGATATCGGCATCAAGGTCTATGGCGACGATCTCGAGGAACTGCACCGGCTGGGCGGCGAGGTGCAGGCCGCGCTCGAGCAGGTCCGGGGGGCCAGCGAGGTCTCGGTCGAGCAGTTGACCGGCCAGAGCTTTCTTCAGGTGAGGGTGAACCCGGAGGCCATGGCTCGCTATGGCGTGCCAACCCGCAACGTGCTGAACGTCGTGGAGGCCGTCGGCTCGCGCCGCGTCGGCGACGTGCGCGAGGGCCAGCGCCGATTCCCCCTCGTGGTCCGGTTGCCCGACCGGCTGCGCACCGACCCCGACGCGCTGGCCGCGACGCTGATCCCGACCGCGGCCGGCCCCGTGTTGCCCCTCAGTCAGGTGGCGGACATCAGCGAGATCGAGGGCCCGGCCACCATCAACCGAGAATGGGGCAAGCGACGAATCACCGTCCAGTGCAACGTCCGGGGGCGCGACGTCGCGAGCTTCGTGGCCGAGGCAAAGGCCAAGATCGCGTCACAGATCAAGCGGCCCGACGGTTACACCATCGAGTGGGGCGGGCAATTCGAGAACATGGAGCGGGCCAACAGGAAACTGATGTTCGTGGTCCCGATGGCGCTGGCGCTGATATTCATACTCCTGTTCTTCAGCCTGAAAACCATTCGCGACGTGTTCATCGTGGCGTCGGGCATCCCCCTTGGCCTGGTCGGCGGCGTATTCGCACTGTGGCTGCGCGGCCTGCCTTTCACCGTCAGCTCGGCCATCGGATTCATCGCCCTGAGCGGCGTGGCCATCCTCAACGGTCTGGTGCTGGTGACATTCATCAAACAGCGAATCGAGGCCGGTGACCCCCTTGAAAAAGCGGTCCGCGAAGGATGCCTCGCGCGGTTGCGCCCGGTGCTGATGACTGCGCTCGTGGCCGCCGTGGGCTTCATCCCGATGGCGGTCAACGTCGGCGTCGGCGGCGAGGTCCAGCGCCCGCTCGCCACGGTGGTCATCGGCGGCATCTTCACCAATACGCTGCTGACGCTCCTGGTCTTGCCGGCGCTCTACACCGCGTTCCGACGGACGCGGGCGAAGTCTCAGGTCAATCTGTCGGACTGAGCAGCCCGGCGAAACCCCCTAATGGCGTGTGCGGCCCGATTCCGCCGAGAGGGCCCGCGGCCTGAGACTGTCTCAAAACTCAAACGCCCAACACGGAACATCCAACAATCAATGCCCATCTGATGGTAGAGGGGACGTCCAATGGTGTGCGGCGCGCGACAATGCACGGCATCTCACAGAGATGCCCTACAGAATTTGTAGGCCGCCTGTGCCAGGCGGCTCGGCTCAGAGGTTTTGAGACACGCTCGCCTCGCGGCCCGCGCATGACAGGGCCCTTTCGCTACCCGGGGGCATAGGGGGTCAACTCTTCCCTTCCCCTCTACCTCTTCAACGTCAACGCCACTCGGCGGACATCCATGACAGAAGCCCCGGGAATTTCGAGCGCGCGCAGGGCGAGCGGGCCTGCGCCCTTTTCTAGGCGGATGGTGCCGAGCGCCAAGGTGCGGAAGTCCTTCATCTGGGACTCGCCGTGCCCGCGCGGAATCGTGTCCTGATTTGTGAGGAGAGGCGGATCCCAGCCAGGCATCACGCGGCCCGTGAGGCGGCTGCCGTTGAAGCTCAGTTCGACGAGCGAGCCCGCATCCGACAGGGGGCACGTGTAGTCAACGGTCACGTCGTACTCGCCCCCCGTCCGCACGTCGATCTCCCAGACCATCTCGCCCGTCTTATCGACCCAGTTAACGAAGTACGAGCAATTCGGCGCCCTGCCGCTGCGCGTAACGCAGCCGCGCGGCTCGCCGTCGCGAGCGGGCAGCATGGTGACCGGAAACTCTGGATAACCGACGCCGAGCTTTCGGGGATCCACTCGGCCGCCCTTCTCGAGTTTGATTTCCTCATCGGGCCCGTACATCTCCTGGCGCCACGCCGCCGCGGCCCGCGCCAACCGCGCCGCGACATCGGGTCGGTCGGCTGCAATATTGTGTGCTTGTCCCGAATCGGTCGACATGTCGAAGAGCGCGCCCGCCGCGTCGAGCCGGTACTGCTGCGTGCGGGCGCTCACCTTGCCGCCCCATGCCGCGTAAAGCGCGCGCTCCGGCCACCCGGCCTTTCGGCCGAGCAGCAGCGGCATGAGGTCTCGGCCATCGAGCGGTTTGTCTCCGACGGGTTCCACGCCCGCCAGCGCGGTGAGCGTGGGCAGGAGGTCGATGGCGCCGGCGATCTCGGAGACGGTCTTGCCCTTGGGCAGCGACGCAGGCCAGCGCAGGAAGCAGACAGAGCGGACGCTGCCCTCGTCGGTGCCGCCCTTGACGCCTTTCATTCCGCCGGTCCAGCGCGCCCCGTTCGGGCCGTTGTCGGAGAAGTAGAGCACGATCGTATTGTCCGCGAGTTTAAGGTCGTCCAGTTTTTTGAGGATCCGTCCGACGTTCCAGTCCTGATTCTCGAGCATCGCCAGCGCGCAGCGCGTCTGGTCCAGAATCTCGCGCTCGGGCTGTGTGGCGTGCTGCTCGAGCGGCTTGTCCTTGAAGCGCTGCCAGTACTCCTGCGGCACGGCCCACGGGGAGTGCGGCGTTGTGAAGGGCACATAGCAGAAGAAGGGCCTGTCGCGGTTGCGCTCGATAAAATTTATCGCCTCGTCCGTGCAGACATCGACGATGTAGCCCTTGGCGCGCTCCATCTTGCCGTTGCGCTCCAGCGGCGGGTCGAAGTATTCGCCCCAGTGTCCGGCCGTGTACCCGTAATACTCATCGAAGCCGCGCGCGCAGGGGTGGTAGGGCCATTGGCTGCCGTTGTGCCACTTTCCAAAGGCGCCGGTCGCATAACCCGCGGCACGAAACGCGTCCGCGATCGTGTGCTCGTCGGCGTTCAACCGCTCATGTCCGGTGGAGACGCCAAGCACGCCCGTGCGCAGGTAGCAGCGACCCGTGAGGAACTCGGCGCGCGTCGGCGCGCAGAGCGGGCAGACGAAGAAGCGGTCGAACGACACGCCGTCCCGGGCGAGCGAGTCGATCTGCGGCGTTCGCACCATGCGGTTGCCGCTGGCGCTGTAGTCCCCCCATCCCGCGTCGTCCGCGAGCATGACCACGACGTCCGGTCTGGAAGCGGCGCAGGCCGAAGCAAAAGCGAAGACCAAACAGGCGAGAACCGCGGGCCTCAAAACCAATTTCATGGCGTTATCCTACGAGCTGACCCCCTTCTTTTCAACCGATGCTTGAAACGCGGACGCCATCCGGGTTCGCCCGGTGGCGGGAGATTGGGCGCGGAACGGATGCGCCAAGGCGCCAGCGCGGACGGATCAGAAAGTCGCCGTAAAGCTCGATGCGTTCGGGTAGCGATTTTCAAGTTTCAAGAGTTGACCCCCTCACGTACAGGTCGGTGTGATACCGCACCGGCATATTCCGCTCGCGATAGAATTTCTCCACACATCGCCTGCAGATGCAGGCCCGGTGTTTTGCTTCGTCTGGGACGATGTCCAACAACTCCTGCGGGAAGACGACCGCGGCGCACCAGCACGGTCCCTTGCGGGGAACCGGCCCGACGTGCACGCACTGGTTCGGCCCACCGCACAACGGGCAAATCCCCGGATCGATCATGGGGCGATGATGCCGACGACAGGCGGGGAATGACAACCCGTCAGAACCAAACGAGACAACGCACTAATCGAGACCGAGTGCCCGCAGTGTTTCGCGATCGATGGCTCCGGTCACCAGCAACCCTCGACGGCTCTGATAGGCGGCCAGGGCGTCCCGGGTCCGCGGGCCAAAGATCCCGTCGACCTGTCCGCCGTAGAAGCCCCTGCGCCGCAGCTCCAGCTGCACGTCGCGCACCATCTCCCATTGCGAGTCGCCGCGATCAACGGTCACCACGCGGGTCGGCCGTTCCACCACCACGACCCCAGGCGTCCCATAGAAATAGGGCGAAGCGTGATAGTACCGGGGACCATAGTAACAGTGACCATGGCGGTGCCCGTAGTAGTGGCCGCCGCCAAAACCAACGCCGATGGAAAAACTATCGGCCCACACACCGGCGGACGATCCGAGCAACCCGGCGACACCTATTGCCCCGGCCTTAATCCATCCCAATGCCTTCATCGTGATCTCCTTTCATCTCCAGCGGTCAATCAGACGCGCCTGGATCTGCAACGATTCAATCTCTTGGCAGGAATATAGCACGGGCGCTCAGAATGCCACACGGTATGGCCGCGTGGTCCGGATAACTCTTTTCACCGCAGCCGGAACAATGTTCTGCGCCGATCACGGCTGTTTCTTCAGCACGAGAAGAAACTGGGATCCCTTCGTGTCGAACTTGGTCGGCCGGTCCTTCCCGGGCGTGGCGACGCACCAGCGCAACGTGTCGTCCTTAATCTCATAGATGCCCGTGTAGACGGACCCCTTGTCGCGCCCCTTCAAGGCCGTGGCGTCCAAATGCCATGGCGTCTGGCTCTTGTCGATGACGAACGTGCCCTCGCCAAGATCGCGGGTCTCATTCTGGACGCCGGTGATCTTGGTATCGGTGATGGTCAGCTTATGTCCCTTGGCACCGCCATCGACGTGCCCGACCCAGGTGCCCACCAGTTGCTGGCGCGCATCGTCCGCCGAAAACGATAATGACGCGATGGAAGTGAGGATCGTGATTGCGATATATCGCATGTTGCCCTCCTTGCGGATGAATTCCGGAGACCATGCTATCATCCGAAATGCCCGGGCGCATGAAAAATTTCATCCGCTCCGACGGCCCGCCTTATCCCTACTTGACCTTCCGGCCGGTGGGCTCCCAGGCGGGGGCGACCTGTTCGGCATTCCACTGTTCCCATCGGACCTTGAGCTCGCGGAGCCTGTCGGTTTGCTGCGAGGCGAGATCGCGGGTCTCGGCAATGTCACCGGCGAGGTCGTAGAGTTCCCAGGCACCTCCCCTCTGGCGGACGATCTTCCAGTTTCCGTGCCGCATCGCGGCCTGACCCCCGACGCGCCAGAAGTGTGTTTCGCGGATCGGCGTGCCGTCAGGTGCTGTGAGGCGGGGCATGAGATCGACTCCGTCGAGTTTCGCATCGGTCCTGCCACCGGCGGCGGCGAGCGCTGTGGGAAACAGGTCCAGCGATCCGGCGGCGCGGCTCTCGACGCGGCCGGCCGGCAATCGGCCCTTCCACTGGAGGATCAAGGGCACGCGGACGCCGCCCTCGTAGAACTGCCCCTTCCCGCCGCGGAGAGGCAGGTTGCTCGATGTCAGTTCGCTCGTCGGCCCGCCGTTGTCGCTCAAAAATACGATCAGCGTGCGCTCCTCGATCTCGCACGCGCGCAGCTTTTCAATCACGCGGCCTATGCCGTCGTCGAGCAGCGTCAGCATCGCCGCAAAGATGCGCCGGTGGATGTCGGCGATCCCGGCAAAGCGCTGGAGATATCGGTCCGGAGCCTGCATGGGGCTGTGAACCGCATTGTAGGCGAGATAGAGAAAAAATGGCTGGGCCCGGTGGCGCTCGATGAAGCCCTTTGCCTCGCGCGTGAATGCCTCGGTGAGATTCGCGCGCTCATCGATCGGCTGGCCGCTGCGGAGCAACGGGTTGTCGGCGTCGTAGTCATCCTCATTGCGGCCGAGGTGCGTGGACCACACGACCCGGCCATCGGGCGACGTCCAGCGGCCCTGGGTGCCATCCGGGAGCGTCTTGCGGCGAAGCCAGGTGACGTGCTCGGCCCACGGGAGCGGGACATAATAATGGCCCTCGTGGAGGAAGCCGAAGAATTCGTCGAAGCCTCGCCGCTGGGGATGGAAAGGCGCCGTTCCTCCGAGGTGCCATTTGCCGACGAGCGCGGTGGCGTAGCCGGCCTCGCGAAGCGCGTCGGCCAATGTGCGCTCGGTCAGTGGCAGCCCGATGCCGGGCTCGGCGTTCTTGGGCCCGAGTGGGTTGAACTCGAATCCGAAGCGCGTGCCATAGCGCCCGGTGAGCAGCGACGACCGCGACGCGGCGCAAAATGGCGCCGTCACATAAGCGTCAGTGAACCGGACGCCATTCCGCGCGAGCGAATCGATGTGCGGCGTCGGGATGTCACCACCATAGCAGGCAGGTTCGCCGTAGCCCAAGTCATCGGCGAGGATGATGATGATGTTCGGCCTGGTCGGGCCGGCGTCCGCCGCGCGCAGTGGCAACGCGACAAGGCCAAGAACGAGGGCAAGGGCGTGTTTCATCGGTGTGCGTCCGTGGTCGAACGACTCAAGCTAGGATCAGCATTCCGGGGTTGGGACAGACATGGCTCACGCGCCCAGTCCATATCCCGCCCTTGGCTCCCGTCGGAGCAGCGCCGCGGCCTCGACGTCATCCACGATGGCGCCCTTGCCCAAATCCCAGCGGACGGGTCGCCCCACAAGCATCGCGATATGCGCCAGCAGACAAAGCGTGTTGCTTCGATGGTGGGACCAGACATCGGAAACCGGCTCCCCGCGATCGCGCATGCAGGCGACGAAGTTATCCATGTGCGCGGTGGGCACGATGTCGCCGAGCACCTTTTCCGCCTGGGCCCAGCGCGGCACCTTGCCTTTGTACAACCGCATCATCGCCTCGCGAACTGCCTCCTTCCCTCTGGCATCGGCCTCCGCCCTATCAAGGGCCGATCCCTGGATCCCGTGCTCCTTGCCCTCGCGGCTGACCCACACCGACCCGCTCTCGCCAGACAACTCGAGCCCATTGGCCGGTTTCCCCGCCTGGCCCGGGCGCTCGCGGCCATCGATCCGCAATTCGTGCCCGCCCGGGAAGCGCAGCACCGCCTCGTAATCCGTCACCGTGCTGAACGCATTGGGCAATGACTCGAACGGCCGACGTCCCAGCAGGGCATCGAGCGACGCCTCTCGCCCGTGCGGGAATGTGCCGGCGCCCGCCACCTCGACGACGCCCTCGGCGGGAGGGTCGATGGCCCACACCGCGATGTCCACATGGTGAACGCCCCAATCGGTCAGCGGCCCACAACCCGTCTCGAGCCACATCCGCCAGGTCCCGTGGCATCGCTGCGGACAATACCCTGATTTCGGCGAAGGCCCGAGCCACCGCTCCCAATCCAGCCCCTCCGGCACGGCCACGAACGGAAACGGTGGCCCCGCCTTCCCATAGCGGGGCGGGAGCTTCACCGTCGCGGTGACCTTCGGGCCGAACTTCCCAAGCCGCGCCAGGGCCACGGCCTTCAAAAAAATCCCATCGTACTCGCTGCGCTGCTGCGTGCCCACCTGCACGACACGGCCGCTCTCCCTGACGGCGCGGCACACCGCCTCGCCCTCGGCCACGGTCAGGGTCATCGGTTTCTCGACGTACACATCCTTGCCCGCCCGGACCACATCCACGATCATCTTGGCGTGCCAGTGGTCGGGCGTCCCGATCGTGACCGCATCGATGTCATCGCGCGCGATCGCCTCGCGATAATCCCGATAGACCCTTGGCCGCTCGGGCTGAACCTTGTCGAGGTGGCCGAAGAATCGCTCCACGCACGCGCTGTCCACATCGCAGCAGGCGACCACTCTTCCGAGCGCACGACTCCCAACCGAGATCGCACCGCCCCGATTCCGCACGCCTATGGCAAGGAAATTGATCCGGTCATTGGCCTGGGACGCGGCTCGCGCCCGACTCGCCCAGCCCACGAGACCCGCCACACCCGAAGCCCCGACAATCCTCTCCAGAAATTTCCGCCTGCGCATAGGTTCGAGAATGGACGACGCGGGCACCATGGCAATCCCGCAGAGGCGCCCCATGGTGCGATGCCGCCGCAGGGCGGCACCGCTTTGCCTGTGCCGGACCAACGGCCAATGCGGCGCGTTCGCGCGCCGCTCCAGAGAATCCTGCCCCTCGCGTTTTGCTGCGGCGGCGACGCCGCCGCTTTCCGCGACCGGCGGAGCCGGCCTCCCGCCCGGTGCCAAAGCGGTGCCGTCGCTTCACTCTGCCACCGCATCCATGTCCACCGCCTCGAGCCAATCAAGTCCGGTGGCATCCAGCGCGAACTGGTTGCGGTACGGGCCGGACGCGACGGTCTGCACGAGGATCAGCGCGATTGGCGCGACGGTGAGGACGGCGGCAAGGTGAGGAAAAGGACGATCGGGGGACTGACCTTAATCACACAGAGCCCCGGCGTGCATCCCGGCCTGTTCCCGTCACGGATCCGGCGCGAGTCCGGCGGCCCCGAGGCCCAGGATCCGAAACTCGTGTCCGGTGCTTCCCTCGGCTTTGGTGGGGAGAAGCTCGAACCGCAAGCGATGAGTGCCCGTCGAAAGATCGGCCGCGAGGGGATTTGTCTGCCTGTATCCACCCCACGTCTGGTTGAACCATCCCTCGAGGGTCTTGCGGGCACCGCCGTCGGCCGTCACTTGCGCGCGGCCCATGGGCCCCTTGATGACGTAGTGCATGCCGAAAATGATCCGCCCAGCGATCTCGAACTCGATCATGCTGCCAGGCCTATCGCTGGTCCAACTCTTGGTCTTGGGATCGCGCACCCAACCCTGGTTGGCAACGGGCTGCAGCGCCTCGGCCTCCTGCAGGGCCGTGAATTCATACACGTCGGTAAAAATTGGCGCGGGGATTTCCCCGGGCTCGGGGGGCGCTCCGGCTGCGGGAAACTTGTCGAGGGCGCGCTGGAGCGAGGCGATCACCCATCCCGCAGCCGCGGCGTGGCCCCGATCATTGGGGTGAACCTGATCGGGGCTGATGTCGTCCCATTTCATCCGCCCCGCCTCGATCTCAGGCCAGAGGGCGTCGCGGTAACTGACCATCGGGAGGTGGTAGTGCTCGCCCACCTTGACGAACCACTGCTGGGCGCTGCCGCCGGTCCTGTTCATCATGAAGAGGAGCAGCAAGGCCGGCCGATTGGGCCGCTTCAGGATCTGGCGCACGAGTCCCTCGAGTGTCTCTGCCGATGCCTGCGTGTTGCCGTCGTTGACGGCATACTCCACCACCACGAAATCTGGCCGGTGCGATAGCAGGTCCCGCTTGGCCCTCAGCGCACCATAGCTGGAGCCCGTCGCGCCGATCCCCGCGTTGACAAAGTCGATCTTCGCGTTCGGAAACGTCTGCCTCCACCAAGCGGCGACGAGATTCCCATACCGGTTCTCCGGCTTGGTGGCCGCGGCCCCCTGCGTGATCGAGCCGCCAATCACCCCCACCGTCAAGGCCTCGCCACGACGGGCCCTGTCAAACACCCGCATCAGGCGCGCCGTGTCGCCCTCACTGACGATCGCCCGCTCGGCCGGCGTCTTCCCGTCAGACGCCCCCGCCGACACGATGCCCGCGAGCGCCGCCCCGGCCAAAATCGCGGAAACGAGTCGCCCCCCAGTCCGGCTAGAATCCCAGTTCCGCGGTGCCCTCGCCAAGCGTGCCGCCGCCGTCCGCTTGAACATGTCAAAGCGTATTTGATCGGCCGCGCCAATACAATGAAAGTCCGGTGCCTCAGGCGAGCGCTGTCAAGAATCGAGAGTTGACCCCGACTGCAGGAGAGCCGCGAACTGGGAGATCTGCGCGGGAGTACCGAGCGCGAGCAACTCGTCACCGACCTGAAAGCGATCACGACCGCCGGGCGAAATGCGGCGCTCTTGCCCGCGCCGGATGGCGCCGATCTGGACCCCGACCGATCGGATCAGATCCAGGTCGACCAAGGGCCGATCGGCCAGGGGGCAACCGCGGGGCACGACCAGTGGCTCCATCGTGAGTTCGTCAAAACCGGAGGGCGCCCCGGCCTCGCTCGGGGCCACGACCAGTTCTCGCGCCGCCTTGGCGAGCTGGTCGGCCGGACCGAGCAGCAAGAGTCTGTCTCCGGGGTACAGGACCGTGTCGGCACCCGGGTTCACGATGCCAAAACCATGCCGGTCGATCCCCACGACAGAACACCCGAGCGTCGCGCGTGGGGCGAGTTGGCCCAGTGTTCTCCCCGCGTGCGCCGAATCCGCTGGGAGCGTCACCTCGTCGATATCGAGATCCCAGTCCGCGGATTGCTGCGGCAGCGCGTGGGGCCACGCGGAGGCGGACGTGGGATGACTGGCCCGGGCAAACTCGTCCCTGATCTGTATTTCCAGAATGCTCTGGAGGCGCACAAGGCGTCGCCAGAAAACTCCGGCCAACACCGCGAGGGCAAGCATCACGATCAGGGTTGCGCCGGGGGCCGGAAGGATCGCGGGCACGAGCGCCAGAAGCCATGCCCCAAGGGCGACGAGCGCCCCGCCGCGCAACACCGCCTCCAGCAGCCGACGGGCCGGCCCCCGACCGGCCCCAGGCGTGGCCGCCTCGGAGAGCATCATGGCCAGCGCGGAGACATTGCGCCAGATGGCGATGAGCGGCCCCAGAAGCAGCAGGCCGAAACCTCCCCAGAACAGCAGGGCCGCGGTATGCGACAACACCGGCACCTGCCGGAATTGCGCGACGGCTCGAGCGTGGATCGCCTGCGCGAACAGCAGCAGGGCCGAGACGACCAGCACATAGAGCGCGACGTACAACAGGCGCCCACTCGTCAGCGCCCAGACAGAACCCGGGGCCTGGCGACCGCGCAGGCGCGCCAACCAGCCCTGATAGAACCCCAACCACTGGCTCACCCGCGGCGGCTCAATGCGGGTGACCCGATGGCTGATCCATTCCGATCGGCGAGCCAGGATAGGGGCGGCCAACGACGTGAGCAGCGATGCGCCCACGGCGACCGGATACGCGGCCTGCGGCAGGGAGCCGCTCTCGACGCCCAGTTGCGCTATGATGAAACTGAATTCCCCGAGCGGCGTCAGGATCAGGCCGGTTTGGATGGCCTCTCGGCTGGTGCTGCCGACGGTGAGAAAACCCAGGGCACACGCCACCGGCCGCAGCACGAGCGAGAGCGCCGCCACGCCCAGCACCATCGGCCAGGCCTCCAGCAGGAGACGGAAATCCACCAGCATCCCGATCGCCACGAAAAACACAGCCCCAAACGTTTGGCCAAGTCCCTCGAACGCCCGATGGATGTCCGCCCGGTAACGGGTGCTCCCCACGATCGCGCCGAAAACGAATGCGCCGAGGGCCAGCGAGTAGCCGACCCGCGCGGCCAGCCAAGCCAGCGAGAGCAGCAGACCACCGACCAGGAGCGTGCGGACCTCGGTCAAATCGCCGTGGCTGACCCGCGCCAGCACGCGGGGCACGATCAGGAGCGACAGCAGCGCGATGAATGCGATGAACGCGGCCAGCGCGCCGAGCGTCGACGCCAGCGGCGGCGGCGCGTCCCCACCGAATCTCACCAGCGATGTGAGAAGGGTGAGCATGGCGATGGCGACCGCATCCTCCAGAACGGTCACACCCAGCGCCAGCTGGCCTGGCCTTTCGTGGGTCAGGTTCAATTCTGCCAAGATCTTTCCGATGATCGCCGAGCTCGACACCATCAGCATCGCGGCCAAGAAAAGGCCGCCCGTGTCGCCCCAGCCGATCGCCCATCCAAAGAGGCGGCCACCGTTGAGAACCACGATTGCCCCGATGGACGTCGCAACGAGGACCGGCAGCCCGAGCCGTCTCAGTCGGCCAATGCTCAGGTTCAAGCCGATGGAGAAGATCAGGAACACGAGGCCGACGTGCGCCAGCGTCTGCACCCGCTCCAGGTCCGTGACGAGCGCAAATGGCGGGGTGTGCGGCCCGATGATCATTCCGGCCAACAGGTAGCCCACCACTGCGGAAAGCCCCAGCCGCTGGCAGAGCCAGGCGACCGTGCCGGCGACGACCAGCACGACCGCGAGGTCCCGGATGAAGAGGATTCCGATCATGTTACGCCGCACAACGTACCCCGGACAGGCAACATTCCGCAAGGCCGCGACGCGCGCGAGATCCCACACTTGTGTTCCTGCAGGCCACGGTGTAACCACACGCATATGGAGTTGACCGGCTCGCGGCGGCCATGTTCGTGGACACCGGAACCGGGGCGATGATCGGAGGACTGGCTCTATGGCGCCGCAACAGCGAATCACTCGTCGCCGATTCTTGGGTGCCACGGTCGCATCGGCCGGCGTGGTGCTGATTCCCCCCGCGATCGGCCTGGGCGCCGACCCCACCGTTGCGCCTCCCGATTGCCCATCGACGGATCACTTCTGGTATCGCCCGCAGTCGGCGGGTCGATACATCGACTCGCAGCGCGGGGACAGGGCATTCGCCTACGCGGACGGGACGCTGTTCCTCTCCGAGGACAACGGCCACACCTGGCCGCACAGCATCGCTTTCCCCGAGACGCAACGGATCACGTTCAGCCACATCCTGAACAACGGGAACATCCTCTTTGCGACGGGCCCGAAGCTGTATCTCAGCACAGACCGCCTCAAGACCTATCGGCAGATCACGGTGAAGGCCGAGGACGGATCGGATTACGCACCCCACGAGCCGCAGAACGCGGATAACCCCGGCTGGTATTTCCACACGCTCCCCGGCGTCATCTCGTGGGATGTCCACGGCGCCGAGATGATGGTGTGGGGAAACTACTGCAACGTCCTGGGCGGGGCGACCCCCGTCAACATCTACTACTCGACCGACGGCGGCAGGACCGTGAAGATCGCGTATTCTTTCGGACAGAATCCTCGCTTCAGAGACAATGGCTCGCCCGGCGGCGGCGCGACCGGCGCCCTGCTGGGCAACCCCGCCAATCCCGTCCTCTGCCGCCATGTTCACACGGTGGCGTACAACCCCGATGAGGACGCCTTTTATGCCTGCACCGGCGACATCGATCGCGGATTCGGGCACGAGTGCCACTGGCTGCGGGGCACCTATGACGCCAAAGGGGATAAGTGGTCCTGGCGGGTCCTGGTCTCGGACAATTCGAATTCGAGGTACAAGTGTGGCGGCATCACCTTCGTCGATGGCATGGTCTACTGGATCAGTGACGCGAACGGGCCCCCGCCCCACGACCGGGGCATCTTCCGATGCCACCCCGCCGACATCACCCACACCGAGAAGCACACCCTGCTTTTCAATCCACAGGTGGAATCCGGAAACATGATCATCCAGGATGGCGTGATCCTCGCATCCCACTGCGCGCCCGCGTCGCCCCTGGGCACCGGTTTTATCGTGTCCACGGATCTGGGGAGAACGTGGGCGCAATACGATCTCAAGGAGTTCGGGAAACGCTCCCCCACCCGCTTCCACGAGAAAAACGGCGAAGGCTGGTTCAGGGTCGATCTGAGATCGGGATGGATCGAACGAGCCGAGGTGCTGTTCATCAAACCCAAGATGCCCGCGTCCAAAGGACCCGCAGCCTAAAGCGCACGGCTGAGTCCCAGGCGCGACGTGCGGGAGACCCCGGCTCAAATAATGGGTGCCGCGGGATACTTGGCCATGAGGCGCAGGGACTCGTCGATCTCCGCCGGGGATTCCGCGCCGACCGTCATCGCATCGATGAGGCCGAGGCCCTGCGCATATTTCATGCACTCGTCCTTCATGTGGGCCAGGGTACCCTCGCCATAGATCTTCATGCCAAGGAGCGTCTTGCCGTTTTCCTTGATCCGGCGGAGGACCGGGACCACCTCTTCGACGGTGCCGTCCATCTTGGCGCCCTTGGGATTGATGCGCGCGAGGACGGCATCGACCCAGGGGTGCTCGGCGGCCTTCTTGAGGGCGATGAGGCTGTGGCAAGAGACGCCGAGAGCCCGGACCGTGCCCTTCTCCTTGGCCTTGGCCAGGGTCTCCATGTAGGGCGCCAATTCCTGGTCCCAGTTCTCGACCGTGACACAGTGGAGCAGGACGAAGTCGAGCCGGTCGGTTGCGATCTCCGTGAGGAAACGCTCCAGGGCCATCTGGCAGGAGCGGCGTTTATAATCGTCGGGAGTCTCGTCGGGTTTTCCGTCGAAGCGCCACCAGAGCTTGGTGAGGATGGCGATCTTGTCGCGCGGGATATGGCGGAGCGCCTCTCGAAAATAGGGATGACTCCCGTACATGTCGGCGAGGTCAAAGAAGGTGACGCCGCGCTCGTAGCCGTGGCGGAAGAGGTTGACGAGGGCCTCGAAGCCCATCCGGGTGTGGTTGGACTGCCGATTGCCACCCTTCATGCCCGTGCCCTGGGCGAGCCGGGAGCAGGTGATGCCGGTCTTGCCAAGGGTGACCTGCGGCGGCGGCGGGATATCGTCCTGGGACGCAGCATTCAGGAGCCAGGGAGCTGCGCCGGCGGCACCCGCGAGGGTAGTGAGAAAGTTGCGTCGCGAGAAGCTGTTCATGGATCCTCCAGGTTGACATTGATTAGGTTGCCCGAATTTTCCGAGGGCGCAAGACTCGCCATGGCCGCCTCGCTAGAACGGGGCGCATCCGCAATTTGGGATTTCGCGCCGAACATTGATCTGGATCAATGCGCCGCCTTGGGCACAGGATTAGAGTTTCGCCGTAATCTCAACAATGAACAGTAGGAGAAGTGATGGGCGCGATGTATTGTGATCAGTGCGAGCAGACTTACCGGGGCACTTGCTGCACCGACGTGGGCGTGTGCGGCAAGGACCCGGACATGGAATCCCTTCAAAAGATATTGCTCTACGGACTCAAGGGCATGGCGGCCTACAAGCACCACGCCCGCCGGCTGGGCAAGGTGGACGAGCAGGTGGACGCCTTTGAAGAAGAGGCGCTCTTCGCGACGGTCACCAACGTCAATTTTGACATGGAGAGCCTGCTGGATCTGGTCATGGAGTGTGGGAGGATGAACCTGCGCGTCATGCAGATGCTCAACGACGGCCACGTCGAGGTCATGGGCAAACCGGGGCCCGTCGAGGTGACCGAGGGCATCCAGGAGGGGCCCGGGATCCTCGTGACCGGTCACGACATGGTGGACCTGAAAGACCTCCTCGAGCAGAGCGCCGGCCAGGGAGTCAATGTGTACACGCATGGCGAGATGCTGCCCGCGCACCAGTATCCCGAATTGCGCAAGCACCCGCACCTCAAAGGGCACTACGGCGACGCGTGGCAGAAGCAGCGCGACGAGTTCCAGCGGTTCGGCGGACCTATCCTCGCCACCACCAACTGCGTCCTGATCCCGCGGGCCGAGAACACCTACCTGGATCGGTTCTACACCACGCGGGTCACCGCGGTGCCGGGCGCGACGCGCCTCAAGACCAACGATTTCTCGTCGGTCATTCGCCGCGCGAAGGAGATCGGCCCGCTGAAGGTGACCCCGATGAAGAAATCTACCATCGGCTTCCACCACACGGCGGTGCTGGGGCTCGCCGGCGAGATCGTCGAGGCCGTCAAGGCCGGCAAGATCCGCCGATTCTTTGTGATCGGCGGCTGCGACGGTGCCGAACCCGGCCGCAACTACTTCGCCGACTTCGCCGCCAACACCCCGAAGGACACGATCATCCTGACGCTCGGGTGTGGCAAATTCCGCATCCGCAATTACGACTACGGCACCATCGCGCTGAACGGATCCCGGGTGCCGCGCTTGCTGGACATGGGGCAGTGCAACGACGCCTATGGCGCGATCCAGGTCGCGCTCGCCCTGGCCAATGCGTTCAAGTGCGGCGTCAACGATCTCCCGCTGACGCTGGTTATCTCCTGGTTCGAGCAGAAGGCCGTGGCCGTCCTGCTGACCCTGCTCTCGCTCGGCGTCAAGGGCATCCGCCTCGGCCCCGCCCTCCCGGCCTTCGTCAGCCCGAATGTCCTCAAGCTCCTGGTCGAGAAGTTCGACCTCGGGCCCATCGGCTCGAATGGCAAGGCAGACGTGGAGGCCCTGATGAAAAGGGGCTGAGGCCCGAGGACTGCCTCAGCCTAGCCTGCATATTTCACGCTTCCGCGTGAAACATGCAGGCTCAAAGGAAAACCGCGCTCCGAAGAACGCGACTTTGAAGGGTCTGGGGCCACCGGTCCGCGAAACACACTCTGCAACCGTGCAGAATCCAAGTCTGTGCCTGGCCTTTCCCAACAAATGGCTTTCATGGCGCGGTTTTCCCCTAGCCCGGATATTTCACAGCCCGCAAGGCTGTGAAATATCCGGGCTAGGGGTAAGACCGCATTTGTCTGACCCCCGGCGTCAGGTTAGGATGATGAGATTCGAGGAATTCTTGGCGCACACCGCAAAAAGCCGCCAGCCCGTGATCCTGCTAGAGGGCACGAGGGCATTGCCTGCCGCGGAGACACCCAAATTAGTTGAATTGGGGCGAATGCTGGCGCTGCGCGTGCCACACGCGTTATTCAGGAGCGGCAACGCGCCCGGTTCCGACCAGGCATTTGCCGATGGCGTGGCTTCGGTCAGCGCCGGAAAGCTGGAGATCGTGCTGCCCTACCCAGAACACCGCGGATCGTCCATGCCGCCGGGGGCGTTCTCGACAGCAATCAGCGACGTTCCGGACAACGCGCTCCGGAAACTGGCGGAGATCACCGGGCGCGCCACGCCCCACCACATGCCGTTGGCCCGCAAATACAGCCTGTCCAGGAGCCGACTTCCGCCAAAGCCCGCGGCCATCATCCGCCTCATCATGCGGGACACACTCAAGGTGGTCGGCGACCCCGCCACTGACCTCGCGCCCGCGACGATCGGCATCTTTCGCGAGAACCCGGAAAGCCCAGAGGTTGGCGGCACCGGCCACACCATCCGCTGCTGCCATGAACTCGGCGTGCCAGTGGTACTCAGTCGCGATTGGTGCGAGTGGATTTCCGGCCACGCGGAGGGCGACTAGCGCCGTGTTCCCGATAATCCAAACACGCAAGGCACCTCGGTCTAATCTGGGCAGGGACGCGGGCCCGAGGCCTGAGGCTGTCTCAAAACCCTTGAGAATGCGCCGCCTGACACAGGCGGCCTACAAATTTGTAGGGCGTCTCTGCGAGACGCCATCCGCCGCATCCCGACGAAGTTTTGAGACGATCTCGCCTCGCGGGCCGGGTTGGCCCGGGCTTTGCGCGGCTGGTGAATCGCGGACGCCGGGGCCGGCGTCCCTCCCAACTGATACTGAGACGCCAGCGTGGAGGTGATCGTCTGGCGTTTTGAAACAGGCTAGCCCCGGCGTCCGCATCCCACCGGATACGCAGTTCCTGGTCCAATCCGGCCCGCGAGGCAGCGGATTGCATGATCTATTGACGCACCGATTAGCGGGACTCAACATCTGGCCATGGGAAAAATTAGCAATTCTCCTGGTCATCATTCGGGCTGTGGTTGCTGTGGCGGCGGGCATGGGGCGGGGCTTTTGCGGCGCGATTTTCTGGCGGAGGCCGGGATAGCGGCGCTGGGCGGTGCGGTGCTGACGGCGATGGCGCCGCGGCCACCCGCGGCGGCGGGCACCGCGATGCCGAAACGCGAGGATCGGCCGCTGCGCATGCAGCCGGTGCTGCTGTATTCGGTGCCCAAGCGCAAGGAAGGCACGAGTTGGCGGCAGTGGGGCGGGCTGCAGACGGAGGCCGATGCGGGCGCCGAGAAAGCCCGGATCGAGGCCGAGTTGAAAACCGTGCGGCAGAGGGCGGATTTTGCGCTCGAGCTACTGCCGGTGAAGGCGGTCACGGATGCGGCGCAGGCGGCGGCGATCGCCGCGGAGCCGCACGACGGGATGATCGTGTACGCGGCGGGTTGCGGGGAACCAGTCCTGAGGGCGGCCACCCCCCCCGAGAAGTGGAACATCATTTTCTGCCGCCATCGCACGGGTCCCGCCTATGTCTGGTACGAGATCGTTCATCCGCGGTACCTGCGCAAGATGGTGGACGAGTACGGGCAGCCCGGGATGGGCGTGGACGACGTCGTGGTCGACGAACTCGATGACATCGTCTGGCGGCTGCGGGCGCTGCACGGGCTCAAGAACACGCTCGGCAAAAAAATCGTGACCATCGGGGGGGCCGGCGGCTGGGGCACGGGCGGCAAGACGGCGCCACAGCGCGCGCAGGAACTCTGGAAACTCCAGTACGTCGATGTCCCCTACCCGCAATTGACGGAGCGCATGCAGAAGGCTTTCGCGGACACAACCCTCGTGGCGAGATGCCGCGAGGAAGCGGGCCGCTATCTCAAGCGGGGCATCACCCACGTGGACACCAAACGCGAGTACATCGATCGCGCGTTCGTCCTGGCCGACGTGTTCCGCCAGATCATGGAGGAGGCGGGGACCGACGCCATCACGGTGCTGCATTGCATGGGCACGATCATGGGGATCTCGCAGACCACCGCCTGCCTCCCGCTGAGCCTGCTCAACGACGAGGGATACATGGCCTTCTGCGAATCGGATTTCGTTGTGATCCCATCGGGCATCCTGCTGAAAGGCATCTCGGGCAAACCCGTGTTCCTAAACGACCCGACCTATCCGCACCACGGCGTGGTCACGCTCGCGCACTGCACCGCACCCCGGCGCATGGATGGACAAAGCCGCGAGCGGGCCAGGCTCCTGACCCATTTTGAGTCTGACTACGGGGCCGCACCGAAGGTCGAGATGCGGCTCGGCCAGACGGTGACAAACATCGTGCCGGATTTTGCCAGCGCCAAATGGGTCGGCTTCGAGGGCAAGATCGTCGGCAACCCATTCCTCGACATCTGTCGCTCGCAGATCGACGTCGAGATCAAGGGCGATTGGCGGCGCCTGCTCGAAGAGATGAAGGGATTCCACTGGATGATGAGCTACGGGAATTACCTGCGCGAGACCGGGTACGCCCTGGGCAAGGTCGGCGTGGACTGGCTCGACGTGAGCGGCGCTAGCTGACTCGAAAATAAATCTAGGCCGCGGATTGTAGGAGCCGGCTTGCTGGCGATCCCATGCGCGAATCGCGCGCTAGCCCGGATATTTCACAGCCTTGCGGGCTGTGATATTCCGGGCTCTGGGAAAACCGCGCCATGGGGGCCATTTATTGGGAAAGGTCTGGCAAAGACTGGGATTTTTCGCGTTTGCGGAGTGTGCTTCGCGGATCGGTGGCACCAGACCCTCCAAAATCGCGTTTTTCGGAGCGCGGTTTTCCTTTGAGCCTGCATGTTTCACGCGGAAGCGTGAAACATGCAGGCTAGCGCGCTCCTACGTCCCATTCTTCACCCCGATGGTGCCCCGCCTATGGCACGTGAATTCTGACCTGAAACCTCATGCCGTGCCCAAGACCGTGGTGCGGACAATCCTGTCCGCCAACCCGCGACACGACAACGTCGTGTGACTGCGGGCGCGATTGCCCGCACCACGCATCGCGCCCCTCCTATGTCGCGGGCGGCAGTGGCCGAAGCCGTTCCCCCAGTTCGGCCTGAGCGGAGTCGAAGGCCGACCGGCAAAGCGACCCCGCGGGCACGGGAACGAGCGCAGTGCTTCGCTTAGTTCTGACACGTTTGCCGGGAGGGCCCGCGGCCTGAGGCTGTCTCAAAACTCAAACGCCCAACACGGAACATCCAACAATCAATGCCCATCTGATGGTAGAGGGGACGTCCAATGGTGTGCGGCGCGCGACAATGCACGGCATCTCAAAGAGATGCCC
>JAKQKQ010000332.1 GCA_029560585.1 Verrucomicrobiota bacterium | reverse complement strand
TGGTTCGGAACATAGTCCAGGTCACACTCGGGGTCAGGCTGCGAGTAGTGTATGGTCGGATGGACGAATTGGTCGACGATGGCCCCGATGCAGGCGATGGCCTCCACGGCGCCGGCCGCGCCGAGCAGGTGGCCGATCATCGACTTGGTGGAGCTTATTGCCACGCGATGGGCGTGTTCGCCCAGGGCGGTCTTGATGGCCTGCGTCTCCGTGGAATCGTTATAGGGCGTGCCGGTGCCGTGGGCATTCACATAGTCGATGTCCTGCGGCGACACCGAAGCGTCGCGCATGGCCTCTATCATGGCCCGGGCCGCTCCCTCGCCGCCCGGCGCTGGGCTAGTGATATGGTAGGCGTCTGTGGAGAGACCGCACCCCGCGATCTCCGCGTACACGCGAGCGCCTCGGGCGAGCGCCGAGTCGAGGCTCTCGAGCACCAGAGCGCCGGCGCCTTCGCCCATCACGAATCCGTCACGCCCTAGGTCGAAGGGGCGCGGCGCGGAATCCGGATCATCGCTCTTCGATAATGCCTGCATGTTGGCGAATCCGGCAATGGTGAGCGGAGTGATGGCCGCCTCTGCGCCGCCGGCTATCATGGCGTCGGCCCGCCCTTCGGCTATGAGCCGGAAGGCGTCAGCTATGCTGTGAGCCGACGCGGCGCACGCCGTAACCGGGCACGTGCTGGGGCCTTTTGCGCTGAGCATTATGGCGATATTCCCGGCAGCCATATTCCCGATCATCATGGGCACGAAGAACGGGCTGACCCATTCGGGTCCGCGTTCGCACAGTCGGGAGTGCTGCTCCTCGAAGGTTGCGACACCGCCCACGCCGGAGCTGAAAGCCACTCCCAATCGTTCGGGCGGGTAGAGACCGGCGTACGCGCCGCCTGTCGCCAGCCCGGCGTCTTCCATGGCCTGAGCGGCGGCGACCACAGCATACTGAGTGAACCGGTCCATGCGCTTTCTGTCCTTCCGATCGATATACGGATCGGGGTCGAATTCCCTGACCTCCGCGGCAAGCTTCGCCGGACAAGATGGCGAAAGGCTGAACCGCGTGATTAAGCCTATCCCGGATCGCCCGGCGCGCGCGGCTTCCCAGAACTCCCTCCATCCGCATCCTAAGGGGGTGACCGCGCCCATCCCGGTGACTACAACTCGTCTCCTCAAATGAGAACACCTCTGTTAGGCCCGCGTGACCCGGCGCAGTGGGTCGATCACATGGTGAGACCTCCATCCACGCGCAGGACCTGGCCTGTGATGTAGCTCG
>JAKQKQ010000296.1 GCA_029560585.1 Verrucomicrobiota bacterium | reverse complement strand
CCATCACGCTCAACCGTTCCCTCTCCTTCCGACTCATCCTTAACGTCTCCATTTTGTGGGCAGGGTGGCTGCTGCCGCCTCGCCAAAAAGGGGACATTTCTATCGAGTCCAAAAGGGGACATTCTCAAAGAGTTCCGACAGATTCCGTCCCCCGACTTGCCATCGCGTCCGGTGGGCGCGATCCTTAAGTGATTTGTGCCCGCAGACCCCCTCCAGCCTTTGAGAGGATTCCCCGCCATGAGACGCTCCCGATACCTGACCATCGCATGTGTGCCGTTGGCGGTGATCGCGCTCGAGACGGCCGCTGATTCGAGCGAAGGCGTTGCGATCACCTCGGACGGAACCTGCTTGCGCGTCAGGGCCACGGCGTATGACGCCACGATCGGCAACGACGGCTGCCTTTCAAGCCTGAGGACGGCCGGCGCCGAATTTCTCCAATCAACGCCTCGGGGTATCCCCCGGGGGTTCTATCTGTTTCAGGATGGCCTGGTGACATGCACGAGCGTGACCCACAAGGCGGCGGACGTGATAATCGGCGAATGCGAAAAGGCGGCCATTCGCTACCGGTTCGATCCCACCACCATCACCATCGGGCTGACCAATCGCACCGCCAAACCCCTGCTGCTCGTCGGAGTGTTTGATTCGGCCGTGGGTGCCGTCCTCGGCGATAGAGGCCGGTTCGCCAAGACGCCCCTCAATCAAAACTGGAAAACAACCACATGGTTTCGCGACCGCGCTAACCTTCGCATCACCGGTGGACTGCGCATCTGGGGACCGTGGTCCGGGAATCACCAAGTCTGGCAGGCCGACGTCGCCCCAGGTCAATGCGCCATCGTCTCATTCGCTCCCGGCGTCGCCACCGAAGAACAGATCGCGAAAGCCAGCCACACGGCCAATTCCCCGCCACCGGCACCACCCGCTGATCCAGTCGGCCCCATGTGGGACATGGCGCGATTCTCAAAACCGCCCAGGACGTGGCCCGCCGAAGGCTTTCATGGCGAAGGTGTCCGTGCCGTCTTCTTTGAGGGTCCCCTCTATGAGGGACAACCGACCCGCGTGTTTGCATGGATAGGATTGCCCAAGATTGAACCGGGGCAAAAGGTGCCAGGTATGGTGCTGGTGCATGGCGGCGGCGGCACCGCATTCGACTCATGGGTCCGGCGTTGGACCAGCCGCGGCTATGCCGCCATAGCCATGGACACTTGCGGTTGCGTCCCCAAGGGCACCTACGGCCATTGGGAAATCCACCCCGCCGGCGGCCCTCCGGGCTGGGGCGGCTACAACCAGATCGACGATCCGCGCGAAGACCAATGGGCCTTCCACGCCGTGGCCGATGCCATCCTCGCGCATTCCCTTCTCCGCTCGTTGCCCGAGGTCGATGCCCAACGCACCGGCCTCACCGGTATCTCATGGGGCGGCTACCTGACATGCCTTATCGCCAGCGTGGATCACCGGTTCAAACTCGCCGTTCCCGTCTACGGCTGCGGCTTCACCTCTGAGCACGGTTTCGCGGGCAGCGTCAATGCGCTCGGACCCGAACGCGCGGCGCGCTGGATGCGCTGGTGGGATCCCTCGTCCTACCTAAAGGACGCAGCCATGCCCATGCTCTGGGTGACCGGCACCAACGACTTCGCCTATACACTCAACGCGCTCCAAAAATCCTATCGCCTGCCCAAGGGGCCTCGCATCCTATGCGTCCGCCTCCGCATGCGCCACGGCCACGGTGACGCCGGCGAGGCCCCCAAGGAGATCTTCACCTTCGCCGACAGCATCCTGAAGAATGGAGAACCCTTGGCGAAAATCACTGGGCAGAATCGCGACGGGCGACATGTCACGGTCATGTTTGAAAGTGCGAGGCCTATCACGAAGGCCGAACTGATGGTCACCCGCACCACCGGTCGCTGGCAGGACCGCCCATGGGAAATACTCCCCGCCCAGCTGGATCCTGCGGGCAAGGTGTCCTCCACGCTTCCGGAAACTGCAACCGTCTACTACGTGAACCTTTTCGACGATCGCGAATGCACCGTCAGCACCGAACACGAGGAACTGCCAGGGCCCACCGCGGCAACGATACCGTGAACCGGCCCTAGCAGCCCGTTGAAAGACGTCATAGATTCCCCCTGATAGCGCACGTGGTCCAATTCCGCCGCGCCAGCCCGTCCTCCGGCACCTAGCTCCCATGCCACCATGCTGGCAGTCATCCCAAGAACCAGCTACCCTCCTGCCATGTTCCAGCCACGGCGTCGATCACACCACACCCTGGGTTCCCACTGTGCCTTGCTCCTGGCCACAGCGGTGACCCTCGCATCAGTTCTCCACTCAACCACGCTCGAGGAAGATTTCGCCAACCCGCCCCGGGACGCGCGCACCCGCGCCTATTGGTGGTGGCTCAACGGCAACGTCACGAAGGCCGCCATCACCCGAGACCTCGAACAGATGGCGTCGAAGGGCTTCGGTGGCGCGCTCATCTGCGACGCCGGAGGTTACGCACAGGATGGCAATGACCCCGTGCCCGCGGGCCCCCCGTTCTTCAGCGCGGAATGGCGCGAGCTTTACAGACACGCGCTCCGCGAAGCCGACCGCCTCGGCCTGGAGATTTCCCTCAACATCCAGAGCGGATGGAACCTCGGCGGCCCCATGATTCGGCCCGATCAGGCACCCAAGAAACTGGTCTGGTCCGAGGCGCGCGCAACGGGCCCCGCCGAATTCGATGCGCCACTTCCCGATCCAAAGCACGCGCCCGAGTTCTATCATGACATCGCCGTCGTCGCATATCCGCTGCGCGCCAATGCGTCTCTCTCCTTGCCGCCCAACCTCCGATACAGCTCCGAGCAAAGCGGGCACACGTCCAAGGACGTCATCGACGGCAACCCGGACACGTTCTGGGTGTCGGCAGGAGGCCAATCGGGCGACGGCCCAACTCGCGAAAAGCCCCAGTGGCTCCAACTCGAGTTCGATCGCCCCGTCGCACCCGCCTCCGCCATCATTCGCCCGCGCCCGGGCTACGGCCCTCGCGAGGGCGAACTCCGCGCCTCCACCGATGGCAGGGACTGGCGGATCCGTGCCCCTTTCAAGTCCCAGAGCGAGAAGTCCGATATCCGCATCCCGCTCCAAGGCACGCCCGCCAGCCACTTCCGCATCCTCGTGTTCCGCGCGTTCGATCCGCGATTCCCAGAAGCCCCGCGCAATGTCCAGATCGCAGAAATCGAACTCCTCGATAAGGATGGAAGACCCATTTTCTCGGCGCGCGGCTCTCTCCAGCTGTTTCCGCAAAAGGCCCAACACAAGAGCGCGGGATGGTCCGCCCCCAACTGCCTCCCCCTCATGCAGGACCTGCCGTCCGAGCCGGGCGAGGAGGCCGCCTGCACCAAAGACATCATCGACCTCACCACGAGATTCTCTCGCGACGGCCGCCTCACCTGGAACGTCCCCGCGGGCGAATGGGAAATCCTCCGGTTCGGTTGCACGCTCAGCGACCACTGCCACGTCTCCACCTCCAGCGACACCTGGTCCGGATACGCGATCGATCCTCTGGACCGCGACATCTTCCGTGGCTACTGGGACGCCATCGTCACGCCCCTCATCGACGACGCCGGCCCGCTGGCGGGAAAAGTCCTGAAGTACCTCCACACCGACAGTTGGGAGATCGAACCATTCAACTGGACCCCTTCCCTCCCCGCAGAATTTCAGAAACGCCGCGGCTACGCCATGCTGCCTTACTTCCCCGTGCTCGCCGGTCGCATCCTCGATTCGCGCGACGCCAGCAATCGTTTCCTCAACGATTTCAGGAAAACCCTTGGCGACCTCATCGTCGACAATCACTTCCGCCCCTTCTCCGAATGGGCCAAGGCCCGCGGCATCTCGATCCACCCCGAGTCCGGGGGGCCCCATGCCGTGCCCATCGATTCCCTCCGCTGTCTCGGGGTCAATGACGTGCCCATGTCCGAATTCTGGGCCAAATCATGGCGCCACCGCACCACCGATCAGGACCGCTTTTTCGTCAAACAACCCGCGTCGGCCGCGCACACCTACGGACACCGCATCGTCGCCGCCGAAGGCTTCACTACCATAGGCCCACATTGGCAGGAGGTGCCATCGAACAATCTGAAGCCATCGTTTGACCGCGCGCTCTGCGAGGGCCTCAACCTCCTCGTCTGGCACCAGTTCACCTGCTCGCCCAAAGAGATGGGCCTCCCCGGCCAAGAGTACTTCGCCGGAACGCATTTCAATCCCAATGCCACGTGGTGGCCCAAGTGCGCGCCCTTCATCGCATATCTCAACCGCTGTCAGGCGATCCTCCAGCGCGGCCTTTTCGTCGCCGACGCCTGTTACTACTACGGCGACCACGTTCCCAACTTCACCCAGTTGAAGGCCTCCGACCCAGCGGGCGTGCGCCCCGGTCACGACTACGACGTCGCGACCGAAGAAGTCGTCCTCACGCGCATGAGTGTCCGAGATGGGCAAATCATCCTCCCCGATGGAATGCGCTACCGCGCCCTGGTCCTCCCCGATCTACCCGCCATCTCCCTCCCCGTCCTCCGCAAAGTAGAGGAGCTGATCGCGGCCGGCGCCACCGTCATTGGCCCGAGACCCCAGCGCGCAAATAGCCTCTCGTTTGGCGCGGAGGCCGATGCGGAAGTCGCCCGCATCGCATCGGAACTTTGGGGAACCAAGGACCCACGCAACGGCCATGGTCGGCTCATCTCGCGAAAGACGGCCCGTGAGGTCTTCGCTTCCGATGGTGTCCCCCCTGACTTCGAGGCGAAGGACGCACCCGCCATCGACTACATCCATCGCCGCGAGGGGGAAACCGACATCTATTTCGTCTCCAGCCCTTCCGAGGTGATTGTCGATGCAAACTGCCTCTTCCGCGTAACAGGCAAGGCACCCGAACTCTGGGACCCGGTCCACGGCACGATCCGCGATCTGCCCTGCTGGTCGGCCCTGGACGGCAGAACCGAGGTCCCAATCCGATTCGAACCATACGGCGCCATGTTCATCGTCTTCCGAAAACCCACAGTTCCGCCCCCACCACCATCGGATACCCAGAACTTCCCAACCTGGAGAACATCCCAGGAAATATCCGGCCCCTGGCGCGTAACATTCGACCCGGCGCTGCGCGGCCCAGGCGAAGTCGAGTTTCCAAATCTCGTCAGCTGGACCTCACGACCCGAGGAAGGCATCCGATTCTATTCCGGTACCGCAACCTACCGGACGATTTTCTCGTTCGTTCCCGACCGCGGAACACGGGAAGGCACACTGACAGCGAAGAGTGAACGATCTAGAGTCTGCATCGATCTGGGCAACGTGCATGAACTCGCAGAGATCCGTCTCAACAAAAAGTCCCTCGGCATCCTCTGGTCCATCCCCTTCCGCGCCGACGTCACGGGCGCACTGCGCGAGGGGCGCAATGACCTCGAGATCGATGTCGTGAACTTCTGGCCCAATCGAGTGATCGGCGATGCATCCCTCCCAGAACCCCGGCGCCTCACCACGACGAATATCCGGAAGCTCACGCCCGAAACACCGCTCGTGGAATCTGGTCTCCTCGGGCCAGTCACGCTGCTCATGGCAGAACCAAGCGCAAGACCATAGCCGCGCGCGGATCTCGACCTTCGTCCTGAGCCATGTCAAAGGCCGCTATCGGCCCGGCTGCAGCGCGCGCTAGATTCCGGTCTCAGTTTCGACCCAAGACCATCTCCGCCGTCCCGACCAACTTCCCCGATGCGTCCATCGCGCGCACCTTGATCGGCATATCGAGCCCGGCATCCACCGGATAGATCGAGAACTCATACGGGGCCTCCACGTCCCGCTCTCGCCGACCACCCTTTCCTCCGAACTCGAATTCGACCGCCCCATGCGCCTGGTCACCGGCCAGCACCACCGCATAGGCGCAGTCGCTGCCGAACGGAGAACGAATTCGAAAGGCATGGACATCGCCCCACGCACCACCAAGCGAGGCGCGCACATGGCCCGCCGCCAGTGGCGACACGGCCGCTGCCACCGGAGCGGATCGGCACGGCACCTCGATCGCTCGAAATCCCTTCGCCGGCACCGCCAGCCCCGTCTCGTGCTCACCGGCCATCTCGCGCGCACCCCCGGCCTCATCCCGGATCCTCCACGCCGCCACCGCCTTGACCGCGAGTTTGTCCAGATCCAATACCACCCGCGCTTCCACCTCGCGATCGGATTGGTTCATGAGAAAGACCCAGTACCGGTCCTCCCCCCGCGCGCACAGCCAATCGATCATCGGATTGTCGACGCGCGCGATGCCCTCAGGATCAAAGACCATTCTCGCGGTCCCATCCTCAAAGGCGCGGCCGGCGCCCCCGCCATAGACCCGAAAGGTGAACCACGCATAGTTCTTCTGCACGGCGTACGGGAAGTTCACCCTCCCACATGATCTCTGCGCCAACTGCGCCACAAGAAAATCCAATGCCCACCCCGCCTGCACCGGGATGTGGTGGTAGTAGATGCTCGTGACGTCAGGACCGCGATAGGGGTACTGCGGACCATGCACCAGATCCGTGAACGCTGTCAGATAATAGCCGGGATAATTCGCGAACCGCCCGATCACTCCGTTGCGCGCCTGCGCCAACAGCAATTCTCCGCCCGCGTGCTGGTGCACACGCAGCAGGTGAGGCGCCCAGCAGCTCATCATGATGTTCATCATCTCGCCGGGGAATGCCGTCAGCGTGGACGGCTGCTCGAGGCCCAGGCCCACCTGCGCGACCTGCCACGCGGGCACGGCATGCTCGGGCGTGTCATTCGGCTGCCTTGGCCAGCCCAGTCGGAATGGTTTCCCATCGCGCCACCACACCCGCTGCGGGGTGCCCTGCTGCCCACCCGCGTGCACCGTCAGTTCGCCCGGGGGGATCGGAGGATGCGACCAAAGCCCCGCCAGCGTCTGGTACGCCCCCTCGTTCGCCGCATCCAAATACCGCTGCTCGCCAGTGGCCTCGAACAGGTCCACAAGTTCCCACCAGTACGGATAAAAATGTATGTTGTAGAAAGCGTCGAAAGACACCGGCGCGGTGCTTGGGCCATGGATCACCTCCGATATGAACTTGTCGGCCCCGTCGCGCGCCTTCTGGAGCCACTCCGCGTCACGGGTGTACCGCCACGCCGCCAACTCCTCGGTCCAGGCCGGTGCCGAATTGTAGCCGCGGCACACCTTCGGTGCCCCTCCGGGAAGGATGAACTCTTTCAGCCAAGGATTCAGGCCCCCGGTCAACCAATCAACCCCCTGCCAGTAGGCCGTGCCATAGAAATCCGTCGGCACCTTGAGCTGGTCGCGCACCGGATTCCCGTTCCTGTCTTTGTCGGCGTGGATGCAGTGGGAGGTGCGCCGGCTCAGCGTGAATTCAATCGTCGGCAGCGCGCGCCTCTTCCAGAAATCCTCATCCCCGAACAGCCTTGCGAACGAGAGCATCACCAACGGCGCCGCCTGTTTGCTCATCGCCGCCGTCTCGATGTCATAGAAACCCAGCTTGGCCGCATCCCAACCAGACGCCGCATCATCCTCCATGAGCCGCTTCATGTTCCGCACGGCAGCCGTCAACGAGACCCTGACAGGCGCCCGATAATCACGGACCCCGAAGATGCCCCGGCAGGCCGAATCCAGTCCCACCTTCCAGTCGCCGGCAACCGCCAGCAGACGAAACCTGGAGCGCACCATCTCACCCGCCTTCCGCGACGAACCCTCGAAACCGAGCACGGGCTCGAACACCGTGGGTTGAACTTCGCCGCCGGCATTGAGCAGGCTGAACGCGTAGACCGCATTCGTCCGGCTTGACCAACGAAATGCCAGATCCGCCGGATCCGCGCCCACGCCCCATGTCACCACCCCCGCCCCTGCAATCTTGTGCTGTACCAGCGCCAGCGGATTGGGTGTGATGGAACTTGTCACCGCACAGGGCGCCTCAGGCACCCGCTGATACTGATACAGGGGCGGCAATTGGACCGCCTCGATGCCCTCCCTGCCCAGAGGATCGAACGCGCACAATCCCACCGAATACAAGCCGTCCGACGGCGCCGAGAATTCCACCTCCAGCCGCAAGTCGCCCCCACTTTCCGCAGACCATCTGCCCTCGGCGCTAATCCCCTTCCCAGCATAGGATACGAAGACCCTCCCCGGTCCAGCTTGCTTCACCGTCACGGGATCCAAACGAGCGATCTCCCCCGTCAGGAAAGGATTCTCGGTCAAACCAGTCAGTCGCACCGATCTCCCATCTGGCAATGACAGTTCCCCCCGGACGGGCCATGTCGGATGATCGGGCCGGGCCAGTCCCTTCGGATCCACTCCACCCGTGGGCGAACTGACCACAAAGAGCGCCTCGCGCACGAAAGTCGGCAGACTCGACCACGCCCCGCCCGCGGCCAGTTCCACGCGCCGCGCCAAGACCCTGCCTCCGCCGTCGCCATCCAACACCGCGAATCCGACACGCAACCGATCGCCCCGGATCTCCGCGGCGGGCTTGAACTCGCCCGGCGCCAAGGCCACCGCCGACCGCAACTCCGGTCTCACCGTAAGCCGAGCATCCAGACGGACGTGAAACTTGGACAGTCCCCCCTTGTTCAACTTCGACGGGTCGAAACCCACCGGGCCAAGCAGGATGGCATCGCACCGCCCGTACGCCTTCGACGTGTCGATCAACGAAAGGACGTGCGGCCCCGCCCCGAGATCGAACGAAGCCACCCTCTCCCATGCCCAACCCTCGCGCCCGTGTTGCCCGGCCTCCTTCTCGCCACGTCGCCCATCAATGGCGATCGCAAAACGCCTTCGGCCAGAGAGGTTCTGAAGGTAGTTCTTCGAACGCACCCAGGCGTCGTACCTCCCCGGCGCGCCGAGCGAAAAAATCGTGAGTGCCTCGCCCGCCAACCCTGTCCGTTCTGTGCCCCCGCGCAGACATCCGCGGCCCAGGCACTCGCGATCATTCTCCCCAGTCCATTGACCCTGTGCGGGGAATTCTTCGACCTCGAACAGCATTGGTGCGCACCCCGCCGGACCTGCGCCACTCGCAAACATGCGCCCGGCCAACACCAGCGCGAGCAAACCCGCCGTGAGCCAACGCAACACCCGCCCACGCTCAAAGCCGCTTCCCATTCTCACCTCTCCCGGTTCCCAAACCCGCCGGCCATCGACCGTCCCCTCACTTGCGCGCCACGGCCAACGCCTCCCGGAATACTTCCAGCATCCCCTCCGCCATCCGCCTCGAAGAAAACTCGCGAAATACGGCCTCCCGACCCCGCTGCCCCAGGATTCGACCCTTTCGTGGATCGATCAGCACCTCCTCCAGCCCCTGCGCCAGCGCCTTCGAGTTTCCAGGTTCCACCAGAATGCCCCCGCCCGTCGCCTCGATGATCTCGGGAAATGGCCCCTCGCGCGGCTGGACCACCGGCACGCCCGTCGCCAGCGCCTCCAGCACGTAGAGGCCAAACGCCTCGCCAGAGATCACCGGCACAGAGAATACCCTCAGCGACCTCAAGAATTCCTGCTTCTGCCGCCGGTCGGGATTCGGCAGAAAGTCCACCGACCGCATCAGCCCCCGCGACGCCAGACGCCGCTTCATCCTGCCCACAAAAGGCCGGTCGGCAGGCGTCATCGCACCGGCCACTTTCAGCCTCAGGCCCGGTATCCGATCGGTGCGCTTCACCTCGATGAACGCATCGACCAAAATCTCTAGGCCCTTGTCCGGACACATCCTGGCCAAATACCCCACCGAAGCATCCGCCACCGGCGGCCGTATGCGGTCGTATCCCTCGAGGTTGATCCCGTTGCGCACCACGGTCACTTTGGAGGCGGGCAGGCCCGCGCGCCTGCGCATCACCGCGGCGCAGAATTGGCTCACCGCCACGAATTTCTCCACGTGCGCGGCCTGTTGCCCTATCAGGGCCCATGCCTCCTTCGCGCTCGCCTCGTCCAAGCCATCGATGAAACCATCCTCACCCTGCATGTTGCAGACGACCGGTACCTTCAACCGCTCCCGCAGGGGCCGCGCCGCCCCGACGAGCAAGGCGTTCGACAAAAGCACGATCTCCGGCCGTTCCTTCCGGCCCAGCCAGTCCACCAATCTGTCAAACTCCTTGGCCTGCCGCCCCTCCTCCCCCTTGAGCATCGATACCGCCATCGACCCGTGCCCGCTGGCGCGCGTCATGCCCGCCATCACCGAGGCAATGCTCAGCACCCATCGCCAACTCAGCGGCGCATCCAACCAGCGCGGAACTTTCCTAAGAAATGGAATCACGTGCTGCAGGGCGACGTTGATGCCCCCAAAAAACACCGGCCGCCCCCGCGACATGTCGGCCTCATCAAGCTTCGGGGGAAGATACAGCGGCACCATCACGGCGTCGTGCCCCAGCGCACGCAACTCTTTGACGAGCGCGTTGTCTCTCAGGCACGACCCGCAGTAGTAACTGCCGGTGCCCGCGGAAAGCACGACGATCTTCATCCGGAATGGCGAGGCGCCCCAACGAAACCTGCCGGTCGATGCGCAACAGGCTCGGGGGGCGCGAAACCGCTGCAAGCTTGGCAGAGCACCCGTGCCCGTCAAAGGTGTTTTCGCCCGAACTTGGCCCGCTGTTTCAAAAGCCCGCACGAATCGGATGGCATCCGCGGGCCGACCATGGCATCTGTATTCTCGAATACCCTAACCCGGATATTGCACAACCTGCCGGCTGTGAAATTCCGGGCTCCGGGAATAAACTGATGGCAGCCCGCATCCCATGGGGAAATCGATGGTTGCGCGTCGGCGTGGTCAGCACGCCGGCCGGTCTCGGTCTCCTTGCCACAAACCCCGCGGGATGCGATCTGGTGGAACTCCGCATCGACATGCTCATCTCCTGCGGCGCAACCGCCGGCGACCTTGAAACAACCGTCAGGGGTGCCATCCCCCCACTGCTGCTGACATTCCGTGCCCCTTCAGAAGGAGGCGCCATTCCGGCGGACGACCGCCTGCGGCTGAGGGTCCTCGCCCACCTCTGTCGCGCGGGCACGGCCATCGACTTTGAATACGCGCTGCTCCCACAGATCCAAAACCAGGCCCCAGAACCCATCGCCCGCGGGGCCGTGCTCATACTGTCCGCGCATTGCTTCGATCAGGAACTCTCGGCTGAGGAACTTGAGGAGAGGATCGCCGCGATGCACCGCATTCCTGCCAAGATCTATAAGTTCGCCTCCCTCTGCAATACGCCCGCCGCACTCGACGCCCTCGAAACCGTGCAGCGGCAGCATCCCCATGACACCACGTTCATGGGCATGGGCGATCTCGCCGCCGAATCGCGCAAACGCCTCCCCCCTGCAGGGGCCAGGCTCCTCTACGGGTTCCTGGATCAACCCACCGCGCCCGGCCAGCCCCCGGTCGCCGAGCTTCCCCCCCCGCCAGACTGAACCGGCATCCCACCCTCAGCCCGCGTCCCCGAATCCGTTTTGCCTCAGGGCCTCATAGAGGACGATGGCCACCGCGTTGGACAAATTGAGACTTCGAGCCCTGGGCTCGGCAATCGGAATGCGAACGCACCTGCCCCCCGCCCTCTCGATCGTCGCCCGCCGCAGTCCCCGCGTCTCCCTGCCAAAAACGAGAAAGTCCCCCGGCCGATATCGGGCCTCCGCATAGCTCTGCTCCCCCGTCGTCTCCACGCAATATACGGTGGAACCAAGCCCGCTCTCCATCATGACCCCGTCAAAGGAATCATGATAGCGCCAATCCACCAGCTCCCAGTAGTCCATGCCCGCCCTGCGCAGGCTCGAGTCGTCCATCTTGAAACCCAGCGGTCCCACCAGGTGCAAGCGACACCGCGCCGCCGCACACAGGCGCGCGACATTCCCAGTGTTCGGTGGAATCTCCGGCTCCACGAGCACCACGTGAAAGTGCGGTTCGCCAAATCCGCCTCCCCCGCCAGTGTTCAATAGACGACCCTCACCAGATAGAGCCCCTGGGGTGGGGCGGTCACCACTCCCGGCTCGCGCCGACCCGCCCACAGGCGCTCCTCCATCCACTCGGGCGCGCGCCTCCCCAACCCCACGTGCACCATCGCCCCGACGATGCTCCTCACCATCCGATACAGAAAACCGTCCCCGTCCACCGTCACATCCACCTCGCTCCCGCACGACGAGACCGATATCCGCCGCACCCGCCGCACCGTGTCCTCCCGCACCGTCTTCGAATTCACGCTGTAAGGGGCAAAATCATGCCTCCCCTCCAACCGTTTGCCCCCAGCCCGCATCGCGGCGATGTTCAGCTGCAAGGGCACCTGCCACGCCCTCCCCAGTTCGTGTGGTGGCATCACCTGCGCATTGATTATCCGATACCGGTACCTTTTCCACCTGGCGGAAAACCGGGCGTGGAAAGGGCCCGGCGCCCGCGTGGCCCTCATCACCCTCACCTCCGGAGGCAGATGCGCGTTCAGGGCATTGCGCAGCTCTTGCGCGGAGAATTCTCTGCTGCTCTCTGGTTGAAGAAAACTCGCGACCTGTCCCAGCGCGTGTACCCCGGAATCCGTGCGGCTCGCCCCATTCACCGCAACCGGCTTGCCAAATACCGACCGCGCCGCCCCCTCCACTAAAAACTGAATGGCAACGCCATTTGTCTGGCGTTGCCATCCAACAAATCCGCGACCGTCGTAGGCGACCTGTATTCGCCAGTTTCGACGCCCCGGCTCAGAAGAAGAAATACGAGATGCCGAGCTGTCCACCCGCCTCGTTGCTGCCCGCGTTGTGTTCCGCAAAACCCGCGTTCGACATGTGGTGCCAATCAAACTCACCCGAAACCGCCCACTTGTCGTTGATCATGAACCGCAGGCCCACGCCGATGTTCAGCTGGAATCCGAAAGCCGAACCGATCGCATTGTTCTTCGTGTCCGTGTACACCAGCCCAGGGCCAAGCTGGATGTAAGGCACCACCGGCCAGTTCTCCTGCACGAAGTTGTAGCGGAACAGCGCATTCGGCCCCACCACGATCGAGCCACCGCCGTCGCCGCCCGATTTGAAAATCTCCGCCACGAAGATCTCGCCCACGAATTGGAAGCAGCCCCGATACCAGCTGTCGCCAATGATCCCGGTCAGGTTGAGTCCCAGCCGGAAGCTATTGCTAAAATAATCGAGCGTCTCACGACCGCCCTCGACCCCGAAAGCCGGACCGAAGAACGGCCCCGTGATAAACGTGAACTCGAAACCCTCCTCGTCCCAAGGACCGTGCGGGATATCCTGCTCAACCATCGGGCTGTTGAGGCCATACTCTCCAGCCGAAAGATCCGCGCCCGACCATCCACCGATGGCCAATCCCAAAATGCCTAGAGCCAACGCCTTCCTCATTCCTTTTTCCTTCCTTTTCGGGACGAGTAGCGAAGACTCTCGCCCAGCGCAAGTGATTTTTTCGCCAGTGATTTTTTCGCCCGGTGCCCGCCCTTGCCTAACGCGACGCCGCCGCCGTACTGAACCGCTGCACAACCAGCCCGGCGATACTGTTGAGGGTCTCCATAACACCGAAACCGGTCGTCGCAACCGACTGGTACGCCGGCACCCGGGGATAGCGATTGTTCAACGCGTCCTCAAGGTATTCCAGCGACACCGCGTTCGGCATGTCCCGCTTGTTATATTGAAGCACGTGGGGCACCTGTTCGAGAGAGAGCCGATTCTCGACCAGATTCGTCTCCATGTCGCGAAACGCGCTCACGTTTTCCTGGAATCGCCCCGGCTGTGAATCGGCCACGAAGACCACCCCGTCGGCACCGTTGAGCACCAGTCGTCTCGTGCTCGTATAGATGGATTGCCCCGGCACCGTATACAGCTGAAAACGAACCGAAAAACCGTTCAAGAGTTTCGTCTCCAGCGACATGAAATCAAACAGCAGGGTCCGATCCTCGCGCGTCGCAAGCGACACCAGCTCGCTCTTCTGCGTGTTCCGCAGCGAGGCGTGCACCACCTGGAGATTCGTGGTCTTGCCGCAGAGACCGCACCCGCAGTACACGATCTTAAGCTGCACCAACCGATGCGCGTAGTTAATGTAAGCCATAACCGATACCATCCCGGACGACCGGCGCCGCCCACGGAAGTTTGTAAAACTCTCATGCCCACACCGAGTTGCAATAAAAAAGCGACGCCCGCCACGGGGTCCCCAGGGCTTTTGGTTATTCGACAGCAACCTGTTGGAGTTCAGCCTCTAGACTGAATCGGACACGAAACAGGCTAAAGCTTGGACTCCAACGGCTTCGGTCGATCGAACCAAAAGCCCTGCCGGGTTCCCGCCTCCCAACCGAGCCCAAGACGAGGAATCCCCTGCTTCTGGCCTTGCACCCGGCCAGAAATGTCCTACCCTCCCCTCCACTCATGGTCGGCAAAACCTCGAGGATGGATGCCGCGACTCTGGATCCCAGCAAGGTCGTGGTCTGCCTGCGGGGGACCGGCCAGGGCTTCCACGGCAAACTCTTCGTCGTCCCACGAGAAGGCGCCCAGATCGGTCGCATGCCGGACTGCAACATCCTGCTGAATCACCCCACCATCTCCCGCTATCACTGCCGCATCGACGTGAGTCCCGAGGGCGCGCGGGTCAAAGACCTCGGCTCCGTCAACGGCACCTGGGTCAATGGCACCATGGGAATGGAATCGTGGCTCCACCAGGGCGATGTGCTCCGCATCGGGGAGGTCAACTTCGTCATCGAAATCAAATCCCTCGCGGAACTCAATCCCTCTAAGCCCCCAGTCGCAACCCCACCGGTCGACACCGTCACCACGCGCCTGATGGGCGTCCGCGATGGCAAATCCCGACCGATCAAGTACGAGCATCTCAAGCAGGGCGAACGCCCCTCCCAGATGACCCGGCTCGCGGACCTCTTCCGCGGACGAAACCGCTGAGCTCGAGAATTCCGACACCAAATCGCAGGAGCCTGCTTGCAGGCGATTCCACGCGCGAATCGCGCGCAAGCGCGAGCCGGGACCATCGGCTCCGGCGGAGACAAAAGCGGTGTCCCCCCTTCCCTTTGCCACCGCATACACAACGGTCGCGCCCCCAGACTCTGCTTCATTCCTACAGCGACCGAGGAGATGGTTGTTCTGCTGCGACCGCCATCGGCCCCCCACGTCCCCGGCACGTCATCCGCTCTTCTTTTGGATTTGCGGGGCGCTGGCGAAGCGCGGATGATTGGGCCCATGACCGATTTTGAAAAATTGGGAGTCTTCTATCTCGGTAAGGAGTTCGATCCCGCCACCGGCAAGGCCACGAACACACCGCTGCTCTACGACGCGAAGGATCTCACGACCCATGCGCTGTGCGTCGGCATGACCGGCAGCGGCAAGACCGGCCTCTGCGTGTCGCTCCTCGAGGAGGCCGCGATCGATGGCATCCCAGCCATCGTCATCGACCCCAAAGGCGATCTCGCCAACCTCCTCCTCACCTTCCCCGATCTGCGCCCCGACGACTTCGCCCCCTGGATCGATCCCGCCGAGGCCTCCCGACAGGGCATCGGCACCGCCGAACTCGCCGCCAACACCGCCAAGGCATGGCGCGAGGGCCTCGCGGCCTGGGGACAGTCCCCCGACCGCATCCGCCGATTCGCGGAGGCCGCCGACGCCGTCGTCTACACCCCCGGCAGCACCGCCGGGCTTCCTGTCTCGGCGCTCCGCTCCTTCGCGGCACCACCGCCTTCTCTCCTCGATGATGCCGACCTTCTCCGCGATCGAATCGTCGGCGCCACGTCCGGCCTCTTGGCCCTCCTCGGGATCGATGCCGATCCTCTCCAGAGCCGCGAGCACATCCTCATTGCCAATATCCTCGAGGCCGCTTGGCGCGAAGGCCGCGACGTAGCCATCGCCGACCTGATCCGCTCCATCCAGTCCCCACCTTTCGATCGACTCGGGGTCCTCGACCTGGAATCTTTCTACCCGTCCAAGGATCGTTCCGCGCTCGCCATGCGCCTCAATGGCCTTTTGGCCTCTCCCGGATTCGCCGCCTGGACCCAGGGTGAGCCCCTCGACATCCAGCGAATCCTCTACACGCCGGATGGAAAACCCCGGCTGGCCATCTTCTCGATCGCGCACCTCTCCGATGCCGAGCGAATGTTCTTCGTCACCCTCCTGCTCAACGAGACGATCTCCTGGATGCGCGGTCAGCCAGGCACATCCAGCCTCAGGGCCATCCTCTACATGGACGAGATCTTCGGTTACTTCCCGCCCTCGGCCGCGCCCCCGTCCAAGGGCCCGATGCTCACCCTGCTGAAACAGGCCCGGGCCTTCGGCGTCGGCTGCGTCCTCGCCACCCAAAACCCCGTGGACCTCGACTACAAGGGCCTCGCCAACTGCGGCACCTGGTTCATCGGACGCCTCCAGACCGAGCGCGATAAGGCCCGCATCCTCGACGGCCTCGAGGGCGCCTCCCAGGGCGCCGGGCACGCGTTCGACCGCGCCGCCATCGACAAGATGATTTCCGGCCTCGGCAAGCGCGTCTTCCTCATGAACAACGTCCACGAGGATGGCCCTGCCCTCTTCCAGACGCGCTGGGCGCTCTCCTACCTCGGTGGCCCCATGACCCGCGCGCAGATCGAGAAGCTCATGGCGGCCCGAAAAACTGCGGCACCACAGCCATCGACCCCTGCAAAGGCCGCAGCGCCCCTGCCCGGCGCTTCCACCTCCGCTCCACCCGTCCCCGCGGATATCAGGCAGGCATTCCTCCCACCGACGGAACGCGCTGCCGCCGGAGGAGAAATCACACTCCAACCCGCCCTTCTCGCCGAGGCCAAGTTGCACTTCGTCAGCGCCTCGGCTGGCATCGATGAATGGGCCACCGTCCATGCCCTGCTCGATGTCCCTGACCGGGCCGATGCCATCGACTGGGACCAGGCCGATCTCAGGGATGGCACCGCCCCGCAGGGGAACGCCGCGCCCCCCGCGGGCGCCCGCTTCGCAGAACTCCCCGCCTGCGCCCTCCAGGCCAAGAACTATGCCGCATGGGCAAAATCCCTCGCTCAATTCCTCTACCAGCAAAAGAAATTCACCCTCCTCCGCTGCCCCTCGCTCAAACTCACCTCCCGCCCCGGCGAAATCGAGGGCGATTTTAGGACCCGAGTGGCCGCCGCGCTTGAGCAGCGCAAAACGCCAGAAGTCAGTGAAGCTTTGGATCGATTTGAAAAGAACCGCGTGTCTCTCGAAAATAAGCTTCGGCAAGCGGAGCTGCGCCTCGAAAAGGAGATGGGCGATCAATCCCGTGAGAAGTCCCAAACGTGGGTTGAAGTGGCAACGACCGTCCTCGGAAGTGGAATTGTTCGCAAAGGCCTGTCGAAAATGGTTGATGCCGTGGCACCCAAGGATTCAGCTCTCCGAGGCATTTTGAAAGTGCTTACCCCTTCTTCCCGATCTGGTGGCCTCTCTGCAACGGATCTCCGCCGGGGAGCGACGGTGGCTCGCAAACTCTCGAAAGTGGACAAGGAGGGCCAAGACATTGAGCTGGCCGAGGAGAAACGTGACGAGATTCAACGACAGCTGGCGTCCAGCAAGGAAGAATGTGATCGGACTCTAGCCGAAATCGCTGCTCGGTATGACGTGGGAAAAGCGACCATCGAAACCGCCAAGCTTGCGCCACGCGAGGGTGACATCAGTGTGAACCACGTATACTTGTGCTGGCGCCCGCGATGACTTCGCCTCAGAATTCTTCTTTATGGAAGCTTCTGACTTGGCCATCCAATTGGTGGCCGAAGCCCTGCGACAGGGCTTTTCTGATGACGTGCTACGCGAGCAACTTCGGATCGCCACGGCAAACCTCGATCCCACGGAAAAATTTGCGGTCCTCGCTAATGCCTGGTGCCAGGCCGTCGATACGGCACTTGACGATCATCTCCTCACCGACGAAGAAGAAGCCCGCCTCGCAACACTCAAGAACGCATTGGGGGTTGCTGATGCGCTCCTCGACAAGAACGGCCACCTCACCCGGCTCGTCAAAGCGGCTGTGTTGCGCGATCTCCAGAAAGGAGTCGTTAAATGCCGCTGCAGCATGAGTGCGCCCCTTCCGTTCAAACTGATTCGTGGAGAGGAGTTGCTCTGGGCTTTCCCTCATGTCGCTTTGAATGAGCGGATTAAGAAGCGGGACGTTATTGGGGGTTCGTCCGGGTTCAGTATTCGCTTAGCGAAGGGAATCTACTGGCGCATAGGGGGATTTCGGGCAGTCCCGCGAGTCCGGGAGGAAGTCAAACAGACTGATTCAGGGCTGTTCGCGATCACAAACAAGCACCTTCTTTTCAACGGAGTGGTCCGCCATCTAAAACTCCCAATCACTGGGCTGGCGACTGTGGAACCTTTCGATAGCGCCATCGAAGTGCAACGAGACTCTGGATCGGCAACCCCCATGTTGTTCCTCGGACTGGATGGGTGGTTCGTTTACAATGCGATTCAGCTCTGCTGATGTTCCTCCCATCCCCGCAAAACCGATATCACCGTAGCGCCCATCCGGCTCGCCTGGATCCCGCGGACCGCCTAGCCTGCATTTTTCACGCAAGCGCGTGAAATATGCAGGCTCAAGAGGATTCAGAGCCGAATCGTAGGAGCCTGCTTGCAGGCGATTCGAATCGCGCGCCAGCGCGCTCCTACGAGGCTATCCCGCGCGCGAATCGCGCGCCAGCGTGTTCCCGCGTCCCATTTTCAACCCCCGACTGCCCGGATGCCCGCCGTCGGGCGGGCGGCCGGGGCATGGGATCTAGATCGAAAATCCCCGTAGCCGTGGGGCAGGCAATCCTGCCTGCCGCCGCGTGCCTTGGCCGCCGTCGCGGGCAGGAATGCCCGCGCCACGTCGGGATCGTCCCCACCCCCGATGCCGCCTATCGCGCGGCACCGAACGAAACCCGGCCGCCCTCCAGAATCGATTTTCACCCCCGGTGGTGTCCCGTGGTCGGGAGGTGGGAGATCACGAACTCGACCGCTGACGAGATTATGTGGCTGGACGCTCACCCCACGGGTCGGGCGGCCTCGAGCCGTGCCAGAGCCCTAGCGACCTTGCGCATCCGGCGAGCCAGCCGCGGCGACACAACATGGGATGTGTGCACCGTCGTGAGGAAAAATGGCGGCTCGCAGGTGATGACCAGCGTCCACTGGCCCAGCCCCACGAGAGTCTGGTTCTTAAAGCCTCCGCCGAGTTCGCCCGCGGCATGCCTGAGCCTCTTGTAGAGCAGTGACGCGCTGCTGCTGATGGCCTCCTCGGGAATCCCCGCCGGAAGCTGTCTCGCCACCGTTAACGCCTCGCTATCTGAGATGATTGCGCCGGAAACACCCGGCAGACGCGTGAGGATTGCCGGGATCTCTCGGATCAGAATGTCGCGGCCGGGTCCAACCCCCAACCAGCGCGCCAGCCCCTTGGCCGCCCGCGTCCGTTCGCTCGCGACCTTCGGCGCCTGATCCGGCCCGGCGACGGGCGCCCTCTCAACCAGCGACGGAACCTGTCCCGACCGCGCCCGCGGCACCGATCGCAGGCGCATCGCCACCGGCAGACCGGGCGACGCCAAAACCCCTTGAGCCGACACGCCAACGGCACCCAATCCCACGGACCCTGGCTTGGCACCTGTGGCCTCGCCCTTTTCCTCGGACCCTGGCTTGGCACCTGTGGCCTCGCCCTTTTCCTCGGACACGGGTTTGGCACCTGCGGTCTTGCCCTTTTCTCCGGGCGCGGAAAACAACGGCTCCACCTTGGCCTTGAGCCCGAATTGCGCCCGCAAATCCTGCTGGCCTTCCGATGGGCCCCCGGCCTCATGCGGTCTCTTCTCGATCCCCGGCACCTCCCGGGCCGACGCACTGGCAGGCTCCGCCGAAGGCGCCAACCCCATCCGCCGCAGCGCAAGGGCCTTTCCTGCCTCATCACCCTTCGGCCCGGCAGACTCCCGAATTTGCAACTTGAGAAGAGGCTTCGGTGCCGTCTTCCTCACGAACAGTGGCTGCGCCGGGCTCACGGGTTCGGCCCCTGGTCCTGCCTCGGGAACCGCGCCGGGCAATATCACCTCTTTGCGAGATTCCCCAGACTCCTGCGGCACATTGCCCGCCGGTGCGGCCGGTGCCGAACTCGCCGTCTCCGGCCCGAGCAGACTCCCCGGTAAGATCGGCATCGACGAAGCCGCCATCGCTAACCTCGCCGTTTCGCGCAACGGTGCCTCCATGGGACGCTTCTCGGGACACACCACAAGGTCTGGCAGGCCCTGCTCCAACGCGCGCGGAACCTCCAGTTGGTCGCCCCGCCGCGCGAGCGTAGCCGACGGAAGACGTTTCACGATTTCGGCCAGATCCAGCAAGATCGGCACTTCTCCGCGTTCCCACTCCGATGCTTCCTCCCCAAGAAACTCGTCGGGTATCTGTGGCTTCAGATCGGCAAACCGAAACTCGATTCGGCCCGCTGGCAACTGCGCCAGCAATCGCTGGAGCGGCAATCTTACGGTGCGAGTCTGCGCCTCTGGTGACGCCACCAACTTTTCTGCATCACCCGCGAGAAACAGCAGGGGTATGCACTCCAGCACACTCCTCAGCGATAATTCGATCGTCTCATTGTCCGGTATGCCCCCCACGCTCGGTTCTTTCCGCGGCGCCCCTGGAACCACCCCCTGCCGCTCGCCCGCCGCAGGTCGAACCGGACCCTTGCCAACCAACGGCGACGGGATCGCTTCAGCCACCCCCGACACTCCGCCCCCCTCGGGCCGACGCGGCTCGATCCTCGCCTTCGCCGGCCCTTCGCGGCTCGTGCGAGCCGCAAGACCCCTAGCCAACCAACTGAACGAAGCCATGCACTATGCCACCTGCCTCAAACCCTTGGCAAAACATACAACTCCATCGGTTATAGGCTAATGCGCTTTCGGACAAATACCAGCACTCATTTGGACAATCCGATGGCTGAAAACCACCCGCTGTCCCCATCAACGACCCCCGATCAAAACGACTTCCCGTGGGCCACCCGCGAAAAAAACTGGCAGCATCCGCGTGCATCCTGCCCGCCGATGTGCCATTCTTATTGCTCGGGAGGCCACGTGCTGCCAGACATCGAATCTCCATATTACTGGGTGAGACATCTCGTCAGCACCGTCGTCTGGCTCGCGTGCCTGTCCGGCGCCCTGTTCGGAATCCTGCAGATCGCGCAACACATTGGCCGCGACGTGCTGCCCCTCGACAGCCATTTCTCGGCCAGCGTCGACGCGGCTCGTGCGGCCGCTGCCGTGGGAGAGCACCGGATGGCCGTCGAACATTTCTCGCGGGCGATCACGATCAACAATTCCAAAGCCGATCTCTGGCTCGGCCGTGCCATGAGCCGACTCCAGCTCAAGGATGCCCAAGGCGCCTTGGATGATGCGGCGGGCGCCATCGCCCGCGGCTTGCCTGAGGACCGAGTCCTGATGGTGAGGGCTAGGGCGGCTGAGCTGATCGGAAAAGCCGATGATGCCATCGCCCAGCTCGATCGGATCATCGCCGCTGATCCCGGTGCCCTCGAGGCCCGGAAAATGCGGGCCGGCCTCCTCGCGAACGGCGGTTCGCTCGACAAGGCCCTCGCCGACATCGATGCGCTGCTCGCGGTTGATCCCAATGACATTGACGCCAAATCGCTGCGCGCCGAAATTTACCTCCGCCGCGCCGACTGGCCTTCCGCGGCCTCGGCATTCACCGACTCGGCCAAGATCTCCAAAGCCCAACCAAAGCTCTGGATCGGCGCCGGTGCCGCGCTGTTGGGCATGGGGGCCAACGGAGAGGCCCAGGCCGCCTTCGAACATGCGCAGAGCATCCATCAGGCGGGATCCCACGTTCGGTCGGCGGCGATCCTGGGCCAGGCGCTCGCCCTGCGCGCACTTGGGCGCCTCGATGCCGCCCTGAACGCCTGGAATGTCTACAGCGCGGTCTCCCGCCCCGCCGTTGCGCCAAGCCTTCAATCCATCCAGCCAGACGAGAATTTCTTGAAGCGCATCTATTTCGAGATTGCCTCCAGACCCGAGAAGGACGACGGATTCGTGCCCGACTCGGAAGAGACTCCCCCCGGGCCCCAACCCAAGCCCTGAGTTCGGGGCGGCGCGTCAACCCCGCGCGAATAGCGCGCCAACCGCATCCGCGCGCAACAACCCCTCCGCGGTCAACCTCCATCGGCCCCCGGAAAGGTCCGCGTATCCCGCCTCCCGCAGACCGGCCAACTCCTCTTCGAACCCTGCGCCGTCCACCCCCTCGCGAGTCCTGAGCCCAAACATCATTCGCTCGCGCCGCCGAAGATCCTCGTCCAGATACTCCACCTCCTCCTCCGGCCATTCACCCGAATCCGCCGCCGCCAAGTATTGTCCGAGATCCGCCGCCGTGCGCCAGCGCCTGCCCCCGATTGTCGAAACCGCTGACGGCCCCAGCCCCAGATAGTCCCGCCCCCGCCAATAGGCCAGGTTGTGCTCTGACTCGAATCCCGGCAGGGCAAAATTCGAGACCTCGTAGGGAACGTATCCCGCCCCCTCGAGAATTCGTCGGGTGCCCAGGAATAACCGAATCTCTAATGCCTCATCCCGCACCCATTCGCCCGCCGCGAGTCTATCGAAGAACGGCGTATCCTCCTCGTAGGTCAAACCGTACGCGGACAGGTGTTCTGGGTGAAGCCCCAGGGCCTCGTCAAGCGTCTCCCACCACGAATCCTCGGCCTGCCCAGGCACCCCATGGATCAAGTCCACCCCGATGTTCCCGAAACCCGCCCCCCTCAGGATCTCAAACGTTCGCCTGATCCTCTCGGGCCCATGCTGCCGACCCAGGGTGGCGAGGGCTCCCACATCAAATGACTGCGCCCCGAGGCTCGCGCGATTGACGCCCAGGGACCGAAGTAGCCCCGCCTTCTCCGGCGACAGTGTCGTCGGATTCACCTCGATCGTGAACTCAACAGCGCCCCCGGCCCGATCGCCCAGCCCTCCGATCAGCCGAGCCAGATCCCCCGTCGAGAGTGCGGACGGCGTCCCACCGCCCAGATAGATGGTCCGCGGTCGAATCTCTGACGCCCGCTCCCGGAAACGCAGTTCGGCCAGCAGTGCCTCCACCAGTGGCCCGCTCTTTCGCCGATCCGCCGGCACGACGTAGAAAGCACAATAGGGACACACCCGCGGGCAAAACGGCACGTGAATGTACAGGTGTTCGATCACTTTCATCGCGCCTCGTTGCACCAAACTTAGGGCTTGATCGCTCCCCGCGCCAGCGGGAGAACTCCATCATGACCTTCGACCAACGGCTCGCCCGATATCTCGGCTCCGCGCCAAAAATTCATGCCTCCGCCTTCATAGCCCCTTCCGCCGACATCTGCGGCGACGTCACCATCGGACCAGACGCCAGCATCTGGTACGGGACCGTCCTGCGCGGCGACATCAACCGGATCGAAGTCGGGGAAGCCTCGAACATCCAGGATGGCTCGGTCGTCCACCTCGCCGACGATTTCCCCAGCATCGTCGGTGCCCGCGTCACCATCGGTCACCGGGCCATGATCCACGCGTGCACGATCGAGGACGAATGCCTTATCGGGATGAGTTCGACCATCCTGGACGGTGCGGTGGTCGGCAAAGGAAGCATCGTTGGCGCCGGCGCGCTCGTGACCCGGCGCATGATCATCCCCCCCGGCAGTCTCGTACTGGGAGCCCCCGCCAAGGTCGTCCGCGCCGTGACCGAGCAAGAGAGGGAACTCATTCGCGGGCTGGCAGAAAAGTACATCGCCGTCGCCCGCGCGCACAAAGCCCGCCTCGCACCTTGACCCCCTTCGCCCCGCGATTGGCCATTGGCTCTCGCCCGGAGGAAATGTATTCTTCCGCCATGCACGTCCGATGGACCCTCCTCGCACTCCTGCTCTCGTCATTCGTTGCCCCCGCCCCGGCCACCGACCGGCCACCGAACTTTGTCATCATTTACATCGACGACATGGGCTACGCCGACATCGGACCCTTCGGGGCCAGGGCGTACAAGACACCCAACCTGGATAGGCTCGCGAAGGAGGGTCGAGTCTTCACCGATTTTTACGTGAGCCAGGCGGTCTGCTCTGCCTCCCGCGCAGCGCTGATGACCGGTTGCCACAGCGTCCGCATCGGAATCCTCGGCGCACTCGGCCCACAGTCCCGCAGCGGCATCGGCCAGGAAGAGATCACCCTTGGCGAGATCGCCAAGCAGAAAGGATACGCCACGGCATGCTTCGGCAAATGGCACCTCGGCCACCTCCGGCAGTTCCTTCCCTTGCAGCACGGCTTCGACGAGTATTTCGGGCTCCCCTACTCAAATGACATGTGGCCATACCACCCCGGCGTGCGCCAATTGCCGATGGAGGAGCGCCTCAAGAAATGGCCGCACCTGCCTCTCATCGAGGGAAACGATATCAAGATCCCGCAGGTCGGAGACGCCGAGCAGAACCAGCTCACCACGTGGTACACCCAACACGCCGTCGCATTCATCGAGAAGAACAAGGGTCGGCCCTTCCTGCTCTATGTCCCGCATTCGATGGTCCACGTGCCCCTCCACGTCTCCGACAAGTTTCGCGACAAGAGCGGCGCCGGGCTTTTCGGCGACGTCGTCATGGAGGTCGATTGGTCCGTCGGCCAGATCGTTGAGGCCCTGCGCCGAACGGGTCTTGACCGCGACACGTGCGTGGTATTCGCATCCGACAACGGCCCGTGGCTCAGTTACGGGGATCACGCCGGCTCTGCCCTGCCGCTCAGAGAAGGCAAGGGCACCATGTTCGACGGCGGATGCCGCGTGCCCTGCATCATGTGGTGGCCCGGCAAGATCCCCGCGGGCACCACTTGCCGCGAGCCCGCCATGACCATCGACATTCTGCCCACCATCGCCGGCCTCATCGGTGCCAAATTGCCCGACCACAAGATCGACGGCCTCGATATCTGGCCCCTCATGTGCGGCAGGGAAAACGCTCGTTCGCCGCATGAGTTCCTGAGTTTCTACTGGGGCGAAAGCCTCGAGGCCGTCCGCTCTGGCAACTGGAAGCTCCACTTCCCCCACAAGTACCGAACGCTCGGCGGAAAACCCGGTGGTGCCGGCGGCATCCCCGTCGAATATGCGACCGCCCAGATCGGCCTGTCTCTTTTCGACCTCGCGAAAGACCCCGGCGAAACCACCGACGTGGCCGCACAGCACCCCGATGTCGTCCGGCACCTCGAGGCTTCCGCCGGGCAGATCCGCCAGGACCTCGGTGACAAGGCCCTCAAAATCAGGGGCACCGGTATCCGCGCGTGCGGTAAAGTCGAAGCCACGAAACCCTGACCCGGCCTCAGGTGTTCCGTCGGGCTCGATCATCCTGCGAGACGTATGCTTCGGTATCGAGCCCGGGAATCCGAACCTTGCGCATGCCGGGCTCCAGTTCGTCCTCGGGAATCATGATCACTTTCTTGTTCTCGGCATCGTAGAAGGGCACCAGCCGCACGCTCCTCTCCCCCGGCCTCCCCTGGAAACTGGCCGACCTTCGCACCAGCCGCCTGAGTCCCCGCCGAATCCACATCACCAGCCCGACAATCACCGCGATGAAAACAAGAAATTTCGTCATGTTAACCCCTAAATCTAGCGCACATCGGACCCAGTTTCCAACGGCGGTGCGGGCAGCGCAGCGAGTTGCGCGAGAACCGGATCGAGTCGCTCCGCGGCAACCGCTTCCAGTTCGTCTCCAGACATGACCACCGTCTCCCGATCCGGAAGGAAGTAGTCCAGGACAAAGACGGCACTCAGCCCGGGTCGAGCGGCGCCCAAGACTCGCCTTTCAATGGCCAGATCCAGGAGGTCATCCTTTGCGTCGGCGGACTTCTCCCCGCGGCAGTCCGACAGTTCAAGTCCTCGCCCCGCCGGCCTCCGCACACCCACCAGTGCACCGTCGAGACATACCGCCCGGTCGCCCACCGGCAAAACGACCCCCTCCAGGGCAAACTCTTGCCTCGGAAAAACTCTCCGCCAATCGAGTCGCGGCCCCTGCCCCACCCGCCAGCCGACCGCCTCCGCGCACCATCGTCGCCAGGATTCCGCAAGACGCGCCGCATCCGCCACCCGCCCCGCCCCCACCATCTCATCGAGTACCTGGCCCGCCCACAGCCGATGCATCTCGCGCCAGAGCGAAGGCCACTGGGTCATCGGTGTCGTCCGGGGCGCGTCAGGATCCAACAGTCGATCCACCAGCACCATGACCCCGTCGCGAAACAGGGCGCCCACCCCTCGTCCCCCTGCCGATGTGCCGCCCGCGCGCACCGGCGGTCGCCGGCCTTCGGCCAATTCCGACCGCCAGCGCGGATCCGCGCATGCCCGCTTCAGTTCCGCCAGACTCAATCGTAGGTTCGCCATCGCAATGCCACAGCCCCGTCACCCCCGACGACTTCAATCGCCGGTTCGTGTCGGCACGCATCCAGAATCGCCGCATCGCCCCAGGGGCGCAACATCCGAGCCGCAAGGTGCTCCAGTCCTATGAAGAGTGCTTCCCCGACGACCCGGTGCACCTCATCGAGCAAAATCTCCTCCGGTTCACGCGCAAAAATGTCCGACGCATCGCCCCCGATGTCTGCGCCAGGCGGCTCCGACAGCCGCCGCCAAAAGGATTCCAGTCGCCCTCGGACAAATTGCATCACCTCGACACCGCTCGCCGAGATGTCCCCCTGCACCGCGTTCGCGTACAACTCATGGGCACCATACAAATGGGCGAGCTGCCTGTCCGTCAGCCGAAAAACGTGCAGGTGGGACCGCTTCGCCGCCTCGATATCTGGAGCAATCCTCCAAGACCCCGGAATCGGCGGATGCCGCCTCACCCTCAGCAACACCGACTTCGCGCCCACGCCCACCGCGCGCGCCCCTTCCGCCAACGCCGCCGAGTCTCGCGCTATGCCCTCCCAGCGTTTCCAGTTCGACCCGTTCTCAAACCCGAACACCACCCGCCGCCCCGGAAGATCCCACTGCACCGAGAAATAGCCCTTCGGGTGCCTATGGGCGGAGACCATCACCCCACGCCAGCCCCGCGCCACCTCCTGAACCAGCCACTGCAAGATGTCGGGCTCATACTGCAGGCGCTTGGGTTTCTGCAGGAACCCTTCGGCGCAGCGCGCGTAGAGCTCCGCCAGCCCCGCCTCCGGCGCAACCGTCGCCTCGCGGCCCGCCAGCACCTCCCAGCGCGCGCGGCATAGCTGCAGAAAATGCCGCGCCCCATGCCTCTGCTTCTCGGAAAACACGCCGCCCAACCATTCGGCCGAGAGAAAAACCCTCGACGTCGCCTCATCGACCCTGCGTTCTTCGAGCCGCCTGCCCGCCAGTTCGCGCGCCTGACCTATATCCAGCCCCTCCAGTTCGATCGCAGGACTGCAGAATCGGTCCCGGTAGGCCAACTGCAACCGCGGCAGAATGAGTCGCGTCCAGGGGTCCAGATTCGCCGTCACCACCGTCATCTGATTCAGGCCGTTTTGCACCATCTCGGCCACCACCGTCCCGAAGACGGCCGCCAGCTCCGCATCATCGCCGTACAGCTCCGTCTGGTCAAAACAGAACACGAACGGCCGATGGAAGCCGGCCAGCGCGCACAGGTCGAAAAGCCTGCCCTTGCACACGTCGTTGAGCTCCGCAGCGGAGTCATCGGGTCTGGGCAGATCCGAAGGCCTGATGCCCATCTCGCCGATCTCGCCCGGATCAAGGGCTTCCCCCTTCATCCAATCCACACACATGGTTCGCCGCAAAAAATCCTCGCGCGAATAAATGTAATGGAAAAAGGCGCGCAGCCATGACCCGGACAGCGCCTTCAGGTCTAGGCCAGACCTGCGCAGTTCGCTTTCCATGAAAGGCAGCAGATTCCCAAACTCCCGCCGCAACCAGCCCGACCATGCCTCGTCCTGCCCACCAAAAACGCGCACCGGATCGGAGCACACATGCAGTGCCGCCTGCTCGCGCTCGACGCCCTCCACCAGCCCCGCCCGTATCGCGCGCGCCACCAGTTCCGCTATGACATGACACGCCAGCGCATCAAGAGGGGTCGATCCGGATGGCCCACCCTCGGGATAATCCAACTCCTGCACCGCCCGAAGAAGGATCGAGCGCCAACATGTCGCGGGATTCTGAAAGGGCCTCACGTACACCAGCGTGGCGTCGCCCCCCAACTTGACCAAGAGCCGCCCGATCAGATGGCTCTTGCCAAACCCGGGCTCCACCGACGTCACGAGAACCGCGTGGGGCAGCCGGGCATCCACCCTCGGACGCCGTCCCCCAAGCAACGGCCTGACGCGCGCGGCCAGCGCGTCCAAGGCCGCGTCATTGAGCCCGGTCACAGGGCGCTCCACTCGCCGCGGCTCAAATACGATATTGTCCTCGAACGGGTTCTGTCGATCACCGGCTGGCTGTCCATTTGCCATATCGATTATACCACCAGCCGCACTCTCAAGTGCGGCTCGCCTCCGACAATCACCGCCGCCTGACGCGTCGCCTCATCGGCCAGCGACCAATCTCCGCGCCCCAGATGCGCCCTCCCGCAACGGCTCTGATCCAGCAGGTGGGCCACCAATTGCTCCTGTGAAATGTCAGCCTCCCGGCGGAGGTCCGCGATAATCACGTTGCTGAATCCATCCCGTTCCACAAGGCGCCTATATGCCTCCACAACCCGAAACCGCACATCGTGTCCCGACGGCTTCTCCGGCTCGGAAACCTTGGGCCGTGACCCCGGTTGGACCGCAACAAAACTGTCCGCGTGCGTATAGAAGGTCGCCTCCCCGCGCCGCAACGCTATCAGCCGCCCCGACTTCACCAGTAATCGCAACGTCCCATCCAGCAGGAACTCCTCTGCCGCGCTGCACCACGCGGCCACGTCCTCGCGCCCAAGGGCGCAACCCCGCTTCATCGATGCGCGCGCATCGATCTTCCGCGCCAGCGCCTCCCCGGTCGGCGCGCGATCAGCCAGCACGGCCAAGGCGTTGCGCCCATCCCCGAAAACAACCACCGCCCCCTCGCCCACAAGAGCCCGAATGGCCCGATACTTCGCATCCCCAACTTTCCGACACCCCAGCTGGACCAAAGTCGCCCCACGCCCCCCCGCACGCCGCAGGCCAACAAGCACCGAAACACGCGCCGCTTCGCCGGCCATCGCACCTGTCGATGCCTTGGGCCTCTTCCTGTCCCCCGCCTGCCTAATTCTCGCCATTCGATAATCTTTTGACCCAAATCTGCCGCAATGAAAATGACGAAAAAGCCCCCAATCCAATAATTCCGATTATGGAATTGCCCCATCCGCGCTTCACGATACAATATTCGCACCTTGGATCGATACGCGTGGGACGTTGCCCTGCACACCGCATGGCCGTTGGCAGCCTTGGCCGCCCTCTTGGGCGGAATAGGCTACGGTGCATACCGACTCCAACACCCCTGGAGGCCCGCCGAAACGCAGTCCTCCACCGCCGCCGTCCAATCCGCGTTTGCTCCCATCAAATTCTCGCGGCAGGCGATCGCCCGGGGAGAATTCGACCAGGCGGAAAGAGCCCTCTCCTACCTCCTCCAGACCGATCCCTTTCAAACCGAGGCCCTGGCGCTCCGGGCGGAGGTCCGCCTTCGCCAGAATAACCCCTCGGCCGCCATCAAGGACCTGAACACCGCGCTAGACGTCCAGCCCAATGCGGTGACAAACCTCTGGCTTCGCACCATCGCCCTTATGGCGCAGGGAATGACGGATCAGGCCAAAAAAGAGCTCGACCGGATCATCAGCCACCACCCTGCCTTCACACCCGCGTTGCTCCAGCGCGCCCAACTCTTGGATGCCCAGGCCCAGAGCAGTGAGGCCCTCGCCGCCTACTCGGCCGTTCTGGCGATCGAGCCGACGAATCCCACTGCGACGCTCGGTCGAGTCACCATGCTCCTTCAACTTGGACGTGGCACGGACGCACTGTCCGACCTGGACCGCGCGCTGGCCAGCGATCCCAACGACGGCCAGATCCGTTTTCTCCGCTCCGGTGCACTCGCCGTTCTCGGCCGCCTGCCAGAAGCCACCGCCGAGATCGAGGCATGCCTGCGGCTGGTCCCGCAGGCCCCTCGGGCCTGGTTGCTAAAAGGCCAATTGCTCTCCGCCCAGCAAAAGGACGCCGAGGCGCTGGTCGCATACGAGGAGGCGCTGCGGCTGCAGCCGGACCTCACCGCCGCCAAGGATGCCCGCGACAAGCTCACCGGCCGCACCGCCGCCCAGGTTACCGGCGCCATGCAGTAGTAGCCGCACCAAACCGCATCTTGACTTCCCGCCCGCGGGCCCCTGCCATTGCCGCATCCGAGCGCATCTATGAACATCCTCTTTGCCGCAAGCGAACTCTACCCCCTGGCCAAGACAGGGGGGCTCGCCGACGTCCTCGGTGCCCTCCCCTCCGCCCTCCAGGCGCGGGGACACTCCGTCTCCTGCGCATTGCCCCTCTATCGCCACGTCATGGAATGCAACCCGGATCTTTTCGATCCCGGCCTCACGCTTGAAATACCCATGGGCGACCGCATCCTCACCGGGCGAATCTATCAGACAACTACCCCAAGCGGGGTCACGGTCTTCCTCGTCCGTCGCGACGAATTCTTCGACCGATCGGGGCTCTACGGCAGCGACCTCGGCGACTATCAGGACACCGCCGAGAGATTCATCTTCTTCAGCAAGGCCGTCGTCGCACTCGCCGGCAGTATCTCGCCCGACATCGACATCATCCACGCCCACGACTGGCAGACCGGCCTCGTCCCCGCATTCGCCCGGGCCGCGGGCGCCAGTTTCAAGTCCGTTTTCACCATTCACAACCTCGGCTATCAGGGCAGCTTCTGGGGCATCGATTTCAAACTCTGCAACCTCCCCGAGCGCTACTTCGCGCCAGACTCGGGACTCGAGCACTACGGCCACCTCAATTGCCTCAAAGCCGGCATCACACACGCGGATCAGGTGACGACGGTCTCGCCCACCTACGCCAACGAGATCCAGACACCCGCGTACGGCCGCGGCCTCGATGCCACGCTCCGCGCGAACGCGGCCAAGCTCACGGGCATCCTCAACGGCATCGACGGCGCCCTCTGGTCCCCGGCCACCGATCCCAACATCAAAGAAAACTATACCGCGGAAACGCTGGCCGAGGGCAAGGCCGCCTGCCGCCGCAACCTGCTCAAGCGTGCGGGCTGGCCCAAGGACACCGCCGACCTCCTCGTCGGCATCGTCAGCCGACTGGACCCCCAGAAGGGCATCGACCTCCTTCGCGACTCTTGGCCAGAGCTCCTCAAAATGCCCGTCCGCTTCTTCGTCCTGGCCTCCGGCACCCCCGATCTAGAATCATGGCTCAAATCCGCCATGGACGAAAACCCCGAAAAAATCTCGGTTGATATCGGATTCTCCGAGAAACTCGCGCACCGATTCCAGGCCGGCTGCGACGCCATCCTCATGCCATCCCGCTACGAGCCCTGCGGCCTCAGCCAGCTCTACGCGCAACGATACGGCACCCTCCCCATCGTCCACGGCACCGGCGGGCTCGCGGATACCGTGACCGACTGGAACGCCGAAGCGCGCCAGGGCACCGGATTTGTCTTTCGCCCCTGCAACCGCACCGCGATGCTCGGCGCCATCCGCCGCGCCATCGAACTCTACCAGGACCGAGCCGCCTGGGACTCCGTCGCCCGGATGGCCATGGCCCAGGATTTCTCCTGGGATGTTTCCGCGCAAAGAACCGAGGAGGTCTACGCCCGTGCCTGAACTCCGCCGAGATCCCCTCTCGGGCCGTTGGGTCGTTTTCTCGACCGAGCGCCGACGTCGCCCCACCGACTTCAAGGTCGGCCTTACCTCGCACGCCGCAGAAAGCCCTTTCACGCACGGGCGCGAGCACCTCACCCCCCCAGAGGTCTTCGCCATTCGCCCCAACGGAGGACCCCACAATTCGCCAGATTGGCTGGTCCGCGTCGTCCCCAATCGCTATCCCGCGCTCCGCGTGGAGGGTGAACTCACCCGCCGCGCCGATGGGATCTACGATGCCATGACCGGGATCGGCGCGCACGAGGTCGTGGCAGAAACCCACGTGCCCGATCGGCCCTTCCACGAGCTGCCCGCCGAGCAGATCGTGCGCGTGTTCGAGGCGCTCCGCGCCCGCTGGGAAGACCTTCGCCGTGACATCCGCCTAAAGCATCTGGTCGCATTCAAAAATCACGGGGCCCTCGCCGGCGCAACCCTCCGCCATCCCCACTCCCAGATCGTCGCCACCCCTTTCGTGCCACCCGCCGCCGCCGCACGCCTTGACGCGGCGCGCGAGCACTTCGAGCGCACCGACCGATCACTCTTCCAGGATATCCTCGATGCCGAGCGCCACGCGGGCGAGCGCCTGATCTGCCAGAATCATGATTTCTTGGCGTTCTGCCCCTACGCCAGCCGCACGCCCTTCGAGATCGCGATCTATCCCTCCTTCCAATCGCACGACTTCGGCCGCTGCCAGACCCATGACTTCTGGCAGCTCGCCGAAATCCTCCGGGAGGTCCTCGCCCGCCTCCACGCGTCCCTGGACGATCCGCCCTTCAACATGCTCCTGATCTCCGCCCCCATCCAAGAAGATGCACTCCGGTGGCCCACCGTTCGCGATGACTTTCGCTGGCACATCGAAATCCTTCCGCGCCTCTCGATCTTTGCCGGATTCGAGATGGCCACCGGCTGTTTCATCAATACCGTCACCCCCGAGGAAGCCGCCCGCCACCTGCGTCAGGTCCAACTCCCAAAATAGCCGCCGGCACGTCGAACCCAGCACCCCTAGCCCAGTTCCCCACCAATGCTAAACGTCGTCATCCTCTGGCACATGCACCAGCCGTTGTACGTGGATCCTTCCACCAACACCGCACTGATGCCCTGGGCGAGGCTCCACGCCGCCAAAGGTTACTTCGACATGATCCATGCGCTCCGCGCCGTCGAGGGCGCGCGCGCAACATTCAATTTCACCCCCGTCCTCATCCGGCAGATCCAGGGACTCGCGCGGCGAGAGGTGCGCGATGTCTGGTACGACTGGAGCCGCAAACCCGCCGCCGACCTCACAGAATCCGAGCAGACGAGCATCCTCCTGCATTTCTTCAATGCGAACTGGGACAATCTCATCCGCCCCCATCCGCGCTACTGGCAACTCCTTCAGCTCCGCGGTCCTCGGGCCTCGCGCGGTGAGATCGAGCGCGACCGGCACCGCTTCTCGAAACAGGATCTCCTGGACCTGCAGGTCTGGTTCAACCTGGCCTGGTGCGGCTTCACCGCCGAATCGATGTTTCCAGAGATCCGCGAACTGAAGCTCAAGGGCGCCCGTTTTACGGAGGACGAAAAGTGCGCCGTCCTCGATGCCCACGACCGCATCCTCGCGCGCGTGCTCGAGGACTACCGCGAGGCCGAGGCCGCCGGCATCATCGAGACCACCACCACGCCCTACTACCACCCCATTTTGCCGCTGCTCATCGACACCGATCTCGCCCGGCGCTGCATGCCCGCACGCACACTTCCCCGGCGCTTCCAGGCCCCCGACGACGCCCGCGAGCAGGTCGCCCTCGCCATCCGCCAGCACGAGCAGACCTTCGGTCGCCGCCCCACCGCCATGTGGCCCGCCGAGGGCTCCGTCTCGCCCGAGATCATTCCCATCCTGCGCGATGCCGGGATCCGCCTCTTCTTCACCGACGAGGGCAACCTCTTTCGTTCGCTGGCTGCCGACGGCCGCCCGCCGCACCACCGAGACGAGCTCTTTCACCCGTGGATCTGCTCACACGATGGCGCCGAGGCCGCCGCGCTGTTCAGGGAACGCTCGCTCTCCGACTTCATCGGATTCAACGCCGCCCGCAACCCCCCCGATTCCGCCGCACGACACCTCATCGTCCACCTCGAGCGGATCGCCGAAGCCACGCGCGGCGAGGATGCCGTCGCAACACTCGTCCTGGATGGCGAAAACGCCTGGGAAAGCTTTCCGGATGGTGGCCGGCGCTTCCTCCGCGTCTTCTACGAGGGACTCGTGCAAAGCAAAATCCTCGCGCCCGAGCTCCCCACGCGCTTCCTTGACGCACATCCGCCCTCCCGTCGCATCACCCGCCTCCACACCGGATCCTGGATCCAGAGCGACTTCGATATCTGGATCGGCGACGAGGAGGAAAACCGCGCATGGGAACTCCTCGGCAATGCCCGAGCTTTCTTTGAATCGCATGCGCCCGCCGCGCCGATCGACGTCGCAGCGCGCGCCAAAGAGTCCCTCCTCGCCGCCGAAGGGAGCGACTGGTTCTGGTGGTTTGGGCCCGATTTCCAAACGGGCCTCGATTTCCTGTTCGATGAACTGTTCCGCAAACACCTCGCGGCCGTCTACGCCGTTTTAGGTGCCGCGCCCCCTGCCGAGCTGGGACAACCCGTCCGAAAGGGACGCCCGGCGCTCGTGTACACACGCCCCAGCACCCTGATCAGCCCAAACGTCAACGGCTACGTCCTCAGCTTCTTCGAATACTTCGGCGCGGGCCACTTCGACACGGCACTCCAGTCGGGCGCCATGTATCAGGCGAACCGTCTCACCCAGGGCATCTGGTTTGGCAACGACGCCTCCCAGCTCTACATCAGGATCGACCTCTCCGAGATCAACGACGTCACCCTCGAAATCGAATTCGTCGATCCCCGCCCCGCCACCATCCAAATCCCTGTAGCGCCCGGCCTCAAGGCCACGACAGTCGTGCGCGTCCACCCCGACGGTTCGCCCGAGACTATCCCCGCGCGCATCGCCATCGCCGATGTCCTCGAAATCGCCACCCCCCTCGCCAGCCTCGGCCTGTGCCCGGGTGACTCCGCGCCCTTCTGCGTCAGGTTGCTGCGCGGTGACATCGTCCTGGAACGCCATCCGGCCGAAGGTTCTCTCGACTGCCCCATCCTCCCCGAAGAAGCCGTCTGGCAGGATTGGTTTGTGTGAGCGGCGGGCGGGGACGGCCTCACGCGATCCATTGCTCCAGAGGATCGCCCTAGACCGCGGGCGGACCGGGCTACGGGCGCCTGCGGTGCCGGGCGGCGAGGAGGAGGACAAGGCCGGCGGCGACGAGGGCGAAAGTGGAGGGCTCGGGAATCACGAGGGCGATCTGGTTGCCGAGATAGCTGTAGTCGATGCTATAGCCCGTGGGAAGGTCTACCACGTTGAAGAAGCCGTTCACGTTTGTGACCAGTGAGCCATAGGAGGCGAAGATGTACGCGGTGTCATCGACGGCGGTCAGGGCATTGAAATCGAGCAAGGTCTGAGAGATATCGAGCTGGCCGGTGACGACGAGGAGATCGCTGAGCCCTGGGCCGGTACCGTCGAGTTCGATCTGGAGAACCCCGTCCAGCTCGGCGTTACCGTTGAAGGTGAGCGTGCCGATCGAGTTGCCAGGGGCAACGGTGCTGTTGGTAAGGGTGTGGAGGGCGGCCTCGACAAGGCCGGTGCCGCGGATGGTGGCGCCGCTGTTAACGGTGTAGAGGCCGCCGCCCGTGTGGGTGCCGTTGACGGCGAGGATGCCATTGGAGACGATCGTTTCGCCAGTGTAGGTGTCGTTTCCGAAAAGGTTGAGAAGGCCAGCGCCGGTCTTGACGAGTTTCAGGTTGCCTCCGATCGATGCATTGTTGCTGATGCCTCCATAGCTGTTGGGGGAGGCGTTATCGACCGTGAGGATGGAGAGTCCCGCCTGGCTGTTGGTGACGGCCATCGGCATGAAGGTCCCGTCGGAGAAAAAGCCCGCGACCCTCTGGTTGAGCCCGTTGAGGTCGAAGGTGGCGGAGCCCCCATTGACGTTGTTGCCGACGTGGAGGGCGGTGGAGGTGGGGAGACGGTCGTCGCCGCCCTCGATCTGGAGCGTGCCGATCACAGCGTACGTGTCCCGATACGAGTTGTTGGTTGCGGAGAGGGCGACGATATCGGAGGACCCTGACGTGCGGACGGCGAGGTCGAAACCGCCGCCGTTGTCGGTGACCTGGCCGGCGAGGCGGAGCACGCCACTGCCGCCGACTCGAGTCCCGTTGAAGCCGGTGCCCGACCCGAGGATGACCTGGCCAGCCCATGTGTTGGTGCCGCCGACGCCCTGGAGGGCGCCCGTGTTGTCACCGCCGGAGCCGTTGATGGTGATGGCTTCGCCCAAAACAGTGATATTGCCGGAAAGCTCGACGCGGGCTCCGTTGGATACCACCGTGCCACCGTCAGCCGTGCCCAATCCGGCCGGGTCCGAGATCCGGAGCTGTCCGGCCTCCACCGTGGTCTGGCCCGTGTAGGTGTTGGCGTTGGTGAGGGTGAGGCGGTTCCCGCCCAGCTTGCGCAGGCCGCCGTCAGGGGAAGCGCCGAGCGAGGCATGGTGGATAAGGGACTGTCCGACCGTGGCAGAGTAGCCGGCGGTGTCGATGACGGCCCCGTTGGTGCTGACGTTTGCGCGGGTGAGCCCCTGAAGAAGCGCCGGGGCGCTGCCGAGCACCTGGAGCGTGCCGCCGTCGAAATTGAACTCGGTGGTGGTGCTCGCGGGAAGACTGGCCACCGGCGTGATGCTCTGCGCGGCCAGGACGCCGCCGCCCAGATTGATGGCGGCGAAAGAATTGCTGGCGCCGGCGGAATTGCCGAACCGGATGGTGTTGACCGCCATCATCCCGCTCGCGATGTTCACGATCGCGGTGGCATTGCGGGTCTGGAAAAGGATCTCGAGCGTCCGGTCGGCATTTCCAAGGGCATTCTGGTTGGTGTTGATGTAGTTGCCGCCATTGATCAATAGCGTCGATACGCCGATGGCGTTGCCAATGAGATCTGGCTGGTCACCGCGAGACTCGAAGGTGCCGCCGGTGATCTGCATGAAACCACGAGTGGTATTGCCGATGAGCAGCGCGCGCGCGGTGGTGCCGCCTACAAGGTTGGTGGTTTCGTATATCGTGTGGCCGAGGTCCGCGGAATAGACCAGCGGATTGCCGCCAGCGTTGTTGATCTGGAGGCGATCGTTGAAGCCGCCACCAAAAGGGGGCGCGTTGCCCCCGGTCCAGTTGGCGGAATTCGTCCAATCCGAGGAACTGCTGCCGTTCCAAACATACTGTGTGCCAATCGCCTGGCCCGATGCGGTACCGGGATTCAGCCACGCGCACAGGCACGCGGCGCCAAGCATTGCCAACGGCATTTGGACGTGGTGCATCGGGATCATGTTCTTCCGGCGTCGCGTCTTCGGCGCGACTGAGCTGCATTTTGCAACCGGCCGGCCGATGGTCAATCCCACACTATTCGTTTTTTCAGTCTCCCCGTATTCAAAACCGATCGGCTACGCCATCCACGCCCGCGATCGCTTCGCGTGCTTCGCAACAGCTTCCCGCGCGATGGCCGCATCCTCCGCGATCTGAAAATCAAACATGCCCACGCACGCGAAATCCGCCCCGTGGGCAAAGGCGTGATCGAAGCCCTTCGCCGGACGGATGGCCCCCGCCGCCAATACCTTGTAGGCGATCCACGGCTTCTGGATCTTGCCCATCTCCGCGATGGTCTTGTCCGGCTCCATGTCCCAGTAGTTATCCACCGAATAGTTCTCGATGACCTCCTTGTGCTGGTCCGGACGTCGCGTCGACCAGTAATCCGTCCGATGAAATGTCTTCATGTAAAAATCCACCGGGATCCCGGCCTCCTCGCACGCGAGCGGGGTCTCGATGGAATGCCCCGCCACACCCGCCGGGACGCCGCGCTCTTTGATCAACTTGATCAGCCGGTCGATCACGTCCACCCGCCCATCAAAAACCCATCGGTCGCCCAAGTTGCCCAGAAGGAAGATGGCGCTCGCGCCCGAGTCCATCGCCCGCGTCACCGCGCCTTTCAGATCATCGGGATCCGGCGCGATCTGCGCCAGCCACTGGATCTTGCCGCCGCGCTTCTCCCGGTACTCCCGGAACAACCCCACCGCGCGCTCGTCCCGGGGATTGCAGATCATCGTGTTGATCCCATGCTCCTCGCACGCCCGCCACGTCGCCCAGACCTTCTCGTCGGTGAAATAGTTCTTCAGCAATGGCGACACGTACACGAGGTCGCGGCTGTGCGCGTGGCCGCTGATCAGATTGCCCCCGCAGATCAATCGGCTCACCGTCACGTTGCCGATCTTGCCCGTCGGCATCTCGCCCTTCGGCACCGGTGCGCCCCCCTCGCCCCCGCCCGCCGCCAGGGCCCGCTCCTCAAGGCTCGCCCCCAGCGAGGCACCCGCCGCAGCCATCGTCCCAACGAAAAAACAGCGCCGCGTCACCGGACGCCCGCCACCGAGCACATCGTCTCTCATGGCACACAGGCTAGGCCCCGGCCCCAGATCGTGCAACCCCCTACGGTGCCGCTGCCGGATTCGCGGGCTGCGGCGGCTTCGCCGCACCCGAAGGACCCAGCTGCCTCGCGGCCATGCCATCAAGCCACGCCTGGTAGTCCTCGGGCGCGTCGACGTAGAGCCACGCCTTCATACTGTAGTGCCCCGCCCCACAGAGCTGGCCGCAGACGACCTCGTATTCCCCTTGCCGGACCGGCTTGAACCACACCGGAACGCTCGTCCCGGGAATCGCATCCTGGGCAATGCGCATGTTCGGCAAACAGAAGTTATGGATCACGTCCCGTGACGTGATGTGCGCGATGGCCTGCCGGCCCACCGGCAGGTGGATATCGTTGATGGTCACCAGATCGTCCCCGGCATCAGGATCCGACCGGTCGAGCCCGATCGGGTTCTGCGCATCGATCAGCTTCGGGTCCTGCCGGCCGAACTTCCCGTCCTTGCCCGGATAGTGAAAATTCCACCCGAACTGCTGGGCGATGATCCGCACGACGACCGCGTCGGCATCCGATGGCATCTCGTTGACCCGCGCGGCCCAGAGCGGAAAAGCAAAGGCGATCAGCAGGAACGCCTCGATCAGGACCACTGAAATCTCCGCATGTGTCGAAAAGCGGGATCGCATCCCGTAATAGTCCGCCTTCGGGTGCGCGCGGCCGTTGAACCGGATCAGGCAATACGCGAAAAACGCCCCCCAGAATACGAACAGCGCCAGCATGAACCAGTGCACCACCTCGAGCATATGGTCGATCTGCGCCCCGTGCTCCGAGGCATTCACCGGCATGCCCAAGAGCTGATTGATCATCGCGCACCCTCCGCCGCACCGGCCACGCGCCGGCCGCGCAGGACCAGGCACACGATGAATGCTACGATTGCCGCCAGCACGCAACCCACCAGCCCCAGGAGAAACAGGATCGCGTCGCCCGCGGCCTCCGTCACCGGTTGCCCCTTGGCGCCAAAACAGACGGCGCAAGCTTCAGCGCCCTGCGGCGCCAGCGCAACCATGGCCACGACCACCGATAACCCTCGCAACAGCATGGCGATCACTCCAGATCCAGCCGTCTCACCTTTCGGAAATACCATACCTCATAGCCGAGCAACGCAAATGCCACGACACCGGCCCCGATCGCGTATCCCAGGTTGACCCCGGCACCCCCAGATTCGTACTCGCCCCATGCCCACCAGCAGAACCAGCCCGCGAGCAGCAGCGCCGCATTTACAAATACGAGATGGAAGTATTTCAGCGACATCTCACTGGGCCCCCACCACCGTGTTTTTGAGCGCGAGAACCGACAGGAACACCAGCGCCAGGAAAAACAACACGGTGAATGCCATGAACCGGTGGATCACGACCTTTTCGTGCAGCAGATGCATGAAGATCGCCGCGACCAACCCCGCCTTGATCGCCGCGATCAACAGCGCGATGAACACGTGGCCCGCGACCCCGATCGGGAGATACGACGCCAGGACCGTCAAGATCGTGAGCGCCAGCAGATATAGGAACACCTGGATGTAGTGGCGCGACCAGCCGTGCGCGAATATATCGCGCGCGCGCTCCCCAAAACCCCTCCTCTCACTCGACGCCCGATCTTCCGCCATCGCGCCTCCTACAGCAGATACAATACCGGAAATAGAAAGATCCACACCAGATCCACGAAGTGCCAAAATAAGCCCCCGACCTCCACGCGGTTCGCCAGGTGCTCTGGATCCGCCGCAAACATCTTTGCCCCAGTCACCAAGAAGTAGAACAGCACCACCATGCCGCCCAGCACGTGCAGGGCATGGAGCCCCGTCAGCGTGAAATAGATCGCGTAATAGGTGCTGTATCTCGGGGCGAACACCCCCCACCGGGCAACGTCCGCGAGCGCGACCCGAAGCGCCCCGCCGTGCGCACCGCCCTTCGCGCCACCCTCGTGCCGGTCGGGCGCCAACTCGATCGCGTCCGCCGTCACCCCGCTCGCCAGGTGCCCCGCGATCTCAAAGTGCGGTGTCCTGTCCAACCGCGCCCCGTGCCCCTCGGTGTTGGTCTTGATATTCGCCCCCAGCGCACTCAGCTCCGGCTCATATTTTCGGAACGCCGCCTCGTCGCGAAACACCACCCCATAGTGCGAGAACTTGTCGCGGTACTCGATCGACTTGATCACCACGAACAGGCAACCGCACCCCAGCGTCGCGGACATCCAGAAGCGGAATTGCCCGAAATCCCGCATCTTCACGGACACCCACGCCAAGACCATCGTGATGCTCGAGGTGATCAGCACGATGGTGTTCGTCAGCCCCAGCGGCACGTTGAGCGCATGATGCGGCCAGTAGTCCGCCCCGATCCGCAGAAAAATGTATGCCGAGAATAGGCCGCCGAAGAGCATCACCTCAGAGGCGAGGAAGAGCCACACGCCCACCTTGGCGTTCCAAAGGCCCGTGTCGGGCCGCTCGTGCACGGTGTAGGGGATCTCCATCGCCTGACCCTAGGTCCCGCTCCCTTTCACCGCCTCCCACTGCGGCAGGAAATCCCTCTCGTGGCCCGGCACGCTGTACTCGTACGGTCCCCGATGTGCCTCCACCGGCATGGCAAAATTCCCATGGGGCGGTGGCGTCGGCGCCGCCCACTCCAGCGTCGTCGCCTCCCAGGGATTATCCCCCACCCTCTCCCCTCTCCAGAGGCTGACGAACAGGTTCACGATGAACGGCACCTGCGCGGCCGCCAGAAGAAATGCGGAGATCGACATGAACTCGTTCCAGTGGATCGCGCCTCTCACCAACTCGTACGTCGGGTTAGCGATCGTCCCACCGCCGTCGTACCAGCGCCGGTGCACCCCCGCCATCCCCTGAAGGAACATCGGAAGAAAGATCCCGTTCATGCAGACCAGCGACGGCCAAAAATGCACCCTCCCCAAAAACTCGCTCATCCTCCGCCCGGTGATCTTCGGGTACCAGTGGTAGATCCCCGCGAAAAGCGCGAAGATCGTTCCCGGTGCCACCACGTAGTGAAAGTGCCCTATGACATAATAGGTGTCGTGCAGCGCCAGATCGATCGCGTTGAACGCCAGCGGCAATCCCGTCAGCCCCCCCAACCCAAACATCGGGATAAACGCGGCCGCGAACAGCATCGGCGTGGTGAACCGGATCGCCCCACCCCATAGCGATATCAGCAGCGCCGTAAGGATGATCACCGACGGCACAGAGATCAGCACCGTCGTCGTCTGGAAGAATGTGCTTACCTTGGAACCCATCCCCGTGAGGTACATGTGGTGCGCCCACACCATGAAGGACAGGAATCCTATCGCGATAGCCGCCAACACCAGCGGCCGATAACCCCAGATCGGCTTCCGGCTGTTGACCGCGATCACCTCGCACACGATCCCCATCCCCGGAAGTATCAGCACGTACACCTCCGGATGCCCGAGAAACCAGAAGAGGTGCTGCCACAGGATCGGACTCCCGCCCCCGCTCGCCTCCAGTAGCTTCCCTCCCACGTATAGCCCCGACAGCACGAAAAAACTCGTCCCGGCCAGCCGGTCCATCAGCTGCATGATGCCGGCCGCCTCCAGGGGAGGGAATGCCAGCAGCAGCAAGAAAGCCGTCACGAGCTGCGCCCACACGAAGAACGGCAACCGCATCCACGACATGCCCTTCGCCCGAAGCTGAATGATCGTCGTTATGAAATTCACGGCCCCGAGCAACGAAGACGTGATCAGCAGCACCATCGCGATCAGCCACATCGTTTGCCCGTTGAACACGGGGTGGAACACTGTCGAGGGGGCCAGCGCCCGCGTGTCCGCAACGCTCGCCAGCGGCGCGTACGACGTCCAACCCGACTTGGCCGCCCCACCGGGCACAAGGAAGCTCGCCAGCATCAGCACGCCGCCCCAGAGATACGCGTGGTAGCTCGCCATGTTGATCCTCGGAAACGCCATGTCCGGCGCCCCGATCTGCAGCGGCACCACGTAGTTGCCAAACGCCCCAAATGCAAGCGGCACCACCCCCAGGAAAATCATGATCGTCCCGTGCATTGCACCAAAGCTGTTGTAGAGGTCCGGCGACATCGCCCCACCGGGCAGAAACGGGTTCTGCGGAGAAAAGAATTTCCCGATCAGCGGCAGCGGCTGCCCCGGATACGCCAGCTGCCAGCGCATCGCCAGCATCAGAAAGAAACCCAGCAGCATGAAAACCAGCGACGTCAGCCCATACTGGATGCCGATCATCTTGTGGTCGGTCGAGAAGACGTACGTTCTCCACACGGAGCCACGGGCGTGCGGGTGCCCCCCACCGTCCGCCCCGCCGTGCCCCGCCGGAATCGATCCTGTGCCAGACATGCCTGAGACGCCAAAGTTGCCGCGGCCTTGGTCCCCGGCAAATGAATAATTAGCAATTCTTAGGTGGCTGTTCTACAACTCTAATTAATGGCCCACCCGGCCAGCATTTTTTGCTCGCGCGCCGCTCACCCGCGGCCAAACTCCGCGAAGGGCACACGGCCCCCACAAGGAACAGGGAGGATCTCATGAACTACCGCATCATCGGCGGCGACGGCCAGGAATACGGACCGGTACCCGAGGGCACCATTCGCGAGTGGATCGCCGACGGCCGACTCGACAACCATTCCAAGATCAAGGCCGAGGGCGCCGCGGACTGGTCCACGGTTGGCTCGATGCCCGAGTTCTCCGGCGCACTGGCCGCCCCGGTCCCGCCCCCGCCAGCCGCGACCGGTTCGAATGGCATCGACATCGGCGCTTGCATTTCGACGGCCTTCCGGCTGTTCCAGGAGCATTGGCTGGCGCTCGTCATCGCCACCCTAGTGGCCGCCGCCGTCTGCCTTGCCTGCAACATAATCGGTCTCGCCGGCAACATCATGATGGAGATTGGCAAGAATCGCGGAAGCGACGGCCACACGCTCACCCTCATCGGCATGCCTCTTTACTTCGTCGGCAGCTTCGTTGGCACCGTCCTGGGCACGATGCTCGGGGGCGGAGCATACCGCTATCTCATCCGCGTCGTCCGCGGCGGCCAGCCCGATCTTGCCGACCTCTTCGCGGGCTTCCGAGAAAAGCCCGTGCCGCTCGGCGTCCTGGGCATCGTCCAGGGCATCGCCATCACCATCGGCGTCCTCCTTTGCGTCGCGCCCGGCATATACTTGGCCGTCGCCTACGCGTTCTCCATTCCCTTGGTAATGGAAAAGAATCAGGGTTTCTGGGATGCCATGGAAACGAGTCGCAAGACGGTCACCCCACACTGGTTCCCGATGTTCGGGCTCTGCCTCATCGCGATCGCATTCGCGATCGTCGGCGCACTTCTCTGCGGCGTGGGACTGCTGGCCGCCTATCCCATCTGCGGCCTCATGATTGCCAAGGCCTATTGCGGCCTTTTTGATGGTTCGCCCGAAAACCCGCCAGCCAATCAAGGTCCTACAAGCCCCTGACCTGAAACTTCGGGCGCTGATCGCGTGCGCGGCTCGTGCCCGACCCAGGATCTGCGCGGCGAGGGTTTTGGACTGCGGTGGCAGAGTCCGGCAACCGCCGGACGGCGCCACCGCTTTGGCAGCGCGCGAAGCGCGAGTCGGGGCCATCGGTCTCGGCTCCGCCGGAGGCAAAAGCGGTGTCGCCGCTTCGCTCTGCCACCGCAGTCCAAAACGGCCCCACCCCCAGAAGTTCCACCCTGAATAATCCGGCGCGTGGACGAATCTGGCTAGCGCCACCCCCGCGCGCGCGGGTGCGCCGTTGACTCGCAAATTCAGACGCCGAATCGTAGGAGCCTGCTTGCAGGCGATCCCATGCGCAAATCGCGCGCAAGCGCGCTCCTGCCTCCCATCTTCTGCCCCGGTGATGCCCCGCCGCGCGCCTTGGCCGACGCCGCGGGCAGGATTGCCCGCGCCACGCCTGGGTCGACCCCGCCCCCGATGCCGCCCATCGCGCGGTATCGAACCTAACCCGGTCACCCTCTAGCCTGCATCTTTCACGCCTTCGCGTGGAATATGCAGGCGAGGATCGATTCTCACCTCCCGTTGCACCCGCCGACCCCGGCACAAAAAAAGGCGCCCGCCTAAGCGGGCGCCTCAACCAATCGCCAGTCAACTGGGGTAGGACTTACTGCGTCCCCTTCTTCTTGCCGCCCCCTTTGGGTGCAGCCGTCTTGCCATTGATGCTCGCCGCCGCATCGCCCTTCTTGTTGGGCACGACGGTGACTCGCAGCCCCTCGGTCAGATCGGCCAGGGTCTTGTCTGCCCCGTCGACCTTGATTTTGGTCTTGTCCGTGACCGTGAAGGTCTTGGTCTCACCGGCCTTCTTGTTCTCGACCGTCACGGTCTTCGCCGACGCGTCCACGGACTTCACCACACCCACCACGGCATTCGCCGGGGGCCCCTTTTTCTTCTTCTCGGCCCCCGTCGCGTCCTGCGAGAACGCGGACAGGGGTATCAGCGCAGCCAAAGCCATGGCGGCGCCAGCAAAACATTTCATTTTCATGCTCTTGTTGGTTTGATTTGAATTAAGGTCAGTGATTGATGAAGACCCGACGGTACGCCCGACCTCCGGCCACCTCGGGGAAAACGAATCGCCCTCTCCCGGCCGAATGCCGGTCGAGCGTTGGATGACGATGTCCGCATCGCTTCAAGTATTAAGAAGCTAGAACCGGGTCCGACCACCGTCAAGAAACCCCGCCGGGACTCTCCATCATCTCGCCCCCCAAGAGAGCCCCCGCCTGGCTGAGCTGTGCCAACGTCCCGAAAAGCACTAGCGCGTCGCCGACGGCAAGCACCGTGCCAGGGTCGGGGTTCAGCCTATTCTCTCCGTTGCGAATTACAGCCACCACCGATACTCCTGTAGCAAACCGCAGGTTCAATTCGCCCAGCGAACGGCCGACGGCCGGCGAATAGTCCGTCAGCTTCACGGTCCACACCTCCGACGCCGATAGCACGTCCCTGGGCCGCGACCGCCGAAAGAACGCGTCGACCCGCTCCAGATCATCCGCCCCCCCAACCACCAGCAGGTGGTCTTCGGGAAACAGGACCGAGTCTGCCGCGGGATTCACCAGCTCGAACCCCGATCTCCTTATGCTCAGAACGGTGGCCCCGGTCTCCTCGCGCAGCCGCAGCTGCCGCAGGCTCTGCCCGACCACCTGCGAGTCCGGCAGGACGATCAGTTCGCGGATGCCTGCCTGCACCGGATAGCGATCTTCCAGCAATTGCCTCACCTCGCGCCGGGCCACGCTGCTCAAGTCCGTCGCCTGGTCCAACGAAAGTTGGATCGCCGTCTCGATGCGGTGATGCACCTGGACCATCTTGCGCCACAGCACCGTCGAAAGAACGACCCCGGCCAGGATCAGCCCGGCGGTCACCGGCCAAGGGGGCAAGAACGGCTGGGACAAAACGACCAACCACCCCACCACCAGCAGGCCCGCGAACCCCGTCACCGCTCCGCCCACCGCCTTCTCGAACAGGCCGCGACCTGCCCCCGCCGCGCTCCTTGGCACCGCCATCTCCGACACGACCATCGCCACCACACCGATATTGCGCCATGCGGCGACCCCCGCTGGCACGCACAACACCACCGCGAGCCCCCATGCGACCAGCTCAGGCGACAGATAGCCACCGCCCCGCCAAAAATGGGAAACGCCCGATCGGATCGCCGGCACGGCCGCCACCACCGCGCTCATCGCCGCCACCTCCACGGCCAGTCTCTGAATCGGCCGTCGCAGGACCTTCCACCAACGCCCGGGCTGGCGCGGGGCCCATGGCTGGGCGATGCGCGATTCATAGAGCGCCAGGAATGTCCGCAGCGGACCGGGCATCGCCGTGTCCACTCCGTCCGCCAAACGGTCGATGCGCCGGATCACCAGCGGCGACCATGCCGCGCTGATCACGCAGACACCCACGATCATCGGATACAGCGTGGCCGGCGCGAGGCCCTGGGCCGTCGCGGCCGATGCCAGAATGAACGAGAACTCCCCCAGGTTCGTCATCGCGGCGCCGGCCCTCAGGCTGCGCTTCCAGTGAAATCCGGTCACCACTCCTCCAGAGAACACCGCACCCGCCTTGGCCAGCGCAAAAACGCACGCCACCGCAGCAACCTCGCCGGCGTGCTCCAGGAACAGACGCGCGTCAAACAGGACGCCGATCGACACGAAAAACAGCGCCGCGAAGAATTCCCGCATCGGTTCCAGTCGCCGCAACAGCCATTCTCGCGCCAGGCTCTCCGCGGCGATCAGTCCCATGACGAACGCCCCGAGCGCCCCCGAGTATCCCAGCCTCGTCGCCACGAGCGGGAACCCGAAGCACAGTCCAAAGGTCACGATCACCAGCGCCTCCTGATGGTGCGCCCGATGCAAACGGTTCATCAGCCTCGGCACCACCAACAGCCCCCCGACGATGGCTGCCGCCAAGAACGCTATCATCCGCCAGGCAATGCCCCAGAGATTCTCCAGATCTGGAGACGCCCCCTGACCCACCGCCGTCAAAACCATCAGCAGCACGATCACCACCAGATCCTCGAGGATGGCGAGACCCATCGCCATCCGCGCAAACGGCCTCCCCACCAGCCCCGCCTCGCCGACGCTCTTCGACAGGATGATCGTCGAGCACGGCACCAGAATCGCCCCCAAGAATAATGAGGAAACCGTGCCCCATCCCATCGTGCGCCCCACCCACGTCCCCACCAAAAACATCACCGCCGCTTCGATCAGCCCACAGAGAACAACCCGGACCCCCAATTGCTTCAGCCGATAGAGCCGGAATTCCATCCCGATGTTGAAAACCAGAAAGACGATCCCCACGTCCACCAATCCGCTCACCGTCCGCATGTCGTGGATCGGTTGGCCCAGCATCGCCGGATACACTCCCGGACTTAGAAGAATCCCCGCCACCAGATATCCCAGAACGAACGGGAATCTCAGGCGGTGGAAGACGATCGCCACCGCACCCGCCACGGTCATGACGACCGCGATGTCTCGCAAAACACCAAAATGGCCCGCCTCGCCCAAACCGGCCCTCCATTCTCAGACCGGGCGGCCCCGGTCGCTGTCAGGCTTGCGCCGCCAAATACCGCTCCGCCTCGATCGCCGCAGCGCAACCCGTGCCGGCCGCCGTGATCGCCTGCCTGTACGTGCGATCCGCCACGTCGCCCGCCGCAAAGACGCCCGCGATGCTCGTGCGGGTCCCACCCTTCAGGACGATGAACCCCTCCGCATCCAACTCCAACTGGCCCTTCAGAAACGCCGTGCTCGGGACGTGCCCGATGGCCACGAAGACCCCCGCGCACGCCAACTCCCGCCCAGCCCCTGTCGCCACGTCGCGGAGCCTGACGCCCGTCACCCTTCCCGCATCAACACCCAGCACTTCGGATACCACGGCGTTCCAAACGAACTCGATCTTCTGATTGGCCTTTGCACGGTCCGCCATGATCTTGGACGCGCGCAGTTGGTCGCGACGGTGCACCACGAATACGCGGGAACCAAACCGAGTCAGGTACATCGCCTCCTCCATCGCGGAATCGCCCCCCCCAACCACCACGAGAGGCTGGTTGCGGAACATCGGCAGCGCGCCGTCGCACGTCGCGCAGTAGGTTACCCCTTTGTTCTCCAAAAGCCCCTCGCTCTCCAGACCGAGATGCCGGTGCCCCGCGCCGGTCGCCACGATCAGGGCCCGCGCGACCACCTCCCCATCGTCCGTCGCCAGCGCAAATGGCCTCCGGGATAGATCCACCGACTCCACCTCCCCAAAGCGCACCTCCGCCCCAAAACGCTCCGCCTGCTTTTGCATGCCCGACATCAGCGAAAAACCATCCATCCCCTCCGGAAACCCCGGGTAGTTCTCGACCACCGTCGTCGTCGTCAGCAGCCCACCCGGCATCTTGCCCGCCAACACCAGTGGCCGCAGGTTTGCCCGCGCCGCATAGATCGCCGCCGTCAGCCCCGCGCAGCCGCTGCCCAGTATTACCACCTCTCGCTCCTCGCCCATGTCAGATCTCCATCGCGCCACCTCCCGGGCACTGCCCCGGGCACCGTGACCACGGTTTCATTGCAGATGCGCCCTCCTTTGTCTATCAAAACCACCATGACAAAGCCCGATAGACTCGAAGAAATCTGGGAACTACAGCGCGCGCTCAACCTGCGGATCGGCGTCGATACCGCCACAATGAACCAGCAAGAAAAGATTCGCTGGGCCCTCAACTACTGCCGCGCCATGTCCCAGGAGATCGCGGAACTCACCGACAGCGTCCCGTGGAAATGGTGGGCCAAGTATCAGAAGTTCGATGAGCAAAATGCCCGCGTCGAGATTGTCGACCTCTTCCACTTTTTGATCTCCGTCGCCCAAGTCCTTGGCATGAGCGCCGCCGACGTCCACGCGGCCTATGTCAAGAAGAACGAGGTCAACCTCAGGCGGCAGGACTCCGGCTACACCACCAAGGACGAATCGGACTCGAAACACATCTGAGACGCCCCATGAGTGAACCCGCGCCCGGCCCCATCCTGATCCCTGCTACCGCGGTCCGCCGACGCACCGCCCTCCTCGCCCGTAAAATATCGGCCCTGTACCAAAACCGGGATCTCACTCTCCTCGGCATCCTTAATGGTTCGATCTTCTTCCTAGCCGACCTCGCGCGCCAACTGACCATCCCCTTCCGCGTCGAGTGCTGGAGGCTGCGCAGCTACGTCGGGAAAACCACCCGCAGCGCGGGCACCGTCCACGGGATAACCAAAACCCCCGGGGCTTTTCGCGGGGCGAACGTCCTGATCGTGGACGACATCCTCGACACGGGCCTCACCCTCGCCGCCACGCGCGCGCGCCTCGTGGCAATGGGCTCGCGGTCCGTCCGCGTCTGTGTCCTCGTCAGGAAACACAAGCGGCGGCCGCACCGGGTCCGCGCCGACTGGGTAGGATTCGATATCCCGGACGAGTTCGTCGTCGGCTGCGGCCTGGATTACGACGGCATGTACCGGGGCCTCCCGGATATTCGCGTTTTGAAAGCCCCCGCCTCCCCCAGGGAGTAGCGCGCCCGGCGACAACCGTGGCGGTGCCGCCTCGGCCACCGCCCGCCTACTGCGCGTCGAACTTGCCCTCGAGCAACATGCGCCGCTTGTCCAAGAGGCTCTCCTGAAAAACACGCGCGGTCGTCTCCTGCAGGCGCACCACTTCCGCCTCGGTGAATGCCCAATACTCCTTGTCGTCCTTCCACGCCCGGAAAAACACCACATACTTTCCGGGCTGGGTATTGGGATTGGCCTCCAATTTGGAAAATACGAATCGGCCCTCCGTGCGCTCCCCGCTCTCGGCCAGTTTGAATTTTTCGGGCAACGCATCCATCTGCGCAAACAGTTCGGTCTCTACGCTCTTCGGGTCGAATCCGCCGGCGCCCTGCGCCTTGCGGGCCGCCTCGGCTGCATCCTGCGCCGCCCTCAACTGCTGCTCCGCCTTCGCGATCGCCGCCCGCGCCTGCTCGGCTTCAGCCTTCTGACGTTCCAGAATATTCCCGAATTGCCCCTGCGATCCTTTGAACTCCTCCTGCAGGGCCGCCCGCTGCGACTTCCAATAGTCAAAATAAGTCCGCCATTGCGAGAGTTGCTCCTCCGCCCATGCCTGCTCGGCCTTCCGATCTACCCCGGCCCCGGCCCCATAGAGACCCGTCCTAAATCGGCTCACCACGATGTCCGGTTCGGTCTCGGCGGGATCTTCGGAAAAGTCGATCTTGATGCGACGCGCCCGTTCGCCGATCGCCCGCTGAAAATTCTGCCGCGTGCTGGCCAGTTCGCCCTCCAGAACCTTGAAACGTGCCTCGAACTGTTCCTGGCCCTGCGAATTTATGCCGACCGCCTCCTGCTTGTGCTTCATCTCCAGTGCCGCCAGCGCCTGCTTGGCCGCCGCGACAGGGGCCTCCGCCTCTTTCGCGATCTTGTCCGCCGCCGCCACCGCCTGCTCGCGCCGCGCCTGCTCCTGCTGCAGGGGCGCGAGTTGTTCCAGATAGCGCTGGTGCAGGCGCTCGACCTCCGCCACCAGCGGATTCATCAGATAGGCCGTCTTCGCCAACCTGTATCCATCCAACATCGGCTGGCACACCAACCGCGTCTCGCGCGTCTGCCGCCAATAGAAGTACCCCGCCGCACCGATCGCGCCCAAGAGCACTAACAAGAACAGCGATGACCACACCCGCGAGCCCCGCCTCCGCGCGGCCAGACTCGTGGGTGCCTCGATGGCTCCCTGCGGGACGATCCCGCGCATCTGGCCAGTCCCTATCGGTTGCCCAATCCCCCTGATCGCCCCGACCCTGCCGCCCCGCGCCGGTGCGGCCGGAACCGGACCAGGCCCCGCCGCGCCAGCAGCCCCCGCGTCCGATTTCGCGGGTGACCCCATTCTCACCTGTGCCCCGCCTATCGGCGGAGTCGCTTTGGGAACCTCGGCCAACACCATCGGAACCAACGGCGTGGCGGTGTCCTTCCCCGCGGACTCTCCGGCCGTCGGCGGCGGCCCAATCTTGGGCCCGGCAGCAGCCTGCGATCGCACACGCACCTCCGGCTTCTTCGCCGGTTCCAAAACGGGCACGGGCGCAGGTTGCCGCACGGGCGGCGGACCAATCTTCGGCCCGGTAGCGGCCTGCGATGGCACACGCACCTCCGGCATCTTCGCTGGTTCCAAGACGGGCACGGGCGCAGGCTGCCGCACGGGCGGCGGAACCGGTCGCGGAGCAGGTGCCGACGACACCACTTCCGACGGTCGCGCTCCGGCATCCAACACCGGAAGTTCGTGGAATCGGAAATCTGGAGGAGCCTTCGCCACTGGCTGAACCGGGAGTTGCGGTGCAGAAGGCACCGCTGGCGCCGCTCCTGTCGCCGCCGATGCAACGGGCCGTGGCGCGGACGGTGCGACCGAACGCACCTCTCCCTTCCCAGGTAGGGGAGGCACGGATACCGGAATTTGGGGAGCGCGCTCAGGCATCGGTGGCACCGGCCTAGGCAAAACCTCGGGACCGGCGACCCATGGCGGCGGCTGCGCCCCCATTCCCTTGGTCGGATCCTGAGACGACGGCACCTCCCGCGGCGGCAGCGGCTTCAAATGTTGCGTCTTCCGCCCCCCCGACATCCACGGCGGACGAACTTTCTCCGCCCCAGGCGTCTCCTCGATCAACGCCATCCCACGACCGGTCGGCCCCCTGCCCGGGCCGGACATCCCAGGTATCTCGCGCGCAATTCCGATCGGAGGCGGCGGAACCATCGGTTGCGGCACCACCGGCGGTTGCACGGCCACGGGCGGTTCCAAAAATCCACCGGGTACCCTCAATGCTGCCCTTGGTCCCGGCGGCACGAATCCCACCCCCAATGCCACGGGCGGCAATGGCGGTACCGCGGATGGCATCGGCGGCGGCATCGGCGGGGGCACCGGCGGCGGCATCAGCGGGGGCACCGGCGGCACGGCCACGGCATGCCCACTCGGATCGCCAACGCCCGCCCCTCGAACTTGGCGCCTTATGGCGGATGAATAATCGATCTTCTCTGTGCCCACCTTGGCCACGGCCGCCTGCGGTAGAGGAGGAGGGACCGGCACGACCCCAGGCGCCGGGGGCGGCACCGGCGGTGGCCCCACCAGCATGCGATCCCTCAGACTCGGCTCAGTCTTACCGGGACTCGGAACCCTGACGGCCTCAGGTTCTCCCGGACCCTTTTTCTTTCCAAACAGACCCGCCAGCCTGGAGCTAAAACTGCCCATTGGATTAAGTTAACTTATCCGAGGGGGCTGCAACCACCAAAAAACGCTTCCCGCCAAAGCGGGGAAGGACCATCGCCGCCACCTCTTGGAAGCCGTTTCCAGGATCACAGCAGGTCACCCAATAATCGCATTTACCCGCACGGACTGCCCGGGCGGCGTCCGCCCGCTCCGCGAATTGCCCGTAATCGGCCTCCAGCCCGAAAATGTCGATGGCCGCATGGTGGCACTCCGACCACTCGGAACCCACGTATGCGATGCTCAAACGCTTCTGGATGGCACGCGCCGAAGAAAATATGATCTGGTAGATAGAGCGCAGGGCCTTCTCCGACAGCGGCCCTCCGTTCTCGTTGCCCAGTCGCGACAGCAGCCTCGCCTCGCGCGCGGGGTCGAAAACGCCTCGGCCCGAGTCAGCCTTCTCCCGGCCGATCTCCTGAACCAGGCTCAACCGCTGGTTCAACAGCCGCAGAATCTGGCTGTCCAGCGCGTCGATCTTGTGTCTCAAGGTTTCGATTTTCATCGCTCAACGGCAGTACAGCCTCCCCCGTCGCCCCTTCGGTGGACGCCGGTGGCTTGGGCAGCGGCACCCGCCTTAGTTCTTCAGCATTAGGCAATTCGTCCAGCGACTTCAACCCAAAATGCTCTAGAAAGAACTCGGTCGTCTCGTAGACCAGCGGCCTGCCCGGCAGATCGGTCCTGCCCCGCGCCGTCACCAGGCCCCGCTCCTGAATCGTCGCCAGCACGGCGTCCACAGACACACCGCGAACCGCCTCGATCTCCGCGCGCGACACCGGCTGCCTGTATGCGATGATCGCCAGCGTCTCCAGCGCCGGGCCGCTAAGCCGCGCCGCCCGCGACCGCTCGTACAGCAGCCTGACCCACGCCACATACTCCGGCCGTGTCGCCAGCTGAAATCCACCGGCCACCTCCTCGACCACATAGCTCCGCCGCTCCGCCTCAATCTCCGACCCGATCTCTTCAATCGTCTTCGCGATCTCCGATTCCTTGACCGCGGCCATCGCCACGGTGTCATCGTCCTGCTGCACCTCCGCCGCCTCCGTCAATAGCTTGCGGATGTCCTTCGCCGACAGCGGCCCGTTGGCCGCGAAGAGCAAGGCCTCGATCACCTGCTTGAGCGTCATGACGCCTCCACCCGGACGATCTCGATCTCCCCAAATTGGCGGGTTTGCCGCGCGGCGATAAACCGCAATCGGATCAGCTCCAATATCGCCAGAAACGTGACCACGACCTCCGTCCGCGAGACCGACCCCTCGAAGAGGTCCACGAACATCCGCCGCCGCTCCCTCATGAAAACCTCCCTCACGAACCCGATCTTATCCGCGACCGTGAAGCGATCCTCAAAAATATCCCTCAGATTCTCGGCCTTCTGCACACGGTCCAAGATCTTCTTGAACGCCGTGATAAGGTCGAAGATCCCCGCGTCCCCCGCCGCCGACGCCGGCAACGGAGCGAAATCTGGCCTCGCGGGCTTCCGCGGAAACACCCGCTCGCGCTCCGCCTCCCTCAGCCTCAGATCGAACGCCACATCCTTGAATTTCTTGTACTCGACAAGCTGCCGGATCAGCTCCCATCGCGGGTCGTCCTCCTCCTCGGCCTCCTCGTCTATCGCCTGCTGGTCCACCGGCAACAGCATCCGGCTCTTGATGTACAACAGGGTGGCCGCCATCACCAGAAACTCCCCCGCCAACTCCAGATTCAGCATCTGCATCAGGTCCAGATACTCGATGTACTGGGCCGTGACCTGCTCGATCGGGATTTCGTAAATGTCCAGCTCATCCTTCCGTATGAGATAGAGCAGGAGATCCAGCGGTCCCTCAAAGACCGGCAACCGCACCTGAAGATCCTTCCCGGTATCCAGGCTCAACATAGGCCCACGGCCTTCCTAACGCGCCCCAGGACTACCCGCGCCGCCGCCCGCGCCTTCATCGCACCCTCCTCAAGCACCGCCTCCACACGGCCCGGGGACGCCTCCAGCTCCGCGCGCCGCCGCCGATAGTTCGCAAAATGCCCCCACAGCGCCCGGAAAAGCTCCTTCTTGTATTCGCCGTAGCCCGTCCCGCCAGCCTGGAACGATGCCTCCATCGCACGGCACTCTGCCGGAGTGCCCACCAGTCGATAGAGCTGGAGGATCAGGGAACCCTCGATGGACTTCGGTGCCTCCACCGGCGTGGAGTCCGTCTTGATGCCCATCACCTTCTTCCTGAAAGAGCCCTCCGGCTCCGACAGGAAAATCCCATTGCCGTACGATTTGGACATCTTCTGCCCGTCGAGGCCGGGGACCACCGCCACAGAATCCCGGATCTCGGCCTCCGGCAACTTCAGCGCCTGTCCGTAGATCTCGTTGAACTTGATCGCGATGTCGCGCGCCACCTCCACGTGCTGCTTCTGATCCCGTCCCACCGGCACCAGATCCGAGTCATAGATGAGGATGTCCGCCGCCATCAGCACCGGATACGCAAACAGCCCGTGGCTCGCCGCCAGCCCCCTCGCCACCTTGTCCTTGTACGAGTGGCAGCGCTGCAGCAATCCCATCGGCGTCACCGTCGATAGTATCCACGATAGCTCAGTCACCTCCGGCACGTCGCTCTGACGGAACAGCACCGCCCGGCCCGGATCCAGCCCCGACGCCAGCAGATCCAGCGCCACCTCCCGGCTGAAAACCCGCAGGTCAGCCGGACTCTGGATGCTCGTCAGGGCATGGTAGTCGGCAATGAAATAGAATGCCTCGCCCTTCTCCTGCAGCTCGATCGCCGGCCGCATCATCCCGAAATAATTCCCGAGATGCAGCCTTCCGCTCGGCTGTATGCCAGACAAGATCCTCACGCCACACTCCCGCTCACGCACGTCTCTGAAATTCGCTCAAACATGGGATGTTCACGCATAGCACCCGCGACCCGCTCGGCAAGCCTCCAGCGCCAACACCCATCACGCTCTCCCCTCGGCCAAATCGATCACACCTCGGCCGGCGGCTCACCGGCCGCCCCGCCGCTTTCCACACGCTGCTCTTTCGAGCGCAACCGCACCAGATAGGCCACGACCGCTAGCCACGTCGGGAACATTTCCACGCCGGGAACGGCCTCGGCAACAAACGCGGGGAGCAGCAAGAAATGGAAGCCGAGCAACCGCCAGAGCAGCACCATCGCCACGACATCCACCACTTCCTCCACCGGCACCGCGGCCAGCGGTCCCAGGGCAAGCGTTATCCCATCCGCCGCCGCCGCCACCACGAACGCCAGCGCGATCCGCCGCCGCGTCAGCAGTGGCACCCGAAGCAACCCCGCCAAAACTCCCTTTTCGTTTGCCCCGTCCATGCCGTGTCCTATGTTGCCAATCCGTGACCGTCATCAACGTAGCCACCCAGATCCCGTTCACAACAAAAGACGGCTCTGCCATCCGCAGCATCCTCGACCGCTCCAACGCCCCCGTCCAGAACCAGAGCCTCGCCGAGGCCTCCCTCCCAGCGGAAACCGCCACTCGACCCCACCTCCATCGCGCCAGCGAGGAGTTCTATTTCATCCTCGAAGGCCACGGCCAGATGACCCTCGGCACCGAAATCCGGGATGTCCACCCCGGTGACGCCATCCTCATCCCGCCGGGCCAGCGCCACGCGATCCGCGCGCGCACGCCGCTCCGATTCCTCTGCTGCTGCGCCCCGCCCTACTCCCACGAGGACACCTACTTCGATTGAGCCATGGTATACGCCCCGACCCTCGCAACCCCCGCCCGTGGTTTTGACTCCTGACGTTTGACCTTTGACCGATCCCCACATGACCGCCGACGCCTCCACCCCCATGATGCAGCAGTACAGGCGGCTCAAGGCCCAGGTGCCGCATGGCGCCCTCATGCTCTTTCGCCTCGGCGACTTCTACGAGATGTTCTTCGAGGATGCCAAGACCGGCGCCCGCGCCCTCGGCCTCACGCTCACCCAGCGCAACGGCGTCCCCATGTGCGGCCTGCCCTTCCACGCGGCCACACCCTATATCTCCCGCCTCATCAATGCCGGCCACCGCGTCGCAATCTGCGACCAGATGGAAACCCCGAAACCCGGCCAGATGGTCCGCCGCGAAATCACGCAGATCATCTCCCCCGGCAGCGTCGTCGAACTCGAATCCCTCGACTCCCGCCGCGCCAACTATCTCGCCGCCGTCTGCCCCGCCGATGGCCGCTTCGGCTTTGCCTTCGTCGATACGTCCACCGGCGATTTCCGGCTCACCGAATTGCCCGACGAGCGACACCTCGCCGACGAACTCGCCAAGATTGCCCCCGCGGAAATCGTCATCCCAGATGGCTGGGATCCCGCCGCCGCCCTCGCGGGGGGCCGCGCCGCACTCTCGCGCCACGATGGCTGGGCTTTCCAATTCGATTCCGCATTCGCCACGCTTCGGGAACACTTCCACACCCAGTCACTCGATGGATTCGGATGCGCCGAGATGCCCCTCGCCATCGGCGCGGCCGGCGGCCTCCTCCACTATGTCCGAAACACCCTCCGCCGCGCCCTCGCCCACGTCCAAGCCCTCTCGGTCTATAACCCCACGCATTTCATGATCCTCGACGAGACGACGCGCCGCGCGCTTGAACTCGTCGAACCCCTCCGCCACGGCGCCGCACGCGACATCACCCTCCTAGGCACCCTCGATCGCACTTGCACGGGCATGGGTGCCCGCCGTCTGCGCGACTGGATTCTCCACCCCCTCCTCCAGCAGGACCACATCGTCGCCCGACAGCTCGCCATCGGCCGACTCGCCGAAGACGAGTTCCCCCTCGAATCCCTCCGCGCCCGGCTCGCCGAAATCCCGGACATCGAGCGGGGCACCGGCCGCCTCTCCCAGGGCTCCGGCAGCGGCCGAGACCTCCTGGCGCTCGCCCACGGCCTCGGCCAGATCCCGGCGGTCCGCGATATGCTCGGTCCCCCGGGTGCCAAACTCATCGACTCCATCCGCGATGACCTCGATCCCCTGGAACCCGTCGTGACCCTCGTCGCCCGCGCCATCGACCCCGCCTGCCCACCCCACATGCGCGAAGGTGGCGTCATCGCCGACGGCTTCGACCCCACTCTCGACGAACTCCGCTCCTTGGCCCGCGATAGCAAGGAATGGATCGCGCGCCTCCAGCAGCAGGAACAGGAGCGCACCGGCATCAGATCCCTCAAGATCCGGTTCAATTCGGTCTTCGGCTATTTCATCGAGGTCTCGCACGCCAATGCCGCGGGCGTCCCCCCCGACTACCATCGCAAGCAGACCACCGCCAACACCGAGCGGTTCGTCACCCCCGAACTCAAAGAGATGGAGGCCCGCATCACCGGGGCCGAGGACAAGGCCCGCGCCCTGGAGCAGGATCTTTTCCGCAAGGTCCGCGACGAGGTGCTCTCGCACACGGCCTCCATCCAACAGGATGCCGACCGCATCGCCGCCCTCGATGCCCTCGCCTCCCTCGCGCACGTCGCCCGTGCCCGCGATTACCGCCGGCCCGAGATGCTGCCCGAACCCTGCATCGAGATCGCCGATGGCCGCCACCCCGTTCTCGAGCACCTCAACCTCGACGAGCGCTTCGTTCCAAACGACACGGCCCTCGGACCATCCTGCAGGTTGATCATACTCACCGGCCCAAATATGGCCGGGAAAAGCACCTACCTGCGCCAAGTCGCACTCCTCACCCTCATGGCCCATGTCGGCTCTTTCATCCCCGCCCGCTCGGCACGCATCGGCCTCGTCGATCGCATCTTCACCCGCGTCGGCGCCTCGGACGACCTGTCCCGCGGCCAGAGCACCTTCATGGTCGAGATGAACGAGACCGCCAACATCCTCCACAACGCCACCGACCGAAGCCTCGTCGTGCTCGATGAAATCGGCCGCGGCACCAGCACCTTCGACGGCCTCTCCATCGCCTGGGCCGTCGCCGAACACCTCCACGACCGCATCGGCGCACTCACCCTCTTCGCCACCCACTACCACGAGACCTCGCGCCTCGCGAAGGAACTCAGGGCATCCAAGATGATGAACGTCGCCGTCCGCGAATGGAATGACCAGGTCGTCTTCCTCCGCAAGATCGTCGAGGGCGCCACCGACAAGAGCTACGGCATCCAGGTCGCACGCCTCGCCGGCCTGCCCAAGGAAGTCCTCGACCGCGCCAAGGGCCTCCTCCGACAACTCGAGGAAGGCCAGATCGCCGCCGATTCCCTCGCCGAAAACCCGGCCCCCGCCAATGGCCCAGAAAAAAAACGCCGGAAGGGCGCCCGTCGCCCCACGCAGGCCGGCCAGATGGATCTTTTCACGGGTTAGCCCGCCGCCGCTGGGGCCGCCGCCGCTGGGGTCAACTCTCGATTCTTGACAACTTCGCATTCGGGCGGCGTCTTGGCATGGCGCGCCTGATCCGTGTTCGACCCCGCGGAGCCTCCGCGGGACAACCTGAGTCGGGGCATCGGCTGGCTGGGGTTGTTCAGTCGCGGACCCGTGCGGGGGCGGGATGGTTATCGGCGCACTACTCCTCGTCCGGCGGCCGGGCCAACAATTCCTCCAGCGCATCCGCCGGAGAACGTTCGCCTCCCAGCACCGCGGCGACCTGCTCTACCAGAGGCGCGCGCAGCCCGCGCCGTCGCGCCAGCCCCCGGAGCGCCCGGGCCGTGGTGACGCCCTCCGCCACGCCTCCGAGGGTCCGCTCGATCTCCGCAAGCGGTTGGCCGTGCGATAGCGCCAGGCCCACGCGCCGATTCCTGCTCTGGTCGCCGTAGCAGGTCAGCATGAGGTCCCCCGCCCCGCTGAGACCCATGAACGTCTCCGGTCTTCCGCCAAGCGCCGTACCCACCCGCCGCATCTCGGCCAGCGCGCGCGTCACCATCGCCGCCAGGCTGTTGTCCCCCAGCCCCAACCCACTGCACAGGCCCGCTCCGATCGCGTAGACATTCTTCATCGCCCCGCCCAACTCCACGCCTGTCAAATCCATGGACCAGTACACCCGAAAATTCCGCCGGTGGAACAGATCCTGCACACCCTTGGCCAGACCCTCGTCGCCGCTCGCCGCCACCACCGCGGTCGGAACACCAGCCTCCACCTCCTTCGCAAAACTCGGCCCAGAGAGCGCCGCCACACGGGCACCCGGCCAGGCATCGGCAACTATCTCGCTCACGCGCCGGAAACCCTCTGGCTCGATGCCCTTCACCACGCTCACCACCGGGCACGGCGCAGGCGCCCACCGAGGCAGCGCCGCGGCCAGGAATTTCGAGGGGATCGCCAGCACCGCGAAATCCAGCGCCCCGCGCCACACCGTCGGATCTCCCACGTCCGACCAGGTGACCGCATGCCCCGCCTCGCCCAGAATTCTTCCCAGCGCACCCCCCCACGACCCCGCACCCAGAACCTGAACGTTCACGCCGCTTCCTCCTGCTTCTTCTTTTGAAAGGCCCTCGGTTCCTCGCCCCGAAACAGCCGCCCGATGTTCGCCCGATGCCTGACCACCGCCAGAACCGCAAGCGCCAAGCACGCCCAGCCCAGCACCCCATGCCCATACCGCCACATTCCCGCCGCAGCCAGCACCACCGCCGCCCCAATCGATGCCAGCGATACAATCCGCGTCAGCGCAAACAGCACAGCCCACGCCCCAAACGCCCACAGGAAAGCGCCCGGCAGCGCCGCCAGCAGCACCCCCGCCGATGTCGCGATGCCCTTGCCCCCCTTCCACCCCAGCCACGGACAGAAGTTGTGCCCGAGCACCGCCCCGACCCCGAAAACGATCCCCCGCCAGTCCACCCCACGGAGCGCTCCCGCCGAAAGCCACTCCACCAGCCAGTCCACGCACACGACTCCGGCCACCCCCTTCAACGCATCCAAAAGGAAAACCAATACCCCCCAGCCTCGCCCCAGAAGCCTCCCCACGTTCGTCGCACCGATGTTACCGCTGCCATGTGCCCGGACATCGATGCCCTTCGCCCGCCCGATCACATAGCCCCACGGGATCGACCCCACCAGAAACGCGAGCGCGGCACCTGCCGCCAACCACGCCACCAACATGACCGATTCCGATTCCAACATCACCCGGATGCTGCCAGCCAGTGGCCTCGCCCGCAAGCCACCGTCATCATCGGCGGCGGCGCAGCGCCCCGGCGATGCACGCCGCGCCAAAGGCCAGCAGGGCCACGGTCGTCGGCTCGGGAATGATCAGCATGCTCACATTGTCCACGGCGAAATCACCGGTCGAACCGTTTCCGGTGGTGAACTGCAGCAGCGAGATGCCCGTGACCGCCGCATTCGTCGCGCTCGATGTCTGCCACAGGGCCAGATCATTGGTCGTCCATATGTTCCCCGGATCGGCCAGCGCGTAGAGCAAGACGTCGTAGTTGGCAGTCGGCAACCCGTAGTCGTCGCCGATGATCGTCAGGTGATAGACGAGATTCGAGTCGCCCACGTCCGCGAAGCTGTTGTTGTTGTTCGCGTCCAGCGAGAATGACACGAAGTTGGTCGGTGTCAGGGCCCGCCACGCTGTATCAAAAACTTCGATCGCGCCATTGCCATTGAGCCGCATGTTGATCTGACCGCTCCCCGCGTGCTGCAGCAGAAGATTGAAGCTGCGGGACCCATCGGCGCCACCGTCCTCGGCCGCGAAATCCACGTCGAAACGCCAATCGGAACCCAGCGTTTCCGGGCTCTGCTGGAGGTACCCCCGCTCGGCCACGACATCCGAATCCAGATAGGCTGCCGTGTGCGACCCGTCAGTCAGCCCTGCATCCCTGCTCACCCCAGCCCTGTTCGTCGCCCAGTTTCTGGCGAAGTCCGCCGCCATGCCATCGGTCGCCAGTGACTGGCCTCGCTCGAACGTCCCGTTCCTGAGCGTGTTCCGGTCGATCTCGACATTATCCAGGATCACGTCGTTGGCCGCACTGGCGCTGATGATCCCAAACTGGTGGAATGCCGTGACCGGCAAGAAGTTGTTGGTCGATGCGGAGAAGGTCGCGCCGCCATCGATTTCCATCTTGAAGCTGTAGCCAGTCGCCGTCCGCGTCATCCGAAACACCGCCTCATGGGCATTGGTATCCGCGATGAAAGGTTGACCGCCCGCGCCACCGAAAATGCCCAGGCCCGTGCCCCCAAGCATGTTCCCGCCGCCGGTCACGTTCTCGTCATACAGGAACGCGATGCTCCCGCTTCCCGCCGCGGGCGCCACGTCAATGCGCGCGCCAAAACCAATTGTGTCGGTCGCCGTCGTCCCCTGGTTGTCCGCCGTATTCTGCGTCCCGCCGTTGTTCAATATGCCAAAGCGCAAGTTGTTCGTCCCGCTCGCGATGGAAGGCACCCGGAAGAGGAACCTCAGCTCCATCGCGTCGCCCGGCAAGAGCATGTCCACCTGGTCATAGGACGGACCCACGATGTCAAACACACCCGCAACGCCCCCAAAACCCGACGTGTCCACGTACAGGGCGCCGGTGCTACCTATCCCACCCGGCCCCGAATCATCGATGATCCCCGTCGTCCCCGGCGCCCCCGTCGTCGGCCAGGCACCCATCAGGCCCGCATCGTCAAACCGATTCGTCCCCGGAGTCTTTCCCGAAAAGTCATCCTGCAGCGCCAGGTCGGCACGCGCGGCGGCAGACACCAGAAACCAGCACGCGAACAACGATCCCACGTGCGCCACCCTCATGCGAAAACGCCGCGCCCTCATTTTCTCCTGATTAGCAGTTACCCTATGCTGGGTCAACCCCTCCACCACGTCCCCCAAAAAGCCCTCCGACGACCAGGAACCTGTCGGACTTAGGCCGACAGATTCCTCTGGCAAAACCGTCTGTTTGTCTGAAAATCGTAGCGAAGCTTCTGGCTTCGGCGAACGCCCGACCCACGCCGAAGGGCACAAGCCCTTCGCTACTCGGTCGTTACGCCCCATTTTCGAGCTGGCGCCGCCCCGATTCAGGGCTCTGCCATCGCAGTCCAAAACCCTCCCGGCCCGGATTTTGGGTCGGCGCACGAGCCGCGCCCGCGAATAGCGCCCGAAGTTTCTGGCACAGCAGCCTGGCGGACTTTCCAAAGTCCGGCAGGCTGCTAGCCCTCGGCGCCCGAAGCGCAGATCCGCCGCCGTATCGCCCGCACCTGGCGCCGATGCACACGCTGATGCAGCGCCGCAAGACATGCCCACCCGTGCCCATCCAACGGCCCAATCCACGGATGCGGGACGTCCAATCGCGATCCAGGATCCCCCATCCGCTCCTCCAGCGTCTCCTCAAATACCTTCAGGAAAACCCCGAACTGTTCGACCACATCCTCGGCCGCCCCTCCCGTCGGCTTCAGATCCTTGATGTCGATCACTTCCCTCGGCTGCCGACCGTTCGTCAACGCCACGATGATCTCCCCCATCCGTTTCCCCGTCACCATCAGATGCTCCAACACCATCGCCGCCGACCAATACCGAGAACTGTCCTCGATCCCCAGCAGCCGCGGCACCAGCACCCTCTCAAACAATCGCCCCGCATCCATACGCCCACACTCCCCGAGTATCATCTGCCCCTCGCGCTGAAAAACCTCCCTCGCCTCGCCCCAAGAGGTCGTCCAATGCCACAGCGGAAAGATCAACCCCCTCACCAGCGCCAACTCCCACGCCCTTAGCCCAGCGCCCGGAGACTCCAGCGCAATATCCCCAGCCCGGTCACCGCACGATCTCATATGTAACCTTCCACCGCCACCCCGTTACTATCGGAACACTCGGCCTCGCTTGCAACCCTCGGCCGTCCGACTTGCGCCGTCCAAATTGTGCCTCCCCGCCGGAAACTGAAATCTTCCATCTAGCGCGCGCGCGCCATTTGCCGTAAGTTTCCCCTGTCCATGGTGACCGCAATCTGCCGCCCGTTATGAATCTGCCCAACCAGCTAACCCTTGGCCGCCTCGGGTTGACGGCCGCGTTTGTCGCGGCCACTTCCATCTCGTGCCGCTATCAGGCAACCATGGCCATCGTGCTGTTCGCCGTCGCCGGAGTCACCGACTGGCTCGACGGCTGGCTCGCCCGGCGGTGGAATCTGATCACGGATTTCGGGAAGCTCCTCGATCCGCTCGCCGACAAGATCCTCGTGACCGCCGCGCTCTTCTATCTCGTTCAGATTGAATCCGTGCCGCTCTGGATGGCCGTCGTCATGGTGGCGCGCGAGTTTCTGATCACCGGCCTCCGCCTCATCGCGGCCAGCAAGGGTGTCGTCATACCGGCCGACAGGGCGGGCAAGCACAAGACTATTTCCCAGCTCGTCGCGATCCTCACCGCTCTCGCGTGCCTCGCGGCGACCGAGCTGGGCCAAGCCGGTGGCCTGTGGCACGTGATGCGGCTCGCCACGGACTGGCTCTTCGCGTGGGCCACCCTGATCACGGTGGCTTCCGGCGCATGGTACTTCTGGAAGAATCGGCGTTTTGTCTTCGACGCATCGGACCAGGAGCCTTCCGCCTGAGGGAGAACATCATGCCCGCAGACCCCGCAGTGCCTCCCGACATGGGCACAACCATTCTCCGCGAACTCCTCAGCATCGCCCGTCAGCGCGGCGCCTCCGATCTCCACCTCATGGCGGACGCGGCGCCTCTCCTCCGTATCCAGGGCGAACTCGTCGCGCTGGCCGAAGGCGGCCCAATCGCGGATCCCTCCGCCATCCTCCTCCCCGCCCTCGCCGAGCAACAGCGCCAGCGGCTGTTCAACGAGCGCGAGCTGGACTTTGCCATCTCCGTGACGGGCGCCGGCAGATTCCGGGGCAACGCCCATTGGCAGCGCGGCCACATCGAGGTCGCTTTCCGCCGTATCGAGGACTGCATCCCCTCCCTCGCCGAACTCGGCCTGCCCCCGATCGCCGAGCGCCTCTGCCGCCTCCGAAATGGGCTGGTACTCATCACCGGCCCGGCCGGCTCCGGCAAGAGCACGACCGCCGCCGCGATGATCGAGCACATCAACGCCAGCCGTCGTTGCGTCATCATCACGATCGAGGATCCCGTCGAGTTCGTCCACGCGAACCGCCTCGCAGCCATCAAGCAGCGCGAGGTAGGCTCCGACACCCCGTCCTTCGCCTCTGGGCTCACCCGCATTCTCCGCCAGGACCCCGATGTTATTTTCGTCGGCGAGATGCGCGACCTCGACAGTATCTCGTGGGGTTTACGCGCGGCGGAGACCGGACACCTCGTCATCAGCACCCTGCACACCGCCGACGCGGCGCAAACGGTGAATCGCATCGTCTCGATCTTCCCGCCCGAAAAACGACCAGAGATCCTCACCCAGCTCGCCTACTGCATCGAGGCCGTCATCAGCCAGCAGCTCATCCCCTCGAAACAGGGCGGACGACGGACACTCGCATGCGAGGTCATGATCGCCAACCCGGCGATCCGCACCTGCATCCGCGACCACCTGCCCCACCAGATCGCCAGCCACATCCAGCTCGGCGCGCGGGAGGGCATGCAAACCATGGACACCTCCCTCGTCACGCTGGCCCGAAAGGGTCTCATCACCCGCGATGAGGCCGCCGCCAGAATGAAGGAACCGTCCTTGCTCGACGGCCCTGCATAGCCAGGGGCCACGACCGGGCCGATGGTGGCATGGCCACATGCTTCCTTTCGTGGGCTGCGCCATGCACCTAGGCGCCGTGTCTCAGATGAATCTGAACATCCATCTAATCCGACTTGAAAACGAGGAGGGACCCCGGCCCGCGAGGCCGCGGGCCCTCCCGATGCATGTAAACGAGACGCTGCTCTAGCCCGGATATTTCACGGCCGTCAGTCCGTGAAATTCCGGGCTCTGGGAAAACCGCGCCATGAAAGCCATTTATTGGGAGGGGTCAGGCAAAGACTGGGACTTTTCGCGGTTGCAGAGTGTGTTTCGCGGATCGGTGGCC
>JAKQKQ010000294.1 GCA_029560585.1 Verrucomicrobiota bacterium | reverse complement strand
TCTGGGAAAACCGCGCCATGAAAGCCATTTATTGGAAAAGGTCAGGCAAAGACTGGGTCTTTTCGCGGTTGCGGAGTGTGTTTCGCGGACCGGTGGCCCCAGACCCTTCAAAGTCGCGTTCTTCGGAGCGCGGTTTTCCTTTGAGCCTGCATATTTCACGCGGAAGCGTGAAATATGCAGGCTAGTCCGGCTGTTTAGCAGCCGTCAGGCTGCCCGAAGGGACAGATAGCGCCTTCAGCACGCCGCCAGCCTCGAGCCTTCACTTCTCCCGAGCCCCAATCAGGGCCAAGTAGATTTCGCGGCTCACCCACGCATCCGTGGCCGCATATCGGAGCTGTGCCGGATGGAGATAGCTCCGCCCCCAATTGGACGTCTGGTAGCGCTTCGAGATGCGCCAACCCAAAACGGCCGCAGCCAGACTGCGCAACCCCCCCGCCTCAATCCCCGCCGAACGGGCCAGTTCGGCCACATCGATAACGCCCGCCTCCTGAAAAGGCTTGAGGTCCTTCAGCTCGTTAATGTCGCGCTGGGGCGCGACGCCCACCTTCTCGATATCTGGCGAAGACAGGAGGGAAAGAAGGCCATCCCCAAAAGACAACGTCGACAGCCGAAAAACGAACACGGCATCAGGTGCCGCCAGCTGGAGAAGTGCCGGAGGATGATGATCCCCACTGCGGAACGTGGGCTGAGTTTCGGTGTCGAAACCCAATATGGTCTCTCGCCCAAGCCGCTCAACCGCCCGCCGAAATTGATCTTCGCGGGTCACAAGATGCACCGGCCCCTCGTACTGCACGAGCGGTAATCGGTTGATCTCGTCTTTGGTCAGCCGCACGCCCCTCCCACCACCCCCCTTCACGCGGGACGCTTTCTTGTCTTCCATATCACCACCAGATCCTCGTCAAACTCTGCCTCTCTCGCGCCATCTTAAGCAGAATCCGGTTAGGTTTGAAATCGGATAAAGACCGCGCCATCATTATCTCCTCCACTCATCCAAAGATGGACGTTGCCCGAAAGTTCCGTTGCCCCGTGCTGCTGATCGCCCTTGGCGCAGTCCTCGCTCCTGCCATGGCCATCCCCGCAACCCAAAAGCCGGCGCGGACCACGGCGGTCGTCGACCCCCTCGTCCCGGCCGCACCCTCCAGCCCGCAATCCACCAACCTCTCCATGCTTCCCGCCCCCGCCACGCGCACGCTCCCAGCCCCCGGCGATCCGGAGTTCGAATTCGGCGGCCCCCTGCGCAAATCAATCCCCAAGGGGCCACCCCAATCCTCGCCAGAACCCACCAACGCGCCCACCGCTCCGCCCGTCGGCCCAGCCCCCGCACCGCCCCGCGCCCAGGCAAGCAGCGAGACTGACTGGATCACTCCCGATGAGTGCCCCGATGCCCCCGTCATCGTGCGCGTCAACCCGCCACCCGATTCCGTGATGGTGCCAGGCATAATCGTCAGGCAAATGAGAGTCGAGATCAGGAACCGATCGACCGACCGGGCCGCGGCGATCCGCGACGTCCACTGGATCAACGGGCTCAGGCGGTCCGATTGGGTCAAGAGCTTATCGGGCAAGTCGCGTGTCACCGCAGCCGGCCTCGTCGTGATCGAACGCGGCCCCGACGCCAGCGACATCTGGTTCGAGCATGGCCTGCTCCTCCCCGGCGAGTCGATGAAACTCACCCTCCCCCTCACGCCCCAGTCCCCGGGCATCCACGTCCTGGAGGTTTCATTCGTGGCCGTGGGCGGTGCCGACAAGCCCTGGCGCGACCAAGTCCTCATTCCCGCATCGCGCGGCAACGCAACCGAGATCTTCGACGCGCCCGCCGACCGCTCGATCCAAGACCGAGCCGGCCAAGGGGGCATCGGCCTCCTTCGATGTGCCCTCCAAAACGATGCGCCCACACCCGAAGTGACCCGGTTGGCCTATCGCGTCGGATTGCCCCTGATCCAGGGAGAGTGGCTGCCCCAGTTGACCGCTGGCCTCGCCGCCGACAAGGCCATCTCCATCGCGGGCCTTCCCCAGCAGCAAGAGGGCAGTCACCTCGCCTATTTCCTTGAACCCCTCCAAGCGTGGGTGCTCGTCAGGCCTGCCGACGGCGAGAGCCGCGTCCTTCTCCGGGATGGCGAAAATTGGACCGTCCTCAAGGGATGCCGGATGGATGTGGCTGCCCCCGATCTCATGTGCGCGGCGCCCGACCTCTCCACCCCGGCGCTCCTCGATCCCAATACCTTCGCTGACATCGCCAAAATCCAAACGCCCTGGCTGGGAAAACTCTACAATCCCGGCAAAACTTACCTGAAGCCCGAAACCCTGCGCACCGTCCTCCGAAGGGCCGCCGAGCGTGGCGCTCCCATCCGGGTCGCCACGATCGATCCGAACGGACTCGGGCTCGAAGAGATTCTCACCATCGGGGTCAAGGTTGACGCCGCCGGGCGCTGGCTGAGCCCAAGCATCGGTGCCACCACCCGCGAGCCCCCCGCCGACACGCCCAAGGCAGACTTCCCGCCACGGACCTCCGCGCCTATCGCAGGCTCACCCCCGTCGCCACACTGACAACCCCACCCCCTGCGCCTATAGTTTCGACATGCAATCACACGTCAGATTCACACCAGCGTACATCGCCCTGGCCCTCGCCCTCTGCGAATGCGCCGCACCCCGCCTCGAGCCCGATGGCGTCCGGGGCGATCCCACCCTCCCCCCCTCACCCGTTTTCTTCGTTCGCGAATTCGAGGAGGGCAACGACTGGCTATCGGCAGATGGCCAGCCAGCCCAGCGACCCGAAATCCTCGCCCACCTCAACTCGCTCACCGCCAAAATGCGCGACAGATTCTCGAAACTTGGCCCCACCCGCGTTCTCATGACTTCCATACCCAAGGAGGGCATCTTGGTCACCGGCCAGCTCACCCGCGTCCGCGATGGCCAGAATCCCACGGTCGGGGGCCGCATCCTCATATTCGATCTGGCGCGATCATACCACTACCCTGTCACGATCTTCGATATCCACCCGTCACCCCAAGTCCACCCCCGCGACCTGAACGACGTCTGGGATCTCATCGCACGCACGTCACAGAATTTTGTACGCGAGCGAATGCGATAGCCGCCTATCGGGTTTGACCACGCCGCCGCAGCCGTGCCTCTGCCTCGAGCCGCCAGCGCTCTTGTGCGGTCATCGGCATATCCGCATCCGATAGCCCGTGTTCCCTCTTGAGATCGTTTGCCAACGCCCGGATGGCCACCTCCGCCCGGCGCGTTGTCTCGCGCCGATCGTCGCCGGGCGCGATCGGTTCCCCGACTCGCACAAACACGTCCGTCTTCCGCCCCCACGCCGTGCGGCAATAAAGCTTGTCCGTCCCCAGGATGACCGCCGGGACGACTGGTGCGCCGGCCACTTGCGCCAACCCCCCCACCGTTTCGTCAAACGGTACGCCCCCTAGTACCGACGTCGCGCCCGACCGGATGCCCGCCTCAGGGAATAGCCCCACCGGCTCACCGCGCCGCAACCTCTTCAGGATCGCCTTCACCGCCCCCCGGTCCGCACCCCGCCGATCCACCGGAATAGATTCGATGCCCCGGAAAAACCAGGCCGCCGCCGGATGCGCGTACATGTCAAGCGCCACCACCCATGCGTGCTTGCGCCATAGAAGCGCCGCCAGCGTCGGCGGATCAAAATGGCTGATGTGGTTGCACACGAGGATATAGGGACCCCCGCGCGGGAGATTCTCCGCGCCCTCCATCCGCGAGCGCGCGCCACAGGCCAGCGCCAGCCTCCAGCCAATGCACGCGCACCGATAGTACGCACGATGCCAGAGGCGCCCCAGCGCCCCTGCCGCCCACACCAAACCAGCCTCCATGCCTGTGCCGCCTCCCGGCGGTCGGGCGCGCTCAGCGCGCCAGAGCCGCCTGGGCCGCCGCCAACTTGGCAATCGGGATCCGGAATGGCGAGCAGCTCACGTAATCCAGGCCGATCGCGTGGCAGAACTTCACCGACTTCGGGTCGCCGCCGTGCTCGCCGCAGATGCCCAGCTTGATCTTCGGCCGAACGCTCCGCCCGCGCTCGATGCCCACCTTCATCAGTTCCCCAACGCCCCCCTGATCGATCGACGCGAAGGGGTTCTCCTTCACAATCTCCTCGTTCTGGTACACCGGCAGGAACCGCCCCGAATCATCGCGGCTCATCCCCAGGGTCGTCTGTGTCAGGTCATTCGTCCCAAAGCTGAAGAATTCCGCAAGTTCCGCGATCTGATCCGCGGCCATGCAGGCCCGCGGCACCTCGACCATCGTGCCCACCGCATAGGCAATCTTCTGCCCGGTCTCCGCCATGACCTCCCGCGCCACCCGGTGCACGATCTCGATCTGGAGCTTCAACTCCTTCGGAAAGCCCACCAGCGGGATCATCACTTCCGGGAACACCTTGATGCCCGACTGCTGCACCTCCGCGGCCGCCAGGAAGATCGCCCGCGCCTGCATCTCGGAGATCTCAGGATATACGATCCCGAGCCGGCACCCGCGGTGCCCCAGCATCGGGTTGAACTCGTGCAACTCGTGGACCCGCTGCGCCACCCGGTGCACGTCGATGCCCAGTTTCTCCGACAGCGCCATCTGCTGCGCGTGATCATGCGGCAAGAACTCGTGCAGGGGCGGATCCAGCAACCGGACTGTCGCCGGCAGGCCCTTCAACTCCTTGAAGATTCCCGCGAAATCGCCCTTCTGCATTGGCAGGAGCCGATTGAGCGCCGCCTTCCGCGCCTCGGGGGTCTCGGCCAAGATCATCTGGCGCACCACGTCGATGCGGTCGCCCTCGAAGAACATGTGCTCGGTCCGGCAGAGGCCTATGCCCTCCGCGCCGAACGAGATAGCCGTGGCCACCTGATCGGGCTGGTCCGCGTTCGCACGCACCCGCAGCTTGCGGGCGCGATCCGCCCACCCCATCAGCGTCGCAAAGTACTGGTAGCTCGGCGCATCCTTCGGATCCATGGACTTCTCGACCAGAACCTGCACCACCTCCGATGCCGCCGTCCGCAGCTCGCCGGCGAAGATCTCGCCCGTGGTCCCGTCGATCGACAGGAAATCGCCCGCCTTGAGAACCTTGTCGCCGACAGACAGCGACTGGCTCTCGTAGTCGATCCGAAGCGCCGAGGCCCCGCAGACACACACCTTGCCCATCTGCCGCGCCACAAGCGCCGCGTGGGAACTGACCCCGCCACGGGCCGTCAGGATGCCGTCCGCCGCCAGCATGCCCCGGATGTCCTCGGGCGAGGTCTCGACCCGCACCAGGAGCACGTGCTCGCCCTTGCGGTGCAATGCCTCGGCCTCATTCGGATTGAAACAGATCCGGCCCGTCGCTGCACCAGGCCCCGCCGGCAACCCCGTCGCCATCACCGGCGCAGACCCGCGCGCCGCGCGATCAAAAATCGGCGCCAGCAACTGCGAGAGCGAATCCGCCGGGATCCGCGCCACCGCATCCTGCCAGGTGATCAGCTTCTCGCGGACCATGTCCACCGCGATCTTCACCGCCGCAAGACCCGTCCGCTTGCCATTGCGGGTCTGGAGCATGAACACCTTGCCCTCCTGCACAGTGAACTCGAAGTCCTGCATGTCGTGAAAATGCGACTCCAGCGTCCGCCGGACTTCCTCCAGCTCGCGATAGGCCCGCGGCATCTCCAGCTCCAGCTTCTGCACCCGCTCCGGCGTTCGCACCCCGGCCACGACGTCCTCGCCCTGCGCGTTGAGCAGATATTCACCGTAGAAAACCTTCTCGCCCGTCGCCGGGTCACGCGTGAACGCCACGCCAGAACAGCTGTGCGTGCCCGTGTTGCCAAAGACCATCGCCTGGACGTTGACGGCCGTGCCCCACTCGTGCGGGATGCCGTACTTCCGGCGGTACACGATCGCGCGCTCGTTGTTCCACGACTTGAAAACCGCGCCCACCGCGCCGCGCAATTGCTCCCAGGGCTCGTTCGGGAAATCCTGCCCCGTCCGCTCCCTCACCAGGGCCTTGAACCGCCGCACCAGCTCCTCCAGTGCCTGCGCGTCCAATTCGGTGTCGGGCACGTTGTGCCGGTCAGGGAACTTCTCCTGCTTCAGCGCCTCGATGACAATCTCGAAAGGCTCGTGGTCCTCGCCCTCCCGCTTCTGGACGCCCATGACCACGTCCCCATACATCTGGATGAACCGACGATAGCAGTCGTAGGCGAATCGCTCGTTGCCGCTGTGCGCGATCAGGCCCTTCACGGTCTCGTCGTTCAGCCCCAGGTTGAGGATCGTGTCCATCATCCCGGGCATCGAATCCCGCGCGCCCGACCGGACCGCCACCAGCAGCGGATCGGTGGGGTTCCCAAAGGTCTTGCCCAGCGCCCTCTCCATCTTCTCGACGGCCTTCTGGATCTGCGCGTCCAGCTCTTTCGGGTACTTGTGGCCGTGCTTATAAAAGTGGCTGCATACCTCCGTCGTGATCGTGAAGCCCGGGGGCACCGGCAGCCCGATTCGGGTCATCTCGGCGAGGTTCGCGCCCTTGCCGCCCAGAAGCTCCTTCATCTTCCCGTGGCCATCGGCCTTTCCGTCGCCAAAGCTGTACACGAACTTCGCCGCCTTCGCCGGCGCCTTCCCGCCCCCGCCCTTCTTGGCCCTGGCGGCCGATTTCGCGGATTTCTTGGATGCGGGCTTCTTGGAGCGCTTGGCTGGCATATGAGATCAGTCCTTCCTTGGTTCTAATGATTGGATCAAAGGGCCGGGAGGATATGTAATCGCACATCCGGTGTCAATTCGGTTGTTCGACTGTCGGAACTCTTTGAGAATGTCCCCTTTTGGACTCGATAGAAATGTCCCCTTTTTGGCGAGGCGGCAGCAGCCACCCTGCCCACAAAATGGAGACGTTAAGGATGAGTCGGAAGGAGAGGGAACGGTTGAGCGTGATGG
>JAKQKQ010000281.1 GCA_029560585.1 Verrucomicrobiota bacterium | reverse complement strand
CAGCGCGATGCGCATGCGCCGGATGGCCTGGTCGCGGGTATCCCCGTAGGCGATCAGCTTGCCGATCATCGAGTCATAGTGCTGGGGCACGGTGTAGCCGTTGTACACATGGGAATCCACCCGCACGCCGGGGCCGCCGGGAACGTGCCAGTTGGTGATCTTGCCGGGGCAGGGGGTGAACTTGAATGGATCTTCGGCGTTGATGCGGCACTCAATGGCGTGACCGCGGAACTCGATGTCCTTCTGCTTGTAGCGCAGCTTCTGGCCCGCGGCGACGCGGATCTGCTCCTGCACGATGTCCACGCCGGTGATGAGCTCGGTGACCGGGTGTTCGACCTGGACTCGGGTGTTCATCTCGATGAAGTAGAACTCGCCGTTCTCGTAGAGAAATTCGAAGGTGCCGGCGCCCCGGTAGCCGATCTTGCGGCAGGCTTCGGCGCAGCGTTCGCCGATGCGCAGGATGTGACGGCGTTCGATACCGGGGGCAGGCGCTTCCTCGATGACCTTCTGGTGGCGACGCTGCATGGAGCAGTCGCGCTCGCCCAGATGGATGGCGTTGCCGTGCTGGTCGGCGAGGATCTGGATCTCCACGTGACGCGGGTTCTCCAGGAACTTCTCCATGTAGACCATGGGATTGCCGAAGAAGGCACCGGCTTCGGAGCGGGTGGTGGTGACTGCGTTGAGCAGCGCGGCCTCGGTGTGCACCACGCGCATACCACGCCCGCCACCGCCACCGGCGGCCTTGATGATCACCGGGTAGCCGATGGCCCGGGCGATCTTGACGATCTCTTTCGGGTCATCCGGCAGCGCGCCTTCCGAGCCCGGAACGCAAGGTACGCCAGCGGCCTTCATGGCGTCCTTGGCGGAGACCTTGTCGCCCATCAGGCGGATGGTCTCGGCCCGCGGGCCGATGAAGACGAAACCGGATTGCTCGACCCGCTCGGCGAAGTCGGCGTTCTCGGAAAGGAAGCCGTAGCCCGGATGAATGGCTTCGGCATCAGTGACTTCGGCCGCGGAGATCAGGGCCGGGATGTTCAGGTAGCTCAGGGTGGACGAGGCCGGGCCGATGCACACGGACTCGTCGGCGAGCTTCACATACTTGGCTTCGGCGTCGGGCTCGGAGTGCACCGCGACGGTCTTGATGCCCAGCTCACGGCAGGCTCGCAGCACCCTGAGGGCGATTTCGCCCCGGTTGGCGATGAGGATCTTTTCGAACATGGCCATGACTCAGCCGATGATGAAGAGGGGTTCGCCATACTCCACGGGCTCGCCGTTCTCGACCAGGATGGCCTTGACGACGCCGGTGGCGTCGGCCTCGATCTCGTTCATCAGCTTCATGGCTTCGATGATGCACAGGGGCTCGCCGGCGGAGACGCTCTGGCCGATCTCAACCAGGGGCTTGCCGCCCGGAGCGCTGGAGCGATAGAAGGTGCCGACCATCGGCGACTTGACCACGTGTCCTTCCGGCAGGCTGGGTTCGGCGGCTGCGGCAGGCGCAGCGGCAATCGTTGTGGCGGGGGCAGGTGCGGCGGCCGGGGCGTGGGTCACGTAATTCACCGGCGCGGGGCCGGCGATGTGTTTGGCGATACGGACTTTTTCCTCGCCTTCGGTGACTTCCAGCTCGGAGATGCCGGATTCCTGGACCAGATCGATCAATTTCTTGAGCTTGCGAAGATCCATAGTATTCCCCTTGATGTATGCGGCTACCCGCCGGACGGCGGGCCTGCCTGTGTCTGGTTTAGCCGCGCTCGGCGCGGAGACGGGAGAGGGCGAACTCGAGGGCGAGTTGATAACCCTGGGCTCCCAGCCCGCAGATCACCCCGACAGCCTTGTCGGAAAAATAGGAGTGGTGACGGAAGGGCTCGCGGGCGT
>JAKQKQ010000273.1 GCA_029560585.1 Verrucomicrobiota bacterium | reverse complement strand
AGCCACGACTCCACGTAACCATCTCGGTAGAGCCAATCCACCATCAACAGCAGCTGGGCAACGCAGTTGCACGCCACGGCGAAGAGCAGCACCCAGCCGCACCAGTCTCCCAACCGGGCGCTCACTGCGAAGCCTCCTGGGGGACCAGATCCGTGTTGATCCGGGAGGCCGCCGCCCCGATGCCCTCGCCCCGCGCCACCGAACGGTGGAGCTCCACCAGCGACGACTCGACCGCCGATTTGATCGAGCCCTCCCCGCGCCGCCCCGTCTCCCCCGCGCCGACCGCCTCGCGATTCATCACCCCGACGGAGTGACCGGCGTTCCACGCGATGACGTAAGGCAGATGTGAGTACGGGCATTCGTCCAGGCCCCCTTCGCCGTGACGCAGCCCGATATCGAAAGCCATGTGCTCCTCGGTGGTGTGACCACAGTTCGGAGGACAAGAAGGCGCGCTCACTGCGATGCCTCCTGGGGGACCGCCTTGAGCGCGTCCTCAAGGATCAGCTGCAAGGCCTCGATATCCCGCCATGTGACCGGGGATTTCTCCAGATATTCACACAAATCGGTCCAATCGGACGGGGCGAAATCCGCCGTCGCGGCTCTTACCTTCCCCAACAGGCGGGCCATCCGCTTCACCACTCGCCTGCCTTCCGGGCTCACTTCGCCGCCTCCTGGGAGTTTGGTGACAGGACAACTCCATGGGTTTCCCAATCGGGCAGGGACCGATAAAGCGCGGTCCGGACGAGGTCCGCCATCTTGATGGAGTGCCTCGACGCGATGCGATTCACTCGAGTGCGAGTTGGACGATCCAACCGGATTGTCATTCCGGCCTTCAGTTGTGAATCTTCTGAGAGCCTAGCCGCCATACGCGCGCAATGTAACGCAATGCGTGCGGTTGTGTCAAGAGCTTTTTCCTTGCGGTCTGAGGGTGGCGCGTTACGTTGCGTTGCGATGGGACTGAGCCATGGGATCACGGTCCGACTTGAGCCCGCATTGCGGCAGAGGTTGAGTGTCGTGGCCGAGAAAAGCGGATTGAAAGCCGCCGACCTTGCTCGGATGGCCATCCTCAGTTACTGCGACGAGATTGAAAGGACGGGCAGGGTCCAGATTATCGTGGGAACTCCTGGCGTGGCGCAATTGCACGCTGGAACGGGGGACAATATTTTTCCAATTGGTGTTGTGCCCGCTGGGCGCGCGCGGCTGCGCGCTTCGAAGAAGAAAAAGGGATAGCGACAGGGCGGCCGCGTAGCGCGGTGGAGGAAAGGGAAAATGAAACGGGCGATGGGGATTTATCTTGGGCTGGTGTTCGGGGCGAGTCTGGCCGCCGAGCCGATCACAGTGAGGACCCGCGGTGGCGAAGAGGTCCGAGGGGAACTGTCGCGCGTCGCGCCCGAGGGGCTGGTGATGGCGATGTCAGACGGCATCAAGAAAATCAAGTGGTCAGATCTGCCCGAGGATGTCGTCGCAAAATATCGTGGGAGCGCCTCCGCGGCCGAGGACTCGGAGCTAACGCGGTTGCGCCAGGAGGTGTCGAGGCTCCGCGACGAGAACGATATGCTGAGGCTGCGGATCGGAGCGATGGCGGGGACCAGGCCATCTGCCAGCGCCGCGACCGCCCGTGATGCGTCGGTGAAGTATGAGAGGCACGATGATACTCCGGCCGCGAGGCGCGCCAGCCTGGAGCTATTGGAGGGACAGATGATCCCGGAATCGCGCGCCAGGCTGGAGAAATTGGAACGGCTCTCCAACTACAAGAAGGCCGAGAAAAAAGAAAGATGGGCAGAGTTCTTGGATGGGCATCAGTATCGTGTCGTCAAAGACCAGAATGAGGAAAAGCGCGACCAAGAGATCCTGGCGCTGAAGGCGGAAATCGCCTCGATGGAGGCGGAAGTCGCTAAATTGAAGTGCGAGTTGGGAAAGTAGCGCGGCGTGAAGGGCTCTGACGCCCCGTCCGCCGCCTGCGAAATTTCGCAATCCCCCGTTTGGACCGCGACTTGACCAAAAGGCCGATTTGCCGATTCGGCGGGCGGCGGCCCCACCAGCGGCGCCGTCTCATTTATCTGGGACACCATCGCGTTAACCCGTGTCCGCAGCGCCAAGGAGAGAGATGCCCGGACACATTCAAAAA
>JAKQKQ010000257.1 GCA_029560585.1 Verrucomicrobiota bacterium | reverse complement strand
CACGCCGAGATCGGCGGCCATCTTCTCGACGATCGGGTAGCTCTCCGGGTGGACGGCGCTGGAGTCGAGCGGGTTGGCGGCGTCGCGGATGCGGAGGAAGCCGGCGGCCTGTTCGAAGGCCTTCGGGCCGAGGCGCGAAACTTGGAGCAACTCGGCGCGAGACTGGAAGGCGCCCTTTTCGTTGCGGTGTGCGACGATGTTGGCGGCGATGGAGGCGTTGAGGCCGGAGACGTAGCTGAGGAGCTGCTTCGAGGCGGTGTTGACCTCCACGCCCACGCCGTTGACGGCGCTGACCACGGTGTCGTCGAGCGAGCGTTTGAGCGCGGACTGGTCGACATCGTGCTGGTACTGGCCGACGCCGATGGACTTCGGGTCGAGTTTCACGAGCTCGGCGAGCGGGTCCATGAGTCGCCGACCGATGGAGACGGAGCCGCGCACGGTGAGGACGTGGTCGGGAAACTCTTCGCGGGCGACCTCGCTGGCGGAGTAGATGGAGGCGCCGGACTCGTTGACCATCAGGTTTCTAGAAGGGGGCAGGTTTTAGGTTTTTCAGCAGAGTTTGGGAGGTGCCCAAGTGGAGTTGCGATGGCTGCAAAACAAACGGGGATCTTTGGGTATCACCTTCCGAGCGGCTGATGGGCGCTGGCAACATGCCGGAAGTAAAGGCCCGTAAACTCCGGCGGTGCAAGGGCAAATCGGGCTCCGGCAGAGCGGCGCGCGGTAGTCCGTCGTAGCGCAGACTTCCAGTCTGCTCCGAAAAGCAGGCCGGAGGCCTGCGCTACTTCGAGCCTGCGAAGCGCGGGCGACGGCAGCGGGCGCGCCAAGACTGCTCCGCCCCCCTGGCCCCACGAATCCGTTTTCCAAGATGGCCAAAACGCTTCGGGCCGTTTCTAATGGGCATCCGTCTTTTTCAAACATGCGCTCCGATACCATCAAGAAGGGCTTTGAACGCGCCCCCCACCGCAGCCTCCTCCGCGCCACCGGCGTGATCGAATCCGAGGCCGATTTCGACAAGCCGTTCATCGCCATCGCCAA
>JAKQKQ010000254.1 GCA_029560585.1 Verrucomicrobiota bacterium | reverse complement strand
GGTCTACAAATCGACGGACTCTGGCGCTACGTGGGCGGAGATTCAACGCCTCGGCACGGAAACACAGGTGTATTCGCTTGTATCTTTGGGTTCTGGTGTTGTACTCGCGGGGACAGCCGAGACCGGTAGTGTGTTTCGGTTGCAGGAGGTGACGATAGCATGGTAATCGCGCTGACCGGATGGTGCCGCGACAGGTACCCCACCGTCGTGTCGGCAATGCTGATTGAGGCCGGGCTGCCCCCTATAGGCGGAGTGTTCCGGTACGGCGGGTTTGAACCGTATGAAGATATTTCGGATGCACAAATCGCAGCAATCGCCGGGTATTTTGCCCCAATGACATTGGATGAGGCGAAGGCGGCGAAAAAGCAGGAAATTGCGGCGGCGCGGTACGCCGCTGAAATCGCGGGCGTGACGGTCGGCGGCGCGACGGTCCGAACCGACCGCGAGAGTCAGGCGCTCATCACCGGGGCCGCCCTCAAGGCGTTGCAGGATGCGGAGTACTCGTGCTCGTGGAAAACCGATGGCGGATTCGTCCAGCTCGCCGCTCCCCAGATCCTGGCCATCGCGGACGCGGTGCGGGCGCATGTGCAGGCGCAATTCGACCACGAGCGGGCGCTCCTCGCGCTCATTGATGCGGCGGAAACGGTGGAGGACCTGGAGGCCGTCACATGGTGAGGTCCTGTGCCACCTGCCAACGCCGCACGGACAAGGCGTCCGGAATGAAATGTTGCCTGGGGCTCGATGGAGTTCCGGGATTTGACACAGAGCGCGGCTGTTACTGGTACGAGGGGGCGGAGACGCCCCCTCCTCGCTTGTCGGATATTGCGTTCCACCATCTCGGGGGGTGCGAAGATTGATCGTTTTTCTCATCCTGGGGGCCGTCCTGGCCCCCTTTGTCATCCATGAGGCTGGGCATTGGGCCATCGCGAAAGCAAACGGCATCCCTCTTGTGTGGGGCCGGGATCGCTGGAGGCTGGTGTGGGCTATCCACGCCGACGCAGCCCCCTCGGAGGCCGTGCGGCGGCAGATCGCCATTGCGGGGT
>JAKQKQ010000335.1 GCA_029560585.1 Verrucomicrobiota bacterium | reverse complement strand
GCGAAGTTCTCGGGAACCCTCTTGAGCCAGATCACAGGCTTCAATCCCGCGTGGGACGGATCGGCGCTCGCCAGCTTCCTTTCCTGAAACTCCTTGGAGGACGGGCTGCCGGTCAGGACGCCATGCTTGATCAGCCATGTCATGTTCTGGCGGACTTCCCAGAACTCGGTATTGATCGCTCCCTCGAAGGAGTCCTCATAGACCAGCCTGGTGCTCTTGAACAACTCGCACCTGTATTCCGGGCTGCCCGCCCGAACCGAGGGATCCCCCAAAAGGGCCAGCATGAGGATGGGCAGTACGGCAAAGCTGAGACGGTGATGAGCCCCGAGAGGGTGTGCCGTCCGGGGCAGACGAGCTGGGCGAGCAGGTGCTCGCGCAGGCGGCACTGGCAAGATTCCGTCGAGGTCGACTGCCCCGCGCAGCGCCGCCAGAGCCGCTCCCACGCGCTCAATAGCGGCGCGGCGTTTCTTTTTCACCGATGGTGACCGGCGAGGGCGGCACGACCGGCCGATGGGCGATGATGTTGGCCTTGTCCTCGATGATCCACTCGATGGTCTCCCCTTTCTGGAACTCCATGGCCTCCGCCACGGCGGTCGGAAAGTTGATGTAGTATTGGTCGGTCCCGTTCTTGCGGGAGATGAGCTGGACTTTGGTCGGATATCCCATGGTGCCTCTCTGGTTAATGACGATGCGGCACAATGGCCGATCTAGTATATATACTAGCACGCCGAGCACGGCAAAACAATGGGGAAAATCTAGAAAACTAGATCTGCCATCTAAAAAAGAACCAATCTCGAGGCGCGCCCCTATAGGGGCGCGGAAACGGAAATGCGGGTAAATGGGAACTGAGATTACCGGCGAGGCATGTCTTGGGCCCAGTCACGGACCTGCGGAACGGAATGCGCATCGCCCGGCCTGTCATCATCGCCCACCAGCTTAGCGGCCTCGCGTTGCGCATGGGCGTCTATGACATGGGAGTAGGTACGGAGGAGCAAAGCCCCGCCGTCCGTGTGTCCCTGCCATGCGGACACAGCCTTGATGCCAACGGCCCGGTTCAAGGCGTCCGTGCAGAACATCCGCCGCAGGGATCGGGGTTGGCCCCCGCCGCATAGCCCCATGAACTCTATGAGGTCGGCGGTATCCTCGGCGTGTTCCGCCCGCCGCTGATGGCGCACGGCGCTCACTATCGCCCTGAACTGCTCGGGGGTTGGCGTTTCGCGGATGGGGTCTTCTCTCTTGCGCACCTTGATCCCGGCGGCGGGGTCGATGCGCTCTTGTTCGTTCCCCCAATCCCGGAGCCGTCGGTTGGCCAAGGCGCGGTCCGTGGTTTTCAGGCTCTTGGATTTCAGTTTGCCGCGAACCCGCTTGCGGGCATAATAGACGCCTGATGGGCCGTAGATGTAGAGGCACTCGCCCGCCCGCTTCCAAGGGTTCTTTTTCCCGGCGGCGGAGGCGGTTCTTGGGGTCGTTTTCATGCCCCCAAATTCACAGTATGCAAAATTGGTATACAAAGGGCTATTTTGGTGCCCGTGGCAATACATTAACTACTTGTATTTGAATTATTTAGGGCAGTTAGCTCAGCGGCAGAGCGGCTGGTTTACACCCAGTAGGTCGGGGGTTCGATCCCCTCACTGCCCACGCCGGATTTGAGCTTTGGCCTGCACGAGGCGATCTGATCGATGCACTCGGCAATGGCGGGCGCAAGAGAGGCTGCGATCTTGGCCACCAGCGAGGGTCGCGCGGGAAGATTGATGATGAGCGTATTGGCACGGATACCCGCCACGGCGCGGGACAGCACCGATTCGGGCGAAAGCCGGAACGCGCAGGCCCGCATCGCTTCCGCGAGGCCCGGTAGCTCTCGCACGACCACGGCCTGTGTCGCATCCGGGGTGATCGCGTGTTCCGATGGGCCCACGCCGCCCGTCGTCACCACGAGCGGGCATTCGTCCACATCGATGAAGCGGCGCAACGCCTCCTCGATATTGTCCTCGTCGGCGGCGACGAACACCGCGGCCCACTCGAGGGGCTCATCAAATGCTGAGGCAAACGCCTTCTCCAGCGCGCGGCCTTCGTCCTCCTTCGGCAACGCCGGCGGCGGTTGCTCGCTGACCACCACATGCCCAACCTTCATGTGCCTCCCAGCCCGAGGTTGCTCATCGGTCCCACTATACCCCAGCCCCCGCACCACCGCGAGGGCGATTTTCATGCGGTCAGTCATCGCCCTGACGACCGCGATGCCTTTGACCGCCTTCGCGCAAGATGCCGGGCCGCGCCTCGAGGTCGCCGCCGACTCCAGCCTGAAATCCGTCCTCTCTGAACTGGCCGCCACCTACGCCGATCAGCCCGCCCACCCGGATGTGCAATTGAGCCTGGCCCCTTCGGGCGTCATCCGCGAGCAGATCGAACGCGGCAGCAGCGGGCTGGATATCTTTGTCGCGGCCAGCCCGGGAGAGGTCGAGAAACTCTCCGCCGGACAGTTCACCCGCGATGACACCGTCCGGACCTTGGCGGAGAACGAGATCGTCCTGGCCTCGGCATGGCCTGCCGACAACCCGAATGCGCCATGGGACATGCTCGCCATGTATGCGTGGGAGCGCATCGCCGTGGCGAATCCCGAAAAGGCCATGTCCGGGGTCGCGGCCCGGGGCCTGCTGGAGGCGCTGGGCCTCGCCGAGGATCTCCGTGGCAAGATCTATTACGAGAACGATTCGAACCGGCTGCTCGAGAAAGTGAAACGCGCCCAGGTCAGCGCGGGCATCATCTATCGCAGCGACGTGACCCAGCTCAAGCCGCGCGAAACGTTTCGTGTCTATGACCTGCCCCACACCAACCAGCCCCCCATTCTCTACTGCGCCGTGGTGCTCCGAGAATCCCAACTTCAGGAACCCGCGCGGGCCTTCGTCGAATTCCTCCACGCGCCCACCAACCAGACCGTCTGGGCCAAATGGGGCTTCTCGCCCGTCGGACAATCAGGAGAGGCCAGCCCCAATGCCGCGGCCACGCCCGATGGTCCTGAAATCCCCCGGGCCATGCCCGTGCCGCCGTCCTCTGCCACCCCCGCCCCGAAACCGGTTGATCCCGGCCTCCCGCCCGTCGGCATCCGTCGGCCAGGGCAGAAGTGATCGCGCCGCCGCCGATGCGCCTGCCTTCGGTGGCGCAGGCGGGCGTGGCGCTCCCACTTGATCCCTTCCGACAGGCGATTTAGATTAATGGATGCGATTCCTTTTATCGGCAGGGATCGTTCTGGCCGCAGCAGTCGCCGCGGCCGCTCCCTCGCCTGATCCCAAGACCCACCCCCCCAAGGAGTTTGCCATGAACCAGACTGAATTCCGCATCACCTCGACGGCCTTCGCCCAGGGAGCCCCTATCCCCGATCGGCACGCCTACCGCAAACAGAACCTCAGCCCGCCCCTGGAGATCGCGGGTCTCCCCGCCAACGCGAAGTGCCTCGCGCTGATCGTCGACGACCCCGATGCGCCCGTCGGCACATGGGTCCACTGGCTCTTGGCCAACATCGCCCCCGCCATCAAATCGATCCCCGAGGGCACCACGCCACCCTCCGCGATCCGGGGCAAAAACGACTTCGGCACCCTCAATTGGGGCGGACCCGCGCCCCCCAGCGGCACCCACCGATATTTCTTCCGCATCTATGCCCTCGATGCACAGCTCCAACTGAAAGAGGGTTTCTCTCGCAAGGATCTCGATGCTGCCATGAAAGGCCACGTCCTCGCCACCGCCGAACTCATGGGAACATACGCGGCCAGATAGCCCGAAGCACAATCGGCACTGGACCGGATGGGGGAACGACTCTACATTGGTCCAATATGATTTCCGAAAAACATTACACTTTGCATAGTGGGGGATTTCAACGGTGGTGGGACGAGTACGCCCTCGCCACCCGGGGGGCCGGCGGATCCGTCAGTCCCGTCGACGAGGAAGTTGCCCACAGCGCGTGGGTCGCTTGCCGCCGACGCCGCCACCGCGACCAGCTTGTCATGGGCCTCGTGTTCGGCTGCGTCATCGGCCTGCTCTTGGCTGACCGCCTCCTGAATCGACGAACGGATTGATAGCGGGCGCGGCACCGCGAGGCAGACAATCCTATCTGCCGGCGCACACCCAAGCCATCGCCGCGGACAGGATTGCCCGCTTTTCGCGCGCCATCATCGTCACCCCCGGTGGGGCCCCTCCTCGGGCGATGCAAATAGCCCGGATATTTCACAGCCTGCCGGCTGCGAAATATGCAGGATAAGGTGAGGACGAGCCCCCCCACCGAATGGTTTCCCCGACCACCCCTACCGGAAATCATGCCCCTCGACCGCGGTCACCACGGGGTAGACCAGCGGCTCCACGCGATCCGCCTTCACGGAGATCACCCCCTCCTGATTCTGCAGTCGGCCCGCCACCATCAAGAATGGCTCCTGCACAATCACGAGGCGCAGTCGTTCGAACAACTTGGGTGTCACGATCACGTTGGTGATCCCGGTCTCGTCCTCGAGGCTGATGAAGCAGAAACCCTTCGCCGAACCCGGTCGCTGACGGCAGATGGCCTGGCCCGCCACGCGCACGCGGCGCCCATGCGGCACCGATGCCAGATCTGCCGCGCGCAGGACACCCCGCGCCTCCATGTCCGCCCGCAACAGCGCCATCGGGTGCGGACCCACCGTAAGACCCGTGCCCCCATAATCCGCCGCCAGCCGCTCCATCGGCGTCATCGGTTTCAGCGGCATCTCCCCGACGCCCGCGCCATCCGCACCTCCCTCGACCCCATCAAAAAGATCCTCCTCCCTTAACGCGCACTCCGTCCGCCAGAGCGCCTCGCGCCGATGCGCCGAAAACGCCGCGAAGGCCCCGATCGAGGCGAGCGCCCGCAACTCGTCGCGGTCCAGCGGCACCCGCCGCCGCAGGTCCCCCAACGAATCGAACGGCCGCCGCCCCCTCTCCTCCACCAGCGCCATCCCGTGCTCGGCGGAAAGACCCCGCACCACCCGCAGCCCCAGCCGCATCAAGCCATCTCCCCCCACCCCGCAATCCCATCCCGAAACCGCGGCGCACACCGGCAACACGCGCACCCCATGGCGGCGAGCATCTTTGACCAGCGTCGCGGGGGAATAGAATCCCATCGGCTGATTGTTCAACAGCCCACAGTAGAATTCCGGCGCCCGGTGCGCCTTCAGCCATGCGCTCGCGTAGGCCAATATCGCAAAACTGATTGCGTGCGATTCCGGAAAACCGTACAGCGCGAACGACCCGATCGAGCTGGCTATCCGTTCGATGACGTCCCCCGCCACGCCCTTGCGCGCCATGGCCGCGCGCAGCTTGGCCGTCACCCGCCCCATCCGTTCGGGGGAGCGGTGAAAACTCAGCGCGCGACGCAGCTCTTCCGCCTCCGAGCCGCTGAAGTCGGCCATGATCATCGCCATCCGCAGCACCTGCTCCTGGAAGAGCGGCACACCCAGCGTCCGCTCCAGCACCGGCCGCAGCCGCTCGTCGAAATACGTGACCGGCTCCTTGCCTTGCCGCCGCGCCAGATACGGGTGGACCAGATCGCCCTGGATCGGACCCGGCCGAATGAGCGCCACCTCGACAACAACATCGTAGAACTCCCGCGGCCGCATCCGCGGCAACGTCGCCATCTGCGCCCGGCTCTCGATCTGGAAAACCCCGACCGTGTCCGCCCGGCACATCATCTCGAACGTCGCGGGATCGTCCTTCGGGATCTTCGCGATATCCACCGGCCGGCCTCGTCGCGCGCACGTCGCGATCGCATCCTCCAGAACGGCCATCATCCCCAATCCCAGCAGGTCCACCTTGATGATGCCCAGATCCTCGCAGTCCTCCTTGTCCCACTGCACCACCACCCGCCCCGGCATCGCCGCATTCTCAAGCGGGACGATCGCGTCGAGGCTCCCCTGGCACACGATCATCCCCCCGCTGTGCTGCCCGAGGTGCCGCGGCAACCCGTAGATCCTCCCATACAATTCGATGAACACCGCCGCCCTCGGGTGATCTCTCGCCACCCCGGCCATCCTCAGATGCTGCCCCAAGTCCAGCGTGTGCGGAAAATCCCCACTGTGGAACAGGTCCGAAAAACGCCGCAGCACATCCGGCCCGAAGTTGAGCGCCAGGCCGATCTCCCGCGCCGCGCTTCGCCCCCGAAAGGTGATCACGTTGGCCGTCATCGCCGCGCCGTTCGGCCCGTATCGCCGATAGACCTCCTGGATCACGCGTTCCCGCCTCTCCCCGCTCGGCAGATCCAGGTCGATGTCCGGCCAGCCCTGCCGTCCCTCGCTCAGGAACCGTTCGAACAGCAGGCCCGACCCCACCGGATCCACCGCCGTGATCCCGAGGCTGTAACACACCGCGCTGTTGGCCGCGCTCCCGCGCCCCTGCACCAAGATCCCCTCCCGCCGGCAGAAATTCACGATGTCCCAGACGATCAGAAAATATCCCGCGAAACCCAGCCGCCCGATCACGTCCAGCTCATGCCTCAATTGCCGCCGCACGGCGTCCGATGGCTCGCCATATCTCTCCCGCGCCCCCGCCCAAGTCACCCGCTCCAGATATGACTCCGCCGTCTCGCCCTCGGGAACCGGATATCGCGGAAATTCGTAACCCAAATCTCCCAATGAAAACGCGAGCCTCTCCGCCAACCGGCCGCTCTCCTCCACCACCCACGGCATGTCCCCGAACAGCTCCCGCATCTTCCCCTCTCCCTTCATGTGCCGCTCCGCATTCGCCTCCAGCAATCGCCCGGCGGCATCCAGGTGCGTCCGCTCCCGCATGCACGCAAATACATCCAGCACTTTCCGGCACCCCGCCTCCGCCCCGCACGCACCATTGGTCGCCACCACCGGCAGCCCCACCTGCCCCGCCAGAGACGCCAGTGTCGCCGCTTCCCGGTCCATCGCCCTCGACCGGTGCCGCTGCACCTCCACCACCACGTTCCCCCGGCCAAATGTCCTGACCAATCGATGCATCCAATCGCATGGCCCCATCCCGCCGAAGCCGCCGACCCGCAGCGCCCGCCGCACCGGCCCCTCCGAGTCCCCCGTCAGGCACACCAGCCCCCCCACGGCCCCCTCCAGATCCGCCCACGCCACCCGGCCCACCCCCTTAGGGGCCGAAAGGTGCGCCCGCGTCAATAGCCGGCACAGATTCCGATACCCCTCCCGGTTCTCCACCAATACGGGCAGCACCGATCCGTCCCCCATCCACAGCTCGCACCCGACGATCGCGCGCAATCCCGCCCCCCTTCCCGCCACGTGCAACTTCGGCGCCCCATACACCCCCATCCTGTCGCACAGCCCCACCGCCGACATCCCCAGCCCCGCCGCCGCCCCCGCCATCGCCTCCGGCGACGACGCCCCCCTCAAAAAACTGTACGCGCTCCGGGCATGGAGTTCGACATAGGCCATGCTATATAATACATCCGTATCACGCCGCGGCAAGGCATGAATTCCCGGCGCAGAGGGGCGCAGGCCCTCCCGCTATCCCCCGCACTCGATGGCCGCAGGGGGCAAGTTCCGCCGGATCTCCCCAAGCCGGTACCCGAAGCCCGGACCCCGCACCGTGGACAGATCCACCCGCCCCGCGCGCCGTTGAAACAGGCCGGTGTGGACCGCCGCCTCGGGCGCCGACGCGGCAGGATAGAATTGGGGCGCGTTCGTCTCCACCCCCATGATCGTCCCCACGTGCGAAGCCAGCAGCACGTGCGGCACCTGCGCCAGCATCGGGTTCGTCAGGTCCTGGACCATCAGCGACATGCCGTGCCCCTTCGCCCAACAGGCACTCAGCAGCGCGCCCGTCTGGGTCTTGCAAGTCTTGAGCGCCACGCCCGACCACCCCAGTTGCCTCCCCAGCCTCACGAGCCGCCAATCGTGCGCGCTCTCGTCCAGGAACAGCGGTTTGCGGCCCGAGAGACTCCGCACATCGAGGGGGTTCGCCTCGATGTCGTAGGGGAACGGCTGCTCCACGTAGAGGAGCATGCCGTACTCCCTCGGGTGCTCGTCCCGGAACCGGTCGAGGATCGCATTCACGTAATCGGGATCCATCACGGTGCAGTTGAAATCGGCCGATAGCCATTCCGCGCCGCACTCGATCGCGATCGCCCCGACGCGCACGAGTCTCTCGTAATCCCAAGCCGGGTCGGTGCCGCGCAATTTCACCTTCAGGCACGTCAGTCCATCGCGCTTGATCCAGTCGCGCAGCAGCACCGGATAGCCATCGCGTGGCTCCGATCCCGTCAGCTCGGATGCCTCGATCGGATCCAACCCGCCCACCAGATGCCACGCCTTGAGCGACTGCGGCGGATCCGCCACCAGAAAATCCGCCGGATAACGGCCCGAGAAATCCGCGCGGGGGCTATCGACCTCCGTCAGGAATGAGGCGAGATCGCGGTTCATGTGCGAGGCGCCGTAGAGGTCGTAGATCGACCGACCGTGCAACTGGCCGTAGGCATCGTGCAGGGCGACATCGAACGGCGAACACGTCACCAGGGCCGCCAACCATGGCAGCGGGCCGGCCCCCGTGCCGTCCGCCCCCTTGAACTCCGCCAGCGCGCGCGGCAACTCGCCCTCCACGAAATCATGCCCCACCTCGACCGGATGGCCAGATGAAGGAAACCCCGCCCAGCGCCGCGCGAGCCCCAGGCAAAACTCTTTCATCGCCCGGTGCCTCGGCTCGTAGGCCGCCTTGCTGGGCCACGTCCATTGCACGCTCAGCGGCGTCTCCCCCCAGCCGTCCGCCACCCGCCCTTGCCCGTCGCGGACCCGCAACCGCACGCGCGCGCACGTCACCGAGGTCGTCGTCTCCGGGCCAAACTTCAGCGGCATCCGCGTCTCGACCGGCAGGAAATGCACGGCCGCACCGATCACCTTCACATCCGTAGATTTTGCCATACGTCCGAGCAGCCTACTCACCGCACCGCGCGCAGACCAGCGCATACCGCCTCGACTTGATGGCCGTTTCCCGTAGCATTTTCCCCACCGCGACGGAGGAAACACGCCATGGGTTATTACACCGCGATCAATTACTGGGTCCTCGGGGGCTTCGAGGGAAAAAAATCTGCCGCCGAGGCGATCCGAGACGCCTCCAGCATGGGCCTCGGCGGCGTCGAATTGACATTCGGCGACTGCCTGAAAACAGACATCACCGACAAGGAGTGTGCCGCGATCGCCTCGGAGGCCCGACACATCGGGGTCGGTCTTCGCACGCTCGCCTCCGGCCACTACTGGGGCTGCTCGCTCTCCTCGCCCGACCGCGCCGAACGCGATAAGGCCGTCGCCTTCACGCTCCGCTACCTCGAGGTCGCCAAGGCGCTCGGCGCCGAGACCGTCCTCGTCGTCCCCGGCGCCGTCGATGTCGCCTGGGATCCCTCGCGGCCCATCGTCCCTTACCGCGCCGCATGGGAGCACGCAACCGACTCCCTCAGGCGCTGCCTTTCGGCCGCAGAGAAACTCGGCGTGAACATCGCCCTGGAAAATGTCTGGAACAAATTTCTGCTTGGGCCCTTCGAATTCCGCCAATTCATCGACCAGTTCGGCTCGGCCCGCATTGGCTCCTATTTCGATATCGGCAACGCCGTGATCACTGGCTACCCCGAGCACTGGATCGAGATACTCGGCGATCGCATCAAGGCCATCCACGTGAAGAATTTCAAACGGCAGGACTGCGGCGGCGTCCTCGGCGGATTCGGCGACGATCTCCTCATCGGCGACGTGAACTACGACGCCGTCAAGGCGCAGTTGGCCGCCATCGGCTTCACCGGCCCCGCCACCACGGAGATGATCCCCTTCTGCCGACTCCCCAACATGATCCTCCCCGACATGGACCTCGCCCGAAAGACCGCCGCCGCCCTGAAACAACTTTTCCCCTAGCTCGATAATAGGGCGTAACGACCGAGTAGCGAAGGGCTTGCGCCCTTCGGCATGGGACATTGCCAAGATGCCCATGCCACGGTTCCGTGGCACGGGCGTCCCGACCGTGGCGCTGGCTGAGCGAACGCCGAAGCCGGAATGTTCGTAAAATCGCCTCTGGCGATCGGCTTCGCTACGGTTTTTCGCCCCGGTGGTCCGGCAGCCGCCGGAAGGGATCTGACTGGAAACCGCTCTCGGCGGGAGCACAAGATTCTCATTAAGGGCGTGCATATTTCACATCGGCGTGTGAAATATTGCGTTTAGCAATATGAGACCCATTTGCTCCCTCCTTTTCCTCTTCCTGTTCGCGAGCAGCCTTGTGCCACTCGCTTCCGCCCGCGGTGCCGAGTTCCAGGTCATCCTCCAAAAAGACACGATGGTGCCCATGCGGGACGGGGTTCGCCTCGCGACGGACCTCTATCTTCCCGCCTGCAGCAACGCGGTGGCCCAGGGACGCTTCCCCGTGATCCTCACGCGAACACCGTACAACAAAGACGGCAATCAACGCCCGGGCCATTATTTCGCGGAACGGGGTTATGTCTTCATCGCCCAGGATACGCGCGGGCGGTACAAGTCGGAGGGCATCTGGCACTGGCTCACCGACGACGGCCGCGACGGCTGGGATTGCGCAGACTGGATCGCCCGCCAGACATGGTCCGATGGAAAGATCGGCACGCTTGGCACCTCCTATGTTGGCGGCACCCAGCACGCCATGGCCTTGGAACAGGTCCCTCAACTCGTGACCGCCATCCCCGTCGACGCCGTATCCAACATGGGTCGCCAGAGCCTGCGCAACGCGGGCGCTTTCGAACTCCGATTCTGGAACTGGATCATGCTCAACGCCGGCCGCGGAAGCCGCGCCTCACAAGATCCCGCCACCGCGGCGATCCTCGCGGAAATGGCGACCAACCGTCTCGAATACCTGCGCCTCCTCCCTCTCCGAAGGGGCAACACGCCCCTGAAGCTGGCCCCAGAATTCGAGGACTGGCTCGTCAACGCCATGTGCCACGGCGCGGACGACGATTTCTGGGCGCAGAATAACATCCTGGTCCAGCCCGGACGCTACAAGGATATCCCCGTTTACCTCGTGGGCGGCTGGTACGACTCGTGGGCCGGCAATACCACCTCCAACTTCATGGCCCTCACAAAGGCCATCACGGGTCCCGTCTATCTCATCATGGGCCCATGGATCCATAACGCGCAGGGCCAATCGGCCCATGGCCAGGTCTCTTTCGGCCCCGCCGCGGCGATCCCCGACCCGCTGGCCTGGAGGCTCGAGTGGTACGACCACTGGCTCAAGGGCGTCGATAACTCCGTCGGCAAATCCGCCCCCTTCTCAAAGAAAGTCCGCATCTTCATAATGGGAACCGGCGACGGCGCAATGACGCAGGATGGCCGACTGAACCACGGCGGCTATTGGCGCGACGAGGATGGCTGGCCCATTGCTCGCGCGCGCCAGACCCCATTCTATCTCCAGCCCGGAGGCGCGCTGGGCACGGCCACCCCGACCATTCAAAGGGCGGCAACCAGCTTCCGGTTCGATCCCCGCGATCCCGTGCCCACACTCGGCGGCAATATCTCATCCGGCGACGGCATCATGCAGCAGGGCGCGTGGGACCAGCGCGGAGGCACCAATTTCTGGAACTGGCCCAAGCCCATCCCGCTCTCGGCGCGCAACGATGTCCTCGTGTTCGCGACCGAACCGCTCACGGAAAACACCGAGGTCACCGGCGAGATCGAGGTGAAACTCTGGGCCTCGTCCTCCGCACCCGACACCGATCTCACCGCCAAACTCATCGACGTCTATCCTCCCAGCCCGGACTTCCCCGGAGGTTTCGATCTCAATATCGGCGACGGCGTCGTCCGCGCACGATACCGTGACTCCGCCTACGAAGAGCACCTCATGCAACCGGGTCAGATCTATCCGTTCACCATCCGACTCTACCCCACGTCAAATGTCTTCAAAAAAGGACACCGCATCCGCGTCGATATTTCCAGCAGCAACTTCCCCCGTTTCGACGTCAACCCCAATACCGGAGAACCCCTCAACGACCACCGTCGGACGGAGATAGCCACCAACACGATCCATCACGACGCCAACCACCCGTCGCATATCCTCCTGCCCATAGTGCCCGCAGACCCATCGCCCACGAGACGCTGACCTGAAACTTCAGGCGGCGTTCGCGAGCGCGGGACGGGCACCCGTTTCCGCAAGCCCAGCCTGCGGCAACATCTGATGCCAGCAGGCGAGCGTCGCTGGACAGCGCGCGGATCACGCCCCGACCCAAGATCTGGGCCGGGAAGATATTGGACTGCGGTGGCAGAGCCACCGCTTTGGCAGGGCGCGAAGCGCGAGCCGCGGCCATCGGCCTCGGCCCCGGCCGAGGCTAAAGCGGTGACGTCGCTTCGCTTTGTCACCGCAGTCCAAAACGGCCCGGCCCCAGGAAGTTTCGCCCTGAATGATGCGGCGCGCTCTCGATCAGGTCGGCCCCGCCGCGTGCCGGCGGCAAGGCTTAGCCCGAAAACTCCCGTAGGCGCGAGGCAGGCAATCCTGCCTGCCACCGCGCGCTTTGGCCGACATCGCGGGCCGCCCCGTCGCCCCTACTTCCCGACCGCCTCGGCGACCACGGCGCTCACGCCCGTATTATCCACATAGGGGCCGCGCACGGGATCTTTTCCGACCACCTTGTCGGCCAACCGCTCACTCCCGGCCCCCTTCGCGAAGAGCGGGACGAGGCTATTGCTGTGGGTCTTGGAATTGTATCGGAAACCCGGCATGGCACCCTTGCCATGATCGACGATCGGATCAAACGCCTTGGCATCGGACTTCGGCCCCCAGATCAGCCCGGTTTCGTGGTCGGCCGTCAAAACCAACAGGGTGTCTTTCCAACTGCTCTTGGTCTCGACCCATTTGATGACGGCCTCGACGGCAGCGACGAAATCCATCTGCTCCTGGATCATTCGGCCGGGCTGGTTGGAATGGTTGGCCCAGTCGACCGCACCGCCCTCGATCATCAGGAAGAAACCCCGCGGGTTATCATCGAGAACATTGATCGCGGCGCGCGCCATCAGCGGGAGGTCGGGCAGATCCGGGTTCACCGGCGTATCCCGGGCGGGGTCATTCGTGTCCTTTTTCGCCCGTGCCTGGCGCAGCGTGGTCCCGACCTGCGCGGTCCCGAGCACACGCGAAGGCGCAGGGCCCGGCACCAGCGCCTCAAATTCTGCCTTCGTCGAAACCGGCCGGAAACCCTTGTACGTCGCGCCCGCCTTGCCGCGCGCCGCCTCGATCTCCTTCCACACGGCCTCGCCGCCGACATACTTGCACTCGCGGCGCTTGCCCGCCGGCCGGCCGTCGTTATCGAAATCAGGATTCCCGCCACCCATGATCACATCGAGCACGCCGCCCCCCAGCATCTGATTCGCGATCGCCTCATAGTTATCTCGCTCCGATTCGTGCGCATTGCTGAACCCCGCGGGCGTCGCGTGGCACCACTGGACCGTGGTGATGACTCCGGCTGCCTTGCCCGCGGCCTTCGCGCGCTCCGTCACCGTCGGCGTGATGGGCTCGTTGCGATCGCTCCAGTTGATGGCGTTATTGTACGTCTTCGTGCCCGTCGAAAGGGCGGTCGCGGCGGCCGCCGAGTCGGTGTAGGTCTTGGTGAGCCACCCATAGGCGCCGATGTCTCCCCACGCCTTGCCCGGCGCATAGACCAGATCGGCATCCTGGGTTCCCTTCCCGGTCGGTTTCTTGGATGTGGTCAGTGGAAATGTGCTGCACCCATACGCGACCCAGCCGGGACCATCGTACACCTGGGTGCTCTTGCCGCGGGATGCGTCCCACCGGCCCTGATACATGCTCGTCGCATTCCAGGCGTTGAAGCCCGAGCCATCGGCGACCATGACAATCACGTTCTTGGTTTCGGCCAGCGCCAGTGCCTGCGCCATTGCGACGATGGCCGCGCCTATCGCAAGGGCCGCGATTCTCCGTGAAGCCTCGGACATACGAACAACCTCCTGAGTGAGCTTCGGGCGAGCCTAGCCGCCCTTTGCCACTCCGCGAGCACGAAACACACCGGTCATTTTCGGTTGGATGCGGGGAGAGACGTCGGCCTGAGCCTGTCTCAAAACGCCATTGTCCCGTGGCTCATGTCCTTTCGATGGATGCGCCATGCGAACATCCTGGGGAGGGCCCGCGGCCTCGCGGGCCGGGTTTGCCCGGGCGTTGCGCGGCTGGTGAATCGCGCCGGCATCGAGATCTCCGGATAACCGGCAAGGGACAGGTTATCGGCCCAGGAGGATCAGCACTCCCGCCGCAAGCGCGAGCAGTGACATGAGCGTCCCCAGACCAGAAAAACTAAGACTCAGCAACGGAATGAGTCCACTCACGATCAGCCAGATCGACAGCAGAAGCATCCCAAGGTTCCTGGTAATTTTCATCGGTCACCTCCTTAAAGGCTCGCCACCAAGCTTGGCCCTGTCTGACCTCCCGTCAACCCGCGTGGGGCGGAGGATCCGCATGGGGAGGCGCCGGCGCGGTGATGGGATCCCCATCGCCCTCGGTATTGGAGTCCGGCCAGCGTCGCCAACACCATCGGAGAATCGGAACGCTAATGATGGCGCATGGAAGAACAGTCAGGATTGGGGGTCAGCCCTCGACTCTTGAAATTCACACACGGCGGGCGCAACGTCCTCATCCACCTTTGATCCCATCGATCTGGACCGGCGCGCCGTTCCGCACCGCAGAATATCGCGCCCAGTCGCGGGGGCAGGCTCTGGTCATTATCCCTGGGTTTGCGCGCGGCAAGGGGCTATCTTCGCCTCGGAGGCTAAAACATGAAGTCCCATCTGGTTCCGACACTGTCAGCCATCGCCTGCGCCGCGTTCATGACGGCCGTGGCCAGATCCGCGGACGAGGGGCATGGCATCGAGGGCGACGCGAGTCTCTATGCCACCCAGGAGGATCCCGCGCTCGACCTGATCGAAGAGGTCACGCTTGAGGCATGGGTCCGCGCGGAACCCATGGGCAAAGGCGGTGGCCGAATCCTAGACAAGTCCGAGGTCGGCACCCAGCGCGGCTACATGCTCGACACGTTCCCCTGGAACTCTCTCCGCTTTCTCAATGCGAAGGGCATGTGCCAATACGACGCGAAACTCGCCGGCGACCGCTGGACCCACGTCGTCGGCGTCTACAGCGCCCCGCGCAAGATCATGAAACTCTATCTCGACGGTCGCGAGGTGGCCTCTATCGATAGCGGCGAATTCCGTCCGATGACCCCGAGCAAGGTGCCGCTCTGCATCGGGGCCGACCCGGATGGCGGCAACCGCTTCCGCGGCAGCATCCTTCGCGCGGCCGTCTACCGCCGGGCGCTGGCAACCGAGGAAGTCCTGGCCCGCTCCAAGACCACCAACCCCACGCCCCTCGACGGCGTCTTGGCCGAATGGGCGTTCAATCCGAGGTCCCGCGAAACGATCCAGCCGGTTGCCGGCAAGATCCCACTAAGAATCGCCGGGCCGATCGCCTTATCGCCCTATGCGGGCGAGCTCATCGGCGAGGCGCCGGCACCGGCGCAACCCCTCTCCCTCTGGTACCGTCGCCCTGCCCAGAATTGGTCCCAGGCGCTCCCCATCGGCAACGGCCGCCTCGGTGCGATGATTTTTGGCGGCATCGAAACCGAGCGCCTGCAGTTCAACGAGGACACGATCTGGACCGGCAAACCCCACGAGTACCACCACGAGGGCGCCGTCAGAGTTCTGCCGGAACTGCGCCGACTACTGGCCGAAGGAAAGCAGAAGGAGGCCGAGAAACTCGCCATGGACGACTTCATGAGCATCCCGATTGGGCAGCGCGCCTACCAGCCCTTCGGAGACCTGATCATCGCATGTTCCCCATGCGCGAAAGTCGTCGATTACCGGCGCGAGCTAGACATCGATGCCGCGATCGCGCGGGTGGGCTATCGGTGCGGCGACGCGCGATTCACCCGAGAGGTGTTCGCCAGTTATCCCGATCAACTCATCATCTGGCGCATCTCTGCAGACCGCCCGGGCTCCGTCTCGTTCACCGCCCACCTCCAGAGCCCACACCGCTCCGCGCGACCCAGATCCTGCGGCCCAGACGAAATCGCGCTCGCCGGCGACGTCGCCCCCGACGGCGTGCGCTTCGAGGCTCGTCTCAAGGCCATGGCCGAGGGCGGCAAAGTCACCATCGATGGCGGGGGCATCCGGGTCGAGGGCGGCAATGCCGTCACCCTGCTGTTGGCGGGAGCTTCCAGCTTTAAGAGCTTCCGCGATATCAGCGGTGACCCGGCCGCCCTGTGCGAGTCCGCACTGCGGGCCGCAGCTACGAAATCCTACCCTGACCTCTTGGCCGCACACCAGAAGGACTACCGCGACTTGTTCCAACGCGTCACCCTGGATCTCGGCACCACCGCCATCTCCCGCGCGCCCACCGACGAGCGCCTCAAGGCCGTCGCCTCGCAGCCCGACCCACAGTTGGCCGCCTTATTCTGCCAATATGGAAGATATCTGCTCATCGCCAGCTCCCGGCCCGGCACTCAGCCAGCCAACCTCCAAGGCATCTGGAATGACCTCATGCGGCCACCTTGGGACAGCAAGTGGACCGTCAACATTAACACCGAGATGAACTATTGGCCTGCCGAGGTCGGAAACCTCTCCGAATGTCACGCCCCGCTCTTTGACCTGATCGAGGATTGCGTCATCACCGGCCGCAAGACCGCAAAGGAACACTACGGGTGCGACGGGTGGGTGCTGCACCACAACACCGACCTCTGGCGCGGCACCTCCCCCATCAACCACAGCAACCACGGCATCTGGGTCACCGGCGGCGCGTGGCTCTGTCACCATATGTGGGAACACTATCTATTTACCGGCGATAAGGGTTTTCTCGCAAAGCGCGCCTACCCCGCCATGCGTGAGGCCGCGCTCTTCTTCACGAACTTCTTGGTCGAGGACCCTACGACCGGGCGCCTCATCAGCGGACCCTCCAATTCGCCGGAGCAGGGCGGCCTCGTCATGGGCCCGACCATGGACCACCAAATCATCCGAAGCCTCTTCGGCTACACCATCGAGGCGGCCGCCATCCTCGGCACTGACAAGGAATTCGCCTCAAAACTCGCCACCCTCCGCGCGCGCATCGCGCCAAACACGATCGGCCAGCACGGCCAGCTTCAGGAGTGGATGGAGGACAAGGACGATCCCAAGAATACCCACCGCCACATCTCCCACCTCTGGGGTCTCTACCCTGGCTGGGATATCACAACTCGCGGCACACCCGAGTTCGCCGCCGCAGCCAAGCAGTCTCTCCTGTTCCGCGGCGATGGCGGCACCGGATGGAGCAAGGCGTGGAAGATCAACTTCTGGGCCCGCTTCCTCGACGGCGACCACGCGCACAAGATGCTCATCGAGGCGCTCGCCGGCAACACCTACCCCAACCTCTTCGACGCGCACCCCCCATTCCAGATCGATGGCAACTTCGGCGGCTCGGCCGGTGTCATGGAGATGCTCCTCCAATCACACGCCGGCGAAATTGAATTGCTGCCCGCCCTGCCCACCGCATGGCCCAACGGTTCCGCCACCGGACTCCGCGCCCGCGGCGCATTCGATGTCGCCCTCGCCTGGAAGGACGGCCGCCTATCCACCGCCACCCTCCGCTCGCTCCTCGGAAACCCCCGCAAGATCCGCTACCGCGACCGCGTGATCACCTTGGACTCGCAACCCGGCGAGGTCATCCGGCTGAACGGCGAACTCGCCAGACAGCGCTGACCTGAAACTTCGGGCGCTCCAGATGCCGGGCAGTAGGGGCCTGCTTGAAGTCGATCCTCGGATCTGCCCAAAAAGGTTGCTACAGATTGAGCATGACACGATCGGCACTCATCACCGGCGCCACCGGAGGCATCGGCCAAGCGCTAGCCCGCCATCTCCACGCGGCCGGATTCCCCATATTCATCACCGGCCGCAATGAAAAGAAACTCCTCGAATTGCGCGACGAACTCCGCTGCCCCGGCCTCGCGCTCGACCTCTCTCCATCCGAGGCGGCCCCGCGCCTCTATGGCGCCGCACGCGAGACCCTCGGCCATATTGACATCCTCATTAACAACGCGGGCTTCAACAAGGCCAAGATCCCGCTGTCCGACGTCACCGCCGAAGACATCGACGCATCCTACGCCCTCAACCTCCGCGCCCCCATGCTCCTCGCCCGCGAGGCGCTACGCGACATGGGCGCCCGACGCTCCGGCCACATCGTCAATATCATTTCCTCCGTCGTCCATTTCCGCGCGGAGAACTTCTCTGTCTATACCACCATGAAAAACGCCCTGCATGCTTTCAACGGCTGCCTCATCAAGGAGGCCCGCCTTGTCGGCGTCAAAGTCACCGGCGTCTACCCCGGCGGCGTCAACACCGCCTTTCGCGCCCAGCCGCGGCCGGAGTATCTCCAACCCGAGTCCGTCGCAACCCTCATCCTCAACTGTATCGCCGCCCCTGACGACGCCGTCGTCCACGAAATCACCTTCCGCCCCATGGTGGAGAATAACTTCTAGGCCCGGTTCATCCGCCGAGAACAGATCCCCCGCGTCCTCGCCGAACGAAACCCGACCCAATCACGACGGCACCCCCCCACTTTCAGGGCTTTTGGTCATTCGACAGCAACCTGTTGGAGTTCAGCCTTTAGGCTGAATCGGACACGAAACAGGCTAGAGCCTGGACCCCAACGGCTTCGGTCGGGCGAACCAAAAGCCTGCCCCCGCTTTCGGCGACTCTGCTAATAGTTGGCGAAAGCCAATCTTGTGCTAGATTTGTATTTTATGCATTCGCATTCAGCCCTTTGGCAACGAGTGGGCGCGGTGCTGGCGGTGGCGATGCTGTCCGGCTCTGCGCGCGCGGAGGACGCGGGCAAACAAGCCCGTGTCAGCGGTGTGGACTACATCGGTTTCGATGAGTTTTGCGCGCGAAACGATCTGGGCGGCCTCGAGAAGCTCAGTGGAAAGACGACATCGAGCCATCCGCAGGAGGTGCCCGTTTTCTCGACGGTGGGTTCATCGGGCGGCCTCGATGCGCTCCAGAGCAAGGATTACTTTCGGGTGACGGGCCCCTCCGGGAATCTGGTGTTCCAGGTCGATAGCCTGCAGTTCTTTTTCAACGATGCGCGTCATTGGCTCAGCTTTCCCCTGCGCCGGGTCGAGGGGAACGGTCTGATGCTTTCCCAAGTCGACGGGGTGGCGCTGCTCGAAGTACTGCTGAAGGGGCGGCGGGCGGTCAAAGGACGGAAGTTCGAAGGAGTGGTGATCGACGCCGGACACGGCGGATACAATCGCGGCGCCGTGGGCCGCAACGGCATCGCGGAGAAAACGGCGACCCTCGGGACGGCCAAAGAGTTGAAGCGCATTCTCGAAGCCCAGGGCGTCGATGTTGCGATGACGCGGGCAAGCGACCGATTTGTCGGTCTCAGCGCCCGGAGCTGCATCGCTAACAAGTATAAGAATCGCCTCTTTGTCAGCATCCACTACAACATGGGCCGGACGACGTCCCACGGTGTGGAAACCTATGCCCTCACGCCGCAGGGCGCCGCCTCGACGGGTTCGGATGGGAAGTTCTCCAGGGGAGACAAACGCCGCTGTCCCGGAAACGACTTTGATCCGGAGAGCCTGCTCCTGGCCAACATGGTCCAGCAGGAATTGTGCAAGCACCATTCTCCGGAAGGTGACCGCGGCGTCAAATGGGCGCGCTTCGAGGTCCTGCGCGACACAGAGATGCCCGCCATCCTCGTCGAAGCGGGTTTCCTCAGCCACCCGACCGACTCGGCCCTGATCGCGGAAGAAAGCTATCGCGAGAAAGTCGCGAACGCCGTTGCGCGAGGCGTGACGAAGTTCATGGCGATGATGGCGGCCGAACCGGGCGCCACGACCGATTTCAGGCTCGCCGGCACCACGCCCGCTCGCGAGCGAGGAACCATTTCGGACCCCCAACCGCATGAAACCCCCTCGGCCGAGTCGATGGCCCGAACGCCAACACCCACCGCCGAAAAGATCGTCAGGTGATCCTGGCCGCCACACCGTTCATTTCGCTCCCGCCTTTGCACGTTGGATGTCGAGTGTCCGTTGTGGGGCGTTTCCCGGTTTTGCGCAAGGCACACCACCATCCCGAACCGCCACGGCCGTCCGCTACACGCACCGGGCAAACCGGCACGCCGCCAGCAGCATCTTGTGCACCGGTCCCTCGACCGCGGCCAGATAGGCTGCGGGGTCCCGCCCCCACGCGCTGCGGACGCGGTCCAGATGTCCGTCGGGCAACGGCGTGGGGCGCGATTCCGCAGCGGGATCGTAAGGCAGTTCGAGGGTGATCATCGCGGGCGCCCCGCCGCCCTCGTAACGCAGCCCGTAGCCGCACCACTGACCGAGCGAGCCCGGGCAGATCTCGTACGTGTGCTCCAACCGGCGAAGGCCACGGCCCAGTTCGGATATGCGGACGCGATACGGGCGCCGATCGCTCTCGCCCATCGCACCCCACATGACCTTGGCCAAGTCCGTGGACTGGGGTCCATCCGCATCAATCTCCGACAGCGCCCAATGCAGACTCACGATCTTCGAAGGCCGCAGTCGGAGGATGAAGTCCCTCAGCGCGCGGGTCTCGGGCTCGGACCAGGGCTCGGGGCCGGGCGGTTCCTCGCTCTCGGCGTGCCAGTTGTATTCGCAGTTCCGGTTGATATCGACGCCGCGCGCGTTGTACCGGGACCCGATCTCGAAACCGTCTGGATTCGCCAGTGGCAGCGCCGCCGTCGGCGGAACTAAGCCAGGCTCCGAAAGAAAGCACTGTCGAAACGCCTCGACCAGGAACACCGTCGCCTTCTCATCGCCATGCATCCCGCCGATCAGCAGGGTCGCCCCCGTCGGCGCCCCACCCGCGAGGTCAAAGTTCGCATGGGTCACGATCTCTCGACCTTCCACGGATTTGCCGATCGGCCGACTCGTTGCACAAACAGCCCGATTCACACGCTTGGAATCTACGCGTTTTGGCCCAGATTTCGACACGCGGCTGATCCGCTCGACCCACGCCCGTGAACTTCGACGCCGTTATCCATCCGTTGCATCCGCGATCTCCCTTCAGGGTCAGCCACGGGGACCGCTCCGAGGTGAGGAATGTGTTCGTCCGCGTCCGGGATGCCGGCATCACCGGTTGTGGCGAAGCTTCCCCAAATGCCGTATACGGTGAATCTTCCGATAGTGTTCTCGCCAGGCTTCACCACGCCGCGGACTGGCTCTGCGGGCAGGTGGTCCGATCCGCCTCCGATATCGGGCGGATCTGGGCCGAGTCGTGGCCGATGCTTGCGCCGTCCCGCGCCGCGCAATGCGCCATGGACCTCGCGCTCTGGGACTGGCTGGGGCACCTCGAGGGCCGGAGCGTCGCGGAACTCGCCCTTGGCGCGAAACCCCACCCCGTGCCCACGTTCTGCACGATCGGACTCTCGACGCCCGAGGAACTCGAGCGCAAAGTCTCAGAACTTCGTTCCTGTCCCCTGATAAAGATCAAATCCGATGCCGCCGCCGATCTTTCAACCGTCCGCTTTGTGCGGGCGCGGACCACGGCGCGCCTCGCGGTGGACGCCAACTGCGCCTGGGGCGGCGCCAACATCCCGGCACTTTCGCAAGAACTCGCAGCCCTCGGCGTCGCTTTCATCGAACAACCCCTGCCCCCCTCCCAGCACGCCCGCATGCCCGCCATACTCGCCGCATCCGCGCTGCCCATCCTCGCCGATGAAAGCTGCGTCGCGACCGAGGACGTGGAACGGATGCCCGGCCACTTCTCCGGCTTTAACATCAAGCTCGTTAAGTGCGGTGGCCTCACGCCGGCCCTTGGGATGCTCCGACGCGGACGCGAACTCGGCCTCAGACTCATGGTCGGCTGCATGCTCGAAAGCAGTCTCCTCATTTCCGCCGGCGCAGTGGTCGCCCAGCAGACCGACTTCGCCGATCTCGATGGCGCATGGCTGCTGCGCGATGACCCGTTCGCTGGCCCCCGCTTGGAAGGCGGAACCCTGCACCTTCCCGACACTCCAGGCCTCGGCGCCGGGTCCACCACCCTCGTCTGGGACCCCCCGAACCCGGCTTCTCCCCTTGAGACCCCCGAATCACAACCCGGTTCCCCATCCCCACGGCCGCGGGGCATTCCATAACGTCCGACAATCGACTTCAACGCCCCCTAAACACCATTCAACAACCAATGGGCAAGGCCGCCGCATCATTCATGTGGAGGCTCCCGCGACATGGTGCGGACAATCCTGCCCGCAGTCACAAGACGTTGCCGCACAGTGGGTCGGGGACAGGATTGTCCGCTTCACGGTCTTGGGCACGGCGTGAAGTTTCTGGCCAGATCCCATGCCCCAAACGCCCCCGACGGCGGGCATTCGGGGCACGACCGGGGATAAAAATGAGCCGTAGGAGCGCGCTTGCGCGCGACTCGAATCGCCTGCAAGCAGGCTTCTACTGCCCGGCATCTGAATCTTCGAGCCAGTCCCCTGACCGATCAATTCGGCACGCCTACTCTTCCTTTTCTTCTATCGTGTGCACGGAAGCAGAAACCTCCTGCGCGACGATCTCTGGATCTTGGCTCTTAAAATATGCCAGCGCCTGCTCAAATAGTTCTCTCCCGTCACTGCTCCGGATCAGTCGATAGTAAGGCCGGCGTTGCACGGACAAGTCTCTCTTCCACCTGAACTTCTGCTGACCGCTGGCCAGCAAGACCGCTCGAATCTTCTCATCATGGCGACGTAGTGCATCGACGTGCGCCTTAGGAGCCTCGCCCTCGGTCGGATATTCAATCTGAATGGCCATATGTAAAATTTCGTACTCGGGCCGCCCACCGTCAAGCGGCCACACCCCATACCCGGCGAAATTCTCAGCGAAAGAGGCCTGTTCACTGTCTTAGGCACCGAAACCCGCTTCCGCCCACAGGTAGTCCACTTCCCCGGGAAACGCGCCACCGCTCCACGTCCCCGCAATAGTCACCCCATCCACCCGGACCCACCGGCGTCGACGCTTTTGTCTTTTTCATTAGCGCCCCCCCACCTAGGCTCAGCCCAAGGAGATTATTCATGCGCACGCCCCACCCCGCCGCCACCCTCGCCGCCCTTCTGCTCATCGCCTCCCCAGGCCACGCGGATACCGTCCGCGAATCTGCGCGAGAGATCCCGATCGCGGCGGAGTGCGACGTCGCGATAGCCGGCGGCACTTCGGGGGCCGTGGCCGCGGCCGTTGCCGCCACCCGCTCCGGCGCGAAGGTCTTCCTCTGTGCCCCCCGCCCCTACCTTGGGGAAGACATGACGGCGACGTTGCGCACGTGGCTCGAGAACGACGAGACCCCCGAGCATCCGCTTGCCAAGGCCATCTACGCCGACCCGGAGGCGGGCGCCGGCGGACCCGACCCCAACCGCATCCCATTCACGTACACGACCGACATACCCTCGGAGGCCCCGCACCTCGACCGCAAACCGGCGAGCCTTCTCGCCGATGGAAAATGGGATAAGCCCAACACCGAGAGCGTACAGTTCGACGGCAGCGTGGAAATCACCATCGATCTCGACGAACCGCAGCCCATCGACAAGGTCCGCCTCATCGCGTTCCATCGCGACGCGAGCGAGCCTAAGATCGCCTTCAAGGTGGCGAACATGACCGTCTTCGTCGAGGAGAACCGTATCTGGCGCGAGGTCGCCAGGGTTCAGAACAACGACCCCAGCGAAGGGTTCGCCGTTCTCACCGTGAAACTCGGCATCACCGCGGAACGCCTCAAGGTGTTTGTCGAAAAGGCCGATGACGCCGACCGCATTCTGCTCGGAGAAATTGAGGTCACCAAGCCAGCCACCTCGCCGGAGGAACCCAGCCGTCACCGAGCGCCCCGCCCCCTCCACGTCAAGATGGCCCTCGACCGCGCCCTCCTCGACGCGGGCGTCGAATTCCTCTACGCCTCTTATCCCACCGACATCATTGTCGATGCGAAGGGCAAACCCTGCGGATTTGTCATTTCCAACCGCGCGGGGCGTCAGGCGGTCCTCGCCAAAATCCTGATCGATGCCACCGAGCCCGCCCTTCTCGCGCGCCTCGCGGGCGCCTCCCCGCGCACGCGCGCCAAAGGCGATCGGACTTTCTGCCGCACCGTGATCGGCGGCGTGCCCACGCCGCCGGAAGGCGTGAAATCCAGGGCGATCGACCCCCCCTATGTCGGGCGCCACAGCCCCGACCCATTCACCGTCACGGAGTACACCCTGCGCCTGCCGATCTCCGGTGCCGACTGGAATGCCCGCGCCGCGGCCGACCTGCTCGCCCGCGACATGACCTTCCAGACGGGCCAGCAGTCTGCCGCAGAATGGCTCTTCGAGGTGAGCCCGGATCCCATTCGCTGCGTGGCAACAGCCGATAATTCCGCATCCCTCCCAGAGGACATCCCACTCGATGCCCTGCGCCCCAAAAAAACCAACAGTATTCTCCTGCTGGGGCCCCGCGCTGACGTCACCCCCGAGTGTGCGGCTCGGCTCGCCAGGCCATCCAATCTCATACGGCTAGGCGAGCGCGTCGGCACGGCCGCCGCCGAGGCAGCGCGCGGCACGCCCGCACCCGAATCCCCACACGTTCGAGCCGCCGACGGCAAGGCCAACGTCCCCGGCGATGTGAAAGAACTCCTCCATGGCACACGGCCGACAGAGAACTGCCGCACCATCCCGCAACCCGAGCGCGGGTTGCCTGTCCTTGGCAGGTACGATGTCGTCGTCATCGGCGGCGGGACCGCCGGCGCACCCGCGGGCATCTCCGCCGCCCGACGAGGCTCCAGGACCCTCGTCGTCGAATACCAGCACATGCTCGGCGGCGTCGGCACCGTGGGCCTAATCAGCAAGTACTACTGGGGCAATCGCATCGGTTTCACCGCCTCGATCCCCGGTGAAAAATCATGGGAACCCGAGGACAAGGCCGAGTGGTACCGGCGCGAACTTCGCAAGGCCGGCGCCGATATCTGGTTCGGCTCCACCGGCTGCGGCGCCCTGGTCAAGGACGGTCGCGTGACCGGCGCCATCGTCGCCACCCCCTACGGGCGCGGCGTGGTCCTCGCCAAATGCGTTATCGATACCACTGGCAATGCCGACATCGCCGCGGCGGCCGGCGCCAAGGTCATCGACACCGACGAGACCGAGCTCGCCGTCCAGGGCACCGGCCTCCCTCCGCGCTGGCTCGGGCAGGACTACACCAACACCGATTTCACTATCGTTGATGAGACCGACATGCTCGATATGTGGCACGTCTTCGTCTATTCGAAGCTCAAGTACCCCGCCGCCTTTGACCAGCAACCCTTCATCGACACGCGCGAGCGCCGCCGCATCGTCGGGGAATTCACCCTCACCATCCGCGACGAGCTGCTCGGCCGCTCCTATCCGGACACCCTGTTCCGGGCGTACAGCAATTTCGATACGCACGGCTATACCACCGACCCGCTGCTCGAGATCAGCCATCCCGAGAAGGTTGGCTGTTATGTCGACGTGCCCTATCGCTGCTCCCTCCCGCAGGGCCTTGACGGCATCCTCGTCGGCGGACTCGGCCTCAGCGCACACCGTGACGCCCTCCCGCTCGTCCGAATGCAGGCCGACCTCCAGAATCAGGGCTACGGCCTCGGTGTTGCCGCGGCCCTCGTCGCCTCGTCAGAGGGCGGCACCCGCGATGTCGTCATCCGCGAACTCCAGCGGCACCTGGTCGAAATCGGAAACCTCCCACCCGAAGTCATGGAACAAAAAGACTCCTTCCCGCTCCCGCAGGAGCGCGTCGACGCCGCCGTCGCCGCCACCGCGACCGGCCATCCGACCCCCGAGAATGCCGCCGTCATCCTCGCCAACCCAGACGCGGCCCTCCCCGTCCTTCGCAAGGCTTACGCCGAGGCCACCGACCCCGCGGGGAAACTCTCCCTCGCTCAATCACTCGCCATCCTCGGCGACACCTCCGGCCTCGATACCCTCATCGCCGAGGTCAAGAGCCAGACCGCATGGGACGGCGGCTGGCGCTATCGCGGCGGCGGCCAGTTCGGCGAGGCGCTCAGCCATCTCGACAAAATCATCATCGCGCTGGGCCGGACGCGGGACAAGCGGGCGATCCCCGCGATCGTCGAAAAACTCCAGCTCCTCACCTCCGATTCTGAGTTCTCCCACCATCGCGCGACCGCCTTGGCCCTTGAGCTAATCGGCGATCCCTCCGCCGCCCCCGCCCTTGCCGAGGCCCTCAAGAAACCCGGCATCGCCGGTCAGGACCATGCCACCGTCCAAAAGGCGCAGGCCGCCGACGGCGCATCCAAAGGCGGCACCAGTTCCGTCAGCACCCGAAGCGACTCGCTCCGCGAGCTCAGCCTCGCCCGCGCCCTCTACCGCTGCGGCGACCAAGACGGCCTCGGCGAAAAAACCCTGCGCACCTACGCCAGCGACCTCCGCGGCCATTTCGCCCGCCACGCCCAGGCCGTCCTCTCCCGAAAATAGCCAAACGCGATTTTCAAATTCTTTGATTGCGGTGCGCCCCAACAATGCCTCAAATGCCGGGATGAGTATCCTGTCCCGCCGCGCTTTCCTCCGCGTCTCCACCCTCGCAGCCGCCTCCACCGTACTGCCCCGCCGGGTGCTCGGCGCCAACGACGACATCCGTCTCGGTTGCATCGGCATCGGTGGCCGCGGCAGCATGCTCTGCAAACAGTTCATGGCCGTCCCGGGAGTGCGCGTGGTCGCACTTTCGGATGCCGATTCCGCCACGCTCGACAAAGTGGCCCAACAGGTCGAGAAGACCGCCAACGGCTTGCAGGTCGGTCGCCATCAGGACTTCCGGCAGCTCCTCGACCGCAAGGACGTCGATGCGGTCGTCATCGCCAGCCCAAATCACTGGCATGCCCTCATGACCATCATGGCGTGCGAGGCGGGCAAGGATGTCTATGTCGAAAAGCCCGTCTGCCACAACATTTTCGAGGGACGGCGCATGGTCGATGCCGCCAAGCGCTGCAACCGCATCGTCCAGGGCGGGTTCCAGAATCGGTCGGACACGGGCCTGCTCGCGGCCTTCGCCTGGCTCAAGGAGGGTCACCTCGGGAAACTCAAACGCGTGCGCGGTTTCTGCTACCGGAACCGAGAGAGCATTGGCAAACAGGACACGCCTTTGAAACCGCCCACCACGGTGGATTACAACCTGTGGCTCGGCCCCGCACAGGACGAGGTCCTCTATCGCCCCAAATTCCACTACGACTGGCACTGGTTCTGGAACACCGGCAACGGCGACATCGGCAACCAGGGACCCCACGAACTGGACCTCTGCCAGTGGGCGCTCGGTGATCCGGGTCTCCCGGCCAGCGTCCAGAGTTTCGGCGGGCGCTTCGGGTGGCAAGACGTCGGCCAGACGGCCAACATGCAGTTCGCGACGTTCGAGGGCGGCGGTCGCGCGCCCATGGTGTTCGAGGTCTGCGACCTGTGGCTCAAGCCCGACCTGAATGCTGCGCCCGCGTTCCGGGGCATCCGCGTGGGCATCGTCCTCGAGTACGAGGGCGGAGAATTCCGCGGCGGCCGCGGCGGCGGTGACGCCTTCGACCCCAAGGGCGAAAAGATTCAGAAGTTCCCCGGCGATTCGGGCAAGGACCACCTCGATTGTTTCATACGCGCCGTGCGCTCGCGCAACGAGTCCGAGTTGCGCGCCCCGATCGAGAAGGCCTTCAAATCCAGCGCCCTCGCCCACATGGCGAACATTTCGTATCGCATCGGCAGCAACGCAGACAAGGCACAACTCGACGCCCAGGCAGCCAAGATCGGCGACACCGGGCGCGATGCCGCCGAGCGATTCGGAAAACAACTCGCCGATTGGAAAGTCGACTTTGCCAAGGAACCTTGGCACGTCGGCCCCCAGCTCGATTTCGACCCGTCCGGAGAACGCTTCAAGGGTTGGCCCTTCATCAGCGACGAGGCCAAGGCCAACAAGTACCTGTCGCGCGCCTATCGCGAGCCCTTCGTGGTGCGATAGATTGAGAGCGGCCGACGGCCGCAGCCCAGAACGTGAACGAACGGGTCTTGATGCTCACGGGCCGCTGACGGGTGCGATCTACCTCTGCACGCGACCGCTGCCCGAACCCTTCATAAGGGCCTCGACCTCGGCACGGGCACAGAAGTTGAAGTCGCCCTCCACGGAGTGCGCCAGGCAGGAGGCCGCGACGGCAAACGACACCGCCTTCTGCGATTCCGCCAGCTCCGGCGCATTCAGCGCGAAGATCAGCCCGGCAGCGAAGGCATCGCCGCCGCCGACGCGATCCACGATGGCGCGGATCTCGTGGGACACATACGCGCCGTCGCGCATCGGCGCAAAACAGGCCTCGTCTTTGACGGCGTCGTACAGCATCGCGCCCCAGTTGTTGTGCGTGGCCGAGATGCTCTCGCGCAGCGTAATCGCCACCCTCGATACCTTCGGAAATTGCTTCACGATCTCGCGTGCCACGTGCGGGTATTTGTCGATCTCCAGTTTCCCAGAATTCACATCCGTCTGGCCCGCCTGAATGCCGAGCACATCATGGGCGTCCTCCTCATTGGCGATGACCACATCCACGTCGGGCAGGATGCCGCGCATCGTGCGCTGGGCCAGCGCCCGTGGCTCGGTGCCCGGTTCCCAATTCCAGAGTTTCTTGCGAAAATTCAGGTCGCAGGAGACCTTGCACCCATTGTGTTTGGCGGCCGCGACGGCCCCCGCGGCAGACTCCGCCGCCGCCTTGGACAGGGCCGGCGTGATGCCCGAGATATGCAGCCAATCTGCCCCCGAGAACACCGACTCCCAATCGTAGGTCGATGGCTCGGCCATCGCGATGGACGAGGCGTCGCGGTCGTAGATGACCACGCTGGGCCGCTGGTTGGCGCCCTTCTCCACAAAGTAAAGGCCTAGCCGCCCCTTGCCCACTCGCGCGATGCAGGAACAGTCGATCCCCAGACCGCGGAGGCGGTCGACGCACGCGTCGGCGATCGCGTGCTTCGGCAGCGCGGTCACGTAGCGCGCCTCGCCGCCGAGCATCGCGATCGATGCGCATACGTTTGCCTCCGCACCCGCGAATGTCATTTCGAGCGAACCCGGCAGGGCCTGGCGAAATCGCATGAACCCGGGCGGGTTCAATCGCCCCATGATTTCTCCAAAACCAACGACAAGACATCCCATGGCACTTCTCCTCGAGTCAGCCCTCAGGCCTTCGCCTTCGGCAGCATTTTCCACTTCTCGACGGCGCGGCGGGCATTGCCCTCGATGGCGGCCCAATCGCGCGCGGCGATCTTATCTCTCGGGGCGATCCACGAGCCACCGATGGCGGGGATCAGGGAGTCGCCCAAGTAATCCAGCATGTTTGCCTCGTTCAGGCCGCCGAGCGGGATGAACCCCACCCCGAGGTGCATGTACGGCGCCGCCATGTTCTTGAGGTGCTTCAGACCCCCGCTCGTCTCCGCGGGAAAGTACTTCAACAGCGTGCAGCCGAGTTCGAGCGCGCCCTCGATGTCCGACGGCGTGCATATCCCCGGCGCAAAGGGCACCCCAGCCTCCTGGGCCGCGCGCACAACCCGCGGATTCAGGCCGGGCGAAACGGCGAACGCCACGCCCACATCCTTGACCTGCTTCACTTGCGCCGGCGTCAGGACCGTGCCCGCGCCCAAGATCAACTCCGGCGCCGCCTCCTTCAACCGCTTCAGGCTTTCGAGCGCGGCGGGCGTCCGCAGTGTCAGTTCCACCCCCCGCACGCCACCCGCCAGCAATGCCCGCGCGAGGTCGGGCGCAGCGCCGGGATCCTCAAGCGTCAGGACGGCAATGATCGGGTTGCGGCAGATCTGTTCAAATAGGGACGCGGGAAAGTTCATATCTGTGGTCTGGAACCTAGCGCAGCCCGACCCGCCTGTTGAGCAGTTTTTCTGTCCGGATATTCTCAGCCCGCCTTTGCCTTGCCCTGCTTCTGTTTCCCTTTCCTGGCAGGCTGCTTGTCGCCTCGACCATCCGGCCCCGACGGATCATACGTCGGGTTTGAAGAGGGCATCCGCGCGCCAGTGGCCTCGCGCCATGCCTTCAGCCTTGCGGCCAGATCTTTGACCCTGTCGGGATGTTCCGCCGCCAGATCCCGCTTCTCGCCAATGTCATCCCGCACGTTGAATAGTTCGTGCTTCCCGTCCTCATACCATTCGATGAGTTTCCAATCGCCGCCGCGGATCGCGCCGCCGGGCGCGCCACCCTGATTGCCGTAGTGCGGGTAGTGCCAAAAGATCGCGTCGCGGGCCAGAACGCCCGACCCTCGCAAGAGCGGCACCAGGCTCATGCCATCGAGGTGCTGCTGCGGGCGCGGCGGCAGTCCCGCGATCTCCAGCAGCGTCGGGTAAAAATCCGTGCTGACGACCGGCACCTCACATATCCCGCCGGGCCGCACGACCCCCGGCCATTTGATCATGAACGGTTCTCGGATGCCACCCTCATAAAGCCACCCCTTCCCCCCGCGCAACGGCAGGTTGCTGGTCGGCGACCCCTCCGATGTGCTCAGCCCACCGTTGTCCGACATGAAACAGACCACGGTCTTCTCCGCCAGACCGAACCGATCCAGCGCCCCGAGCACCTTGCCAATGGCCTGATCCATCGCCTCGACCATCCCCGCATAAACCGCGTGATCTTGAATCTGGCGTGCCATGCGACTCCCCTCCGGCAACCACGCTGGACCATCGGCTTTCAGAGCTTTCGCCTTCTCCTCGTACTTCGCCTTCAGATCGGGTCGCGCCATCAGAGGCGTGTGCACCGAATAAAACGCCATAAACGCGAAGAATGGTCGGTCCTTGGACGACTCGATGAACTTCACGGTCTCGCTCGCAAGCCGATCCGGCAGATGCTCGCCCTTGGGTCCGTCCTCCAACCGGGGGTTGCCATAGGGGGAAAAATACCGCCCTGGTGGCATCGGGGCCCCCGCCTTGCATCCCCCCTTGTTGATGTCATACCCCTGGTTCTCGGGCCAGAGACCCTCCGGCCCAAGATGCCATTTGCCGGCGAAGAATGTCGCGTAACCGCCCTCCTTGAAAGCCTCGGCAATCGTCGTCTCCCCGAGCGGCAACTGTTCCTCGTAGGGGGCCGGCAGCAATTTTGTGTTGCGCGCCCATTTGTCGGGCTGTGCGGCACCGAAATAGTCGGTGGTCGCCAGTCGCGCAGGGTGTTTGCCCGCCTGGATGCTCGCGCGCGTCGGACTGCAAACCGGGCAGGCGGCGTAACCCGCGGTGAACCGCATGCCCTCCCGCGCGAGTCGATCCGCATTGGGTGTCTCGTAAAACGTGCTGCCCCAGGCTCCCAGGTCACGCCAGCCGAGATCATCTGCCAGAAAGAAGACCACGTTCGGCCCACCGGCCACGGCAGTAAGGGCCGAAGCCGCCGCAATGAGCGCGCAGGAAAATAGTGTTCGTGCTGCCATATCGAAATGTCTCCTTGCTTAACCCGCCTCTCATTCTGAACACGAGCCGCGCCCGAAGCAATACCGCCCGAGATTCATACCCGGCTGGCGGGCATGTAATGCCAATGCAGAAGGCAGTCCGGGCACGTCCCATACCCGAATAGACCGTCGAAGAATCCACACAACAGCCACGTTGGGCCCGGGAGGGACGCCGGCCTCCCAAAGTCCCACAAACGATTATTTGCGGCAGCCTGCACCCCTAAGTTATCCTGATGTCCCATGAGATGCGCGGCCAGAATCTCGATTGCCCTCACGGCAACCTTCGCCCTCTTCGCCGCCTGCCAGCCCAAGCCAAGCCCAGGGCGCGCCGCGCGCATGTCACCCTCATCCCACGACAGCCGCGGCGCGATGGGATTCTTGACCAATGGCGTCACCGCGCATCGCGGCAATTCGGCCGAGTTTCCAGAGAACACCCTTCCGGCTTTCCAGGACGCCATTGCTGCGGGGGCCGATTGGATCGAATGCGACATCTATCGCACCCGCGATGGCAAACTCGCCGTCATCCATGATCCCACGACGGCGCGCGTCGGAGACCGGAGTCTGGACGTCGCAAAGTCCAGTTATGAGGAACTCTTGGCGGTGGATGTGGCCACGGGTTTTCGCCGGTTGAAGGGGAAGACTTTGGCCGAGTGCCCCCCGCACCGGATTCCCCGCCTGGAGGAGGTCCTCCGACTCGTGATGTCGCAGCGCCGCACGCGCGTATCGATTCAGCCAAAGATGCCATGCGTTACAGAGGCCTTGGAGACCGCGAGGCGCCTCAGTGCCGAACCCTGGATCGGATTCAATGACGGGAAACTCGCCTACATGAGCGAGGTGAAACGTCTGGCCCCCGAAATCCCCGTGTTCTGGGACCTCGTCACGCTGGATGCGCAACGCGATATCCGGACGGCGCGCGAGTGCGGATTCGAGGCCATCGTGCTCAATACGAATGGCGCAACACCGCAGAGCATTTCAACGATTCATGGCGCCGGCCTCTCCGCCGGCGTGTGGACGGCCAATCGCGAGGCGGACTGGGCACGATACCTTGGGCTCGGCATTGACCGCATCTATACGGACCGCCCCAGAGACCTGATCGCATTTATGGCGGCCCGCGAATTCCGCGCGACGGATTTCGAAGGAACGTCCACCTCTCACGTCCAGGGCATCTGCACCGACGGCCTCAAATCCATATATTGGAGCTGGACTGATGCCCTGGTGAAAACCGATCTCCGGGGACACGAGCTTGGGCGGGTCAGCGTACAGAGACATCACGGCGACCTCTGCTATCACGACGGAAAGGTCTACGTCGCCGTGAATCTGGGACGGTTCAATCGCCCCGCCGGCAGCGCCGACTCATGGGTCTACATCTACGATGCCGAGAACCTCCAAGAACTCGCGCGGCACAGGACGCCCGAGGCCGTCCACGGGGCCGGAGGCATCGCCTACCACAATGGAAGATTCGTCGTCGTGGGCGGCCTGCCCAAAGACACGCCAGAGAACTACGTCTATGAGTACGACGAGGGATTCTTTTTCAAGAAGCGTCATATCTTGGATGGCGGCTACACGCTGATGGGGATACAGACGGTCGCGCATGCGGCAGACGGATGGTGGTTCGGCTGTTATGGAGAACCGCGCATCCTCCTCCGCGCCGACGATGCATTCCGCCTCACGGGAAAATGGGAATTCGACGCGGCCTATGGCATCGCCGGACTCGCTGACGGGAGAATACTGGTGGGCCGTGACAAGGCCATCAAAGGCATCGGCCACAAGTGCGGCATTTCCATTGCGCGACCCGAAAGCGAGCGCGGACTCGTTTTACTCGAGGGCCCATGATCCCACCCGAAAACAGCCGGGGCACCCTCCTTAACCCGCGGGGGACCTCCAAACACTGCGATGCGCAAAGGCACGATCATTGTCCGTGGCGCGTTGTGCGCGCGGTTGTCGCGCTGTGTTCAACCGCGATCGCGCAATCATCCGACGTCGGCCCGACGATCGCGCCGCCGGCTCCGGCGCGCGGCGTGGTTAGCTCCGGTCGCTGGTTGACCGTATGGGCGCAGTATCCACCAGAAACAATCAGGGCCGAAGACAAGCTCGCCACGGAACCCAGACTGGACACGCTCCGAATCACTGCCGCGCGGGGCGAGAAAGAGCCATTCTTGCTGGTCGCCCGGGGCGAGGTCGCGATGTCCGGGGTGGGTCCCGTCATCGGCGAGCTGAAGGGCGACGCGGGTCAGGTTATCCCGGCCTCCCGAATCTCCGTGCGGCGCATCGCCTATGTCGCGGTGGACACCGCCAGCGGGAAAGGCGTTCAGACGCCCGGATCATTCGTCGGCCGAATCGGCGACTGCCCCGATATCCTGACAACCGACAGCAGGGGCTTTCTGCGGCCCGATCGAAACCTCGCGTTCTGGGTGACCGTTGACGTCCCACCCGAGACGCGCCCCGGTATCTATCGTGGCGAGCTGTCCATGGATTTCCGCACTCAGGAATGGATACGTAAAGCGAGCCCCACGCCCCGCCTTCCAATTGAGGTCCGCGTCCACCGCTTTTCTCTGCCGCAGCCATCTCCGTTGCGAAATATCACGCACATGGCTGTCGAAAAGCTTCCGGACGGTTGGCTGACACCCGACGGTGTGCGTGGCCTATGCGAGCTGGCCGCCGAGGTCAGGAGCGCCCCCGACCCCCTCATCCCGGCCCCGGCGCTCCAGGTGCTCGAGGGCGGCGAGATCAAATTGGACGCTTCCGCGTGGGAGGAAATGGCGGCCCATTGCCTCGATCGACTCCATGCCCCGGCGCTCTTGTTGCCCGTGTGGCCGCTCTGGTCAGAGCGCAAGAAGACCCAGGGACCGCTCCAAGGACTTTATTTCCTGTGGCACTTTCCAGCGGTCGCCAAGCAGCGGTGGCCTGCGGCCTCCCCAGTTTTCATCGCCGATGAGGCGGGCCATCTGCGGCCCGAGTTCAAAAAGGCATTTGGCGCGTACCTGCGTCAAATGAATGAGATCGTCCGCCGTCACGGTTGGACCGGCAGAGTCTTCGTCACCACGATGGACGAACCGTACACGTACCATACCGAAGGGGAGCCCCGAAAACTCGACACACCCGCAAACAACTACAGGGTCATCGGCGAATTCTGCGATCTGGTCCGAGCCTCCGCCCCAGAGCTCAGGACATTCGTGACCGCCGACCCGACACCCGAACTCGTTGGCAAGATCGATCACTGGTGCCTGAGGACTTTCGATGACATGGGGCGAATTCGCGATCGGGTCGCCTCGGGCGACTTCGTCACCTTCATCGATAATTACCGCGCCATCATCGACTACCCTGTCGTCAGCTCGAGGACGTACGGATGGTTGGCCTGGAGTACCGGTGCCTCGGGATGGGTCAACTCTGAAACGCTCGCCGCGATAGATCGCGCTTGGGAGGGCGCGGTGTTCGCCGCCCCAACGCCACAGGCGCCCATCTGGTGGGGTGCGATGACGCTTTTTTACCCAGATCCCCTAACCCACGATTTCCTGCCTTCGGTGCGCTGGGAGATGATGCGGGAGGGATGTGAGGACTATGAGTATCTCTGGCTCCTCAAACAGGCGACCACAACCCTGGTTGCCGGCTCACCCAGGGAAAAGTCCGCCCGAGAATTGTTGGCGGCCGCAGATGCCATCGCGCGACCACCACCCCACAGCGATTCCGAGAAGACTGAGAAACCTTCCCCCGTCAACGCACCATCCAACACGGCCGTCTGGGAACTGCGTTGCCGAATTGCCGAATTCCTCGAAAGCCTGAATTGAGGATTCTGGGCAGGCGAGTTGCAGGAGGTCGCCTGTCGGCGATTCGAATCGCGCGCAAGCGCGCCCCTAGGTTCCGCTCTTGTTCCCAGGAGGTGTCGCGCGTTCGACCGTTCTGCCGTTAAAGAATCGTGCCAGGACCGCGATATTGCGATCATTGCCCCTGAAGGCGTCGATTGGCTTGCCGAGGTATTCCGCGACGGGAAGCGGTAACGAATCGGGGCCCGGCTTGGCGAACCCGTAGAGATCGAGGCCCGACCATGCCGGGTCTGTCACCACCGCACGGGCGTCATGCCTGTCGCCCCAACCCACCACGCACTGCACGATGCGAGCGCCTGGCCCCACCATCCCGCGGGTCCGCCCTAGCGCTTCGAGGTCTGGCGCCTCATTCATCAGCCAGTCGATCTCGCGGAACAGCGACGAATTGGCGACGGTCGGGTCCTGGACCTTGTTGCAGGAGAACCAAAGGACACAATCGGGTTTGGCGCGTTTCGCGGCGGCGCGGATGCGCCCCCAGCATCGGTCGATCGCCAGGCGCTCGTACGCAAGCCTCTCCGCGGGCGTGAGACGATCTTCTCCGGGAAACGGCTTTCCCGTGAGCTGGAGGTACAATCGTTTCTCGGCGTCGAGCCATTTCCCCCTATTCTGTTTCTGTCTCACCTCGTCCGTGGGGCACCAAACCCAATCGATCATCGTGCCGTCGATGCCCGTCGTGCGAAACGCATCATCGATGGCCATGCCCAGGTAGTCGAGGTACTCGTCGGTAAAGGGAAGATGGTGTGCGCTCGGTGTCCCGTAAGTCTGGTGCGGGTGCTCGGCGCCCCACCGCGTGTTGGCCGAAATGCAAAAGTAGCCCATGACGAGCATCCCGCGGTCGTGGCCGAGCCGCACCACCTCGCGGAGGAAGTCGTATTTCAGGCCCGGCTGCGATGGCACCTTGCCGCTCTTGTACCACGCATAACCATTGCAAGAGACCGCGAAGGTCTGGATCACATTCGCCCCCAATGCCGCGTACCACGCCACGTGCCGCGCCGGATCCGCATCGGCCCACATGCCCGGGGGCGCGAAACCGTTCACTCCGCCGACGCCCCAGTTGAAATCCACGCAGAACGCCTTGGTTCGAGATATGTCGGCGTCAACCCGCCGCTGGGTCGGCGCACATCCTCCCAATATGATGGCGAAAGCGAGCCAGCCCCAGTTCCCCATCGGAGCCCGTTGGAGAGTCGGCCACCCGCGGTGTCGAACCATGGCATCATGCTGCCCCCCGTCTCGGGCCCTCTCAAGGGTCGATTGCGGTCCGCCGGGGAGAAGTCATTGCCCGACCTCTCCAAATAAATGGCTTTCATGGCGCGGTTTTCCCAGAGCCCGGATATTTCGCAGCCGAAAGGCTGTGAAATATCCGGGCTAAGCGCTGGAAGCGCGGCCACTGGCTGGTACACTTCTCCCCAACCATGAGCCGCAACATCGCCACCCGCCGTCAATTCCTCGTCGCCGCTTCGGGTTCGCTAGCAGCGACGGCCCTCGGCCTTTGCGAGACGCCGCCCGACAAGCGCCTCCGATTGGGCGCACCCACATTCGCAAAAACCCAAGACCCCGAGGAACTCGCCCGGGCCCACGTCGCCCTGGGCTACCGCGCCGCCTACTGCCCTAAAGTCGATATCACCGAGACCGATCGCATACGGGCCATCCGGGACGCCTTCACCAAGAACGACATCATCATCTCCGAGGTCGGCCGCTGGCTGAATCTCCTCGATGCGGATCCCGCAAAAAGGAAAGAGAATCTAGAGAAGGTGACATCGGGCCTGGCCCTGGCTGACGAGATAGGCGCCCTTTGCTGCGTCGATATCGCCGGGTCCTTCAACGAGAAAATCTGGTATGGCCCAGACCCCCGCAACCTCACCCAGGCATTCTTCGACGCCACCGTCGAGAATGCCCGCAAGATCATCGATGCCGTCAAACCGAAGCGCGCCAAGCTCTGCTACGAGATGATGGGCTGGTCACTGCCCGACAGCCCCGACAGCTACCTGCGTATGCTCAAGGCGGTGGACCGCCCGGCCTTCGGTGTTCACCTCGATCCCTGCAATCTCATCAACTCGCCCGAGCGCTTCTATAAAAATGCCGACCTGCTCCGCGAGTGCTTCGAAAAGCTCGGCCCCCACATCGTCTCTTGCCACGCGAAAGATCTCTCATGGGAGGTGGAGATGAACGTCCACTTCGTAGAGGTCGGGCCCGGCCTGGGCCAGGTGGATTACGCCGCCTACCTCAAGGGCCTCGCGTCCCTGCCGCATCGGCCGCCCCTGATGATCGAGCACCTGAAGACGGCCGAGGACTATGCGGCGGCCGCCAAGTACATCCGGGGCGTGGGCGAGAAGATCGGGCTCGCCTTCTGATCCAAAGATTCGCGCCGCGCCCGACACCGCGAGCCGGACAATCCCGCCCACCAACCCGCGACGCGGCGACGCCGAGTGCTCATCCCCGCGAGTCCCTGCCAGCCGCAGGCAGCCGCGGCATCCCTCACATGCTGCCGTTGTGGCAATCGTTGCAGAGGCCCTCGTAATCGCCGCCCGGGTGCTTGAAATCCTGTCCCTCGGGCGTGAGCATGCGCAGTTCGTCGCCACTGCCCTGCGCGAGGATCGTGTGGCACGCCTTGCAGTCGTTTGCCTTGATCATGTCTTTCCCATCGGCAGTCACGTGCTTCCCGTCGTGGCAGCGGAAACATCCCGGCCAATCCTTGTGCCCGATGTTATCCGGATAATTATTCCACGCGGCCTTCATCTCCGGGAAAAAGTTGTCCCGGTAGATCCGCTGGACCACGTCGATGATGGGGCGGATGCGCGCGTCACCCTTGTATTTCTCGGCCAGGGTCGTCGCGATCTTCTCGGTGGCCTCCGTCTCGTTCGCGTACTCCTCCGTGAGAACGGCGACGGCATTGGCCTTGATGCTCGGCAGAGCGCGATCGATCTGGCCCAGCGCCATCGCGAGGTTCACCGCGTCGTTGGGCGTCTGGTACTGGTGCGCAGGGCGATTGTGGCAATCCATGCAGTCCATCGTGCGCACGGGTTGCCCGCTGATGCCATTGGTGAATCCCTCCGTGCGGAACTCCTTGACCACGCCCTGAGAATCGATCACGCGGACCCATGGGATCTGCTGGCGCGCCTCGTCGAGCGCGATATACTCGACCTTGTTGCCCACGTTCATGTGCCAGTGAATGCCCCCGACCGGGCCGTGTTTCGGATCACCGCCGCCCACCTTCATCGTCATGCGGATCGTGTGATGGGAGTTGGTCTCGTCCGCCAAAAAGTACTCGTAGGTCCGGTCGAGATTGCCGACGAACTTCGCAGGCCAGTGGCACTGCTCGCAGGTCTCCTGCGCCGGCCGAAGGTTTCGGATCGGAGTGGGTATGGGGCGCGGAAACTTGTCGAACGCCGTCGCGTAAACCTGATACATGCCCGACAGCTTCGATTTGACGTACCACCCCGCCCCTGGCCCTATGTGGCATTCCACGCACGCGACGCGCGCGTGCGGCCCGTGCAGGTAAGTGACCAATTCGGGCTTCATGACCGTGTGGCAGGCCTGGCCGCAGAACGACACGGACTCGGTAAAGTGGTACGTGTGATAGCTCAACACGGCGGTGGCGAGCAGGAAGAGAACGCTGCCGCCCAAGAAGAACGACAGCAGCCGCCGATCACGCGACCGCGTCAAGTCCACCTGGAACGCGGGTGGCGCCCCCAGCTCCTTGACCCGGCGATAGTTGCGCCAAACAACACCCACGACCACGATCACCAACCCGATCGCACCGAAGGCCGGCGCCACCAGATAGGTGAGAATACCGACGTAGGGATTGGCAGAATGCGAAAGCGTATCCAGCAGGAACAGGAGGACGAACGCGAAGAGGCTGCTCAGGAAAAGCACCACGCCGATCAGGCTGGTCCAGTTTCTGAAAATCCCGATGACGGGTTTCGTGGGTTGGGGCGTCGGATCTGTGGTCATAGAATCAACGAGGGTGGATCTCGCCTTGGCCGGATGTCGCAAGGCAGTCCAAGCGGGCGCGCAACGCTGGCCATACTAGCTGCGGGTCCCTGCGACATCCGCATTTTGGCCAGAAAAATCATTAGGAGAGGTTATGGGGCAGCTAGCACGGGTCAAGGGCAAACGCCTGCGACCGAGCCCTTTCCGGCAAGGATCGGGATGGCGCCGCGGCATCTTCATCGGCCGGTCCCCAGGGCGCTCCGCCACTGGCGATCTGGCAGGCTCCCGACGAACATGACCGCCCACTGAACTAGGATGAACGCCACGAGCCAGAAAAGCGCAGCGTCCATGAAGCCATACGAGTGAAGCCCGATACCCAGCATGTTGACGCCGAACCATGAAATGGCGGTGATGATGTTCCCGAAAACGGCCATCACCATGAAACCCTTTTCGCCGACCAGATTTCCCGAGCGCGCATGGAGCGCGATCGCATCCCAGAGAACGATCAGCAGGGCGCCATTCTCCTTCGGGTCCCAGCCCCAGAATCGCCCCCACGACTGGTCCGCCCAAATGCCGCCAAGCACCGTGCCGACGAACGTGAAGAGGAGGCTAAAACAGACGACCCCGTACACCATCTGGGCCACCGATTTGGCGGCATCTGCCGAAAACGTTCGGCTGAAGACACCCCGGAGAATGTAGATGTGGGCCAGGCCGCCCGCGAGAAATGTGGCCGAGTAGCCGATCGTGATGGTGACCACGTGCGTGCCCAGCCAGAAGTTGGAATCCAGCACCGCGCGCATCATCTCCATCGTGTCCCCGGTGCTCGAGAGGTGATGCGCGATGATGAGGGTCACGAAACCGGTGACGGCGGCTGCCGCCAGCGCAAAGCCCCTCCTGAACAAGGCCTCGATGACGACCGCCATGAGGACCGCGGCCCACCCGACGAACACCGCCGAGGAGTAGAGGTTCGTCACTGGCGGTCGCCCCTGGAGGACGATCCGCGCGATTAGACCGGCGGTATGAACGGCGAACGCCACCAGCAGCACCCGGTACGCCGACCTGCCCAGCGGTTCGGTCCAGCGGAGCCACGAGACGCACACCAGCAAGAATGCTGTCACGTACAGGACCATGCCGCGATAGAACGGCGCGGATTGGTTGAAGATGAATTCATTCCCCATCTGCCGCAACAAACCCGACTGGTCGGTCGCCAGATACCCGCGGATGGCGCCCAGCTCTGTCCCAAAGCCCGCTTTGTCGTTCTTACGGAACGCCTCCACCAGCGCGGCGTAGTGCTCTGCGAGCGGATGTATCTTGCCCGAAGTCAAGGACACCAGGAGCCCCTCGCCCATGTTGCGCCACTGCTCCTGGCCCTCGCCAGGAAGCGGGGGCAAGAAACGGAAATAGCCCGCCTGCGCCATAAACTGGAAGCGGCTGAATGATCCGGCCAGCGCCGCGATCGCGGGGTTGTCCCCCGAGAGATTGCCCTTGCTGGCGCGCAGCGCCTCGCGGCCCGTCGCCAACTGAACAAGAAAAGCTTTGATGTCTGAAGTGAACGACGCGCTCTGGGGATCCTGGATCGTGTGGCGGAGCATCTGATAGGACATCAGCCTCTCATGCAGGTTCAGCACGGCGCCCTGAAACCGACTTCGCTCACGGGATTCGATCCTCGATGCGCGCTCGGCCTGATCGCGGATGCGCTCGAGATGCGGCCCGAGGTCCTCGAAACTGAAATATTTGTCCTTCATCTGGAAGCCGAGGAGGCCAAGGACGTCGGGATCATGGATCACAAACACCTTGTCCTTGTCGGCCCTGGAGGGGTCGGCGAGCACCCGCAGCAACCACTCGAGGGCCGATGTCTTCCCCTCGGCAGATCTCAGGGTCTGCTTGCCCCGGAACGTGAGCAGCGCGTTGCGCGCGACTGTGTCCAGGGGCTTAAGCCGCCCCCCTTGCAGGACGGGCAATTCGCCCACCGCCACCCAATCAAAATCCGTCGAATACTTGGGCCGAGAAAATCCGGCAAGGGCATAGAGCGCAGCCAGGCCGAGCACAATCCACGGAATCCACTTCCTCATAGGCCCTTTCCCGTCATGCGACCGTCGCGCCACCACCCGCCGCGCGCCCGCCGTGGACACGCGGGACAAATCCGATAAAGTGCCCAAGAAACTGGACCAGCATGCCCACGCCGACGACGACGAATGCGACGTAGGGCAACAGCCATCCCGGGTTATCCACGACCTGGAGGATGGATATGGTATCCTCCCGATATCCGGACTGATAGAATGCCTTGCCGCCGTGCCGCAATGGGCTGTTCATATAAATGAGGACTTCGCGATCCTCGCCCGCCGCGGGATCGCTCAGGTGAACCAGGCTGGAGAAATTCTTCGGGATCTCCGTCCCCGGATACACGTCGTGGCGGAAATCTTTCAGGGTGATGCGAAATGGCAGGTAGTGCCGCTCGTGGCGCAGGGAGATCGCGAACTTCCTGCCGCCCACCTCCAGCGTCTCCGGTTGCGCGGCGAGCGTCGTGACGAGCCAGACTCCCAGGCTCTTTTCGCCCTGGGTGATCTCCAAGAAACAGGCGGGATTGTTGTTCGCCTTGTCATCGCCAGTGGCGGTCTCTTGCGGGAAGACGGAGCGGGCCGCGCCCGATCCGGCGGTGGCCATGTTCACGGCCATCGGGGCCTCGGCGGTGCGCTCGGTCACGGCCGCATTCTCGAAATATCCTTTGACGGTGAGTGAAAAGGGCACGCCCGGGGGCGTGATGGGCCTGCCGATCCCAAGCCGCGAGACCGGGATCGCGGTCACGGCATCGGATTGAGAGTCGGTGGTATCGACGACCGCCAACTCGATGCGGTCACGGCTCTCGGTGTAGTTCCGCGACTGGCCCTCCTGGATCTGCATGAGCGTCTCGATCGCGAACATGCCCGTGGCGAACTCCGCCAGAACAAAGATCACAAGTCCCGCGTGGATCAGCCACAGGCCGATCTGCTCCCTGACGGGCCGCAACCGCACCACGAAGCTGGCCAGCAAGTTCAAGAGCAGCAACAAGCCCGCGGTCGCGCCGCCGGGGAACACCGGGAGCGCAAACGGCAATCCCGCCGGATGCCACCATACGAAGAATCCCCGCATGTACTTCTCGACCGCCTCGAAAACCCCGAGCTTCACCTGCGCGACCGTGCACAGCGCCACGAGCACGATCAGCAGCCCCAGGCAGAAGATGGTCAGTCGCAGGTCGGCGAGCAGCTTGAATATCCTCTGCAGATTCATGGCTTCGCGCCCCTGACCGTTTTCAAGAACTCAACGAAGGCGGGCTTCGCGCCCTCGAGAGCCGCGTCGTCGCCGACGAGCTTGAAGAACCAGCTCTGGCCCTCGCGTTCAAGGATCCCGGCAAGGATCCTTTTCGCGGGCGGCTGCTTCCGCAGGTCCACGAACAGGATCGTGCCGGCCGGGCACTGGATTTTCTGAAACTCGCGATCCATCACCTCTTGGGTCCAGGGCTCCGCATCAATCTGTCCGCGCCAGCGATTGACGTTGGGCAGCAGGCCGCCCGCGCCTCCACCCAGAACGATGATCGAAAGGTCGCCCTTGGCATCTCCCGCGCCGGGCACATCGAAGCTCGCGACGCGCATCCCGCCGGCGGGCTTCTGGATCCAGGTGGGCGGCGCGTCCCATGCCAGCGCCGGCGCCGCGGCAGCGGCCTCCCGCTGCGGGCCGGGGGCACCGCCGATGGGCGGATGATCCGGTGGCAGGGCCTGTCCCGGCGTGACCTGGCCTACCGGCGGATGATCGGGTGGCAGTCCCTGCTGCGCCCCCATTGGCGGATGGCCCGGGGGCATCTGCCGTGACTCCGTTGACTGGGGGGCGGCCTCCTCAGGTTGCTCTTTGGCAATCCGGTAACTGCGGATCGGTTCCTCGCCACAACCCGCCAGCAGGCACAGCGCCACCACCGCCGGAGCAATGGGAACACACGACACCGGGATGCGCCATCCAATCAGCTTCGTCACCATAGTGTAAAGAAAGGGTTATATTGCGCCAACTCGTGCCCCGCGCAAGCGCCTCGCGCGCCCGTCAAAAACACAGCCGTCGGCGCGGCTGGTGCCGCGCCGGCGGCTGGAATACCCTAGGTCCCCGCTTATTTCTTCAGGGACTTCATGTGCGCGGCGACGGCCTTGACGTCGTCATCGGACAGGCCCGCGATCGGTTTCATCACGACTTTGCCACCTTCCTTGACGCCATCCTTGATCGCCTTGGCAACGGCCTCCTCGGAGACGGCCTCTGCCGAGTAGTCTTTCATCTTGAGCTTCTTGCCCATGGCGGTCTTGCCTGCGCCATCCGCCCCATGGCACTTCGCGCAATTCGCCTTCCAGATATCCGCCCCGCTCGCGCCAAAAGCGGAGATAGATGCCGCGAACCATGCGGCCACACCAACAATAAGCACCTTCTTCATTTGTCTTGTTCTCTCCTTCTGTTCTGATTTCACCAACCGACCACAGTATGAAGTCACTAGCCCACATCTGGACCTTTGCCACAGGGTTTCTTGAGTCTGGCAATTTGGGCGAAGCTGGGGGGACCGTTACTTCAACGATCACTTGTCATTCGGCCACGGAACTAGACCGCGTGTCCGGGGGCGGCCGATGTTTCGCCGCGGGGCGGGAGCACCGCATTAGCGGGCAAGAAATACTTCAGCAGCACGGTCAGTATGACGAACGGCAAAATGATGAGGCCGAGCCCCACGAGCCACCCCTCTTGCCCGGCCAACTCCATCTTGTGGCTTGTGAATCCGCGGAGGCTCTTCGAGAAGAGCTGGCCGCCGATCACCACGTTCCACCGCATCGCGAACACGCCGAGCACCACCAGCGCGGCGCTGACAAAGTACATCCTCTCCCTCGCCAGCGTGGGGATCTTCTTTCGGAACAGTTGCACGGCCCCCAGCAGCAAAAACGGCACCACCGTGCCCATGCAGGCCTGCCCTACAAGCAGGGTGTAGAACAGCTTGCCCGAGGCCAGCGTCTTGAGGATGTGGATGGACTCGTCGGCCGCGTACAGGCGGTGGACCCAGTCGAGCCCCTCCAGGCCGGCGTCGATGACCAGCGCGTAAAACAGGAACTTGCCCATCATGTCGATGCAAACGATATCCTGCGGGATGCGGCGCCCCCAGTTGATCGCCATGTAGAGGCACACGCAGAGCGCGATGCCCGAGACCATCGCCGAGAATATAAAGATGATTGGCATCAGCACGTTGCCCCACCACGGGTTCGCCTTGATCGAACCAAAAATGAAACCGACGTAACCGTGGAGCAGGAAGGCCGACGGGATGCCGATCACGGTGATGATCCTTCCCAGGCGCGCGTCCAGTCGCACCGAGGGCTCGGAGACGTCCTCCACGCCCAAGGTGAATATGCGGTACATGATGCCCTTGAGACCAACCTCGCTCCTGGACCACTCCACGAAATCCTTCCGATAGTCGAACCACAGTTCCAGAAGCAGCACGGCCATGAGGTACCATGCGTACACGAACCCGAACATCGCCATGGGCGAACTCAGGTGCGGCGTCATCATGATCTGCAGGCAGCGCTCGGGGTGCCCGAGGTGGAGCAGCAACGGCATCGGCGCCACCAGAAGGAACGAGAGGGCGGTCAGCAGCGAGAGTCGATACACGGGTTCCAGGGCCTTCACCTCGAACACGCGGACCAGCGAGGCCAAGATGAAGGCGCCGGCGACCAACCCCGTCACGTAGGGGTAGATCACGATGAGGACGCTCCAGAGGAGCAGCAACTCGTTCGGGTAGACGAAGCCATCGAAGTGGGGCACGCCTTCGACCAAGGTGGCGAGTGCGGGGAACATGCTACCGGACCTCCTTGTCCATCCCCGCGTAGAGCACGCGAGGCTCCGTCCCCAAGTGGGGCTTCAACGTCTGGACCTTCTTGTCCCGGACAAAGCGCAGGATCGGATCGTCGGGCACCGGATTCTTCAAGTCACCAAAGATCCGTGCCCCCGTCGGGCAGATCTCAACGCACGCGGGCTTCAGGCCCCGCGTGATCCGATGGTAACAGAGCGAACACTTGTCGGCCGTCTTGGTCTCGGGATTGAAATATCGGCAACCGTACGGGCAGGCCTGGATGCAGAAGCCGCATCCGATGCAGTAGTTCGGGTCGATCAGGACCGCACCGTCCGGGGCATCGAAGGTTGCGCCGACGGGGCACGCCTGCGTGCACGGTGACTGGTGGCACAGGTTGCAGAGCTTCGGCACGAAGAACGATTTCAGGATCTCCTCGCGGGGCACCAGCGAGGGCGGGAAGCCGTCGATGCCGCCATTGGGCGAATCGACCAGCGTCTCCCCCCGCGTCTCGGTCGTGCCGGGCCGCGGTTTCTTGATGATGTAGCGCTCGATCCAGGTGCGGAAGTAGGTCGGCACCTTGGGCACGTGGTTCTCGTTCTTGCAGGCCTCGGCGCACAGCCCGCAGCCGATGCACCGATCGATGTCGATGACCATCAGCCACCAGTGCTTGGTGGCATCGTACCCCTCCGGGGCGCCCGCCGAGGCGAACACGCGCTGGACCGCCGCCTTCACGTGCCGGGCCACCGGAAGCGACAGCAGGCCCCCCACGATGCCTCCGAGGGACCCAAGCACGCCACGCCTCGAGAACGACTTGCTCATGGCACCTCCGCCTTCTCGGCCTTGCCCGCCTTCTCGACCGCGCCCGGCTTCTTCTCTGGTGACTCGGGCTTTTGCTTTTCTTCTTTCGCGGCCTGATCCGCCGGCTGCGGTTCTTCGGGAACCTCCGTGGGATTGTGGGGCATGTGGCATTCGCGGCACTTGCCGGCGTAGTGATCCTTGACGACGATCTGCTTGTACCATGTAGGCCGCGAGTCATTCTGCTCGTGGCAGCGAATGCAGTGGCTGCCCGCCATCTTGACCGGGAGGATGTCCGGATTCGCCGCATGCTGCGAACTCACCCCGTGGCATCCCTCGCAAGACAGCGTCTGGTGCTTGCCCTTGGCCAGCATCTCAAGCTTCTCGGAGTGACATTCGTCGCAGGCCAGTTTTCCGGCGTACACCGGCGTCCTGGACGCAATTTCCTCCAGCGCCGCGCCCCGGTACCACCCGTATTGGCCAAACGTGGCCGGCGTCAGAAAGTAGCGGGCGATGAGATAGGAGCCCACGATGCCGAGGGTCAGCAGGATGAGCCTGTTGATTTGGGGAGGGATCTTCAAAGGGAATCCGGCCATGCGCCCCTCATTTCTCCGTGCGGTCTAGGAGCTTCTCGGGTTTGGGCCGAACGCCCCCCCGAAAAGAAAAACCGCCGATGGGGGGCGCTACCCCAACTGCGGCCAATACGAATGCGCTCAACCCCCCACCCGACCTGACGCCCCATGACTTGGGCCGAAGCTTGCTAATCCGCTGCCTGCCGTCATGCATGCTTCAGAGGGCCGGGATTCCCCGGGGTGGCTTGTGCCACCCCGGGGTTCCGGGAATGCCTTTACTTCTTGAGGGACTTCATGTGCGCGACCAGGGCCTTGACGTCGTCGTCAGACACGCCCGCGGTCGGCTTCATCACGACCTTGCCGCCCTCCTTGACGCCATCCTTGATCGCCTTCGCGATCGCGTCATCGGAGACAGCCTCCTTGCTGTAGTCCTTGCACTTGAGCTTCTTGCCCATGGCGGTCCCGCCCGCTCCATCTGCCCCGTGGCACTTGGCGCAATGCGACTTCCAGAGCGCCGCGCCGTCTGCCCCGAAACTCGACATCGCGGCCGCGAACCATGCGGCCACACCAACGATAAGCACTTTCTTCATCTGTCTGCTCTCCTTCTGTTTCTATTCCAACACTGCAACCCACCCTAAGGTCGCCAGCCCCGGGGACTCCCGCGTTGGCCGACCCTTCAGGTCCGGCGTTTGGACGCGGGAGCGCCCCCGTTGCTTCAGAAGCTGAACTTCATGCCGGCGTACGCCATGTGCGCGTTGTATCCGTTGTACCCGCCCGACGGCACGTCCTTGAAGTCGACGAAGCCATACCGGAGGGTCACGCTCAGGTTGCGCGTGATCTGCCGGTTCAGCGTCGCCATGACGCGGCTCTCTTCGCTCTCGGCACCGTACGGCATCGTCGCGAAGTAGTTGTTCACGTAGTCGTTGGACAGGTAGTAGTCGTACTGGAACTGCAGGTTGGTCTTCTCGTCCAGCAGGATGCCCAGCAGCGCGTTGACGGTCCAGTAGCTGTTCCGCGACTGCCCGACGAGGGTCGTGTAGCCGGAATCCGCCGGGAGCTCACGACCGTAGATCGGGGTCTCAAGCTCATCGAAGCAGTAGCTCCCGTTGCCCTGGATGTAGACGTGCTGGCACGGCACGATCGTGATGCTCTCGCTGATGATGTGGCTGTCGAACTGGGCGCTCTCCATCGAATCCAGCGCGCGGGCGGTGTCGTTGACGCCGCTCGACCGGGCGAAATCCCCACGGGTGTCGATGGTGGTGTGCTGCAGATCATACCGCGTCACGGCCGTCAGGAACGAGCACGGGCGCAAGGTCAGGCGCACATTGAGATCGTGCGTCTGGAAGTCCTGCTCGCGGATGAAGGACGGATAGAGATCCCCGGTGCCATTGACCGTGTAGGTCTCCCAGTCCGTGAGGAAATCATAGTCGATGTCCTTCTCCTTATAATAGTACTGCGCGCCGATGTTCACCTGATTCAGCGGGTACCAGTTCACCCCGGCGGTGTACTTCTGAAGCGAACGATCCGAGTTGGTGTCCCGGTACAATTCGGTCGCCTCGTTGTAGCCCGGGACTTCCCAGTGGTCGTCGATGCCCTCGCGGAGCAAGTATTCGCTCTCCTTGAGTTGCGTCGTGCCCTCGGACCATTCACCGGCGATGTAGAAGACCCAATCGGGGATGCCCGTGTAACGAATCTCGAGTCCCTCGGTCACCTCGAAGTCCTGCCGGTTCTGCATGTTGCGCAGATCGCTCGCCAACTCCCGGAATCCATTCTTAGAGCTGTCGAAGTTCGTCTCGATGAAGTTGACCATGCCATCGCGGTCCTGGGCCTCGACCCGGACAGACGGGACGATGACCAGGTGCTCGAAGGGTGTGTACATCAGGCTCATGTTGCCCACGTACTGCTTCAGGAAGGCACCGCCGACGAGGTCGTGGAAACCCTCATCGCGCTGCTGCCGCCGCTGGAAGTAACGGTCGTACTCGTCGTCGTAGTGGTCACCGATGATGCGGCTCCCGAACACGTCGGTGTCCATCGCCGTATACGAGAAGCCGCTGGTGAGCGTGAACTGGTCGTTCAGCTTCGTGTCGGTGAATGTGTGGACGTTCCAGAGGTCCGCGTCCAGGCCCTCCTTCTGCGTTATCTTGCGGTCGATGTTGGTGTTCGCGCCCTTGGGGGAGGTGCCGATCGCGTGCGGGCTCCGCCGCTCGTACAGGCCGTTGTCCTGGTCGAGCAACTCGAGGCGACCGCCGATCCCGAAGTCGGTGTTGCCGATGGTGTGCGTGAGCTTGATGTCGAAGATGTCACGCGACTCGTTGATGTCCCAGTACGACGGCACGAAGGCGCGCGCACCGTACGTCGAGACGGCGCCCAGGTGGTTGTAATAGCCCCCCGTGTAGGCGCTGTCACCCCAGCTGGTGGAGTCCTTCCGGCCGTGGCGCCAGTTGTGCTCGTAGCGGAACACGATCTGCGGCATGTCGGGCAACAGCAGCCCCCCTTCAAACCACAGGGAGCCCCGCTCGATGTACATCTCGTCATCGAATCCGTCGAACCACTTGTCCGTCCGCGTGTTGCCGACGGCGGTATAGTCCTCCGAGGGGAAGAACCCAGCGCTCCCGTCGTAATACGTCCGGAACTCCTGGAATCCGAAGTTCACGTAGCCCCAGTCGGGATGCGTGTACTTGATGTTTGCGAGGTAATCCCCGTTGTCGAAGATCGCCCGCCCGTCGAGCGTCAACTGACCCTTGCCCAGCGCGCCCTCCATGTGCAGGTCCTCGATCCCGCCATAGAACGAGTCGCGCGGCAGGCCCATGCGTTGCTGGAACTGGGCGCCGTCGCCGTTGACCCAGTTGTAGCCCATGCCGAGCTCGACCCAATTGTTCAGGGCCTCCTCCTCGGTGACGGGCGTCTCCGCCCCCTTCTCCGAGGTGACCGCCTTCTCCGACGTGGCCGGAGCCGGTTCCGAGCCCGCGAACGCAGGACCGGCCCAGAGGCCGAGCCCCGCGAATACCGCAGCGAGCATCCACCGTTTCATCAGGAAAATTTGCTTAGTCATAGCTGTATCTCCTACTCTTCAGTTAAAAGCGCAGTGACGAGCCGATCTGCGAGCCGTGGATGGCCTCGTGACAGCCGGCGCTCCAGCAGGTACCGCGGCTCAAGAAGCTCGAGTGGTCGCGGCCTCCAATCCAGATCTGGCCGGGGACCGTCTGCTGTTGGAAGTGGCACTGCAGGCACAGGTTTGCGTTGCGCGCCTTCAGCATCTTCGGGTTCACCGAGCCGTGCACCTTGTGGCAGGTGCCGCAGCCCTCGCGGACGGCCTCGTGCTCGAACACGAACGGACCACGCTGGGCCGTGTGGCACTTGCCGCAGGTGTCGAATTCGGTGGCCAGCTCCGTGCCGCCCGCCGGGATCGCGTTGCCCTTGTGCGGGTCGTGGCAATCGGTGCAGCTCACCTTGCCCGACAGCACCGGGTGCGTGTACGGGAGGCTGAACTCACCCCGCTTGTCCAAGTGGCACTGGAAGCACACGTCGGGCGAGCGCCGCGGATTCACGATGGAACCGCGCCCGCCGCCGGCCTCGACGTGCTTGCTGCCCGGACCGTGGCAGGACTCGCAGCCAATGTTCTTCGCCTTGTCGCCCTGCGCCTTCAGCCGCGAGTGCGTCGCGTTCTTGAACTTGGCCGACACGTCCGCGTGGCAGTCCTCGCACGCGGCGCTCCCAACGAATTCCGCTCCCGGAATCTGATTGGGGGGCGCCACGATCGCGTGCTGCAGCGTCGCGCACGAGATCAGCGCCGCCGGGGCACCCAAGGCCACAAGCAGCGCCGGCATCTTGTCCGAATGTTTCTTGAACCAGGCCGTGGCCCGGGACCAACGTGGGGGCTCTATAGTCTTTTTCATACTTGGAAGATCGGTGCAATCTCTACCCGTCCGAGTGTCACTCAGATTCTGACACCCGCGTCAGGTTGTTTCTCCTTGGTTTGGTTTTCACCGACGCGATCACGCTAGGGTGCTCCCCCTACGCCGGTCAATAGGCAACAGTCGCCCCCAATGCCCCTTTCAGCCCCCCCTCCCCAATCCAAAAGCCGTTGCGCCCACGCTACATATATCAGTCTTGTTCATGGAGAATCTTATCTGTTCATAACAATAACTTATGCACTAATTCGATTGTCCGTTGAGAATATACGAGCGATTTTATCCGGGTCGGTCGTCCGACGCCGTGAGGGGTTGCGCCTGGTTTTTCCGAATAAGTAGATCTAATGATTTGATATTGTTTCTACTAAATTCTCGGACCCCGAACGATCCACGTGCTTCGCGATGATGTCGTCGTCCGCGGTCGATAGCGGGCGTGGGGCCACAGCGAAATTCCATCGACAGCGGGCGCGGGCGTTCTCACAATGAGGAATGATGGTGCGATCATCAGCCCATCCTGAAAATCGGCGCAGCCGCCCGCTCGGGCGGTTGCGCGCAGAACGCACCGCCCTGGCGCGCCTTTGCGCGTGCCGGGCCAAACCCCAACCCTGAAGGGACAGTCATGAAAACCCGCCGTCAATTCCTCAAGACCTATGCCGCAGCAGCAACGGGCCCCCTTATTCTCAAGTCGGGCCTTCTCGCCAAGGGCAATTCCCCGAACGAGAAACTCAATATTGCCTTCATCGGCGTCGGGGGACGAGCCAAGGCCCATTTTAAAGAGATCACCGGCGAGAACGTCGTGGCACTCTGCGATGTGGATTCGACGATCCTGGCCGACACCGCCAAAGAATACCCCGGGGCCAAGACCTACTCCGATTGGCGCAAGTGTCTTGAGCAAAAGGATATAGATGCTGTGGTGTGCTCCACGACCGACCATACCCACGCATTCGTGAACATCTGGGCCATGAATCGCGGCAAGCATGTCTACAGCGAGAAACCGCTGGCCAACTCGGTCCACGAGGCACGGATGGTCCGCGAGACCTACCTCAAGTATAAGGGCAAGATCGCGACCCAGATGGGCACGCAGATGCACTCGACGGAGAATGCCCGACGCGTGGTCGAGATGATCCGGGGCGGTGCGATTGGCGTGCCGAAGGAGGTGCGCGTGTGGTGCAGCCGGCGTCCCGAGGGCGGCAGCTACTACCCCGCCGAGGGGGAGGCGCCCGCCAATCTCAACTGGGATCTCTGGATCGGCCCCTCGCAGATGCACCCCTACAATTCCGGGTACATCCGCGGCTGCCTCAAATGGAACCGGTTCTGGGATTTCGGGAGCGGCCAGATCGGCGACATGGGCAGCCACATGATGGACTGGGCGTTCTGGGCACTGGATCTGCGGTTTCCCACCAGCTGCGAGGCGCAGGGGACGCCGGTCAATAGCGACACGTGCCCCACGTGGCTAACCGCCGTCTGGGACCACCCCGCCAACGACTGGCGCCCCGCCGTCAAAGTGTACTGGTATGACGGGGGCAAGAAGCCCGGCATGCCATCCAAGATCTTCCACCAAGAACCCGAGCCGACAGAGGGCGACGTCCGAGGCGCCGAGGGCAAGGACCCGCTCTTCAAGGGCCTGGTTTTCAAAGGCGACAAGGGCTTCGTCATGTGCGACTATGGCTGGAGGCTCCTGCTGCCCAGCGGCGACATGACGCACTACAAGTCGCCGAAACCCGAAGATCTGATCCCGATGCCGGTCAGCCACCAGCAGGAGTGGGTCCAGGCGTGCAAGACCGGTTCGCCCACGGGGTGCAACTTTGATTACTCCGGGGCCGAGGTCGAACACAACCTCCTCGCCCTCGTGGCCTACCGCACCGGAAAGAAACTCCAGTGGGACGCCCAGAGCCTCAAGGCCACCAACTGCCCCGAGGCCGAGCAGTATATCACGAAAAAATACCGGGATGGCTGGACGCTCAACGGCTGAGGGCCGCGCGGCCACAGGTCCTCCCTGCGGAGACGGCTCGCTCACGCCGGGTTAGGTTCGATGCCGCGCGATGGGCGGCATCGACACAGATGTGGCGCGGCCTAGAGTCTCTGGCTGCATCCCATGCCCCGGCAGTGCACCACCGGGGGTGAAAATGGGACGTGGGATCGCCTGCAAACAGGCTGCTACTGCCCGGGATCTGAGCATTCGAGCTAGCCCCGCCGCCGACGCAGGCAGGATTGCCTGCGCCACGGGGGAAGTTTCAGGCTCAGAGCTCGCGGTAGCTGATGTCGTCGACGTAGAGTTCACCCTTGCCGTCGGTGAGGAACCAGAGGTTGTGGATCATCTCGTTGCCCTTGATCTTGCCCTCGAGGGTGAACGTGTATTTGATCTGTTTCCAGTTGCCCGGAGTGATCTCCTCGCGTTTGTGGTGGGATGAGAGGAGCTTCTTGCCGTACCACTGCGCCTCCTCACCACGACGCGTCTTCTCCTGCTCCCATTCGTTGGCCCACGTGTACCACTCGCACGCCTGAAACCCGCTGCGTCGCACCCAGAAGGTCAACTCGTATTTCTTCCCAACGAACATCTTGAAGCTCCCATCGTAGCGCAGGATGTTCTTGAAGTCCTTGATCTTGGCCCCCACTTCGGGGAACTTGCCGCTGGCGACGACCTGCTTGGGCTCCACGTAGTAGAGCCTGAGGCAATCCCCCCCGCTCCGGTTGGGACCCGCGGTGTTGGCCGGGTCGTTGAATTGCTCCACCACGTGGTACGGCACGCCTGGGCGAAGAGAGGAGTCATTCCAATACACCACCTTCTTCGTGGCCGGATAGATGTCGGCACCCTTGATGGGCTCGATCTTGTCGAATTTGAACGCGCCCGCCTTGCCGGTGTTCAGCGCGAGATGCAGGGTGCCATCCGTTTTCCCGACGACGAGATCCGGCAGCCCGTCCCCATTGAGGTCGCCCAGGGCGGGACACGCGAGCTGGCCAATCGACTTCTGGCCAGCGACCGCCACCGGGCTGCCTTCGGATGGCAGTGGCTCTTTCATGTCCTTGTGGCCGCCCTTATTGAGGTGGACGGTGATCTCGCCCTTGTAATCGCAGACCAGGAGGTCCGCGGTCCCGTCGTTGTCCCAATCGATGACGATCGGCTTGAGCTGCTCGCGCCCATCGCCCCACACCATCACCTTGCGCTCCTCCGCCTTGAACCTCGGGCCCGAATTGCTTCCGGTATTGAGGAGAAGATAGACGGCATTGCACGCGTACGTGCCCTCGCCAATGATGAGGTCTTTCAGGCCATCACCGTTCCAGTCCCAGACGCAGGGCGTGAACAGGTTGCCCCAGAACTCGCCCTGCTGCCGGATGTTGATCTCAAACTCCGTCGCGCGGCTGCCGGGAACGGCGATCCGGCCCCCGCTGATGTTCAGGGGCACGCGGAAGATCTCGCCATAGAAGGTCCCGACCACGACCTCCGGTTCGCGATTGCCGTCCCAGTCGGTGAGAAAAACGCGGGGCACGTAGCGCGGGTTGTCGCGCTCCCACGGCTCGTGGATCTTATAGCCGCCCCACCGCTCCTCCGAGTACAGCCACATGGGCAGAATCTCGCCCTGCGTAAACTTCGGTGCCTCCTTGGCCCCAGAGTTCTTAAAGACCCAGATGTAGCCCAGGCCATCGCCGACGACGAGGTCGGGCAGCTGATCGCCCGTCACGTCGCCGATCGACGGGGACGCCGGCATCGGGACGGAAGTCACATTGCCGCTAGATGTCGCGGTGATGCGGCTCCCGGTTGGAACGCGGAGGTTGCCTTTGCTATCAACGCCCTCCCAAAGGACCTCGACGGGGATCGCCCGGCCCATGTCCGCGTTGTTGACCATGTTGCTGCCGCCCCCTTGCTGGGCGACGGCGGTGCCCCGCGGAATCAGCAGACCCAGGGCGACCAAGGGCGCAAGCGCGGCGCGCCCGGCTGAACCTCGCATCAGATTCACGGAAAAACACTAACCGCGACCGCCGTCCCGTCCAGTAAAAGACGGCCACCCCTGTCCCCAAAGACCGTCAGACCTCCTTGAAGCTGATGTCGTCGACGTACACCTCACCCGTGCCATTCGTGAGAATCCAGAAGATGTGGTTCACGTCATTGCCCTTGATCTTGCCCGGCAGCACGAATGTCTTCTTGATGAACCGCCAGCCGCCGCCAGCCACATTTTCGCGCTCCTGGTGGACGGAGAGCCGCTTCTTGCCGTACCATTGGATCTCCTCACCGCGGCGGGTCTTCCCCTTCTCCCACTCTTCGCCCCAGATGTACCAGTCGCAGGACGTGAAGCCCTCCCGGCGGATCCAGAAACTGATCTCGTACTTCTTGCCCACGTAGAGCTTGCTGCTCTGCTCGTACCGCATGATGTTGACAAAGTCCTTCTCGCTGCTGCCGACGGGCGGGAACTTCCCCTTCGCGACGGTCTGCTGGGGCGTGACGAAGCGCAGCCGGACGCAGTCCCCGCCGCTGCGGCCGGGTCCCGCGGTGTTGGTCGGATCGTTGAACTGCTCCACCACGTAGTAGGGCGTGCCTGAGCGCATGAGGTTGTCGGTCCAGTACACCGGGCGCTTGGTCGCCGGATAAATGTCCGCGCCGGCGAATTGCTCGAGCTTGTCGAACTTCGGCGCCCCGGCCTTCCCCCTGTTATACGCATAGCTCAGGGTCCCATCGGATTTTCCGATCACGATATCGAAGAGCCCGTCGCCATTGAGATCGCCGATCGCCGGACAGCAGAGCGTCCCAAAACTCTTCTGGCTCCCGATCTGCAAGTCGATGCCCTGGGATGGGAGGGGTTCCTTGAGGTCCTTGTTGCCGCCCTTGTTGAGGTGGATGGTGATGCCGCCATTGTAGTCGCAGACGAGAAGGTCGGCGTTTCCGTCGTTGTCCCAGTCGACGATCGCTGGCTTGAGCTGCTCGCGCCCATCGCCCCACACCAGCACCTTCCGCTCATCCGCCTTGAACTTCGGGCCTGAGTTGCTGCCGGTGTTGAACAGCAGATAGACCGCGTTGCACGCGTAGGTGCCCTCGCCTATGAGGAGATCCTTGGCCCCGTCGCCGTTCCAGTCCCAGACAAATGGCGTGAAGAAGTTCCCCCAAAACTCGCCCTGCTGGCGGACCCCGATCTCGGACTGCGCCGCGGTGCCGTTGGGCACGGACACCTGGCCGCCGCTGATGTTCAGCGGCACGTGATAGATCTCGCCAAAGAATGTGCCCACAACCAACTCCGGCTCTCGGTTGCCATCCCAGTCGGTCAGGTGGACACGCGGGACATAGCGGGGGTTTTCTCGCTCCCAACCCGCGTGCAGCTGATATCCGCCCCAACGCTCTTCGTGGAAGAGCCAGACCGGCAGGATCTCCCCGCCGGTGAATTTCGGCGCCTCCTTCGTGCCCACGTTCTTGAACACCCAGATGTAGCCCAGCCCATCGCCAACGACCAGGTCGGGCAATTGGTCGCCGGTGACGTCGCCTATCGCCGGCGACGCCGGCATGGGCACACCCGTCACCTTCCCGCTCATGGTCGCCGCAATGCGGCTGTAGGTCGGCACCCGCAGCTTGCTCTTGCTATCCACCCCGTCCCACAGCACCTCCATGGGTACGGCGCGGCTCATGTCTGCATTCTGAAACATGTTTGTGCCACCGCCCCCCGCCTCTTGGGCGTGGCCGGGAATCCAGCACAAAAAAGACATGAGGACCGAGACGCATGCTGCGCTTGAAGTCAAACGGGCTTGTCGCGGCGGGACGCTAGCCATGTCGCCTCTTATATCGGCGGCCCCACCGAGCGTCTAGCCCACATTTTTCACAGCGCGGTTTTCATGCTCCCCCAAGCGCGCCAAATACAAAAAAAGCGCCGGGGTCACCCCCGGCGCTTTTGAATGCAAACCTAGCGCTCTGCGATCAGAACGAGAAGCGCAGGCCAGCGCGGGTCAACGTGTACTCGTCGAGCCCACCGAAGTTGAATCGGCTGTCGATGATCAGGCCGATCTTCTTGGTCAGCCGGATATCAAAGCCAGCGCCCGCATGCGCGGTGCCCATGCTGGAACCATCAAACAGGCCACCGCCGCCCACGAAAACGTAGGGCGCCCAGCAGGGTCCGCTCTCGAACGGCAGACGGGCAATCACGCTGCCCGAAACACCGTGGAGGGTGCTGTCAACGGCGAGCCAGTACCCCTCAGCACCAATACCGAAATACTTGGTGATGAAGTAGTTGGCACCGATGCCACCGCCCCAACCGTTGTTCTCAAGAATATCGTTGTTGGCAGTGGAAGCCGCCCATGCGCCGAAGACATCCAACTGGATTTCGCCAGCCCGGAAGCACTCGCAAGGCGCCGGTTGCTCAACCATCTTCTCAACGACCTTTGATTCGGGAGCGACGCCGCCAGCCCAAAGCGCAACGCCTGCAAACGCGCTCACTGCAGTGATCAGTACTTTCTTCATATTCATTCTCCTTGTGTTAATGGCTCAGCCTACCAAAAAAAGAACCCTCGTCAAGCCCCTAAAATCCTTTTGTCCGGCACATCGAACGCTCGTTCTTCAGTCCTAACCCATTGTGGGAACCAGGGTTCTCCCTTCTGACCCCCAAAAAACAGCCGCATATTTGACGCGTTCGGGTGGGAAATGCAGCCTGAGGGCCGGATCGCGGACAGGATGGATCGAACCGTGCGGTTCCCTCTCAGATCCTCCATGGCGCCCGCATGGGTTTCTCGACCATGCGGTTCAGGCATGCATCGTTGGTGATCTGCTCGGCCTTTGGGTCCCAGGCGATCTTGCGCCCCGTCAGCAGCGCGATGTTGATGAGGTGGCAGACAGTGGCGGTTCGGTGACCGATCTCATGGAACGCCACGGGACGCCGCCGGGCGCGGACGCACTCGAGGAAGTCCTGGTGATGCCCGGGAGTGCGCCGCTCATGAATCTCGCCTGGGCCAATGCGTTCCTTGAGCAGGTCCGGCGACGAGGCCTCTAGGCGACCGCCGTGGATGTTCACAAAGATCCAGCCCGTCTCGCCTTCGATCTTAAATCCGCGGTTGCCCTCGCTCGCGCCCGTCACGGGGATGCCGTTCGGATAACGGAACTCGAATTTGAAATCCAAGAAACAGTTGTGGATGCCGTCATCCATCTGCTTTCCCTCAGCGTTCAGTTCCACGGGGCCCGTGTCATCGCAGCCCGCGATGTACTGCACCAGATCCAGCACGTGGGCGCCGCGGTCGGTGATCTCGCCACCTCCCGTGTCCAGGTTATATCGCCACTTCGGGCCACAGCGCTCGGGGTGGTAGGGGGCCCACGGCGAGGGCCCCAGCCACATCTCCAGATCAAAGCCCTCGGGGGTCGGCATCGCGGGCTGCGGCGGTTTGGCCTCCCGCAGCCGCTGGAAACCGGCATCGTCAGTCGGCAGGTTCACGCGGATCGCCTTGACCTTCCCGATCCGACCATTGCGCACCAGCTCACAGGCGTAGCGCACCGAGTCGTTGGAACGCTCGTGGCTTCCGGTCTGGACCACCCGGCCATATCGCCGCGCCGCGTCACATACCGCGCGGCCCTCGCGGATGCTATTGGCCAACGGCTTCTCGCAGTATACGTCCTTGCCCGACTTCAGCGCCGCCATCGTCGTCAGCCCATGCCAGTGGTCGGGCGTGGCGATGGAGACCGCATCGATGTCGGCCCGGGCCACCAGTTCGCGGAAATCCCCGTACAGCGTCAAGTCACCCTCTGCCAACGACCGACCCTGCTCTTTGAGGGAATCCAGCAGCGCCTTCTTAGCCTGGAGCAGGCCCCTGCGCTCGGTCTCCTTCGATGCCCGATCGACATCGCAGAGCGCCACCGGCTGTACGCCCGGATCACCCGAGAGGACCTTCATGTTCGAGGTCCCGCGGCCCCCGAGGCCGATGAACCCCATCGCGATCCGGTTCGATGGCGCAACCCGACCGTCGCGGCCCAATGCCGTGGCCGGGATGATTGTCGGAAAACCGATGGCCGCCGCGCAACCGGCGGCCGCCCTGAGGAAGTGACGGCGTTTCATGCGTGACCGGAAGCGTAGACGTCATGCCAGCGCCCGATCAACTGAAACCTGCGACTGATCCCCCGCCGAACGCATTCGCGTTTCGCGGCCAATCGCCTGGGGCGATCGGCCGCGACCCTCGCATCAGCTCACTCCCCAAGCTCGACGTTCCAGTACGAGATATCCAGGAACGTCCGCCACGACTCGTCCATGTGCTTGGAGAACGAGACCACCAGCGACGGTCGCCATTTTGGACGTCGGGGTCGCCGGATCAGCCTCATCCCCGCCTCCTCCGGCGTCCGATTGCCCTTGCGCGTGTTGCACTCCACGCAAGAGCACACGATATTCTCCCAGCTCATCCTCCCGCCGCGATCCCGCGGCACCACGTGATCTAGATTCAACTCCTTGCGTTCAAAGCCCCGACCGCAGTACTGGCAGGTGCTCTTATCGCGCTCGAACACGTTCTGCCGCGTGAACTTGACCTCCTTCTTCGGAAACCGGTCGTAGAACAGCAGCACGATCACCTTGGGAATCCGGATCTTGAACGAGATGGTCCGCACCACATCGTGCCCATCGTACTGGCGCGACACATCTTGCCACTCGCGGAAACCAAACGTCTGATATCCCACGCTGTTGGTCTCGACCACCTGCGCGTGCCCAGCACAGAGCAAAGTAAACGCCCGGCGAACGGAACAGACATTCACCGCCTGCCACAACCGGTTCAACACAAGCACATTGTCGCTCATGGCCCGACCTCCACGATCGGAAGTGTTGGCTATAGCAGCATCGCCCCCGGAGGTCAATCGCCCGGAAGTGGACCCCGCGAATCACCCGCAAGTTGTCCCACACGGGGCACGCAGATCGCAAAGACCCACGGCGTCCCGCGTCCTCGGCGCTCTTCGTGAAAAAACGATTCTCGCCGGGGAAGCCTGTCACCTCCGCCGCATGTCGTCATCGGCGCCGACGGCGCCCGCGGCGGCCTCGACGGGACGATCGAACTCCAATTTGGCCACGAGGACCGTGTTGGCCATCTCGTTTGTCGGAAGTTTGCGCAGGCGCAGGTAACCCTTTTGTTCGACGTGGTCGCTCGGGACCATGTCGAGGGCGACTTCCACGGGGCGGCCATCGTTGAGCAACGTCGCACGCTTCGGCGCGACGCGAAAAGGCTTGAGCTTCACGGCATCGGTTGGCGGATCGACCGACAGGTGAACGTAGAGGTCGTTGCCGCGGCGCGTGAGCGTCACGCCCGGATTCTGGACCAGTTTCGATGCGGGCTCGGCGCCCTCGAATGATTCCTTGACCTTCTCGTACCATGCGCCGACGCGGTCGAGTATCGCGACGGCCTCCGGCGCGATGGTGCCGTCGGGCATGGGGCCGACGTTGAGGAGATAGTTCGCGTCGCGCGCCAGATAGCGGTCGATGCTTCGGATGATGTGCCGGTCGGTATAGTAGTCCTCGTCCTTGCGGTAACCCCAGCTCTCCGCGCCGACCGATTGGCAGGCCTCCGTCGGACGATCAAACGCCGCGGCATCACCCGACTTCTTGTCGTAGTCGCGCTCGGGCGTCCCGAAGTCGCCATCGTCGAAACCGCGATTGTTGATGACGGCCTTGGGTTGAAGCTGCCGGATCATGGCGCTGATCGAGGGATCCTTGTGCTGCGGCACATTCATGTCCCACCAGAAACCGTGCAGTTCCCCGTAATTCGTGCACAGCTCCCGGACCTGCGCCCTGAGGAAGTCCAGATACTTTCCCCAGTCCGGCTGGTCCCCCGGCTCGGGGCCGGCGAGCTCGTGGTGCCGACCCTGATTGGGATAGTTCGGCTGGTGCCAGTCCGCGATCGAATAATAGAGGCAGAGCGGAATCCCGCGCCGGTGGCACGCGTCCGCGAGCATCCTCAGCACGTCCTTGCCAAAGGGCGTGTTCATGGTGTTGTAGGTGGTCTGTTTGGTGTCCCAGAGACAGAAGCCGTCGTGGTGTTTGGTTGTCAGGCAGATGTACTTCATCCCCGTGCGCTCGAGGAGATCGAGCCATGCGTCCGGATCGTACTTCACGGGGTTCCACTGGGCCGCGAGCTTCACATATTCGGCGCGCGGCACCCTCTTGCGCCACTGGTGCTGCTCGTGAAATCCCGGGATCGCGTACAGCCCCCAGTGAACGAACATCCCAAAACGCCGATCGAAGAACCAGTCGCGCCCGTCGCCAAAACGCGCGATGCGCCCCGGCACGGTCGCCCGCTTTTCGGTCGATGCGGCAACTGCGATCAGCGGCGCGACGGATGGCATCGCCGCGGCGGCCGCGGCCGTCTTCAGAAAAGATCTGCGCTTCATGCCGCCACGCTAACAGTCCGCCGTCCAAGAGGGAAGTCCCAGACCGGTGCAACGGCGCCGGTGACTACGGTGACTACTGCCCCCCCGATCCCTTGGCTTTCCTGGGGCGCTTGGCCTTGGGCTCCTCCGGCCCCGGCGGCGTCCAGGCGCCGGTCTTGGTATCCGCGACCTCGAGCGGGTCGGGATCCCCGAGGCGCTGCTGCCATTCGCGCAGCGCGCCCATCATCTTCGCGATGCGATCGGCCTGTGCCAGATCACCGGCGAGATCGCGCATTTCGTAGGGATCGGACGCGAGGTCGAAGAGCTGCGCCCTGTTGATCAGGGGATAGCGGATGAGTTTCCACCGGTCGTCGCGCAATGCGCGCTGCACGTTCTTGTAGGATAGGAACAGCGTGTCGCGGACGCCCTTGGCCGTGCCGACGATGACCGGTTTCAGGCTCCGGCCATCGATGCCCTCGGGCGCCGGAAGGCCCGCGAGATCACAGAAGGTCGGAAACAGGTCGAGCAGATAGACGAGCGCGGCACTCTCACCCTTCGGGATGCCGGGGCCCGAAAAGATAAGCGGCACCTTGAGGCCATCCTCATAAACGTTCTGCTTGCCCATCAGCCCGTGGCTGCCGATGGCCAGCCCATTGTCCGACGCGAAAATGATGATCGTGTTCTCCGCCAGCCCAACCTCCTTCAGAACTGCCAGCAACCGGCCGATATGAAAATCGAGGCCCGAGATCGTCGCATAGTACTCGTGCAGGTGGCGGCGGATCTCGTCCTCGCTTCGCGGCCAAGGCGCGAGCCTCTCATCGCGGACGGCCATCTCGCCATTATCGAACGGGTGCTGCGGCATGTAGTTCTTGGGCAGCGGTATCTCGTCCCGCCGATACATCGCCATGTATTTTTCGGCCGCGGTCCTCGGGTCGTGCGGGTTCGGCCAGGCGAGCTGCATGAACAACGGCCGCTTTCGGTCCCGCGATCTGAGGAACTCGATCGCGGCATCGACGATGCATTTTCCGGGCTCACCGCCCACATGCTCGAGGTCATTGTTGGCCAGGGCCTGCGAGTGCTCGAACTTCGCCTCGACCAAGGGCGCGGTATTGCCCTTCTTGCCATAGTAGTACGTCTCGTATCCCGCGGCGTTGAACACCTCCGGCATGGTGTGGCCATCGGGTTTCGCGTGGATCCCCTCGTACCGGAAATAGGCCTTTCCAATCTGCAGCATGTTCCGGCTCGGGGTGCAGACCGCCCCAACATTCGCCCCGAGCGTGTACGCGTTGCGGAACACGTGGCCCGAACGGGCCAGCGAGTCGATGTTCGGGGTCTTGAGCACCGGGTGCCCCAGTGCCCCCACCGCGTCAAACCGCTGATCATCCGTCAGCAGGAATAGGATGTTCGGGGGCGCGGCATGGACGGCGCCAGACAGCAACGATTCCGCGAGGAGAAAGAACAGGAGATGCCGCATGGTGCCTTCCCTTCTACCATGATCATGCCGGGCTGGCAACGCGCTAGCCCCTTGCCCCCCAAACCCCGATTGCCAGCACACGATTTCGCTGCATACTGCGCCCGCATCAGCGATCCAACGGAGGATACGACCATGCGCGCCCGAACCCTTCTCAACATGATGCCATCCCTCCTGCTCTTAACCCACCTGCCCTCGCACTGCGCGAACTGGCCGTCGTGGCGCGCCGACATCGCCGGGTCGGGCAAAACGACCGAGGCGGATGTTCCCACCGAATGGGGACCCGAAAAGAACGTCGTCTGGCGAACGCCCCTGCCCAATCGCGGGAATTCAACGCCGGCCATCTGGGACGACCGCGTGTTCGTGACCCAGCCGATCGAGGCCGAGAATTTTCGGGGCCTCATGTGCTTCGACCGCGCCGACGGCAAACTCCTCTGGAAGAGCGGCGTCACCTACGCGACACCCGAGCGCACCCACAACTCGAATCCCTGTTGCTCGGCCTCGCCGGTCACCGACGGCGAGCGCGTCGTCGTGTCGTTTGCCTCGGCCGGCATCTGCGCGTACGACTTCCAGGGCAAGAAACTGTGGAACCGCGATCTCGGGCCGATCGATCACATCTGGGGACACGCCTCGTCGCCAGTGATATACAAGGACCTCGCCATCGTCTATCACGGGCCCGGCCCCGGATCGCGGTTGGTCGCGCTCAATAAGAAGACGGGGGCCCTGGCGTGGGAATGGAAGGAACCGCTGTGGGATACCCGCGACCGGACCGACGGCTTCAAAGGACGTGAGAAGGGCGCCGTCGACGGGACCTGGAGCACGCCCATCGTGATCGCCGCCAACGGGCGCGATGAATTGGTCATGGCATTCCCCACGCAAGTCATCGGGTTCGATCCCGCGACCGGCAAACAGCGATGGTGCTGCCGCGGCCTGAGCCCACTGATCTACACTTCCCCCTTCTTCGGCGACGGCACGATCGTGGCCCTCGGGGCCTATTCTGGAAACTCTCTCGCGGTGCGCCCTGGCGGTGAGGGTGACGTGACCGAATCGCGGCGCCTCTGGCATTTCGTCCGGCACGATGGTGGTGTCGGCTCGGGCATCATCCGGAATGGCTATCTATTCTACCACACCATCGCCGCCGAAACCGCCTGCCTCGACATCAAGACCGGGAACACAATGTGGCGACAGCGCCTCCGCAGCGATGCGCGACAGGCCAATTCATGGTCATCGATGGTTCTTGCCGACGATCGCATCTTCCTCCCCAACAAGAAAGGTGACGTCTTCGTCTTCCGCGCCTCACCGAAGTTCGAGCAAATCGCCGTCAATTCCCTCGGTGAGGACACCGATTCCTCCCCCGTCATCTCCGGCGGGCGCGTCTTCATTCGCACCCACAAGGCCCTCTGGTGCCTCGGCAAGTAGTGCGTTGGGGGTCAACTCTCCGGCGTTCGGGGTGCGTTCGGGGTCAGCCCTCGATTCTTGAAATTTCCAAGGGGCGGGACCGAGGACCGGCCTCAACTTCATTGAGAGGAGTGTTGCCCGGTGCCGATTCTCGTGGCTCGAGGCCACAAGGGCGGGAGGAAATCCCGTCATGATGGCGCCCCACTTTCGGTTTCACGGCCCCGCCGCAATGGGCATAATCCCGCCGCATGAGGATCTTTCTGACTGGAGGCGCGGGCTACATTGGCAGCATCTGCGCGGAATACCTGCTGGACCACGGGCACGAGCTTGTCGTTTTCGACAACCTGACCGAGGGGCACCGCTCCGCGGTTGACGAGCGGGCGCGATTCGTCGAGGGCGACCTGAACGACCGCGGGGGGATTCTCGCCGCGGTGCGCGACGCCGCGCCGGAGGCGGTCATGCATTTTGCCGCGAACGCGCTGGTCGCCGAATCGATGCGCGACCCATCGAAGTATTTCCGGAACAACGTCGGTGGCGGCGTCAACCTCGCGGATGCCGCGATCGCCTCGGGCGTGAAGGTGTTCATCTTTTCTTCGACCTGCGCGACCTACGGTGTGCCGGAACGGATACCGATGGATGAGTCCCTGCCACAGCATCCCATCAACCCCTACGGGGAATCGAAGCTGATGTTCGAGCGCGTGTTGGATTGGTATGATCGCCTCCACGGCCTACGCCATGTCAATCTGCGCTACTTCAACGCAGCTGGCGCATCGGGGAGTTTCGGCGAATACCACCGCATCGAAACTCACCTCATCCCGAATGTCCTCCGCGTGGCGCTCGGACAAAGTCCGCACGCGGAGCTGTACGGCACCGCTCACCCAACCCCCGATGGCACGTGCATCCGCGATTTCATCCACATCATCGACCTGGCCCAGGCCCACGAGTTGGCGCTGCGGGCACCCTGCAGCGCCTCTTACAACATCGGCACGGGGACAGGCTATTCGGTGAAACAGGTTATCGAGGCCGCCCGCAGGATAACCGGCCATCCTATCCCCGTGGTGGAAAAGCCGGCTCGCCCGGGCGACCCGCCGCGATTGGTCGCCGCAGCCGACAAACTCCGCCGCGAACTCGGCTGGCACCCGAAATTCGACGCTCTCGGAGACATCATCGCCTCTGCTTGGCGCTGGCATCAGGCACACCCGAACGGGTACGCCGATTGACTGTCCCAAGGCATCAGACGACCCATCATGAAAAACCATCTCGGCCCATGTAGAACCCTTTGGCCGTTTGCACTCATCGCGGTCTCGGCCCTCGCGGCCGCCGCGGAAAACGACGGGGCGAGGCTCGCCAAGGATGCCACGACGGGAGACACGCGCCTGATCGACCAGCGGGCTGGCGTCACATGGGAACTAGGCAAAGTCCCGGACGCGCGCCTCGCCCCCGACGGCACCAGCATCATCATCGACGCGACGCCACCAGAAAAAGAGTCCGTGAGGCTCCTCGATCACGCGCTGTCGATCACTCCCGCCGATGGCGGTTTTGCGCTCGTGCCTGTCCGAGAGGGCCTGCTCATTCCGGCCAACGGCCCCGCCGAATTCTCGCGGCGTTTCCCGACTTCCGGCTACGAGGGATGCCACTTGAATATGCTCGGTTTCCTCAAGGGTGGCGCCGCGCTGCTGATGACTTGGGATGATCCCTACGTCGCCCCGGAACTTGCGAAAACGAAAGACGGGCTCGCCTGCTCCGTCCATGTCCGAAGACCACCGCACGCAAAAGGTCTGACCCCAACATCGGTCACCCTCACGGCGCTGGGCAAGGGCGATTGGAACACACTGGCCGCGGCCTACCGGCAGGTCGCCACGGCGAAGGGCCTCGCAATCACATTGCGCGAGAAGGCAAAGCGGAATGCCGAGACAGAAAAGCTCCTGGGCGCGTCCAACGCAAAGCTCTGGACCTGCCTGAACCGTCGCCGCAACGAGGAGAGCACCGCGGATGAGAGCGTGACTGTGCACTGGACCTTCGATGAGGCGGCACAGATCGCCGAACACCTCAAGCGCGACATCGGCTTCGATCGCTGCCTGTTCATTCTGGGCGGCTGGACCGAGGGCGGATACGACTGCCGCCACCCGGACGCCCTACCCGCAAACTCGGAATGCGGGGGCAACGCGGCCCTCGGCGAAGCGACGCGGCGCATCAAGGCGCTCGGATACCTCGCGTGTTTCCACGACAATTATCAGGACATGTACCGCGATGCCAAGTCGTGGGATCCCGGATGCATACAGAAAAAGGCCGATGGCTCACCCATGGCCGGCGGTCGGTGGCTCGGTGGCCGGGCGTGGCTCGTCTGCGCGCCCGAGACCGTGCGGCTCGCGAGCCGCCCACAGAATCTCCCGGAGGTGCGCCGTCTCTTCGGGCCGCAGGCCTACTTCATCGACACGACATTCGCCGTCGACCCGCAGGAATGCTTCGACGCGAAGCACCCCCTGGCCCGGGCCGACGATATCCGGTGGAAGCAGAAACTCGCCGACTACTCGCGCGACGTCTTCGGGCTGTTCGGCTCGGAGTGCGGCCGCGAATGGGCGATCCCACACAGCGATTTCTTCGAGGGCCTCAGCGGGGTCAGCGGTCGCTATTTCCACAACCTCGACGCCTCGTCGCTCGGCGCGACCGTCGTCCCATTGTTCGAGATGGTGTATCACGACTGCGAGGTCGTCTTCGGAAAATACGGATACGACCCCGAGGGGGCCGCGGAGTACGTGGCCCATCACGCGCTCTGCGCCCGGACGCTCAACTATCACTCATTCCCGAACCATCTGTATTGGAAAGGGCCCGCCGCTGTCCCAACGCCGGAGGTGAAAGCGCGACCGAGCATCGCCTCGGTCGAGCCCATCGGGCCACGCAAGTTTCGGATCAAGTACCGCTGGCGGGTCGAGGCCGATTGCGAGGGAGACTGGCGCACGTTTGTCCACTTTGGCAAAGGTGAGCCGGTCCCGTTCCAGAATGACCATGTTCCGGCTCGCCCCGTGTCGGGTTGGCGCACGGGCGAGGTGATCGAAGAAGGACCTTTCGATGTCACCGTGCCTGAAAAGTACACCGCGGGCACGGCGGACGTATTTGTCGGCCTATGCCGAAACAGCCATGGTGCCGAGCGCGCCAAACTGCCGGGCTCTGGTGCCGATCGGCGCGTACGGGTGGGCCGCCTGCGCCTCGCGCCAACCATCGCCCTCGAAAGCACGGAAACGCCCGCGATCATTGGTGACATGGGCTGTTTCGCCCGAGCCGACGGCGGCTGGGCCGAGGGCCTGTGCCTGACCGACAGGTTCTTGAAGAACACCCACGAGATTCTCGGCCCCCTTGCCGAAGCAACATCGCACGCACGCCTGACGCGGCTCGACTTCCTCACCCCAGACCGAGGGGTCCGGCGCGCCACCTATGCCGAGGGTGAGGCCACGGTCGCCACCGTGACCGTCAACTTCGGGGCCGCCGAGTATCGCGCCAACTCGATAATCGGCGGCGAGGTGACCCTCCCGCCGTTTGGAATCCTGATCGAATCCCCACGGTTCGTGGCCTTCCACGCAAAAAGTTGGTCCGGTCGCATGTACCCGAAGCCCGTCTTGTTCGCCATACGTTGCGACGATCATCGCACCCGCATCTTCCACGGCTTCGGCGATCCGAGCCTGACATGGCGCTGCAAGGAATTGACCGTCCCGCGGGAATTGGAAATCCCACAGTAGCTCCCCAGAAACTTCGGGCGCTGATCGCGGGCGCGGCTCGTGCCCCGACCCAAGATTCGGGCCGGGAGGGTTTTGGACTGCGGTGGCGCCGCTTCGCTCTGCCACCGCAGTCCAAAACGGCCCCGCCCCCAGAAGTTTCAGCATGACTGATGCGGCGCGTTCTCGATCAGGTCGATCCGTCCGTATCAGGCCCCAAACGGATGCACCCAGGGTTTGCGGTATTCGCGTTTCAGCAGCCTCGCGCCCCCGTCATTACCCCTGATCTGTTTTGAGGCCTCATCCCATTCCACCGGCGCACCGGTCTCGTACGCGATCATCGCCAACTGGACCGTGGCCGTGGATTTAAAGCCCTCCTCGATCGGGCACGCGGGCGCCCGCCGTTCGCGCACTGCGGTGAGGAAATCCTCCATGTGTGCCTTGCCCGCGTCACCCGCCGTCTCGTGCTCCTCGCGCGCGACGTCCTTGTCCTTCGCCCTCACCACGACCCACTTCTTGTCCGTGGCGAACACCGTCCCACTCTCCCCGTAGAACAGGATGCCGTTGCTCAGCGCGGGATCATATTCCGTGGCACCCCAAAGGCGATGGCGCCAGACAAGGGGAAATTCCTCAAATTCGAAGTGGGCGGTCATCGTGTCCGGGGTCGTGATGATGCCCTTGAACTTCAGCAGTTCGCCGGCGGCGACGAAGCGCTTCGGGACCGAGGCGCCTGTCATCAGCCGCACGGTGTCGATGAGATGAATGCCCCAGTCCACGAGATGGCCGTGGCCCGAGGTCTTCTCAAGGCGCCAATTCTTGTGGCCGACCTGATCGCTGTACGGGAGCTTCGGCCCCGGGCCACACCAGAGATCCCAGTCCAACGTTGCCGGTGGATCCTTCGGCGACGGATCCAACGTCCCGGCCTTGTAGTGGATATGGGCGTCCACCTGGACGATCTTTCCGATCCCGCCCGATCGGATGAACTCCGCGGCCTGACGATAGCCCTCGGCCTGCCTGCGCTGAAATCCAACCTGCACGATTCGGCCGCTCCGTCTGACGGCATCGACGATCGCCTGCCCCTCTCGCACATCGTAGGCGATCGGCTTCTCAAGATAGACATCCAGTCCCCTCTTGACCGCGGCGATCGCCTGGAGAGCGTGCCAGTGTGGCGGGGTGGCGATGATCACCGCATCCACGCCACCCGCGCCCAGCATCTCTTCGTAAAGCTTGAAGGTCGCCGGCCTCTTGCCCTGTAGCTTTTCCAGTTCCGCGGCCGCCGCATCGATGTGCGCGCTATCGACGTCGCTGATCGCCACGATTTCCGCCCCGCCGCATTTCAGCGCTGCCCTGGCGTCGACCATCCCATACCACCCGACACCAATCACCCCCATCCTCAACGCCCTGTCACCCCCCTGCGCGCGCAGCCCTTTGGCCGACGCAAGAGCGCCGGCGGTCGCCATACCGATAAACCCACGCCTCGTGATACTCATCCGTCCTCCTCCTCTCAGTTTACCTCGCGCACTTTGACGTTATCGATTCTCACGACTCCCGCTTGACCAACCAAGAACACGATGCGGGTCTTCTTGACATCAAGGACTGTGCCCTTCGCACGCACTGGCGGCGCCTCATCCAGCCGCACCGTCACATCGTTGCCGCGCAACCCCACGCGGACTCGATGCCTTCGGCCGTCAGTGAGTTTGGCGGCTTGCCGACCGAGCGCCTCCGTGCGGTAGAACGCGGGATCGGCAAGCTGTTCCGGCGTGGGTGCCGCGACGGTCTTCCCCGCCTTCTGGGCCGCCACCCGTGCCTCGTGCTGTGCCTGCTTCGACGCGGGGCTCCCACGATCCTGCGCGATGTTGAGCGACGATCCGCTCAACCCCACCCTGAGCAAGTGCGCCTGCCCACCAAACTGACTGTCGCCATCGATCAGGAATAGCAGCGCGCCGGCCTTGATAAACTGCGCCTCAAACTCGACCGCCAGATCGTGGCCAACCACCGGGACACCAATCGACGGCCCGTGGTTGTCGTCCGCAGCACATTTCCCCTCAAGCGCGCCCTCAATCACCCGGAAGCTGTTCGGTCTGCCGCCGGGCTCCCATCCGGCAGGCAATCCGATCCCGCCGAAATCCTGCTCCATTGGCAATCTCACGGGGGATGGCGACTGCCCCGCTGCCGTCAACACGCTGTGGCCCAACATGATGAACCCAACGATCGCCGCTGAAACATGGAACTCTCTCATGCTGCCCTCCGTCTTTTAGTTCAGTCTGACTTTTCACTTCCGGAACGCCATCTCTTTCTATGGTTTGAATCGAAAGGCCATGGGGTGTATCTAATAATAAGCGGGGCCGGACGCAGCCCGGGAATTATGAGGAGTTGGCCCATGAAACGGTTGGCGGCAATTGTTGTTGCGGGGGCAGCGGTCATGCTTGCCTATGCCGATAACCCGTCGGCCATCCCCCAGGCAAAGATCTCAGGGGGCATGTCCATCCAGTCCCCCCCGACGCAACAGGGGACGCTCGGTGGCAATCTGCAAGGCGGGTTGCGCCGCGGGGGATCTACCACCATACAGCCGTTGGAACCCCCACCTCGAGGCGATGATTGCGGACGACATGATCGCCCACGGAAGATCGTGGTCGTCCCTGGCTACGGCTACTATGGCGGATACTATTACGGCGATTCCGCCATGCGCGACCTCGCGGATGCCGAATGGGCCAAGGTCCGCCTCATGGAGGAGGAACTCCGCCTCAAAGAAGAAAAGGCCAAGATGGAATACGAGGCCAAGATGGCGGAACTGGAAGCCAAGAAAGCGCAGATGATCCGCCAAGATCAAAAGACCAGCTGGGACCGGGCCGTCGCGATGTATCCGCCCCTCCTGGATCCGAAATCCAAGATGCGCGTCTGGTATGACCACCTGATCAAACGGGCCCAAGAAATGACTGACCGGTGGGGTAAACCGGTTCGAGTCCCTGAACTCGATGCACCGGATTATCCCGAGATATTTGCCCATCGTGCCGCCGAGCAAATCAACCTCAAGCCCCTGTCGATCCCTCCACCACAGACCGTCCAAGTCGCTGACACCATCGACTCCCCGCCCCAGCCGACCCCAGCATCCGAATCTCCCATCTCGGTCGATCATGAGATGCCGGACTGAACAGCAAGAGACTTGAGGCGGCATTTGCGGGCGCGGGGCGGGCATTCCCGCCCGTAAGCTCGGCTTGCGGCAACATCTGGTGCCAGCGGGCGAGCGTCTCTGGACTTCGCGCGGATCGTGCCCCGACCCAGGATCCAGGCTGGGAAGGTTTTCGATTGCGGTGGCAGCGCCCTGGATCGGGGCGGCGACAGCGCGCGAAGCGCGAACCGGGGGTAGCGCTAACCCGAAACTCCGCACGCGTTTGGCGTCGCAGAGACGCCCCACAAAACTTGTGGGCCGCCTGTGTCAGGCGGCAACGGGCGCCCATCATTCGATGGCAATCTCAGCCAGAGCGGCGAAGTACTGCTTGGGGTTCTGTGGTGAACACAAGACCACGCGCAGGAACCGCGCGGATGATGATCGCGACAGTGCGACGGTCACGGGTTTAGCGCCGGGCTCGAAGGTGCCTCTCGCCGCCGGTTCGCCCCAAGCGTCGGCATCGTCACTGACGTACACCTCGAATGTGGCCACCCTTCCCGACCCTTGATCCTGGCGCGGCGTCAGCGTCACGGCGGCGACGGCGGTCGGTTTGTCAAACGCGATCACTACCTCGTGTGGGTATTTCGATCCCTGCGACCAGCGGTCCCCCCACGACGTGTGCCAGAAGGTCTCGGGATCACCATCGATCAGGTTTGTCGCGGGATAGTTGTCGGCCTGACTATCGCACCGCAGAATCGACCCGCCCGCGGCCTCCATTTTCGAGGGCTCACGCATCAGCGAGGCGACTTGCTCAGCCGTCAGGGCAACCTTTGGCGCGAAATCGCCACTTGCCGCATACGCCAGCAGACTTTGCCTCATCTGCCGCGCCACCGGGCGCGCGCCAAGATCTGTGCCAAGATCGATCCCGCATGCGAGGAGTTTCCCCTTGCCGACCCTCGCCTCAAACGCCAGGGCCAATCTGCGGTTAGTCACCCAGTCATCGATGACCTGCACGACGGGCCGCAATTCCCGAGGTAGTTCGTTGAGGATGAATGGATTTGATCGCGTCACCAGTTCCCACCATTGCCAGTTCGTGTGGAAATCGGATGGGAACTGTGCCAGCGCCGGATGCTTCGGATCACAGAGGATGCCCAGGGTATGCGGCGCCTGGCGCTTGGTCCATGCGGTGTTCCAAAAGATCGGCGAGAAACCGATCTTCACTGGCCCCAGTCCGTCCCCCCGCACGCGCTGTGGCGGGACCAACAGCAACACACGCCCCCCAGTATCCAGTTTCGCCCGCGCCGCCTCGTCGAACGCGCACGTGATGTGTACATCGCCGGGTTCGGGCGATGTGATGGACTCCGGGTAGACCCAGACATCCCAGTCGTTGCGCGCGATCTCGATGGCCGAGAGACCCTGGGTCTGTCCAACGGCCACGACGAGCTTGTAGCGCGCTGGGGCGGTCACCTGCTTCAGGTCGATCCCGATTTCGCCAATAGTGCTCAAGCGGCCCGTCGGAATGCCCCGCGCCTCGAAATGCCCCGTCGCGACCGATTTGCCGCCATCGTCCACCAGGTTCCAGATGACCGCGCAGTTCTCCAAGGGGCCGGCACCGAAGTGCGCCAGCTCCAACCCGGCGTCCAACGTCTCGGTCACCGTGAAGACCCGTTTCCGCAGCCGCGCCAAAGGAACCGTCGGCCCGCAGAACCGCCGAAACTCCTTGGGGGCGATATATCCCTTGGAATCCCAGAACGGGTCCAGCACGCCCACCAGCGCCGTGCCCTGTCCGGGAAAATCGTGCAGGTCGAGCAACTGGAATCCGGCCATGCCCGGCGTTCGCAGCGCCGACTCGATCTCCTCCTTGTAACAAAGCGCCTGGAGTTTCCCCGACGCGATAAGGAAGTCGTGCGCCTGCGGACCCATGCCGCGGGCCGAGAGCGTCTCGCGGAATATCTCGAAGTTCTTCGCCTTTAGGTGGCCCGTGTACTTCGCGATCTCGTCTAAGTTGGGGTACACGCACCACTGCCCGATCTCGTGACTGATGACGGGCTGCGGGTGCGACGCGACGAAATCGCGGTAGTCGGTCACGGTCTCTGGTGGTTTGGCGTTGATGCGCGAGCGCAGCCCGCCACCCCATGACTGGATGCGCGGCTTGGGCGTGACATGGTATTGGCTCTCGGGAATCTCCGGCCAACCCGCGCCCGATGTGTAGAGGCGCCTCGGGTCCTCGGCCCTGTGACGATTCACCCATTCCGCGAGCCACGCCGCATGGTTTTTCCCCGCGGGCTCATTCCCATACGCCAGCAGAAGAAACGAAGGGTGATTGCCATAGGTGCGCCGGATGCGCTCGGATTCGTCGTAGAGCCAGGCATCGATCGGTTTCCCATCGCCAATCGTCGCGCCCTGATTCACCCACGCGGCCACCTCCACGTGATAGTAAAAGCCCATTTCATCGGCGGCCGTGAATGCCGCCTCCGGCGGACAGTGGGAATGGAATCGGATGTGGTTCAGGCCGTGCGCCTGGCAGATCCGGATGATCCTCTTCCAGCTTTCGACATCCGTGGGCGGATGTCCCGTCAGAGGAAAGATGCAGCACTCCAGCGTCCCGCGCAGGAATACCTTTCGCCCGTTGACCGTGATCTGCGTGCCCTCGGTATTCACCTCCCGCAGACCAAAGTCCACCGACCGGCCATCCGATCCGCCACCCGCGCTTTCCCATGCCACCTCAAGGCGGTAGATCGCCGGGGAAAACTCATCCCAAGACCGCGCCCCATCGCCAAGGGGGTAGTCCAATGAGACGGTGGTCCCGGAAGTTCGGACCGTTACCGGGAAACTGGCCGGGGCCGCGTCATGAACCGTGTCCACGTTGCGCGTCCGCGCGTGCAACGTCACCTCGCCATCGGCCGCCGCCCCCGTGCGATTGCCGAGGCGCACCTCGACTCGGGCGGATTTCCTCTCCGCGTTCGGGAATACCTGCACCTCATCGATCCACACCGGGCCTGTCATTCGAAGACTGATCTCGCCCACGATACCGTTCCAATTGCCTTGCGTGTGATCGGAGACGCTGTGGGCGTTGATGCCCACCTCCGCGATCATCCGATTATCCACGCGAATCGTCAGGCGATGCTTGCCCGGCGCCAAGAGATCGCTGAGATCGTAAACGTGCGCCGTCGATAGGCTGTCTCGCGAACCCGCCAGCCGGTCATCGATCCACACTGTAGTCTCCCAGTGAGGCCTCTCCAGCTTCAGGACCATGCGCTGTCCTCGCCATGCCTCTGGCACTTCCATATCCCGCTGATACCAGACCGCCCCAACAAAGACCTTCTCCGGCTGCAGCCAGAACGGGATCTTTATGTTGCCGGGCTCGCGATACTTTGCGTATTCGGGTGCCTCGAACCACGAGCGATCGTTGATCCCGCCCGTCCAAACGGTATTGGTTCCAACGTCATCGCCGATGCGTTGCACCGCAAGCGAGCCCGGCAGCTTCACCTTCCCGTCCAGCTCGCGCGCGTACCAGCGCTCGGCGGCGCCCCGATCATCCCGGTCCAGCGCGAACCGCCACTCGCCCGCCAGAGGGATTGCCGGTTGCTCGGCCGCCGCGACATCGCTCCAAGACAACGTTGCCAGCAAGGCAACGATCAGGCTTCGCATGATTTCTATGATCGCATGGATAGTTTTCATGAGACGTCTCTTGCCCTCGTTTGAACCATCGGCGCCATCAGGGACCCGGGGAACCGGGACACCTGCGCCAAAATGATGGATCGGCTTTTCATCTGCGCTCGCGGGAAGCACTCTCTGGAGACCGAACCCCAAAAACGTCGCGTACCGCTTCAAGAAACTGCGTGCCGCGTCTGCTGCCTGGACCCGCGCCCACGGTCATTTTACCAACTCCCGCTCGATCTGCTCCAGTGTCTTGCCCTTGGTCTCCGGCAGGCGGAGCCAGAGGAAAAGAAAACCCCCAGCACAAATCGCGGAATAGATCCAGAAGGTCCCCGCCGCGCCAAACGCGCGATTCATCGAGGGGAACGTGAATGTCAGCAAGAAACACGCGATCCAGAGGGCCATGACCGCCACCGCCATCGCCGCCCCACGGATGCGGTTGGGGAAAATCTCCGAGATCACCACCCAGGTCACGGGGGCCAAAGACATCGCGTAGCAGCCGATAGCCGCCAGCACCAGCGCCAGCATCGGAAGGCCACGGACACCCGCGGCATAACACCCGCCCAGCGCCACGTAGATCACCGCGAGGCCCGCCGCCCCCAGCAACATCAGGGGGCGTCGCCCAAGTCGGTCCACGGTCCCAAGGGCGACGAACGTGAACACCATATTCACCGAGCCCGTCCAAGCGATGTTCTTGATCGTGTCCGTTATATCGTAGCCCGCGGCACGGAAAATCTCCTCCGCATAGTTGAAGATGACATTGATCCCGCACCATTGCTGGAACACCGCCAGCCCCACCCCGAGCCACAGCACCCGCCGCATCTTCGGCTCCAGCAGTTCCCGAAAGTCCACCTTCGCCACCTCGTTCACGAGCGTGGCCTCGATGTCCGCGATCGCGCGCGCCGCGAAGGTCTCGCCACCCACGCGCGTCAGCACGTAGCGCGCGGCCGACTCGCGCCCATTTTTTGCCAGCCACCTCGGGCTCTCCGGAACAAAGAACATGCTGATGAAAAACAGCATCGAGGGCACCGCCGTGAGGCCAAACATCCACCGCCAACCCTGCCGCCCGTACCACGAGCCCGCGATGAAAGCGTCCGTCGCGTCAGGCGGCAGACCCCTCACCAGCGCCCAGTTGATGTATTGCGCCAACAGGATACCGACCACGATCGTCAGTTGATTTATTGCCACCAGTCGCCCGCGAAGGTGGGCCGGAGCAAGTTCCGCGATGTACATCGGCGAAAGATTCGATGCCAGGCCGATGGCCACCCCGCCAAGTATCCGCCACGCCACGAAAACCGAGAAGCTCTCGGCCAGCGCGTTGCCGATCGACGTCACCCCAAACAGCAACGCCGCCGCGATCAGTAGCCGCTTGCGCCCAAACCTGTCGCTCAGCGCGCCAGCCGCCAGCGCGCCGAATAAGCACCCGATCAAAGCGCAGCTGTTCGCCCAGCCACTTAGCGCCGGATCCGTCAGTTGGAAGTAACGCTCGAAGAAGGGCTTTGCCCCGCCGATGACCACCCAATCATAGCCAAACAGGAGCCCACCCATCGCCGCCACGAGCGAGACGATCCAGATGAAAGACATGTTGTAGTGGGCGCCATTCTGCTCGCCTGGTCCGGTCGCCGATGGCTGCGTGATCATATGTCCGCTCTTCTCTCCCGCCGGGGCGCGGAGGTTTCGGTGTTCACCTAATTCCGAAACAGCCTCGGCCCGTGCCCCCGCGCCTCGGTTGGAGATATCACTTTCCGACATCCTTCCAAAGCCTCATCATAAAACACCCCCGCCGCGCCAACCTTGTCGCGCACTGCTCCGGCAGCACGCCCATGTCCTTCTGCCGCCAGAGGTCGCGCGCACGCCATTCACCAGCCAGCCCAAGATCCGACCACTTCGCGCAGACCTCGGCGGGAAATTGGCCCTGGTTGAAGAGCCCAACCGCCTTGCTGCCGTCGGCCATATCCTTGACCATCGCGAACAGCTCTTCCCCCAGCATCACCACCCGCGCGCACTGCCCCAGCGGATCCTGGTTCACCTCGATGACCTCCGGGTTGCAGAGCACGTTCAGAGTGAACTCGTCGAGCCGTGTCATGTCTCCGCTGTAGAATAACGGCGAGGCCATCAGGCACCATAGAGACATGAATGAATACTGCTCGCTGGGCGTGATCGGGAATGGCTTCGGTTCGCCCATCCCTCTCGCATTGCCCACCCACCCAATCTGGATATAGTCGGGGTCATTCCAAGCGCCGGGGCGATTCCACTCGCGGTGCTCCGCATTCGCGAGCGCCACCTCAAAAACGCGATCCAGCTCAAATCCAAGATCGCCCGCCGTCCGCCACGAGTGCCCGCCGATCTCCTCGCCCCACTTCCAGACCTCCCCCATGCCGTACTGGCAGAGATTGAACACGATGTCGCGTGGCACCCTCTTCAGGATGCCACCCATCAGGCGATATGGCTTCTGCATCATCTCCAGGCTCTTGTCCCCGGCGGCGATCTTGCCATAGCTGCACCAGTCGTACTTCAGAAGATCGAAGCCCCACTCGGCGAACTTCCGGGCGTCCTGCTCCTCGTGGCCATAGCTGCCCGCGAACTTCGCGCACGTTAACGGACCCGGCGATGTGTAGATCCCGGCTTTCAGGCCCTTCGCGTGGATGTAATCCGTAAGTCCCCTCATGTCTGGGAAATGCTGGTTGGGCAGAATGTCGCCCCGCTCGTCCCGCAACGGCCCGACGCGTTTCGGGTCCGCGTGCTCGGGCGCATTCATCCAGCAATCGTCGATGCTCACGTACTGATAGCCAATGTCGGCCATGCCGCTGGACACCATGATGTCCGCGGCGTCGCGCATCATCTTATCGGTAATCCTATTATAGTGCGCGTACCAGTGGTTCCAGCCCATCGTCGGCGTCAGCGCGATCTTGTCGCCACAGAGGATCCGCAGCCTGCGCTCCGCCGCCCCCTTTTCGTTCTTCGCCCGGAGCGTCACCACATACTCGCCTCGGTCGCGAATCGTTCCGGTCACGATCCCCTGCGCCGCGTCGAGCACCAATCCATCGGGCAGCCCCTCCGCGGAAAACGTGATCGGCCGCTCGCCGGTCGTCGGGACACGATAGATGAAAGGATTGCCCGGACGGCAGCCGTGGACGGATGGCCCATTGATTCGCGGCGCCGGGCCCGCTTTGGGCGTCAGGATCACGGCCTCTTCCTTCAGCGCAAGGGGCCCAGAAGCCGTGACTGGCTTTCCTCCGGCAATGATGAAACGGGCCTCCGCCCAATCACCGTGATCACATGTCCTTCCATCGCCGGCATCGGACACCAACAGGAACAGGTTCGTCACGCCCGCCAGGGCCACATCGACGGACTTGGCCGAATCGCCACAGCGCATCACGCCCGAGTCGAAGAGCTTCCGGCCATCCGCACTGATCCGAAACACCACGGTGCCCTGTTGTCCCGCCGTATCGTCCACGCCCACCGATGCCAGGAACCTGCCCGCGCTCCCCGGCAGCACCGCCCAGAGCTTGCTCTCGGCGTGCGTGCCCACGCCCCGTTCAAACTTCTTCCCCCCAATCGAAAGCGGCTTTTCGCGGATCGACCGATTGACCTGCGGCTTACCCCACCCCTGTCTCATGTGCGACAGATCCATGCCGTCCAGCCAGACGGTCTCTTCGCCAAGCGCCGACGCCGCGCCCAGGGCAAGGGCCAGAATCCAGCCCGCGTCCCGCCATCTTCCGCCGCGCCCGCCGGACACCGCACCCATGAGATCATCCGCGCCAGCAGCATCGTCACCGATTCTCACTTTCATCTCCGCCTCCTTCTTCGGGTCAAACCGTTACCGGTTCGGCCACGGCCCTCGGTTATCTTACAGCCACCAGATTTCGTGCCCGCCAGCCAGCCTGTCCGCCTGTGGGGGGGCGCCACGACACATGAAGAGTGATTCTGGAGGGCGGCCGAACCTGCCAGCCATCGTCTCTCGCGAGGCCCACAGGATCTTCCTATTCTCGAGCCAACCACCGACCCCGCCATTCCCATCAATAAATCTGCGGCCATGCCATGGTTTGGATCTATGGCCAAGACACGCCGCAGCAAACGTCGCGCCTCCCCCTGCCTGCCCAGTCCCATCTGCGCCTGCGCCTGAAGAAAGAGCGCCGCCGTAGCCTGCCGGCGCCGCAAGTCATCGTCGAACAACAGCATCGTCGGCAGCGAGGTCGCAAAATAGTCGGTCTTCGCCTCGGCCACGGCCAACCCGCGCGCGTGCGCCAGCAGGTCGCGCAGCAGGCGCCGCATGCGATCCCCGCGCCCCAGTCGTCCGCAAGCCAGCGCCGAAAAATACGTGAGTTCGGAGAACGTGCGGACACTCATGTCCTGAAAGTCGCCGACGGATTCCGCGGCCAAGCCCCACTCCTTTCGCGCCGCGGCGCGATCTCCCAAACCTTCGTGGGCCACGCCCAGCCAATACCGGATATCGCTGCAATTGGCGAGCAGGTGACGCGCCTCGCCGAGATTCGCCGGCGGATGCAGCGCCGCCTCAAAATGGCCGCGGGCCGCCGCGGCGTCGCCCGACTCAAGCGCCTTGCGGCCCAGTGCCAACCGGGTTCGAACGTGTTGCCCGAGGGCCAATCCCTCGCCCCCCTCCCATGGCTGAAAACGCCCCCCCTCGAGAAGCTTTGCCGCGTCCCCGTGGCGGCCCACTTGATTGTACAGCGCGCACAATTCGATCGATAGATCGTCGCGCCGCTCGATCAGCCCCGGATACCGCATCAGCTCTCCGAGCCGCCTGTCCGGCCTTTCGCCCAGCCGTTTCCACAATTGGTCGCGCTCATAGAGCACGCGCGCATCCGTGGGATCCGCGCGAAACGCGCGCTCGTAGGCCATCCGCGCCCGCGCGGGCCGGCGCATCACATTGAAATACCCGATCCCGAGATTGCGCCACACGGTCGGGAACGTCGGCCCCAGCCTCGCCGCCCGCTCCCACGCCCCAATCGCCTCCCGATGGCGCCGCCTGTCGTACAGCAGGCAGCCGAGATAGTAGCGAGCCCGCGGGTCGGCCGGGTCGGCGCGGATGGCGGCCTCCAATATCGCGATCTCCTCCAGTCGTGAGGGGAAACAATAGTCGGTCGGTTGGGCGCGGGCATCGCGAAAGCTCGCGCTGGCGCCAACCCCATCCCCCGCCCGTTCACGAAACCACCCCATCGCATAGTGGGCCATCGGGATCGCCCCGAGATCACGGGCATCGCGCGACCCGGCACGGGCGACCAAAGCACCCTCGAGCAATGCGACCGCCTCCGAGAAGAACCCGGCCCGCCCGCAATCCACCGCCACGTCGATCGCCGTCTGGAGGTCGCACGGGAATCCATCGCCCGCCAAGTGCCGGGCCCAAGCGTCCAGCGGGTCGATCGCGAGCGCCTCCTCGATGGCCTGGCGCGCCTCGGCATCGCGCCCCAACTTGCGCAGGACAAGCGCCATGAGATTCCGGGCGCGCAGATTTTCGGTATTCATGCGCAGTGCGCACTCGATGTGATCGAGCGCCTTCGCCCACTCGTGGCGGACGCTGTCCATTTCCGCGAGCGCGTGGAATCCCGCGGCTCGCCAGGCGTTGTTCCAAGTGGCCTTATAAAACGCCGCATAGGCCTCATCAAAGAGGTCACAGGATCCATCCTCCCTGGACGCGGGCGCAAGGTCGATCAGGTACCTGAGGCACAAACCCAAGTTATAGTATGGCTCCCCATTGTAAGGGTTCGCGTTTCGCGCAGTCAGCCGCGCGATCGCCGCCCGGAGATATCCCTCGGCCTCCAGAAATTCACCGCGCCGAAGATGCCACGCCCCGACCGCGTTGTTGCAGCGCGCATCCCCCGGATCGCGCCGTAGCGCCTCTCGCCAATAGTGCGTGGGGCAGCGCGTCGCATGCCGGTACTGCGCGAGGTGGAGACCGATCAGGTACAGCTCATCCGCGCTCGCCACCGCCCTGGGCGACGGCGGTTCCTCGGCGCCGGGAGGCACACGCCCCGCTGCACGTTTCTTGCTCTCGTGCGAAAGGATCTCTTTCCCGGTCCGATCGAGAACGCGGAGCGTCACCCCTGTGTTCGGCCATCGTTTCTTGGGTTGTGGGCATTCGACCAAAAAAGGTCGCCCCGGCGCCAGATCCGCGTCCCACTCCATGGTCGCGCCTCCCGGGCGCTCGAGCCTCACCTTCGCGCCGACGCACTCGGAGGTCACCGAAACGCCCACCCGAATCCGCGCCGAGCCGACATTCAGGCTCGCGGCGCCATTCAGGTTTGCGGCCTGCGCCGGCCCAGTCCCTCGAATCGGATACCAGTACTGGCTCCACGATTTCGTCTCGCCCGGCATCAGGAACGAAAAATCTGGCTGATTGTCCGTGTACACCCCTGCCATGATCTCGATATATGGCCCCTCGTCATCCGACAGATTCCTGTCCCAGGCGTAGCCAAATTCATGATTGCCCCAGGTCCACTGCTTCTTGCCGGGAGAGATGTGATGATTGGCAATATGGATGATCCCCGCGCCCGCCGCATGGTCATACCCGCCAAAGAAATCTTCCGCCGATCCCATGCACATGTACGAGGTCGGCACGGGGATGTTCGCGTACCAGGAAAGATCGTTGGGCGCGTACATCGGGGCCCCCTCCCCATTGCCCGATTGGAATATCGATGGCCCCGTCCCTGCCGAACCCGGCATCGCTTTCGCCGTTCGATTCCCATCCTTGCTCCCGGAATGCGGCGGGATGAACCTCGCGGGCCTTTCCGACAACGGAACGCCCCGACGAGCCCGGCCCCCATAGTCCACACCGTAGTACCGCCCACGGCACAGTGGGTACGCGCTGGTCGCGCGCCGCGCGTGATCGGCGACATAGCGCACGTCGGGTGGAAAGAATGACTGGTAGGCCTCGTGGACACGGGTGGCGACATTAGCCCACCAGAGAAACGTCTGGACGTGGGGGGTGCGGTTGTAGGCACGGACCTTCAGTTCCACGATGGCCCGCCCCTGATGCAGGCACACGCCGTGCATGCCTTTCATCCGCGCCATCGGATCATGGTCCGAGCACCAGACCGTCGCCGCGCCGTCCCCGTGCCGCTCGATCTGGAAATCCACCGGCATGAACGTCGCCGGCCGATGGTGCTGCGGCCAGTTGAACTCGATACCCCCCGAGATCCATGGGCCCGCCAACCCAACCAGCGCCGGCTTTATCACCGACTGGTAGTAGATGAGATCATACCCGTTGGTCTTATCCACCATCCTGTGGATCCGTCCCCCGATCTCGGGCAGAATCATGACGCGGAGGTACTCGTTCTCCAGCCATACCGCACGCCATCGCCTCGGCACCTTTTCCTCAGCGATGCGATCAATGAACGGAAGCGGATATACGCGCCCACTGCTGCCCTGGTACACGCGCCTCTCCAAGAACATCGGATTCCGGTCGGGCGCGGATGGCTCGTAGGTCGGCAGGACAACCTCCTCCTCCCAAGCACGCACAGCCTTGGCACCGCCATCCATCTTGCAAATCGTAACCGCGCCACGCGACCTCGGGAATGGACGCGATTGCCAATTATATGGACAAAACTGCTGCGTCTGACTGCGCTGTCGGCCAGGGCGCGCCGCGGCAGGCAGCATTGCCTGCCTCACGGCGACTGATATTGGCGGGCTAGATCCCACGCCGTCCGAGGGCGGCACCACCGGGGCGGAAAGTCGTGGCGAAGCCGATCGCCAGAGGCGATTTTGCCAACATTCTGGCTTCGGCGAACGCCCGGCCCACACCGAAGGGCGCAAGCCCTTCGCTACTCGGTCGTTACGCCCTGTTTTCGAGTCAGTGATCGGCGCTTCTTCCGGGACCCATCGGGCTTAGTCGTCCCGGATCTCTCGATCGCATGTTCCCGATACTTGCTGGGCGAGATCCCGACGACCCGGTGGAACGCGCGCGAGAAGTACAACGGATCATCAAACCCCAGACGCGTCGCGACTTCCCCGATGCTGTCGTCCCCCGTCGCGAGCCAGTGACATGCCTGTTGGAACTTAAGGCGCGCAAAAAAGGCCAGGGGGCTGGATGCCGCGAATCTGCGGAACAGATGGGCATACCGGGAGGGCGACAGCTTGGCGTGTCGGGCGAGGTCCGCTACGGACATGCGCCCCCCGATATGCTCTCGCATCAGCTCGATGCTTCGGCGCACTTTCTCCTCGCCATGTCGCGCCCGCCGTCCCGGGGCGCGCTGGTGCCAGCGCAACAGCCCCAGCAATCGCACCAGGGCGGCCGAAACCCCCAGCAGACTGGCATCGGAATAGCCGTGTGGAACGAACCGGAGCATCTCCTCGAATGCCTCCACGATGATCGGGGCATCGGGCGCGTGGAGGATCGGCGAAGACGAACTCACACCGAGTGCGTCAAGAAACTCGCTGGTCTCGCGACCCGCAAAATGGACCCAGTAGATCGACCACGGAGAGAGCGCGTCCGCACCGTACGTGTGCGGTGTGCCGGACGAGATGAACAGCGCGTCGCCTTCCCCAACGATCCAGCGCCGCCCACGCATCCGGCACCAGCCCGCCCCCTGCGGGCAGTAGATCAGGATCACTTCCGGTCGGCCCCTGGCCCGCTGCACATAATGGCCTGGCGCCTCGGGGAAATGTCCCAGATCGGTCGCGTGCAGTTGACGGACGACCGGCAGTTTCCGGCATCGGGCCTGCACCGCCGGCGGCAGCACAAAAAGCCGCTGGCCCTCGAAACCCTCGCGGATGCGGTGTCCTCCCACGATTACACCCCCGCCATCTTCGACACGAGGCGTCAGCGGCGCCTCACTTGCCCGAACCCGGGGCAACCTCCACCCCGACGCCCATCTCGGACATGATCCTGCGCTGCATCTCAACCTGCGCCTCGTAACCCTTCATCTGTGGCTCGGTCAATACCGCCCGCAGCGCCTCGACGCGCCGCGAGAACATGCGGTCCATCTGCTCCTTCGGGTTCACCCCGCTCCCGGCAGACCCAGCCTTTGACATGTTCGACATGGTCTCCTCGTCTTCCTGCGCGAGCCGACAGAATGCCTCGAATGCCTGGTCCTTCTGATCCTGCGTCAGCCCGATCCCCTGAAGCCCCATCAGCTCTGCGCTGGCCCGCGTCTCGATGCGGCTGGTCTTCTCCTCCTGCTTGAATGCCTCGTAGGCCGTCTTCTGTTCCGGGGTCAGCGTTGACTCGACGTCAGCCGGCAACATCCCAAGCTGGATCGCGGTCGCATGCGCGAGGTCGCCCGACTTGATCGTCTTGCCTTCCATCGCGCCCTGCACCTGGCCCACCAGCCCTTCGATCTGCGGTTCGACCAACGCGCGCAGCTTCTTCTCCTGCTCCGGCGTCAGCCCCAACCGTTCGACGATCTGGCCGAGCTTCGCCTCAATCTGTGCCTTCACCTGCGACTGGGCCATCTCGCCGATCGCCTTGGCGAACTTCTCGCCAAACATCCCCGCCGGGCCCTTCGCGCCTTTCGCAGCAGCGGCTTTCCCTGCGGCCGCACGCCTGGCATCCCCCGTCGAAAGACCCACTGGCGTGGACCCGGCCTGCGCCTTCGTCAGTTGCGCCTTGAGGACATCAAGCTGCTTTGCCGTCACCGCCACTTCCTGGCGCACCGTGGCCAATTCCGCCGAATGATCCGGCCGGATGACCAACATCAGAAGCACGCCCACCAATAGCCCCGCAATAAACCCAATCACCCATTTCATGGCGGCCATGTTACCCCCCCACGGATCAACGAAAAGACGATTTATCTCTTCCGCCGCCTCGGGGGACCATAGCGCGCGGTGCCGACACCGATCTTCGGACAAACCGTGTCCAAGGGGCATCCATCGCAGCGCGGGCCTTGGCCAATGCAATGCTCGCGCCCCAGCGACACGAAGTTGACGTGCAGCGAGAATCGCATCGCCGGAGGGATCTTATCCTGGAGCCGATCCATGTCGCGATCGGCACAGTGCCCATCTTTCTGCGTGGGCCGGATCCAGCCCAAGCGTCGCGCGATGCGCCAGCAGTGCGTATCCACGGGGAACACCTCGCGCCCCAGAGAATACATCATCACGCAGCGCGCCACCTTCTTCCCCACCAGCGGGAGCGAGGTCAAGAATGCCTCGCATTCTGCGTCGGATGATTCTCGCAATGGCGCCAGCGAAAGCCGCCCAAATCGGGCGGTGATCTGATCGCAGATCTCGCGAATCGCCTTGGACTTCTGCCGCTGCAGGCCCCCCGGTTCCAGTGGCTTGGCGATATATCGCGCGGGGGCTTCGGCCAATGAGCCAAACGTCGGAAATTCCTGCTTCAGGGCCGAATACGTCCCCCGATAGCCATTCTCCTGCGTGCGGGTGCTGCACAATATAAAGAGCAGTTCATCCAGCGGATTGCTCCTGTTGTGATGATCCCAGTCGCGATATCGCGCCCGAAGGATATCACACACGACCCCCGCCTCAGGAGCAGCAGATCGCCCTCGCCTCAAAACATTCTTCGCCATGGATCCTGCCACCGCTTTCTTCGTCCCGGCAAGCGCGCCCGGCAAGCCCAAAACACCACGAGTCCGATTTTCGCCGAAGGCCTCATTCGAACCGTCAACAGTCTTCGGCCCCGCCCAGGCCGAGCGACACGTTTTCTATCGCGACCGGTTGCACTATTGATCTCGCCCCTCCTCTCTCCCAACCTCTCTCACCATGCGCACCCTGCTTCCTATTACCATAGCCACGCTGATGGCCGCGCTGGCGCTCGGCCGTGCCGCCCCCATCGACGGAATCGTGAACACTGATGGGAACTTGCGCCTCATGGCGGGATCCGAAGAATTGGCCGACTTCCGCATCGGCGCCTTCGACACCGGCTGGCAATGGGCCGGAGCGGCACCCGATCGCACGGCCCTTCGGCCCGATGCGCCCGCGCACAGCCACGCATTCGCCATCCGGATGCCGAACTGTCCCAAGATCGCCGTCGAATCGCTCATGGCCACATCGGGCGACACCGTCGTGGCCCGCTACGCATTCGCCCCCGGCGCAGAGGTCACCCTCAACTCTCTACATGTCAGCATGGACCTGCCCGCCTCCGCGATCGGCGGCGGCAAATGGAAAGTCACGGGTGCCGACGGCGCCAAAGGCGGCTCGTTCCCCATCGCCATCGGCAACGGGGGACTCTTCTCTGGCGACGTTTCTTCTCTGGAAATCGCCACGGCGAAAGGCGCCACCCTCCGCCTTGTTTTCAAAGAACCGACGCGCGTGCTCATCCAAGACAATCGACAGTGGCAGGATCCGAGCTTCTCAGTCCGCATGGGCCGCCAAGGTCAGGGATTCCGGATAGCGCAGGGCCAGCGGAACGAACTCGGATTCACGCTCAGCTCGTCCTCCGGGATCCGCCTGGAGCGCGATACCCCCATCACCCTCGCCGCAGGCCCCGAATGGATCCCGCTCAAAACAGAGCTCGACATCGAGTCAGGATCCGCCGCGGATTTCTCCGGCCAGGGTTTTCACGATGCACCCGCAGGCAAACACGGTCGAGTCATCGCCTCGCCTCAGGGACACTTCGTTTTCGAAAAGGATCCCAAGAAGACGCCAAGGCGCTTCTATGGCGTCAATTTTAGCTTCGGGTCGCAGTATATGGATCACCCCGAAGCCGACCGCATGGCCGATCGTCTGCAGCGCCTCGGCTACAACGCCATCCGCGTCCACCATTACGAGATGGATCTCATCGCCGGCCAGACGGATTCGGTGACCCCGGATCCCGAGAAATTCGATCGCCTCGACTACTTCATCGCGGCCTGCGCCCAGCGCGGCATCTACGTCACCACGGACCTTTTCGTGTCCCGCCCAATACCATGGAAAGAGATCGGCATAGAAAAGCCCGACAATGTCGAGATGGACACCTTCAAGATCCTCATCCCGGTCGTGCCCCGCGCTTGGGAGAACTGGAAGGCGTTCGCCAGAAATTTCCTCACCCATACGAATCCGTACCGCAAGACCCGATACGCGGACGACCCTGCGCTCGCCTGGCTCTCGATGGTCAACGAGGGCACCTACGGCAACTTCCTCGGCAAACTCCGCGACATCCCCGAATGGCAGACCGCATGGAACGCTTGGCTGGCCAAGCGCTATCCGGGGGCCGGGGCCCTGCGCTCCGCCTGGGGCAAGGAACTCCGCGATGGCGAAGACCCCGCCCTGGGCAAGGTCGCATTCCCCGATGGCCTCGACTCCGCCAACCCAAGGGCCGGCGACTGCATCCAGTTCCTCGCGGAAATGGAGCGCGACACGCTGGCCCGCATGCGCGCATTCCTGCGCGACGAACTCGGCTGCAGGGCCTTGCTGACGAACGCAAACGCGTGGACCAATTTTCTCGCGATGCAGGCGGCCCGCAACGTCTTCGATTACGTCGATGATCACTTCTACGTGGACCACCCCGTGTTCATCGAGCGCCCGTGGCAACTCCCCAGCCGCTGCGACAATAGGAGCCCCATCCTCGGCGGGGCCGCCGGCGGCAGGGCTAACGCCTTCACCCGCGTCCCCGGCAAACCATTCACAATCACGGAATACAATTACGCGGCACCCGGCAGATTCCGTGGCGTCGGCGGCATCCTCACCGGGGCCCTCGGGGCGCTCCAGGATTGGGATGGCATATGGCGATACTCCTACAGCCACACCCGCGAAGGCCTCCTCCGACCCTCGGCCCTCAACTATTTCGACATGGCGACCGATCCCCTCGGGCAGGCCGCCGAACGCGCGTCGCTCTGCCTCTTTCTTCGCGGCGATATGAAATCGGCCCACGGCACCGTCGCGTTCGTCGCAACCGAGGACGAGGCTCTCTCGCTTCGCCCCCAGAAGCGGATCACCCCCCCGTGGTCGTGGCTCGCGTGGATCATGCGCGTCGGCACCATCGCCGCCCAAGACCCAAGGTGCATCCCCGCCGAAAGCATCCCCCTGCCAATCGGAGACGCTTCCTTGCGGTTTCTCGGCACAAGGGCGGCTGCCACCACCCCCGCGTACGAGCTGAAGGATGCCGACATCGCCTTACTGCTCCGGTCAAAAGGCGCGCCTCAAAATGGCGACTTCACCGATCCCGCGAAGCGCCAGTTCCAGTGCCCGACCGGCGAAATCACCATCGACGGCCAAAACGACGTCTTGACCATCGACACCCCGCGCACCGCGGGTGGCTACGCCCCGACGGGAAAAACGATCTCCAGCCTGGGCGGCGCCCTCCAGATCACCATCGGGGGCTCCGACGCCACCGTCTGGATTAATTCCCTCGACGGCAAACCCATTCGCGAGAGCGCGCGGTTGCTTCTCTCCCACCTCACGGACCTGCAGAATTCTGGCATCCGCTATGGCGAGAAATCCCGTCAAACGCTCCTTGCCTGGGGCGCACTCCCCCACCTAATCCGCAACGGCAATGCCGCCGTCACATTGAAACACACCTCATCGGCCAACCTCAAAGTCTGGGCACTCTCTAACGGCGGCCGACGCCTCGCCGAAATCCCCACAACCCTCGATGGCGCCACCCTCGCCTTCACCGCCGATGTCGCCGCCCTCGCGCCAAAGCACGGCGCCATCATGCTCTACGAGATCGCGGCCCAATAACCCGAGGTGGGCTGCCTCGAAAGTTCAGATGCCGGGCAGTAGGAACCTGCTTGCAGGCGATTCGAACCGCGCGCAAGCGCGCTCCTACGAGGCGATTCCATGCGCCAATCGCGCGCAAGCGCGCCCCTACGTCTCATTTTCGCCCCCGATGGTGCCCCCCGCCGACGCGTTCCCCCTGCCTCAGATTCTCGGGCCACCGGCGCCCAATATCCCCCGGCCCGAGGGCGGCGAGTTCTCCGCGCTCAAATCTCGCGCCTTGCCCGTCACAACGCGGTGCGATTAGCCTTTGCCCCATGAGATCTTGCCCGGCCTATCTCCTAGCATTGCTGTGGACCCCTGCCGCTATCGCGTCTGCGACCCCAGCCATGACCGCCAAGATCGACCCAGAACTGGAGAAACAATTCGAGGCCTCCATCCGGCGTTTCGATCCACCCCGGGATCAGACCGGTGTTCGCGAGCTGTTCGATTTCGCCCTGGATGCCGTTGCGGCGGGCTACCGGCCCGAGATGATCGAGCGCGCTTTCGCGGTCGCGGAGCAGATGCAGGACCGGGATCCCGCCAGCCCCACCTATGGCAATTTCCGGTGGTATTGGTTCAACGAGAAACCGGGGGATCGCAACGCCGTCGAGTTTAGCATGGAGCGCGGCGTGCTGATCTGGAAACTGTATCGGGACCGTCTCACTCCCAAGGCCCGGGAACAACTGGAGAGGCTTATCACCCTGTCGATAGAAGGGATTCGCCTCCACCGGGTGTCGGAGTCTTACACGAACATCTTCCTCATGAAGACGTGGAACTGCATCGCCATCGGCGAGGCCACCGGCCGTGCGGACCTGGCGGCGGAAGGTTACCAGATGCTGGAGCGGTGGCTCATGCATGTCTGGGAATCGGGCATCCACGAATACCTCAGCCCCACATACTATGGCGTTGACGTCCACTGCCTCGGGCTCATCGCCCGATTCGCGCAGCGCGATGAGGGCAAGAAACTCGCCGACGTCGCGCTCCGGCTTTTCTGGACCGACATCGCCGCCAATTGGTTTGCCCCGGCCCAGCGCCTGGGCGGAGCGCATAGCCGCGACTACGACTATCTCACCGGCCGCGGCCATCTCGATATCGCACTCCGTCGCCAGGGCTGGCTCAAAGATGGCAAGCCTATCGCGACCGACCCTTATGACGAACTGGCCTCGTGGACGCCCCCCGCCGAGATGCGCGCGCTCGCCGATCGGACCCCGCGTTTCGTGCGCCAGCGCTGGGGCCAGCAACCCTGGGAGATGGCCGCCCAACACATAGGGCACAACTTCAGCCTCGGCTCTGCCGCCGCCACCTACTGGAACATGGACAAACCCCTCGTCCTGAATCTTCCCGGAGACATCAACACGCCCGTCGCCAGTTTCCTAATGGACGCACGAAATGACCCCTACGGCAAATCTAAAATCGCAGAGGGCACCAGCGGCCACAAGAAATCCCTGCACCTAAACCCATTCCTCGCCAGCGTCCAGCGCGGACCCGAGGTGCTGCTCTTCGCCACCGCCGATCCATCAAACCCGAAACATTTCATGCACCACGAACAGATCGACGGCCTGTTCTCGCACTTCTTCTTTCCGACCAATGCCAGCGTCTGGGACGCCACCTCGGCCGCTCCCCTCCCGCTCAAGGGCCGCCATGAACTCGACGGCGAACGGCCCGTGTTCCTCCGCTCCGGCGACGTGGCGGCGGGCATCCGTTTCATCGTCCGGACTGCATCAGATGGAAAGTCCGCTCCCCTGGCCCTGATTGCCGATGGCGACAAATTCGGTGCCGCGAGGCTCACTGTCGAGCACGCGGCATCCAAGCCCGCGGCCCGCGGCATCATCGGAATCTGGATCCGCGCCGCCGAGGGCCTAGACGATGCGGCCTTCGCTAGATTCCGCGCGGCATTCGCTTCATCAAAGGTCGATGTCCGGCACGATGGCGAACGACTCGATGCTCGGGTGCAGGGACTCCAATGCCCCCTGCGCGTTGCGGTCGGTGTCGCGAAGGAGGAGCGGACTGCGATCGAGGGCGCGGAACCGGGCGCGGAGGCTGCCCTGCTGGCCGTCGATGGGCGCGACATCGGTCGCGAACTGGTCGGCTCTGCAGGTCCCGTCGCGCGCTATCGCAAACTCCTCGAGGATGCCGAGCGCGGGGGGACTACAGCCCTTGTGCCAGAGACACCCATCGAAGCGGAGGCGGCGCAACTGCTCGTGGGTGAAATCCGCACCGATGCCGACAGCTCTGCCTCCGGTGGGCGATTCATCTGGGTGCCGGAGCCCAAGGGCGCCGACCAAAGCGGCGGCGGTCGCGCCAATTATCTGATCCACGTCCCCAAGGCCGGTCGCTATTTCCTTTGGGGCCGCGTTCTGGCTCCAACTTCCAAGGATGACTCGTTCTCCGTCTATTTGGAGCAGCCCCGCTCCGGACAACCACCCGCAACAATCGAATGGCACACCGGCATACACCCGAAATGGGAGTGGGCCCGCATCGAACCCCAGGGTCCCAAGAAAGGGCAACCGCAAGGCATCAATCTCGCCGAGGGCATGCTGCGCCTAGAAATTCGCGGGCGCGAAAAGGGCACCAAACTCGATTCACTTTTTCTCACCGCAAAGCCCACCGCGACTCCGCCGGCGAAATAACATGCTCAACTCGAAAATCAGACTCTTGCTGCCATTAGGATCCGCCACTTCGGGCCAACGATAAGATCGCGGCACCCCAACGGCATCATCGCGGCTCGATGAGCACCATTAGAAAATCATCGAAGCGCGGAATCTCCAGAGTCGCGAGGTCGGGACCGGGGCTCGTCGGGGGAGCAATCGTCACCTCGCGGGACCCCATCTGGCTGCCCGGCGCGAGCCCTCGCGCCCGTAGCGCGCGCCCCGCAAAGGGTTTCGGCAACCGCAGCGTCACACGACACGGGGCCGCAGGGCGCCGCGCGTCGGTCGCGGGATCCACATCGAAATTCGTCAGGTCGAGCGCGAGGGCCTTCTCGCCCTCCAGCATGTTGAGTTGCGCGGAGACCGTGGCGGGCGCGTCAGTCTGGAGCCGCCCGGACCCGTCATCGGTCGAAACCAAGTCCATCATCTTCTTCGATGCGGCGGGATTGCGATCCTTGTTCCAGTAGTCTGCGCCGGGCAGGCCCCCGTCAATGCGCACCCGGGCATTGGGGCGCAGGGCCTCGAGCGCGCCAGTCGAGCGGAGCATCAACCAATCACCGGGACCGCCGCGCGTCCCGGACAATCCGGTCGCGATGAGCCGCCCGCCCCCATCCACGTACTGCCTCAGCGCCGCCACCTGCGCATCTGTGAGGACCGAGACGGAAGGCAGCAGGATGATAGGAAACCTCGCGAGTCCCCCTTGCGCAATATCCTGGGCCAAGATCAGATCCCACTGGGCATGGTGGTGATCGAGAAACGCGGCCCATCCAAAATACTCATCCGCATAGCGCGCCGTGATCGGCATCGTGGGCGTTATGGTTGCGATTTCGCTCCAAGTGCAATAGACGAGGCCCACGTCGGCGAGGTAGTGACGACCCTTGAGCAGACCGGCGTTGGCGCGCACGAACCTATTGACGTGGGCCGCGCTCGCCTCCGTGCCGGGCGAGTAACCGTCGAGGTACCAGTGGCCGTAGTCCATGATGCCGCGATTGGCCAGGCAGTCGAAGGCGAGCACCCCGTGAAGCTTTTCGTGCCCTGCACCGGAAAGGTGCTTGGGGACGTACTGGCTGGGCCAACAGTAACCGGCCTCGGAGATGGCTGCGCCCAGCCGCGCCAGGCCGCCGATCCGACCCCATGGGGGAAGACCCGTGGCGCGGTACGGCCCATACCGGCCTTCGCTGCGGCATTCAAAATGCACGATGTCACAGGCGCCGCGCATCAGCGCCCGGCCTGGAAAACAGGGCACCACGTTTCCGCAGATCAAGAGGTCCAGTCCGGCCCGCGCGGCGGCCTCTTTGCCCGCCCGAAAAACGCCTCGGTGGTAATCCAGCGATGCGTCCACATGGCTAATGAGGAAGGCGAGCCAAATAGGGTCTTCGGTCCAAGACGGATCACGGAGCCGGCCGGCGCGCTGTGCCGGTTTGTCGGACGCATCGGCCGACTTCGCGATCACATACTGCCGGATGTCGAACTTGTCCGGATCGTCGATGCCCAGTCCACGCAAGCGCTCCGGTGTCGCATTCGCCTTGAGCCAGTCGGGAAAACGATGGGTCGCCCATGTGCCGAAGGCCGTCCTCGATGGATATAGGATATGCACGTCACCGTGGTTATCGATATGGACCCCCTCCGGGCGGACGCGCTCGATCATGCGCGTGAGTTCCGCGCGGCGGTAGTCGCGAAGCTGTGGGTTGGTCAAGTCCACGTGCACCAGCCGGGTCGTTCGCCACCCGCTCTTCCCCTGCATGTCCTCGCGGCCTGATTGCGAGGTGCTGATCTGGTCCAGGCCGGTCTTCCGCGCAATGTCATCGGTCACCCCCTTGTTCGCAAAGAAATCGAATTCCCAGTTTCCATCGAGCCCGCGGTGCGCGAGCGCGTCGTAGAGATGGTCGGCGGCGGGACGCCCATCCGGAAATGTGAAAGTCGGAAGACCGTAGGCCTGTGCGGTGGGCCACGGCGACCAGGGCACATTCGCCATGAACGCCTCAAGGCCAAACCATCGCGCGGTCACCGGTTCGCCCTTCCACCACGGTATGCTCCACCCGTTGTAGAGCATCTTGCCGTCGGCCCCGAAGAATCCCGCGTAATCGCCGACCTCCCCAGAATCAAAGTAGATCAGCCGCTTGAGGCCCGCCTTCCCAACGCGCTCAAACACGCGTCGCGACTGCCCCATCCGATCCTGGTCATCGATGGCCCAATAGCCATACCAGCCCGAAGGATAACCCGCGCCGCGCGTGGCCCCGGCCCCGGCAGCCACAAAATTGACGCCCTGCGGTTGTGAGACGACCGCCGTTGGCGTGTGCCACCACGGATCGGAATACGCCGCGCATGCCACGCCAAATAGAACCAAGAGCGCCAGCCGTTCCCTCAACATCGCACCATAATGCCCCACGATGTCTGGAGCCGCAACCCTCTCCCGGTAATCTGAATGTTTCACGCGTTCGCGTGGAATATGCAACCACGCGCACAAGCAAGGCCCGGCCAGAACGGCGCGAAGAAGGGAAGTCGTTGGACGGTCCGGCAGCTATGTCGGATTCCCCGCCCCCGCGGCCCGTCGAAATCGCGTTCGCCACCGGTGCCTCAACCAGCCCCACAGGATGTGCCACGGGGAAAAGTTCAACGGCACCATGATCGCCGGCGGTTCAAGCCTCGGGCAACGCAACTCACCCAGCCGCACCCCTCGCAGATCGACCTCCTCCAGACACGCCCCTCTTGCGCCCGAGCACCGGGCCGCCCGATGGCTGTACACAGCGCCGGCATCCGCCCCCGCAAGATGGAAAGCGACGGTGTCCACGGCGACGGGATCAGCTCCCGCCAACACCGCGCCAAAATCGATGGCCTCTCCCCGGATCGGCCCGCCCCGATGCATCGCGACGATACCATCCACTATGTTCAACCTCGGCCTGACAAGCTGCGCCACATCCAAAAGCATGCCGCCGAAACGTGCGCCGTCGCCGCCGCCGACAAGATGCAGGAATGCCTTTCTGCGCCCCACCACACAGCCATACAGGTTCTTCACGCAGCAGGTCATTCCGACCTGCTGATGCGTTTTGAGCTTCGGCAGGTTGATGACGGCGTCCGCCTCGCTCACCTCGCGCGCGATCGTCACGGTGCACTTGCCCAAGCCCGAATGAAAATGCCGCCCTCTCGAGAATTCCACCAGGGGCACACCCGCCGCACCGAGGCGCTCGCAGAGGCCCAGCTTCCGAGCAACGGCACCGACCGTTCCAATGGCGGGGCTGTCCCCCACGATCGGCTCACCCCCGGCCTCGTGCACGCCGCGCGCCACCGCAAGGATGAATTCCGGGTGCGTGTTGCACGGTTCCTCGACAGGCCTCGCCACCACGAAATTTGGCTTGAGCAAGACGCGCTGGCCCGGGCGCACGAACGCACCCATTCCGCCAATCGGCTCAAGGCACTCCCGCACGGCCGCGTCCAGCAATCCCGGTTCGTACGCGCCACACTGCGCCACACAGACTCTCAGATCTGGCGACATCATCGCAAGATTGCCCCCAGCGCCCCTAGATTCAAATGCGGCATCAGCCCAAGTTCTCGACGGCCTCGGCCGCCAGGTGCCACTCCGCACCCAATTCCACGAGCCGCGCCGTGATCGTCCCCAATTCCCGGTTGATCCCGACGACATCGGTCCCCGCCTGATAAGTCTCGGGTTGTGCCAGGATCCCGGCGAGTTCCTTCTGGCGCGCCTCGAGTCGCATGATCTCTCCCTCCACGCGGTGCAGCTCGTCCTGGGCTCCCTTGCGGGCCATCGAACGCACCTGGCGCTCCGCCGCCTCCCGACGCCGGCGCTCCCGGCCCGTTTCTTTTCCACCTCCGGCCGTGGCCCCAACGCCACCCACTGCGCCATCGCGTGCGCCACCTCCCGCGATCAGGCCCGCGCGGGCCGATGCCGATCCCACCCGGTCGAGGTAGTAGTCGTAGCCCCCCGGGTACGGCCTCAGTTCGCCGCCGCTGACGTGGAGCACCGACGTTGCCAGGGAGCGGATGAAATAGACATCGTGGCTGATGAATAGGAGGGTCCCCTTGTATTGGCCCAGCGCATGGATCAGCGCATCGATGCTCGCCATGTCCAAGTGGGTGGTCGGTTCATCCATGAGTAACAGATTCGGTGGATCAAGCAGTAACTTGACGAGCGCGAGACGGGACTTTTCGCCCCCGGACAGAACCCCGACCCTCTTGAAGACATCATCGCGACGGAAAAGGAAGGACCCGAGCACCGTGCGGGCCTCCACCTCGGGCACGGGACGGGCGATTCCTTGCACCTCTTCCAGCACGGTGTTGGCGGGGTCGAGCGTCTCCACCCTGTTCTGGGAGTAATAGCCCACCACCACGTTGTGCCCCAGGGTGCGCGTGCCCCTCTGCACGGGCAATACGCCCGCCAATATCTTCAAGAGCGTGGATTTGCCCGCGCCATTGGGACCCACGAACACCGTCCGCTGTCCGCGCTCCGCAGCATAATCGATCCCCCGATACACCACGGCGTCACCATATGCGTGGTGCACGCCCTTCAGGGCCACGACCTTCAGGCCGCTGCGCGGTGGCTGCGGGAACCGAATCCGGATGACCCTGTCCTCCTCCTCGGGCGCATCGATCTTCTCCATGCGCTCTATCTGCTTCGCCTTGCTCTTCGCCTGCGTCGCCTTGGTGTTCTTGGCGCCAAAGCGATCCACGAACCGCTGCAGCCGGGCGATCTCGGCCTGCTGGTTTTTGTAGGCCGCGATCAGCTGTTCCTCGCGCGCGGCCCGCTGCTCCAGATACGAGTCGTAATTGCCCCGGTAGCGCCGCATGCGCCCCCCCCGGATCTCCACCACCGTATCCGCCAACCCATTCAGAAAGGCGCGGTCATGGGATATCATCAGGATCGCCCCAGGATACGAGGCCAAGTAACTCTGAAACCAGACCAATGACTCGAGGTCAAGATGGTTGGTCGGCTCATCCAGCATCAGCAGGTCTGGTTCCATTACGAGCAATCGCGCCATGTGCGCCCGCATCACCCAGCCACCGCTCAGTTCCCTCGCAGATCGCGAGAAATCGCTCTCGCGGAAGGCCAGGCCCTTCAGTACGCGCTTGGCCTTGGGTTCGAGTCCGAATCCGCCCAGTTCCACATAGCGCGTATGGGCCTCGTGATAGGCCGCACCCTCGGTGTCCCCCCGGCGCTCACAAGCCGTCAAAATCCCGCGCAGGGTCACCAGCTCGGGCGAGACACCGATGGCGAGATCCAGCACCGACTCGTCGCTGCTCGCGAACGTCTCCTGCGGCAGATAGCCCACCGAAGCCCGCCGGTCCAGGGCGACCGTACCCGAGTCTGGGGTCTCGTGACCCAATATGATCGAGCAGAGGGTTGACTTGCCCGCCCCATTGGGTCCGACCACCGCCACCCGGTCACCAGAATTCACCGCCAGGCTCACGTCCTCGAAAAGGACGCGCGCCCCATAGCGCTTTCCGATCTGGGTCAACGTGAGCATGGCCGCGGGACACTAGCAGCCCGCCAGACTTTGGGAAGCCCGACAGCTCGACCCGAGACGTCAACCGCGGATGACGCGGATATCGCCACCCCCCGCTGAGACCGTGACATGGTCGGCTGTTCAGAATAAAATGAAATGATGCGTGGTTCCCGACGAGTTATCGCGCTCGTACTCATGCTCTTCGGTGCGCTTACAACCGCCTCGCCCGCGGAAACCGGGCCATCCGACAGGCCAAACATCGTCGTCTTCCTGGTCGATGACATGGGATGGCAAGACACGAGCGTGGCATTCCACGCGTCGCGCACACCGCAGAATAAGAAATTCCGCACGCCCAACATGGAGCGGCTTGCTGCGACGGGCATGAAGTTCACGCAGGCCTACGCCTCATGCGTATGTTCGCCTAGCCGCATCAGCCTCGTGACCGGCCTCAATGCCGCGCGCCACCGCGTCACCAATTGGACGCTGCGCATGGACACGGGCACTGATGCCAAACACCCCACCCTCGATTTCCCCGGCTGGAACGTGAACGGTCTAAGCCCGCGACCGGGGATCGCTCGCACGGTCCAGGCGACGCCCCTCCCCGAATTGTTGAAACAGGCGGGCTATCGGACCATTCATGTGGGCAAGGCCCATTTCGGAGCTGCGGGAACCCCAGGCGCCGACCCGCGCAATCTGGGTTTCGACGTGAACATCGCCGGCCACGCGGCGGGCGGGCCCGGCAGTTACCTCGGGGAGCAGAACTTCAGCGGGGCGTGGCGAAAGGCCGACAGGATCTGGGATGTGCCCGGCCTCGAAGCGTACCACGGAAAGGACATTTTCCTGACCGAGGCGCTCACGATCGAGGCCATGGCCCAGATCGATCGCGCGATCGCAGACCGCAAGCCATTTTTCCTATACATGGCCCACTATGCCGTACACGTGCCCTTCGCCGCAGACCGGAGATTTGTTGAAAGATACCGCGCGGCCGGCCTCGGCGAGATCGAAGCCATGTACGCGGCGATGGTCGAGGGCATGGATAAAAGCCTGGGTGACATCATGCATCGCTTGGAATTTCACGGGATCGCGGAACAGACCGTCGTGATCTTCCTGTCGGATAACGGAGGCCTGTCGGCCCACGGACGCGGGGGCACGCCGCACAAGCACAACGGCCCCCTCTCCAGCGGCAAAGGTTCCGCCCGCGAGGGTGGCATCCGCGTCCCATGGATCGTGAGATGGCCCAGCGTCACCGCCCCCGGCTCATCCTGCCCGCACCCAGTGATCATCGAAGATATCTTCCCCACGGTTCTCGAATTGGCGGGCGCGAAGAACTGGCATGATCGCGTGGGGCGAATCGACGGCCTGAGCCTCGTCCCCCTCCTCCGGGGCCACACACCGACATCCGAGCGAAGCCTGCTCTGGCATTTCCCAAATAGCTGGGGCCCCAAAGGGCCGGGCATCGGACCGTCCAGCACCCTCCGGAAAGGCGACTGGAAACTGATCTATTACCACACCGATCGCAGCTACGATCTCTTCAACATCGCCAGCGATCTGGGAGAAAACACGAACCTCGCCGACGCGGAACCCGCACGCCGCACGGCCATGGCCAAGGAACTGGCATCCTTGCTGAAGGAAGCCAACGCGACGATGCCGGTGGTGCGCTCCACCGGACAGCCGGTCCCCTGGCCAGGAGAGAGCCCAGAGGATTTCCCAAAGCCCGATCGCTACGCCACACCGTGAGATTCCCAAGACAGCTCGGTGATTTCGTCATAGAGGAATCCCCCTCGGATGGCCGCGGGATCTTCGCGACGAAACGATACGCCCCGGGCACCCTTCTGTTTCATATCGAGGGCATCCGCATCCGGGCGTCGGATCAGCGCCTCACCCATCGCGCGATCCAGTATGGCCGCGCGCTCTTCATCGAACCCAGGAGGTTCTCCCTCGGCCACTACCTGAATCACAGCTGCGCGCCGAGCGCGCATGTCGATGGCAGTGACCTGTTCGCCCGCACCAACATCCTCCCCGGCGACGAGATCACCGCGGATTACTCCCTGTTCACGTCCCACCCCACCTGGGACATGGAATGCGCCTGCGGCCAAGCAAACTGTCGCGGCCTGATCATCCCCTACGAAAGACTCCCAGCCGAGATCCAACGCCGCGACCGCCGCTGGACATCGCGGTATCTGATCAGAAAACCGGACGCGTGAGCGTGTGGATGGCCAGCTTAAGAATTCCAGTACACCGGCCGTAGGAGCCTGCTTGCAGGCGATTTGAATCGCGCGCAAGCGCGCTCCTACGTCCCATTTTCAGCCACCCGCGGTACTCGCCGCTACGAATGAGTATCCCGATCGGCGTCGCTGCAGCGGGTGGCGGCCAAGGCCGACCACCCCACAGGATTCGTTCTCGGCAGTGTCACTCCGCCTTCGCGATCCCGCGATCGGGCTGAGGCGGCGATCCGAGCCCGTGGACGATAAACCGGTACTCCCCGGCGCCGATCTCGACCCTGATGCGGTCGGCTTCGGCGGTGCCATCGATGGGTTTGTCGCTCTCGGTAATCTTCAGGCCCTGCTTTCCAAAGGTCGGCAGCAGGACGGTTGCAGTCGCATTCGGTGGAACCAGGACGTGCAGGTGCAAATCATCGCCCTGCCGCTCCCAGTGGCTGAGCAATCGCCCATATGGCGACGGGTATTTCGCCTTCGCCCATTTCAGGTCACCCACGACATACGGCCGGATGATCGTGTGCTTGAATCCCGGCTGCGCGTCATCGGGACGCAACCCCGCGAGGCCCTCGAAAAACCACTGGGCCATCGAGCCAAAGGCAAAATGATTGTGCGAATTCATCGCCGGCCCCTCGCGATCGGTATTCCAACGCTCCCAGATCGTGGTCGCCCCCTTCTTCACCATGTAACCAAGAGACGGGTACTCGTCGGTGCTCACGATCCGCCAGGCCAGATCGGGATAGCCTGCGTCGGCCAACAGCGGCAGAATCAGCGGTGTCCCGAGAAACCCGGTCGTGTGATGTCCACCGCGCCTGACGACATCATCCGCGATGCTCTTTGCCACCGTCGCGCGCTTATCCGGTGGCGTGATGCCAAAGTACAGGGGCAACACGTCGGCCGCCTGCGTCTCGGCCCTGTAGCCACCGTCGGGTTTCAGGTACTTGGCATTGTATTTCTCGGCCATGTCGTCGGCCAGTGCCCCATATGTCTTGGCGTCATCGGCCTTGCCCAGTATCTCGGCCATCCGCGCCAAAAGGCGGGTTGAGAGATAACCGTATGCCGCGCTCACGGGCTCATGCGGTGTCTTGATCTCCTTGTTCGCCTTCAGATCGCGCACGGGCACCCAATCGCCCCACGTCGGCTTCTCGTACAGGCCGCCGGTCAGATTGCCGCGCATGTATTCTACCCATCGCCGGACCGCGCCGTAATTCTCCTCGAGAATCCTCCTGTCGCCGGCGTACTCGTACACTCGCCACGGGATGATCGAAACCGCGTCGGCCCAAGCCGAGCGCGCGTCCGTATCGCGCCCGATAACGATGATGGGGCAGACGCCCGTCGTCGCCCCGTTCGGCTGTTGCGAATCGGCCACGTCGCGCATCCATTTCCCATAGAATCCCGCGAGATCCATCAACCACATCGATGTGGGCGCAAAGGCCTGCGCGTCGCCCATCCACCCGAGGCGTTCGTCGCGCTGCGGGCAATCGGTCGGCACCGAGTGCAGGTTGGAGCGCAGCCCCCATCGGACGTTGCCCAAGATGCGATTGATCAGCGCGTCCCCGCATTCGAACTCACCGGCCATCTGCCCCGCGGTGTGCAGCACGCGCGAGACGATCGTCCGCTTGCCCGGGGCCTTCGGCAGGCCCGTCACTTCCATGTACCGGAATCCCCTATACGTGAATCGCGGTTCCCACACCTCCTCGCCATTTCCCTTGCACACGTAGGCGTCCGTCGCGCGCGCCGAACGATAGTTGATCGTGTCGATCCGACCGTCTGGCGCGAGGAGTTCCGCATGCCGCATCGTGATTCTCGTGCCGGCAGGCGCCCGTACCGTGAGCCGCGGACGCCCCGGATGGTTCTGGCCAAAATCCAGCACGTACACGCCGGACTTAGGCTCGGTGATCTTCTCCGGCTCGAGTTCCTGCGTCACGCGGATCGACGGGCCCCGCTCCGCGCAAAGCCGCGCGTCAGGGTCTCCCGCGATCAGCACCGGCCTCCAGCCGTCGCCGCGAAAACCGATCAGGTCCCAGCCCTTTTGCTCCAGGCGCGCGTCGTATGTCTCCCCATGGTAAAGGGTGTCCTCAAGAATGGGCGACGGCGCGCACTGCCACTCGCCATCGGACACCACAACCTGCTTCGATCCATCCTCGCACTCCACTTCCAGTTGCAGCAGGAGCCGGAGGTTCTCGCCCGGTTTGGAATGACGTTCGCCGCCCAGCCAGCCTAGGCCGCTGGACCACCAGACGTTGCCGAGCCACGCGCCGATCGCGTTTCGCCCCTGCCTCACCAAGCCTGTCACGTCATAGGTCTGGTACTGGATGCGCTTGTCATAGAGCGTCCACCCGGGCGTGAAGATGTCCTGCCCCACCCGTTCGCCGTTGATCTGCATCTCGTATCCGCCCAGACCCGTCACGTAGGCCCGCGCCCGCACGGGCTTCGAGGAGATCTCGAAGTCTCGCCGCATCAACTGCGACCGCCGCGGCCCGTCAAATTCTTGCTTCAACGCACAGGCCTCGCCGCTGTCCTCTGCGGTCGCCCAGGCGGACGCGTTGAAAGCCGGCTGCGCCCAGTTCTTCGGCGCCTCGGTCGCGCACGCCCATTTCGGGGCACCCAACTCGAAGCGGTCGCCCCCGAATCGCGTCACCCGAAAGCCCGTCGCCACGCGCGAGAGCGCGCCCGCCGTCGCCCGGATCCCGACCACGTTCTCACCCTGCCGCAATCCGTTCGGCATCACCACCCAAGCCACCTTCGAAACATCATCCAGCCGCCCAACGGGTCTGCCATTCAAAAAAACTTCACACGGTGCGTCAGCGGCCAACGCCACTCGGCCATGGTGCGGCTCCGGATCCTTTCGAAAGTCTACCGCCGCGCGCAAGAACATCGTACCCACCGGCAGCCGCAACCAGTTTCCGGTCGGGATCGGCCGGTCCACGATCTCAAGATCAGGCGGCGTCACCCACTTCGCGCGCCAATCACCAAACCCCAACAGTCCCATCTCCCAGAAGGCCACATCCGACCAGGGGGAAGGTTTCCCCTCCCCATCCCAAACCATCACCTTCCAATACGAGCGCTGCCGACTCGCGAGCGCCTTCCCCCCGTAGGGCACCAGCACGGACTGGTCCGACGCGACCCGCCCGCTGTCCCACAGATCCCCAGAGTCCTTCGCCAACGCCGCGGCCGTCGTCGCCACCAGAAGCCGGTACGCCGTCTGCTTTGCCCCGCGTCGGGCGTCATCCAGGCGCCACGAAAGCCTCGGAGCAGCATCATCCAAACCGATCGGATCCCTCCGGTGCTCGCACGTAAGATCCATCGGTGATCCGGCCCCGCTCCCCACGCCGCAACTGCTCAACAGCGCCGCCCACACCATCGCCGCAAGCACCCCAGACATCCGAACGGTCACTGAGAATATCATTGCATAATCTCCTGTCAACGACCCGCGCCAAATGTCGCAGGTCTCTCTATCGATCTCACGTGTAACCCGTTACCCGTTGCACGGTTCCCGGTCAAGGTCGGTCGCGAACGCCCGGGCCGCCAGCCGTGGTTTTTTGTTTTGCCGAGGCACCGTGTTGGGGTTCAGCCTCTAGGCTGGAATCAAAGCATGAACCTCCGCCGCCCCATCACCCGCCGGCGCTTCATTGCGGCATCGTCCCTCCTGACATCCTGCCTGACGCGTCCCACCGCCGGCCGCGGCGGAGCGCCTGCACCGAGCGCCTTTTTCACCTTGGAGCAACGCGGCGGCCGCTGGTGGTTGTTCTCGCCAGAGGGCGCACCGTTCTTCTCGCTCGGCCTGAATCACATCGACGATTCGCCATTGCGCTATGCCCCCAACGGCGATATCTGGCGAAAGAAATATGGCAATTCGCGGGAGCGCTGGCTGAGGGAGTCCGTGGCGCCCGACCTGCGCGCGTGGGGATTCAACACCGTCGGCTGGACTCAGGAGGTCGTCACCCGGGGCCACGAAATCCATCGCCACTCGCCCTCTTTCACCTTCGAGGAATACCAGTGGCTCGGCATCCCCTATTGCCATCTGCTGCCGTTCGCGGAAATCCACCAGTGGGAAAACGAGACGCGCCACCCGGACTTCTTCTCCAAGGATTTCGAGGAATGGTGCGACTACGTCGCCCGCAGCCAATGCGCCCGATTCGCCGATGACCCGAAACTGATCGGCTACTTCTACACCGACTGCCCCATGTGGGTCCACACGCGGCCCGACAACCACTGGAAGGGCCCGCTTTTCGACCCCGAAAAGCTAAAGACCGACATGGGCCGCCAGGGGCTGTCTGCGCTCGCCACGCGCTATTATCAGGTAACGCACGATGCGATCCGGCGCTACGATCCGCACCATCTGATCCTCGGCGACCGATACGAGGCCAACGCGCCTCTGCCCATTGAGGTCGTCAACGCGGCAAGACCCTTTGTGGCCATCCTCTGCTTCCAGGATTTCAAAGATCCCGCCAAGAACCTCGCCGACTGGCACACGCGCACCGGGATGCCCGTGCTGTGGGCCGACGGCGCGAAAACCGCCCCGGCCAAGGATCTCGCCACGGGCGAACCGATCCTCCGCAACGACGGGCGATGGTATGCCGAATCCCTGCGCGCGCTCCGAGCCAATCCCGGTTGCGTGGGGGCCCATCTCTGTGGCGCCTACCTACGCAACCGCGCCCGCAACCGCGGCCTCCGCGATGCCTCGGAACACCCCGATCAGGAGAACATCGCCATCATCGGCGAAGCCAATCGCGAGACCTCCGCATGGGCGCAGTCCGCCCTCCCATCCCCCTGATCGAATCGGACCGACCCGATGGGGGCACGCCGCGGCCAATCGCGGTCAAAAACATCAAGCAAAAGGCGCAAAACCTCATGGCGTGCGCACGGTCGGCACCCGAGCATACCCGGCGCCATCCAGGAACTTGTGGAACATCACCATCTGGTTCGAAAATGACACGCCCCTCACGCGCAGACTTTGAGCCAAGAGCGCGACCGCCTTCCACGGTCGGAATCGCGCACCTTTCCCCGCTGCTGCTTAGCATCCAATTCGGACTGGCGTGCCTTTCAATTCCGGTCATGGCCGTGATCCCCCAGTCGGCGAAAGACGACCCGCGGTATAGGCTCGGCTTTCTGGTGGTCACCCACTATCCTGGCGTGGACACCAACGGCACGGGCGATTCGCTGGCGGGCCTCCAGGCCGCCGTGGACGATGCCTACAGCAACAATCTCGTGGCCCTGTTTCCCTCGGGCACCTATGTCATCTCGGACTCGCTTCGCTGCCGGGCGTTCCACCTGGCCAGCAGCACGAACGGATTCGGGGGTGTCACCCTCGGCGCCAACCCGTGCCAGTCGCACATCTACATCCTTCAGGGGTCCAGCATCGGACCGCGTCCGCTCATCAAGCTGGCATCCGCGCCCGCGAAAGATTTCGACAACACAAGCATCCCACGGCCGATGCTGCTCTACCGCCTCTACCAGTCCACAAACTACCCAAATGCTCCTCAGGTGGATCCGCCCGACTCGACTCCGCTGGGGGCGCCCACGGGCTACGTGGTGAACTCCGACTACCTCTTCAACTGGGAACTCCGCAATCTGGACATCGACTGCAACGGCCACCCCGGCACGGTGGGGGTATCTTTTCCCGCGTGTCAGGGCTCACTGATCGCCAACGTCCGGATCAGCGCAACGAATGCGTTCGCCGGATTCTACGGACTGCCAGGCGCTCATTGGGGCGCGGTCAACATCGAGGTCGATGGCGGTCGCTACGGAATCAACACCAGTCCCTCAGTGGGCAGCTCCGGCTCGGCGGTGTTTGGCGCCCGGCTGTCGGGTCAGTCGATCGCCGCCATCGAATACGACGACTTTGTGCCACTGGTCATGGCGGGTTTCCAGATCACGAAGGCCGACGCGCCCGCGTTTAAGGTGAAGGACTCCACTGCACCGAACAACACCGGCTGGAATATCATGACCCTCTTGGATGGCAGCATCGAGATCGCCGGAGGCCCGTCAACCAACGCCGCCATCACCAACCCCGGTGGCAAGAACCTCTACCTGCGAAATGTGTACGTGGGCAGCGTAACCAGCCTGGTCAAGAGCACGACCCTGCCCTCGATCACCGGCTCAGGCCCATGGAGCCGCATCGACGAATACTCATACACCGACCAGCGGACCACAAGCGGCGGGAAATGGACATTCACGACCCTCAGCATGATTGACGGGGTCACCAACAGGAATGCCGAACGCGCACAGATGGTAATTCCCAACAGTGGCCCACCACCACACGGTTTGCTCTCTCGCCACCTGCCATGGCACGGGATGCCAACCTACGAGGGCGTTGGAAGCCCCCCCACCCTCGTCGTGACCGATCCGCCCTACGGCGCCGTCCCCGGCGACACTCTCGACGACACCTCAGCCATCCAGCAGGCCATCGACGACGCCAGCGCCGCCGGCCACGGGCGTGTCTTCATCCCGAAATTCAACACGGCCGGCACGTCATACGGCGCCTTCCTGCTGACGAATACGCTCACCCTGCGGCACAACACGATGCTCTTCGGCGCTGCCAAAGCCTACGTGAGCGAATTACGCACCCACCCGACATGGCGTCCGACGGCCGCCACCGATATCATCCGCACCGAGGACAACGCCGATGCCACGACCTACCTGGGCAACCTCTCGATCACCACTGATATCAGCCTGTACCGGAACCCCTTCACCTTCTATCATTGGAGAGCAGGTCCATCCTCCGAAACATTCAACCTGCGCGGCAAATGGCCGTACGACCACAGCCCGCCTATCAACTCGAACTTCTACACCTGCGTGCGCTACAGCGGAAACGCTGGCGGTCGACACTTCTTTTTCCCGGAGGGCCTCGGGCGTGAGAACGTTAAGAACGATTATCCCTCTGGCGGCCAGAACCGCTCGCTCCGAGTCACCGGCACCACCCGGCCCCTCTGGTTCTACGGATTCAACCTCGAAGGTGGCTTGAGGGACCAGCGACGATATGACGCCGAGATTCGCAACTCCGCCAATATCCGCTGGCTCGGATGGAAGCGCGAGGGCGGGTGCTCCATGCTGCTCCTCGACAACGCGACGAACTTCGCGCTCTACGGCGCGGGTGCTATGCGCGACGCGCTCCCAATGGGGGAAGGCCACATCGAAATCAACGGCGACTGCGCCAACCTCCTCATGGCCAACGCGCTCGTGCAGGCGGACGAAGGAACCAACGCCCAGTCCTGGACGCTGGTGGAAGCCCTCCCAGGCCAACCGACGAATACCATCACGTATCCCCAGGGCGTCTCGCTCTACAAACGCGGCACCATTGCCGACGGCGTCATGCAAATAGGCATTCCTATCGCCCACCCGGAACTCTCCGCCTCAGCCTCCACCCCCGACGGGTTGGTACTATACTTCCGCGGGACGCCCGGCTACCGGTACACTATAGAAACCTCCACCAACCTCCTAGACTGGGCCCCATGGGAATCCGTCGCCGCAACCGGGTGCGCGCTCCAATTGATCGACCCCGACGCACCCACCGTCCCCCGCCGTTTCTACCGGGCCGTACCGCCGTGAAAGCCTCCCTTCCAAACGAGAACCCATGAAAACAACCCTCGGCCGAAGAGGAATCGTCACGCTCATTGCAGTCGCTGCCATCGGCGGCGCGGCCATCGCGGGCGACCGGATTATCGTCTGGAATGGTCCGGGCGGCGAGATTGCCCCATCCCCCGACTACGAGGTGAGCGTCACGGCCGACGGCAAGGCGTGGAAGCCGTTCACGTACCATTCCTATAACCGCCCCGTGGATAAGTTGTTGGATCCCGAGGGGAGGTACATCAAACTCTCTTTTTTGACCACCCACTCGAACGAGTACAAGCGCCCCGAAGATAACCGCGACACCTACGCGCACTCGTGGACGCACTTCGATTTCTCCGGAGGGCCGGTCGAGGTCGAGGTAAAGGTCAAGCGGCCCCTCGACGGCCTGGGCCTGCCCCTGAAAAGCTGCGGGATCTTTCCATCGGGCCTGGGGATCAACTGTCGGCTGGCGGGAAGCGATACGATACGCTTCACGCTCGCCAAACCCGCCAAGATCGCGATCGTCCCAAACCACCTGCAGGCTCTGGAAAGGCTCAAGGCCGCCGATCCCAAACAGGCGTTTGAGGGCTATCGCAACCCGCTTTTCCTATTCGCCCGGGCGCCCGAGACCGGCGTTCCTGACAAAGGCGCGCCCGGCACGCTCGTACTCAAACCGGGCCAGCCCCGCGGCATTGACGATTTCGCCAGAGCCAAGGTCATCTATTTCGAACCCGGTGTGCACGACTACTCGAAGTTCAACCCGGAGGACTCAAACCACTACATCGTGCTCAAGAGCGGGCAGACAGCCTACCTGGCCGGCGGGTCCTACGTCTACGGCATCTTCAGCGCCGACAGGCGGCGCCCGCCCATTGCCGAAATGGCCCTCCTGCGCGGGCGCGGGACGATGTCGGGCGCCAAGCAGCGCTGGGGCGATGAGCCCTACTTCACCACGCTGGAGAAGGGCGTCCGGATGGAGGGAATTCAGATCTCGGACCCGCACAACCACATCAGCCACTCGACCGCGCCGGTGAAGGACGTGGCCGTCGTCGGCGCCTGGCACGGCAACACGGACGGGTTCACCCGCGAAGTGCCAAAATCCGAGCCGTACGACGGCTGGCACATCGACGACTGCTTCGTCATGGCCGCCGACACGAACCTCAAGGTCGGTGGCCCAGCCCGCGTGCGCAACTATACCGTCTGGCAATTGAACAACGCCGAGCCGCTCTGGATCCGCGAGCCCGACGGCTGCGTCGTCGATGGCCTTCGGGTGATCGCGTTCAATAACCCCGCCAGCAGGCAGACGGTGAACATCTCGCGCGGGAGCGTGAGGAACTCCGTCTTCAGGAACTTCCTGATCGAGGCCCCCTTTGTCCCCCTCCTATTCCTGATGCCAGTCCGCGCCGAGGGCGGTGGCCCGGCATACGAGAACGTCCTCTTCGAGAACGTCACGGTGACCACCCCCCACATCGCCAGAAAATCCACATTCGGGCTCGAAGGCGACGCCAACGCACCCATCGGCCGAGTGACGTTTCGCAACCTGATCATCAACGGCTCCCGGATCACCAGCCAAAACTGCAACAACTATTTCGATTTTCTGAAGGGTGTTACCGTCGGCAGGGAGATCGTCTTCGAATGAGGAAACCCATGAGGATGCGTCATGCAATCTGCCTCGCGGTCACGATGTCGCTGGCCGCCGCCTTGCTCCACCCCGCCCCTCCCAAGAAGTCTCGCGAGGCCGCCTACAAAGAGGACCGCGCGGTGATCGTCGTCACGGGCATGCGGCTGAACGAGGATCCGTCGGACTACAGGGTGGACCTCTCCGTCGCCGAGGGCGCCACGGTCAAGTTGACCGCGGCAGACGGCACCGTCGTCGAGAAGAAGACCGAGCCCTTCTCCCGCACCGGCGGCAAGGGCGACGGCCACCACACCGCCGATTTCATCGTGGACCTCGACACCACGTACGCCATCAGCATGAGGTTCAAGGACGGCACAACCATCCGCATCGACGATTACCGCATCCCCAAGAAATGGAAGACGCACTTCTATTTTCACGGCACGACGGGAACCCTGTCGCCCTCGTCGATCCTGCGCTTCGGCGAGGATGCCAAAATGAAACTCCGTTGCTGCGCCTATGCGGTCTACCCCATCGAAAACTACCGCAAGCTGGGCGGGCGCCAGCTTCAGTAGAACGGACATTCGGAACGATGGATGTACCTCCGAGCACATCCCAACGAGGGCATCACCAAATGCAGCCCTTTCGCCCGGATTTGGTGCCGCCGCCAAAACACGCCGCCGACTGAATCCATTGCCGGAGTCATGACCATGAAGCAGTTTCGGATCGCGACCGCGCCGCTGGCTGCGCTGGCGGCTGCCGTGTCCGCCCAGGCCACCGGACCGGGCACCGACGTGCTGTGGGATTCGTTCCGGAATCCACCGCCCGAGGCCAGGGCCTCGTGCTATTGGTGGTGGAAGGGCGGGCTCACGGCGGCGGAGATGGGCCGCCAAATTCGCGTGCTGAAGGAGGCGGGGCTGGGCGGCGCCCACATCATCCCTTGGCGTAGCGATCCGGCCTATCTCAGCCCGGAATGGCTGGTGCTGCTGCGCGCGGCGGCCGATGCGGCGCGGCGGGAGACCATGTTCTTGGATCTGAGTGCCAACGCCACGTGGCCGTTTCGCGGCGACTGGGTCCCGCTGGAGCAAAGCCTGCACAAGGTCAACCTTGAGATCCATCACATCGATGGACCCGCGAAGTTTGCGCTTCCAGGGCCGACCGGGGGGAAAGCCGCCAGGGGCGGGCGTCGCAACGCGGAAAAGAAGGTGGTCTCGCGAATACTGCTGGCCCAGCTCGCACCCGAGCCGATCGATGAAATCGAAGAAGCCAGGGACGTCACCGCCGCAGTTGCGGGCGACGGATCGCCCGGGGTGGACGTGCCCGCGGGCAGACACATCCTATACATCGTCCGGCTTTCGGCCGGCGTGAAGAGCCAGCCCGAATTCGGGAGGGTGCCCGACCACTTCGATCCGCGGGCAATCGAGAACTATCTCAAGGGTTTCGCCGACCGCGTGTCGCCGGCGCTTGGCGGCCGGCTCGACAACGGCCTCCGGGCGATGTACTGCGACAGCATCGAGATCAGCGAGGCCAACTGGACCCCGAACCTACCGGAAGAGTTCGAGCGCCGATGCGGCTACGACCTGATGCCCTACCTGCCGCTCGTGCTCGACATGCCGGGCGGCCGGAAGGCGCCGCCAACCGCCGCCGCCAGACCTCTCGACGAGACCATCGCCCGGGTCCGCTACGATTACTGTCGGACGCTGACCGACCTGTTTCTCGATGGGCTGGCCCATCCATTCTATCGCTGGTGTCACGAGAATCGTGTCCTCTGCCGATGGCAGGCCTACGGCTCACCGTGGTTTTATGGCATCGAGGACGGCTACCGCATTCCGGACATTCCGGAGGGAAATAACTGGCTTTTCTCCCGGCCCGCCGCCGGCCGCGACCCCGACGTCCACGGCTGGCCCGTCTGGCAGAAGTACACTTCATCCGGCGCGCACCAGGCCGGCCGACGGATCGCCAGCACTGAGGCGGCAACCGTCGTGGAGGGCATGTTCCAGGAGACGCTCGACATGCTCAAGCGCGCCGACGACTTCAACTTCGTCTGCGGCATCAATCACAGCTTCCTGCATGGATTCTGCTACTCGCCGGCCAACGAGCCTTTCCCCGGACGAAGCCAGTACGGCACCTACTTCAGCGAGCATAATCCCTGGTGGCCCTACATGCGCCGGTGGATGGATTACAACGCCCGGCTCTCGGCGGTGTTTCAATCCTCGCGACCCGTGGCGCAGGTGGCGCTGCTGTTCCGGACATCGGATGTGTGGGGCCGGGCCGGCCTTGACCGGAACCCCTTCCAGCTCGATCCGCCCTGGGCGCATCAGGTCTGGCGGTGGATCAACCAGTGCGGGGCCAACGCGGATTACGTGAGCGATCAGGTTCTCCAGCAAGCCACGTATTCTGATGGGAAGATCTCCTTCGGACCCATGCGCTACGATGCGCTCGTGGTGCTGGGGGCGCGGACGCTCATCCCGGCGACGGCCGACGCCCTGGATCGCTACGCCAGGGCCGGCGGCAGGATCGTGTTCGCTGGTGGCGTCCCAGAACGCAGTCCAGGCATGCAAGACGCCCCTGCCAATGACCGGAAGATCCGAGGGATCGTCCAGAATCTATTGCGGGAGCATCCCGCGAACGTCTTTGCCCGCAATGCGCCCGGCAGATCGCTGGGCGCTGACGGGGAGGTGTCCTGGGTGAATCTCATGAATCAGTGGCGCAGCAGCACAAGCACCGAGCAATGTCTCGCATGGGCCGACAGGCTGCTGGCGGACCTCAGAATCTCGCGATCGGTGCAATACGAGAACCCCCGGGCGGGCCTCTACCAGATCCACTACCGCCACGAGGATGGGCGCGAACTGTATTTTTTTGTCAACACGACAACATCCGACGTCACAGCCCACGCCGCGCTTCCATCCGGCTTGAGGCGAGTCGAACGCTGGGATCCGGAGAGCGGCTGCAGGAGCGAGTTCCCGGCTGACGGCCGAGGCCGGGTGCTCGTTCTTCTGCCGCCGGCGGGTTCGTTGCTCCTGGTGACCGGCGAAGGAAGCGCATGGCGCGGCCCCAGCCCACAGATGCCGGTCGAGCCGATCGTGATCCAGCACATCGCCGGGCCGTGGTCCGCGTCTTTCGACCCGGCCAACGGCGACGCGTTTGAGGTGGCGCCTTTCGAATTGACCGACTTGCACCAGATCAAAGAGGAACGCCTCAACCGGTTCGCCGGCGAGGCCGTGTACCGCGCCCGCTTCGCGTGGGACAAGTCCGAGGACGATTCTCTTCTCTTGGATCTGGGCGACGCGCCCAAGTGCCTCACCGAGGCCTCGATCAACGGGGTGCCCCTGGGAGTCCGGTGGTATGGCCGCCATGAGTATTCTCTGCGGTCCGCCCTCAAGCACGGAGAAAATCAACTGGAGGTGAAGGCGGTCACCACGCTCTTCAACTGCCTCAGGGGACCCAGCGAGCCACCCCTCCCTTCCGGCCTGATGGGGCCCGTCACGCTGAAAGCAAGAAGGCCGACGATCATCACGCCCTGAGGCTCCCCAGCCGTTGCCCCAGAGTCGGCTTGGTCCGCCGCCCCCCATTTTGCGATCGGAGAATCAAGGCCCATCGCCCAGAGCATACAATCCCCTGCCCGATCGGCCGGGCCTGTTTCGTTCACGATAGCGGCTCGGGGGCATCCCGAACCGCTTCTTGAATACGACGCTCAGATACTCGACGTGGGCAAACCCGGCCCGCTCGGCAACCTCCGTTAAGGCCAGATCGCTTTCGACCAACAGCTGCTTCACGCGGTCGAGCTGCAGCCGGAGGATCTCCTCGTGGGGTGTGCGGCCGAACAGGCGCCGGAAAGCCCCCTCCAGGCGCCTCCTGGATTGGGGTGCCGCACGCAGCACGTCCCGGACGTTGATGCCATCGCAGGCGTGCTCCCGGATGTGCCGCATCGCCATCGCCACCGGGCGGTCCTCGATGGCAACCACGTCGGTGCTCTGGCGTGTCGCGATGCCAACCGGGGGCACGAGGTGCGTCTCGGCGCGCAGCCTCTTTCCCGACATCAGCTCGTCCAGCAAGGCTGCGGCGCCGTAGCCCGTGTGATAGGTGTTGGGGATCACGCTGGTCAGCGGCGGGTGTGACAGCTCGCAAAGCAATTCATCATTGTCCACGCCTATGACCGCGACCTCGTCCGGCACCGCGATGGCACAGCGTCGGCACGCGTCAAGCACCTGCTGCCCCCGCAGGTCATAGCAGGCCATGATCCCGATCGGCCGCGGCAGCTTGCGCAGCCAACGCGCGATGTCCTCCACCTGCGCGGCGTCATCGCGCGGAAACCGCCGCGCGGGCCGGTACGCGAAATACTGGGCTCCCTCCACTTCGGCCGCGCGCCGGAAATGCTCCTCGCGCCAGCGCGACCAGTTGAAGCGAGGATCGCCGCAGTAGCCAAACCGGGTGAAGCCCCGCTCGCGCAGGTGCTCGAAGGCCGCTTGCGAGAACGCGGGATCATCGGTCTCGAACCATGGCAGAGAGGGGATCAGACGCGCGGCACTGACGTCCACGACCGGGACCTTCATCGGGCGCAGGGCGTTGGCCATGGCGGGCGTCTCGATGCGCGCGATGATGCCATCGCCCCGCCAGCCCCTGAGCCACTTTGGAGGATGGTCGCCCCGCCCGTGCTCCGCCAGATAGAGGGACCACGGTCGGTGCTCTCGAATGTACGCCACGATTCCCCGGAGCAGCCCCCGGGCGTACGCGTTGGACGTCTCGATCAGCAGGGCGACCTTCTTCATGGAGCCGGGCGCACGACCCACGCCGATAGCATAAGCGCGCGCTCTCCCTTCGGCAATGGCCACGCCACGCCTCAAAAAACCTCAATCGAAATGCGCAAGACCTCATGGCCGCACCCTCCGCGGACGGCGAGACTGCTCGCATGGCAAAAACCTCCGGGAACAAGATCAACGTGGCCGTCGTCGGATTAGGCTTCGGGGCCGAATTTATCCCCATCTGGCAAAAGCATCCCCGCACCCGCTGCGCTGCCATCTGCCAGCGAAACCCGCGGAAGCTCGACGCCGTGGGCGACTATTTCGAGGTCGCGCGCCGCCACACCGATTTCCGACGCCTACTCAGAGACCCCGACGTCGACGCGGTCCACATCAATACGCCCATCCCCGACCATGCGCCGATGTCCATCGCAGCGCTGAAAGCCGGCAAACATGTGGCGTGCACGGTGCCCATGGCCACGAGCATAGCGGACTGCAGAAGAATCGTAGAGCTAGTGAGGGCGACCGGCCTCAAATACATGATGATGGAGACGGTGGTGTATTCACGCGAGTTCCTCTTCATCAAGGAACTCCACGAGAGAGACGAACTCGGCAAGATCCAATTCCTTCAGGCCAGCCACCAGCAGGACATGGATGGCTGGCCGAATTACTGGCCCGGCCTGCCGCCGATGTGGTACGCCACGCATTGCGTCGGCCCTGTCGCGGGCCTGCTCCGGCAGGATGCCGAGTACGTGAGTTGCTTCGGTTCGGGCACGATCCGCAAGGAACTCATCGGCCAATATGACTCGCCATTCGCAGTGGAGACGACGCATATCAGATTTCGGGACTCCGACCTCAGCGCCCGCATCTACCGCTCGCTCTTCGACACCGCGCGGCAATACCGCGAAAGCTTCGATGTCTATGGCAGCAAGAAATCCGTCGAATGGCCGCTGATCGAACACGAGCCCCTGATCATCCACACGGCCAAGCGCCCCGAGCCCAAGATCCCGAAAAGAGTCAAATGCCCGGATTACGCACGGCTCCTGCCCTCCGCCATCGCGAGGTACACGACACGCGGCGTCTACGACGCCAGCAAAAAGACGCACCTGAGCTTCACGCAGGGCAGCGGCCATGGCGGCAGCCACCCGCACCTGGCCCACGAGTTCGCCACGGCCGTGGCCGAGGACCGCGATCCGTTCCCGAGCGCGCGACAGTCGGCCAACTGGACCTGCGTCGGCCTCTGCGCGCACCAGTCCGCGCTGCGCGGTGGCAGGATCGTCAGGCTCCCGGACTTCACGCTCGGCAAATAGGAATCACCCGATGAGCGCATCAGTCTTTGCACCGCGCAGCCCGACGCGCCGTTCGTTTCTCAAAAGCCTTCTCGCGACCGGCGTCGCGCCCCATGTCATCCCCGGACGGGCCCTCGGCGGCCCCGGCAAGACACCGCCCTCGAACAAGATCACCGTCGGCGTCATCGGCGTCGGCGCGCAGGGCCGGGGCGACATGGGCAATTTCCTCGCACAGGACGACGTGCGCGTCACCGCCATCTGCGATGTCAACCGCCGCAACATCGAGAGGGCCTCGAGGATCATCGCGGAACGCTACGGCAGCGCCGACGTCAAGATCCATGCCGACTTCAGGGAACTCAACGCCGACCCCTCTATCGACGCGGTGCTCATGGCCCTGCCCGTCCACTGGCACAGCATCCCGTCGGCCGACGCCATCCTGCGCGGCAAGCACATCTTCCATGAGAAGCCGATGGCCATGTCTTTTCGCGAGGCCTCGATCGTCCGGGATGCGGTCCGGAAGAAGGGCGCCGTCTTCCAGTTTGGGACGCAGCAGCGCTCCGACCTGAAATTCCGCTGGGCGAGTGAACTGGCCCTCAATGGGCGACTGGGCGAAATGAGGGAGATCCTCGTCTGTGCGCCTGGCGGCAAGAGCGGCCCCACGTTCGCCGAGCAACCCGTGCCCGACTGGGTGGACTGGGACCGCTGGGTCGGGCCGGCGCCGATGACCCCGTTCTGTGAAGAGAAGCTCAAGCGGGACAACCACGAGAACATCACCAACTTTTCTCTGGGCATGATCTCCTGCTGGGGCATCCACCACATGGATATCGCGCAGTGGGGCAACGGCACCGACGCGACCGGCCCCCGCACGATTGAGGGCAACGGCGAGTTCCCCAAAGAGGGTGCCTTTGACGCGGTCCAGCGATGGCGAGTCCGATTCGAATTTGCGCGGGCCACGCCAGTCATCTTTGCCAGCGAAGGCACCCCGGGATTCGCTCACGGCATACGCTTTGTCGGCGAATCCGGGTGGGTTCACGTCAAACGCGGCCTGATCGAGGCCAGCGACGAGAATCTCCTGCGCGATCCGGGGAATAGGTGCGGCACCATGCCCATCACGTTGCCGGCCAGCAATGATCATACCCGCAACTTCATCGACGCGATACGTAACCGCGCGCGCGCCATCTGCGACATCGAGACCGCCGTCCGCTCCGACACCCTCTGCCAACTCGCGCTCATAGCCGTGAGGCTCGGGCGGAAACTCGCATGGGATCCGGCCTCCGAGCACTTCCTCAACGATGAGGCGGCGAACCGGCTGCTCGAGTGGCGCCCGATGCGCGACCCATGGGCACTGCCGCGCCCAGACCTTTGAGACGGCTCACGCTCGTCCGAACACCAGCATCGCCGCTCAATCCTTTTTCGGAGAGACCCGATGCGACTCGAGCGCCTTCTGTAGCGGCTCCATCAATTCGACGCCGGACTTGATGCTCCGGCGGTTCCACGGGGCGCGATACTTCTGATCCAAGTCCAGCTGGTAAGTCATCAGACGCTCGTGGGAAAGGCCCGCGGCCGCGACGATATCGCCGTTGGGATCCAACAGATAGCTGTCGCCGTAGCCGGTGCCCGCGTCGCGTAGTCCCTCGAGCCGAGCGCCATCGACGATGTTGTTGCCGCGCAGGAAATAGACGCCGTTCTCCACGGCACGGGCGATGTGATCGTGCCGCACCGTCACATAGTGTGCCACGGGATCTGAGACAAAATTGAAGTGCGGCGCAAAGATCAGCCGCGCGCCCTTCAGGGCCAGGATGCGCGCCGGCTCGATGTAACCACCATCGGAACAGATAACGACGCCAAACTTCAGACCCTTTTTCTCGAAAACGGGAAACTCTCTCCCGGGCTCAAAGTAGCCCTCGTACGGCAGCGCCTTGCTGTATCGGCCGAGCAACTCGCCACGCTCGAGGACCGCCACCGTGTTGTAGAGCTTGTCGCCGCGGAGTTCGTTGAAACCAACCAGGATCACGACATCCCGGCCAACGCTCATCGCCAGAACCCTCTTCATGCTGGGAGAGTTCACCGCGAAGGCGTTCGCCCGGGCATCCGCCTCCTTCAGGTAGTACCCAGTGAGAAAACATTCGGGAAATGAGACGATGTCCAGTTTCGCGTCGTCGGCCTGGTCCAGGCCCCTCCGGACGGTGGCGAGATTTGCCTCGAAGTCGCCCTGATGGCAGGCGCACTGATAGTGCCCGATCCTCACGATCCGGGCCGCGGAATCGGCGCCCTTGGGCTCCACCGCGCCACGCAACGCCGGCAACAGTCCCCAAAGGCACGCGGCAACCAGCGGCAGGATCTTTCCCATGGCGAGCATGCTAGATCGCACGCCGCGGCGGCACAAGGCGTCACCCCGACAGGCGCCCGATGGTGTGCGGCGTGCGGGCAATGCACGGAGTCGCAACGGATTGCTACCCCTCAGCCGATCATCAGGCGCGCATAGCGAGCTTTCTGCGGAAGGAACTTCAGACCGGCATCGAGCACGTCCTCGGTCGCGGGATAACCACCCGAGTCACACACCTCGACAAAATGTTTTCCGTCGAGGCCGATCTCGACTTTCACGTTGGGCAGGCTTCGGCTGCAGACGACCCGCACGCGTTCGACCATCGCCTCCCGGGAGGGCCCGCGGCCCCGCGGGCCGGATCGGCCATGCCACCGCGATTCCTGGCGGGAGGCGGTGGCGTTGCCGACGCGGCGGAGCCTCCCCGATTACTCCCACTCGATGGTGCCCGGGGGCTTGGATGTGATGTCGAAGGTCACGCGGTTGACGCCCTTGACCTCGTTGATGATGCGGCTGGAGATCCGCCCCAAAAGCTCATAGGGCAGCTTGACCCAATCCGCAGTCATGCCGTCCTGGCTCTCTACGACACGGACCGCAATGGTGTAGTCATAAGAACGCTCGTCGCCCATAACCCCGACACTGCGGACGGGCAACAGCACCGCAAACGACTGCCAGACCTTGCCGTACCAACCGCTCGACTTCATCTCGTCGATGACCACCCAGTCCGCGTTGCGTAGGATCTCCAGCTTTTCCGGGGTGATTTCCCCGAGGCAGCGGACGGCGAGCCCCGGGCCGGGAAACGGTTGCCGCCACACGATCTCTCTGGGAAGACCCAGTTCCTCGCCCACCCGCCGGACCTCATCTTTGAAAAGTTGCCGCAGGGGTTCGACCAGTTCGAAGTCCATGTCCTTCGGTAGCCCGCCGACATTGTGGTGGCTTTTGATAAGCGCGGCAGGATTGCCGCCGATCGACACGCTCTCGATGACATCGGGGTAGAGGGTGCCCTGCGCGAGGAACCTCGCCCTGCCCACCGAACGTTTCGCACGTTCGAATACCCTGATGAATTCGTTGCCGATGATCTTGCGCTTGCGCTCGGGGTCGGTGACCCCCCGAAGCAACCGCAGAAACCCTTTCGAAGCATCCACGCACTTGAGGCGGATGCGCATGTGTTTGCCAAACAGCTGCTCCACTAGCCGCGCCTCGTTCTTGCGCAGGAGCCCGTTGTCCACGAAAATGCAGTGCAGCTGGTCGCCGATGGCCTCGTGCAGCAGCGCCGCGGCCACGCTTGAGTCCACGCCGCCGCTCAGACCAAGGATGACGCGGCCCCGACCGACCTGCGCGCGCACCGACTCGCACGTGTGCTCGATGAAGTTGCGCATCGTCCACTCCGACCGGCACCCGCAGATCCGGTGCGCGAAATTCGATAGAATTCTTTTCCCCTCGGGGGTGTGCGACACCTCCGGGTGAAACTGGAGCCCGAAGATCCGCCGCCCGGTGTCCTCGACCGCAGCATACGGCGAATTCTCCGAGACCGCCGCCACCCGGAACCCCTCCGGCAACCGCTCAAGGCGATCCCCGTGGCTGTTCCAGATCTGAGACCCAGCGGTCACCCCCACCAACAACTCCGACCGCCGGCCCCGGAACTTGATCGTGCCCTTGCCGTACTCGCGGTGGTCGCTCCGCGCGACCGCGCCGCCCAACAGCTTGCCTATCATCTGCAACCCATAGCAGATCCCGAGCACCGGCACTCCGAGGCCCAGCACCGCGGGATCCATCTTCGGCGCACGCCTCGCGTAGACGCTCGCCGGCCCGCCCGACAGGATGATCCCCCTCACGCCCCGCTCGCGCAGCACCCGCGCCTTCGTCGCGTGGTGAAAAATCTCCGTGTAGACACCGCACTCGCGCACCCGCCGCGCGATCACCTGGGTGTACTGCGACCCGAAATCCAGGATGCCGATGACTTCCATGATCCCTTGAGACGCTTGTCGCCCGACGCCCGTCGGATACCTATCGCCGCGCCATGCCGACGCCCTGGACGGTCTGGAACAGCTTGCCCTCCGTCTTGATGGCGGGCGCGATGATGATCTCGGTCTCTTGGAACTCCCGGATGTCGCTCGCCCCGACGTTGCCCATGCACGTCGTGATGGCGCCCACGAGGTTCTGCGACCCGTCATCTTGTGTCGCGGGCCCAAAGAGTATCTGCTTGAGCGTACCGCTCACACCCACGCGGATCCGCGTGCCACGCGGGAGGTTGGCGTGGGGCGTCGCCATGCCCCAGTGGAAGCCCTTGCCCGGGGCCTCCTCGGCCCGCGCGAACGCCGAACCCACCATCACCGCGTCCGACCCGCACGCAAGCGCTTTGCACACGTCCCCACCCTTCGACATGCCGCCGTCAGTGATGATCGGGATGTACCGCCCCGACTGCTTGAAGTAATAATCGCGCGCCGCGGCACAGTCCACCGTCGCGGTGACCTGCGGCACGCCCAGGCCCAGGACACCACGAGAAGTGCACGCCGCCCCAGGACCCACGCCAATCAATACTCCGGCCACCCCGCACTCCATCAGCTCGAGGGTCACGTCATGGGTCACCGCATTGCCGATGATCACTGGCATCGACACGTCGCGGCAGAACGCCTCGAGGTCCAGCGACTTGTATTCGCTGGAGATGTGCCGAACCGTCGAGACCGTCGACTGCACCACGAAGATATCCGCCCCCGCCTCCTGCGCGATCGCCGCAAAGCGCTCCGCCTTCTGCGGGATGGAACTGACCGCCGCGATCACGCCCCCCGCCTTCAGCTCGCGGACGCGCTTCGCGATCAGGTCCTCCTGGATCGGCTGCGTGTAGATTTTCTGGATCAGCGAGGTCACCTGATCGGGATCGGCCTTGACGATCTGATCGAGCGCATCGGACGGATTCTCGTAGCGGGTCTGGACGCCCTCGAGATTGATGACGCCGAGGCCCCCGTGCTTGCCCATCTCAATGCAGAAACGGACGTCGGTGACACCGTCCATCGCGCTGGCCAAGATCGGTATGGAAAGCTCGATGTGGTCGCCATTCTTGCGCGGGATGCGGAACGAGGTATCGACCTCGTTTGGGTTGATCGTCTCGTCGCCCGGCACCAGCGCGATCTCATCGAACCCGTAGGTGACCCGCGCCTTTCTGTTTATCCCGATCCACTCTGCCATACTTCGCTCTCCCTCTACATCTGCTCTGGCTTCAGCTCGAACGACACGCCGCAACCCCGGCACTTCACCCGCGACACAGCGGGCTCCGGGTTTGCAACCCTGCCGCACAACGGGCATTCCGCCTTCCGCCGGGCCTCGAACCGGAGGCGCCTGGCACGGACCGCGCCCGCCAGCCAAGGGAGTATTATTAGGGACGTGAAACCGATCACGTAAACATGAAAGGCATCCTGCGGCGCCAAGGTCATGGGCCCCCCACGGAGGCCGATCCCCCCTCAGACCAGTAGAACGCCACCGGCGACCAAACCGTGTCCCGGTCTTCAACCGGGGCGAATCTCAATCCCCGAATCAATCGGAGGGCTACCGCGTCCTGCTCGGGCGCCCCACACGACGTCACGACCACGGCCTCCCGCACCATCCCTTCGGGGCCGACGCCAACGCTCAAGACCGTCGGCCCATCCAATGGCCGCTCCCTGCGGAGGGCTTCCAGGCGCGGCGCACCACCCACGAACCTCGTCGCAAGAAGGGATCCGACCAGCACTCGCGCCTCTGCCCCAGATGGCGTCGGGTCACTCAGCGGCACCTGCGCCGGATGGGGGCGCCCAAATGCCATCCGCGCGGCCATCGCGTCAAGGCCACCAATCTCTGCCGGCAGCACAGGCCGGGCAGCAAGCACCTCCGGTTGTGCCGGTTCCAATGGCGCGGCCACGGCCGCCGGCGGATTCGCGTGAGCAAACAGCGAGACTAATCTGGGCAGGGCGATATCGCTCGGATCCTCGAGCCGAAGGCTCAGACGAAGCGATTCAGGACCAGCCCCTGCCGCCTCTGCAAGGGGCAACACCGTCACCGTCGGACCCACGAGGAACGACGTGGATCCCGGCGGAGTCTCGACACCCACCAGCGCCAGACCCGCCCCATGGATCACCAACGATAAGATGAGCAACAGGCTGAACAGGCGCCTCTCGGGACCAATGAATCTCTCTAGGGGCGCCCACCAGCCCCAGACCATCTCCAGCGGATGAATGCCCACCACGGCGCACCCCCTAGCAGCCTGTCGGACTTTGGAAAGTCCGCCAGGCTGCTAGTAAGCAAAACCGCCTGGCACTTAATTGCTTGCGACACATGCGGAACAAGAGGGATCGTCCGATCACCACCCTGACCTCGGGCCCTGCCATTTCGTCTAACTCGTTCACCTTCAAACAAACAGGCGATTTTGCCAGAGAAATCTGTCGGCCTAAGCCCGACAGATTCCTAGTCCTCGCCCTCCCGCGAGGCCACCACCGCATCGAGGCCGCTGGCCAACACCCGTCGCAATACCTCCATCACCGTGCCATGCGGCACCCGAACGTCCGCCTTGATGACCACCGTCTGGTCCACCGCCTTGCGCGCAAATGCCTCGAGGCTCGCGGGCAGCGCCCCGAGGTCCGTCACCTGCTCGTCAAAATAGATTTCCCCGGCCGACGTTATCGTCAGCACCCGCCTCGCATGCGGGCTGCCAAGTCCCGTCAAACCCGTGGGCAGATCGATCCTCACGCCGGGCTGCATCACGAATGTCGAACTGAGCAGAAAGAATATCAACAGCAGCAGCACCACGTCGATGAGCGGCGCGAGGCTGAATGGGCCGTCCAGCAGCCGCACGGAGGACTGCACCTTCACGACGCGCCTCCCGACTTCGCCGTGCCCTCCACCGAGCGCGCCGTTTCGCCCGCCGCCTCCTCGAAATCGATGATCTGGGCATGCTCGCCCAGCGCCTGCACGATCTCGATCCCGGCCCGCTCCATGTCGCGCACCAACCCGTGCATTCGCGTCACCAGATAATTGTACGCTATGTATGCTGGGATGCCCACGGCCAACCCCGCCGCCGTGGTGATCAGCGCCTCCCAGATTCCGCCCGCCAAATCCGCCACGGTCACGGTCCCGGCCTTCGCCTGCACCTGCGCGAAAGCCTGTATCATGCCGGTCACCGTGCCCAGCAATCCCAACAGCGGCGTCACGTGCCCAATCGTCGCCAGCACGCCCAGGTGCTGCTCCAGCCGCGGCACCTGCAACTGCGCGACCTCCTGCACCAGTTCCCTCAGCTCCGCCCGGGGCAACCTGTGGTGGCGTATCGCCGCATGCGCCACCTGCACCACCGGCCCATGGGCCTCCTCGCAGCGATCGAGGGCCTCGGGAAATCGCCGACGCCGCACCAGATGGCACACCCCCTTGAGGAATTCACCCACGTTCAGCGTCTGCCGACGATAGTGAATCAGGCGCTCCAGGAAAATCGCCAGCGCCAGCACGCTGCCGATCAGGATCGGCCACATCAGTAGGCCGCCACGCTGCATCAGGCTGAACATCGCGAATCCCGGTACGCCGAGCCTAGGCCCGCACGCATCATCACCAGATGAACGAGCGCTTCTCCGCCACGACCTGCCCGGCCTGCATCAGCAGCACCCGCCAGCACGTCACCAGACCCTGCTTCTCATAAGCGTCGCCCACGACGCTGAAAACGCTCCTCTTCCATCCCTTGGCCTCGGGATAATCGACCTCGAGCGCGTACACCTTGGCCTTCGTCTCCTTTTGGCGATACTCGAACCGCACCTTGATGTCCTTCGATGGCTGCCTCGCCAGCCACTTCACGTAAAAATAGTGCCCCCGCTTGGCCTTCCTCTGCGCGGACGTCACGGCGCCATACTCGTGGTATTTCTTCTCGAACTTGAGGCTGTCGTCCTCGAGGTTGCGCGTCCGGGTGTATTCCGGATCGTTGACATACTCAGTCACTTTCCCGAGCTCGAAATTTGGCCCCGCGGCCAACCCCTGGGGCGAGGCCAAGACCCACCATGCGGCCACCACTGCGCACACCGCCACCTGCCGACTCCACGACATCATCGTATCTTCTTAAATGCCTGTGCCACCATTGTCAATCGCCCCTACCAGACCCCGAATTGACTCAAATGAAACGACACCGGAGCCGGGGTGCTGGAGGCGGTCATTCTGGATCGTTGCCTCACAACTGGCGACACCGGGAGGATGTCATTTCAGATGAGCCAATCGAGCCGGTACGAGTTTCTGAAGGTGGCCCGGCAGCGGTATGCGGGTCGGGGCCGGCAAGGTCGGGGCCGGCTCTTGGATGAAGTGTGCGAGGTCTGCGGTGTGAGCCGCAAACACGCGATCAAACTGATGGGGGGCCAGATGGGCCTTGGGGCGCGGGCTCGCGGCGCGGCGGTCCACGGCGGCGCTACGGGCCGGAGGAGGCCCGGGTTCTCAAGGATATCTGGTTTGCCGCCGAGCAACCCTGCGGCAAGCGCCTGGCGGCGGCGCTGCCTTTATGGCTGCCCCATTACGAGGCCCGCAAGGGCCGGCTGGATGGCGGGCTGCGGGACCGGTTGCTGGGCATGAGCCCATCGAGCATCGACCGGCTGCTGGCGCCACACCGGGCCGCGGCCGGCAGACGGGCCCGCTGCGGCACCCGGCCGGGCACGCTTTTGCGCTCCCAGATCCCGGTGCTGGTGGAGCACCGCGACATCCAGGCCCCCGGTTGGATAGAGGCCGATTCGGTGGCCCACTGCGGCGATAGCACTGCCGGGGACCACGTCTGGAGCCTGACCTTCACCGACGTGCTGAGCCAGTGGACCGAGAACCGGGCCTGTTTCAACAAGGGCGGGCACGCCGTCTGCGAGCGGGTGGCGGCGGTGGAAGCCGATCTGCCGTTCCCGATCCTGGGCTTTGACTGCGACAACGGCAGCGAGTTTCTCAACCACCATCTGGTGGCCTACTTCCACCGGCGGGAGCGCAAGGTGGCCTTCACCCGCTCCCGGCCCTACCGCAAGAACGACAATGCGCGGGTCGAGCAGAAGAACTGGACCCACGTGCGCCAGTTGGTCGGCTACTGCCGCCTGGGCGATCCGCGGCAGGCCGAGTTGCTCGACGCGCTCTACCGCGAGATCTGGAACCCGTGGCGCAACTTCTTCTGCCCGGCCATGCGGCTCGTGGAGAAGCGCCGGGAGGGCAGCAGGCTCCTGCGTCGTTACGACAGGCCGCAAACCCCCTTTGACCGACTCAAGGCCAGCGGCACGGTCGAGCCGCACAAGATAGCCACACTGCAACGCCAGATGGACGCCCTGGATCCATTCGAGATGAAGCGCCAGATCGAAGCGCGGTTACGGGCCATCCTGCGATGGACCCCAGCCCACCAGAACAGGATGGCGGCGTGAAGGCTTGCGGCCTCCCAACCCTTGGCCCCGCCTCGTCGGCCTGCGCTGCGCTCCGGCCTCCTCGCCGGGGCCAAAACCACCGCCGCTCCGGTGTCGTCAGTTATGAGTCAACGAATGCCCAAGAAAATCACGCCCCGGTGTCGTCTTTGCTTGAGTCAACACGGACCCAAGACCCAACGGGCAAATCAGGGACACGCGCGGAGGGGAGAGCCGATCAGATCAACATTCCACCGCTGGGAGGGACATCGACCCGAACCTGTCTCAAAACACCAGACCATTACCTCCAGGCTGGCGTCTCAGTCTCAGTTGGGAGGGACGTCGGCCCCGGCGTCCGCGATTCACCAGCCGCGCGACACCCGGGCCAACCCGGCCCGCGAGGCCGCGGGCCCTCCCCTAACCTCATATCGCGGTCGATTCACTTCGTTTGTCGAAACGCGCCACAGAACGGGCAATAGACAACTTTGGCGTCACGCGCCCCCGGGCGAAGGGTCCAGTGAGACGTCATTCCACCTTTGACGCGCACTCGGCCCAAGCTATTGTCCGCGCCATGAGTCGCCGCATGGCCTTGGCGTGCTCGCTCTCCGCGACCCTCACGTGTGGCGCGGCCGACTGGCCCCAATGGGGCGGGCACAACGAGCGGAATTTCATCGCCCGCGAGGCCGCCCTCCCCAAGTCATTTGACGGTGGCAGCGGCACCAATATCGCGGAGGGCGTCGCCTTTCGACCACCCCAAAACATCCGCTGGTCCGCCCCCTTGGGACTCATGACCTACAGTACGCCCGCGGTCACCCGCGGCCGCATCTTCATCGGGACGAACGACCAGAGGCTCAACGATCCCCGCATCCCCAGCACGGGCGGGGGCCTGTTCCTGTGCCTCGACGAGGTCACCGGACGCCTCATCTGGAGCCTTTCGATGCCGCGCCTGAAAACTCAGGACAAGCAGTTTAATTACGACAACATCCGGCTCGGAGTCTGCTCTTCGCCGTCGGTGGAAGGCGACCGGATCTACGTGGTCAGCAGCCGCGGCGAGGTGCTGTGCCTCGATGCGAGCGGCCAAGCCGACGGCAACGATGGACCCTATCGGGATGAGGGGGCCTACTTTGCCGATGATCGGTTGCTCCCGGCCAAGCCCGGTCGTTTTGATCCGGCCTCTGCCCCGCCGCCCAGACCGCCCGTCGCGCTGCGCCCCACCGACGGCGACATCATCTGGCTCTACGATTTCGTCAAGGATCTCGACGTTTGGCCACAAGATGCCGTGGACTGCTCCATCCTCGTCCTCGACAAGGTCGTGATCGTCTGCACCTCCAACGGCGTGGACAAGAGCCACACGAAAATCCCATCGCCACACGCCCCGGACCTCATCGTGCTCGACAAGGCGACCGGCCGCCTTCTCGCGGTCAACGACCGGCCCATCGGCACCTCGATCTTCCACGGCGAATGGTCCTCCCCCTCCCTGGCCGTGGTGAACCATCGCCCGCTCGTGCTGTGGGGCGGCGGCGATGGTCTCTGCTATGCCTTCGACCCTCGATTCGAACCGGGGAAGAACGGGGCCCCGGGCGTGCTGCACCGCGTCTGGTGGTTTGACTGCAACCCGCCGGAAAACCGATTCCGAGATGGCCTGCCCCTCCCTTACAACAAAAACCACGAGGGGCCATGCGAACTCATGGCCACGCCCGTTTTCGTGAACGGCAAGGTGTACGTCACCGTCGGACAGGACAGCCGGCACGGCGATGGGCCTGGCTGCTTCTCCTGCATCGATCCCTCCGGCGAGGGCGACATCACGCAAAGCGGCCGCGTCTGGCAGTTTCTCGGGGCCCGGCGCAGCTTCTCCAGCGCATCGGTCTCGGGTGGGCTCGTATTCCTCGCCGACTATCCGGGCAATGTGTATTGCCTCGACGCCCTCACCGGCAAGCTGTACTGGCAGCACGCCCTGAACGCCGGCGTCTTCGGCTCCACCCTCGTCGCCGATGGCAAGGTCTACATCGGCGACGACAAGGGCAGGGTGACCGTCTTCGCCCTCGACAAGGAAAAGAAGATCCTCGCGGTCAACCGGCTCGACAGCGCCATCTACACCACCCCCGTCGCCGCCAACGGCACCCTCTACATCGCCACCGAACGCACGCTCTACGCCTGCCGGAAGTCCGGCGGCGAGAATCAAAGGACCGCCGCTCTCTCTTTGCCCGGCACCTCGCTTGCCCAGAAACTCCCTTAGCCTCCATATTTCACGCGAACGCGTGAAACATGCAGGCTCAGAGGAAAACCGCGCTTAGATAAAGGGCCTTTTAGAGTTCCCGAAGGCCACCGGACCGCAGGACACACTTCGCATCTGCGAGAAATCCGTGAATCTACCCTTCCTGCTTCCGAAGTCGTTTTCATGGCGCGGCTTTCCCAGAGCCCGGAATTTCACTGCCTGATGGCTGTGAAATATCCGGGCTTAGCCAAACGCGCGAGCGTCTCGGGGCCCAAGGTCTCGTGCCCATGCACACGCCCGTATTGACGCGCCGGGAGAATCAACGCCAGAATGCGGCGCGATGAAACCCTCCCTGCTGCTCGCCGCCCTGCCATTCGCGCTCGCCGCCCCCGCCGCGCCCGCCGCAGAACCCCCCAGGCCCAACATCCTCTGGCTCATCGCCGAGGACTTCGGCCAGCACCTCGGCTGCTATGGCACCAGGGAAGTCCGCTCCCCCAACCTCGACCGTCTCGCGTCCGAGGGCGTCCGCTACACGCGCTTCTTCACCACAGCCCCCGTCTGTTCCTCCAGCCGCTCCGCATTCATGACCGGCATGTATCAGACCAGCATCGATGCCCACCACCACCGCTCGCACCGCGACGACGACTACCGCCTGCCCGCGGGAGTCCGGCTCCTCACCGACCACATGCGCGACGCCGGCTACTTCACCGCCAACGTCCGCGACCTGCCCGCCGAATTCGGCTTCAAGGGCACCGCCAAGACCGACTGGAACTTCAAGGTTGATGGCAAACCATTCGACGGGAACGACTGGGCCGACCTCAAGGCTCATCAGCCCTTCTACGCGCAGATCAATTTTCAGGAAACGCACCGGGCCTTCCATGCCCCGCGCATCGCCGACCCCGCCAAGGTCGAGATCCCACCGTACTACCCCGACCATCCCGTCGTCCGCGAAGACTGGGCCCAATACCTCAACGCCGCATCCGAGTTGGACCGCAAGATTGGGCTCATCCTCACGCAATTGGAGAAGGACGGCCTTTCCGACAACACCATCGTCGTTTTCTTCGGCGATAACGGCCAGGCCCACGTCCGTGGCAAACAGTTCTGTTACGACAGCGGCCTGCTCGTGCCCCTTATCATCCGCTGGCCCGCGAAAGCTTCCCCGCCCCCCGATTTCAAACCGGGCTCCGTCAGCGACCGCCTGCTGCTATCGATCGATCTGACGGCCACCTCGCTCGCCATCGCAGGCGTCGAGAAACCCACCAACATGCAGGGCCAGGTCTTCCTCGGCCCAAAGGCCGAGCCCCCCCACGAGGTCGTCTTCGGCGCGCGCGACCGCTGCGACGAGACGCTCTTCCGCTTCCGCACGGCACGCGACGCACGATATCGCTACATCCACAACTTCACGCCCGACCGCCCCTTCCTCCTCCGCAACGACTACAAGAACAAACAATACCCGACGTGGAATCTCCTCAAGGAACTCGACGCCCAGGGCAAACTCACGAATCCTGCCCAAAAGTTTCTCACCGCCCCCACGATGCCCGCCGAAGAACTCTACGATACCCTCAACGATCCGCACGAGACCGTGAACCTCGCCACGTCCGACAACCCCGACCACCAGGCCGCCCTCAGGCGCCTCCGCAAGGCCACCGATGACTGGATCATCGCCACCAAGGACTCTGGCGCCGACGACGACTACACCGTCGATTGGACATGGGCCAAGGGCACGCCTCCCCCCGACGCCCCCAAGGGCAAAGGGAAGAAACGCCGCGCCAACTGAGCGCGGGATCTCGTTTGATTCCGACACGTTCGCCGGGAGAGCCCGCGGCCTCGCGGGCCGGGTCGGCCTAGCCGTCCGAGGGCGACACCAGCGGGGATGAAAATGCCTGGTCCTCTTGCGATGCAAAGCGGTGCGCGCGAAACGGCACACTGTCATGGGGTGTCGACATTTTCCCGGGATGTCGCCGGATTTCGGTCGAAGGGCATTTCAGATTCATCTGAAACACTGCACCAGTGCCATTCAAACCTGACCCCTTCACGCCACGAAATCCGATCAGAAACGTCGCGTCACCAGCGCCCGGGATCGCCGATGTCAAGAATCGAGAGTTGACCCCGACATCCGCGTCCGGTGCCCACTGTGCCTCAACCCACGCTCGTCAGGAATCTCCGATACCGCGCGTTCCGACCGTGGACGGCATCGAGATATATCTGGCGCAGCCGCCGCGTGATGGGACCCACCTCGCCAGGGCCGATCACATGGTCATCGATGGAGCGGATCGGCGTGACCTCCGCCGCGGTGCCGGTGAAGAATGCCTCCTCGGCGGCGAACGCCTCCTCTGGCCGAATATCGCGCTCGACCACGCGTATGCCCTCGTCGCGCGCGATCTCCATCACCGTCGCGCGCGTGATCCCCGGCAGGATCATCCCCAGCTGCGGAGTGTGCAGGGCCCCGCCCTTCACGAAGAAAATGTTCTCGCCCGAACCCTCGGCCACGTTCCCGTTCGTGTCCAAGAGCAACACCTCATGGTACCGGGTGCCCCGGATCTCGTTTACTGCCAAAATCCCGTTCAGATAATTCCCCGTCAGCTTGGCATCCGCCACCGTGGCGTTGGCCGGGATGCGCGGATAGCGACTGATCTTTAGATCGACCATCTCGTGCGGGAGGTACGCGCCCCAGGGCCAACACGCGATCACCGTATCCACCGGCGCCTGCTCCGGACTGACACACATCACCCCATACCCAAAAAACGCGATCGGCCTCAGGTAGCCCTCGCTCAGCCGATTGCGCCGCACCAGATCAATCGCGGCAGCACGCATCGCCCCCTTGTCGAAACGCATCGGCATCTGGATCGCCGCCGCGGAATAGAAGAGGCGGTCGAGGTGCGCGTCGAGGCGGAATATCGCGGTGCCCTCGTCCGTCCGGTACGCCCTCACTCCCTCAAACGCCCCCGCGCCATAGTGCAGCGTGTGCGCGAGCACGTGCGTCCTCGCCGCATCCCACGGGACAAACTCGCCGTTCATCCAAATCTGCTCGGTGGCATCCATCGCAGAACCCGTTTCTACTCTGCGATCCGGGACGGGGCCGGTCAAGACCGGCGCGTCAAAGGTCCGCCTGCCGAAGGGCGCAAGCCCTTCGAGGATCGCGATTGCGCCCGGATCAACCGATGGCATTCTACACACCCAAACCCCAGACCCGCAAACCTATGCCCGCAACCAGCCACCGAGTCAGCCTCTTCACCGAATCCGTCATCCGGCGCATGACCCGCGTCGCCAACGAGTGCGGGGCCATCAACCTCTCGCAAGGATTTCCCGATTTCGATCCACCGCAGGAACTTCGCGAGTCTCTAGAACGAGTCGCGCGAGAGGGGCCCCACCAGTATGCCGTGACTTGGGGTTCCCCGGGATTCCGCGAGGCGCTGGCCCGTAAGCACGAGCGGTTCACCGGCCTGCACCTGGACCCCGACCGCAACATCGTCGTCACGTGTGGCAGCACGGAGGCGATGATGGCGGCGATGATGACCGCGTGCAACCCGGGCGACCGCGTGATCGTCTTCTCGCCTTTCTACGAGAACTACGTCGCCGACACGATCCTCACCGGCGCAGAACCGCTGTACGTGCCACTGCACCCGCCGGACTTCACGTTCGATCGCGACGAGTTGCGCCGGGCCTTCGAACGGCGCCCGAAGGCGCTGATCCTCTGCAACCCCTCCAATCCCACCGGCAAGGTTTTCGCGCGCGAGGAACTGCTTCACCTCGCGGCCCTGGCGGAGGAGTTCGATGCCTTTGTCATCACCGACGAGGTCTACGAACATATCGTCTACGCCCCGCACGAACACGTCACGTTCGCCACGCTCCCGGGTATGTTTGATCGCACGATATCGTGCGGTTCACTCTCAAAAACCTATTCGATCACCGGCTGGCGACTCGGGCACGTCATCGCCCCACCGCGGATCATCGACGGCATTCGCAAGGTCCATGACTTCCTCACGGTCGGGGCCGCCGCACCACTCCAGGAGACCGCGATCGCGGGACTGAACCTGCCGCTCACGTACTACCAGGGCCTCCGGGCCGACTACGCCCGCAAGCGCGACATCTTTCTCGGCGCCCTGGATGCGGCGGGCCTGAAATACACGCGCCCCCAGGGTGCCTACTACGTCATGGTCGACATATCCGGCTTCGAAACGGACGACGATGACGTGCGGTTCAGCGAATGGCTGGCCCGCGAGATCGGCGTCGCGGCGGTGCCGGGTTCGAGCTTCTTCCACGAGCCGGTGCGCCACCTGATCCGTTTCCACTTCGCAAAACGCGAGGATACACTCCGCGAGGCGGGCCGCCGCCTGCAAAGACTGGCGGAAATCCGCGAGCGCATCATCCGCCGCTGAGGTCCACATGACCGAACGACTCTGGCTCTGGATCGGCTTCAACCTCTTCGTCATCGCCATGCTCGCGCTCGACCTCGGCGTTTTCCACCGCAAGGCGCACGTGATCTCCCTGAAGGAATCTATCGCCTGGACGGTGGCCTGGGTCTTTCTCGCCCTGCTTTTCAACGCCGGGGTCTGGTGGCTCGGGGGTCCGCAGATGGGCGTCCAGTTCCTGACGGGCTACCTCGTTGAGAAGTCGCTCAGCATGGACAACGTCTTTGTGTTCGCCCTGCTATTCTCTTACTTTGCCGTCCCCCGGGAGTACCAGCACAAGGTCCTGTTCTGGGGCATCCTCGGGGCCCTGGTCATGCGCGCCGTCATGATCGCCCTGGGATCGATCCTCATCGAGCGATTCGCCTGGGTCATCTATGTCTTCGGCGGCTTCCTGATCCTGACCGGCATCAAGATGATCATCAAAAGGGAACAGGAGATCCACCCCGAGCGAAATCCCGTCGTGCTCTGGTTCAAGCGGATAATGCCCGTCACTGCGGATTACCGGGAGGACCGGTTCTTCGTCATGGAACAAGGCCGCCGCTTCGCGACGCCACTTTTCGTCGTCCTCCTGCTGGTCGAATTCACCGACCTGATCTTCGCGGTCGATTCCATTCCCGCGGTCTTCGCGATCACCTCCGACCCCTTCATCGTCTACACCTCAAATGTGTTCGCCATCCTCGGCCTTCGCTCGCTCTATTTCGCGCTGGCCGGCATGATGGGCAAATTCCATTACCTCAAGATCGGCCTCGGTGTGATACTGGTGTTCGTGGGTATCAAGATGCTCTTGGCCCACTCGCCCTACAAGATCGACAGCCTCGTCTCCCTCCTCGTGGTAGCCCTCATCCTGGCCACATCCATCGTGCTCTCGCTGCTCCGCCCGGTGTCCAGTATCCCCCCGGCCCGTGGATTTGACTGTCGCAAAAGCCCGCCGTCCTGAGAAACTCCGGCCCATGAAGCCCACCAGCAGTTCGATCACTCGGCGCGATTTCCTCGCCACGGGCGCGGCGGCGCTCGCGGCCCCGGCCATATTGCGCGGCGCGGATCTCGCGAAGGAACCCGTTCGCATCGGCCATATCGGCACCGGCACGCGCGGATGGGATCTCATCAAATACACGGGTGCGGTGCCCGAGGCGAAAGTCATCGCGGTCTGCGACGTCTACGGCCCCCACCTCAAACGCGGCATCGAGGCGTCCGGCAATCCGGAGGCCAAGGCCTACAGGGATTACCGCGACCTCCTCGCCGATCCAAAGATCGAGGCCGTCGTCATCGCCGCCCCCGACCATTGGCACGAACAGATGGTCCTGGACGCCGTCGCAGCGGGAAAGGCGATCTACTGCGAGAAAGGCCTGACCACATCAATCGCCTCCGCAAAACGGATGCGCTCCGCCGTGAAAAAGGCCGGCACCGTTTTCCAGTTGGGCCACCAGGGGCGCCAACTCCCCGCGACCGCCGAGGCCGGTCGCCTCATCCGCGATGGCCGCATCGGCCCCGTCACGCTGATCCACATCGGCAGGTATTTCAACGGGTCCAAAGAACGCGCCCCGTGGCGCTGGTACGGCTACTATACGTGGTATGACCGACCCGATCCCGCGCAGGTCGCCAAAGACCTTGATTGGGAAAAATGGCTTGGCCCGGCACCCAAGATCGATTTCAACGAGAAACACTTCTGGCACTGGCGATGCTATTGGCCGTACGGAACCGGCCAGGCCGGCGACCTCCTCACCCACGAGACCGATCACGTGCAGTGCGTCCTCGGATGGGGCATCCCCGACACATGCATGTGCGCGGGCCTCAACGCCTATTACGATGACGGCCGCGAAGTGCCCGACACCTGGCTCGCCTCGTACCGTTTCGAGAAGCACTCCTGCTCCCTCACGTTCGAGGGTTGCATGAATTCCAAACGCCAGCAGCCCCCAGAATACATCGGCCGAGACGGGAGATTGATCTTCAATGGCATCGGCCAGGACGCCAGCCGCTTCTGGATCTACCCAGACGGACCCGCCTTCCCCCACATGGGCAAAATGCCGGAACCCACGTTCGCCTACGACCCCAGCAAGGGCGAAAAATGGCCCAACCATATGGATGATTTCCTCCAGTGCGTGCGGACCGGCGGTCGCCCCAAATGCCACATCGACGAGGCCTTCATCGAGATCGCCACCGCCCTCATGAGCGTCGAATCCTATCGGCTCAAACGCGAGGTCCGCTGGGACCCCAAAAAAGAGGAGATAGCCTGACCCCCGCCCGGACGGCATCCGTCGCCCCACTCCCCGTGTCCCAAAACCCGCGCCCCGCGCTATCCCATTAATGAACCGGCCATCACGCCGGCCGCCCGGGGGGCGATTGCGACCCCGGCGCTGGAAAGAGTTTTGCGCAATCGAAACAGAAGGTTGAAGACAATGAAGAGACTGTGCGTAATTATAATGAGCCTGATTGCGATCGGCCTGGCGATGCCCGCAACCAGTCTCGCGGCGAAGGGCGAAGGCAAAAAAGGCGTAAAGAAATCCGACGTGTTCACTCAGTACGATGCCAACTCCAATGGGACTTTGGACAAAGAGGAGAAGGACGCCATCCTCAAGGATTTCGCGAAGAAGCCCGATGGCAGGCTCAAGCGGTTTGATGCCGACAACGATGGCAAACTCAGCGACGCCGAACTCGATGCCATCAAGCCCGGCGCAAAAGGCAAAAAGAAGAACAAGTGACAGATCCGTTCCCCGCCTGAATTGAATCGGGCCGGGATCCGCGCTGCAAACGCGGCCCCGGCCCGGCGGGGTCCGTGGCCAAGCATCGCATGGATGAGACATCCAGCCAGTCGCTCGATCCGGACCGACAAAAGGAATTGGTCTCGCTCATCACGCGGCACCAGCGGCGCATATTCTCCTACCTCTACGCGCTCGTCCCCGATAGGCATGCCGCCGAAGATCTCCTTCAGGAAACCAACCTGATCATCTGCGAGAAATTCGCCAGTTTCCGGTCCGGCACCGATTTCGTGGCGTGGGCCTGTCAGATCGCCCACTGGCGCGTCCGCAACGCGCGCCAGAAATTCGCGAGATCCAAAGTCACCTTCAATCAGGAGGTGGTGGACGCAATCGCGGCCACCGCCTCGTCCATGGTCAAGGAACTCGACGCGCGCCACGAGGCGCTCGAACATTGCCTTGGCCGTCTGCACCCGCGCGACCGGGAGATGATGCTCACTCGCTACGAGCCGGGCTGCGGCGTCGCCGAGGCCGCCCAGCGCTCCGGTCGCTCGCTCCAGGCCGCATACAAGGCCCTCGCCCGCATCCGCAAACTTCTCTTTGACTGCGTGACGTCCCGGCTTGCAAGGGAGGGCGCGCCATGAACTCGGACGACTCTGAATCTCTCGAGCTCACCGCGCTCTGCGATGCGCTGATCGACGGAACCATCGACGACGCGGGCCACGAAAAACTGGCCCGTTGGCTGCTCGAATCCGACGACGCGCGCAGGTTCTATGTCCAATACATGGGCCTCTCGGCGAGCCTCTGCCACTACGCAGGCGAATTGCAGACCGAGGCCCCAGAACCAATGCCAGCCCCTGCGCGGATCATTCGCCATCCCGCCTCATGGTGGACGATTGGAACCCTTGCCGCCTCACTCGTCATATTCTTCACCCTCGCAAAACAGTGGTCCCAAAACAACGACGACGGCGCGCTCGACACGGACCGCTTCGTGGCCGTCCTGCTCCAAACGAAGAATTGCCGGTGGGCGCCGGGGAGCCCGGCCCCGAACGCGGGCGACCACCTCAACCGGGGACAGGTGCTCGCGATCTCCGGAGGACTGGCGGAAATCGCGTTCGATTGCGGTGCAATCGTGGTCATCGAGGGACCCGCATCCCTGGAATTGGATTCCGCATGGGCGGCCACCCTGCGCCGCGGAACGCTGCGCGCACAAGTGCCCCCCGAGGCGGTGGGCTTTCGTGTCTCCAACCCCGCTGTGGAGGTCGTCGACCTCGGCACGGAATTCACCGTCGTCGCCAACGAGGACGGCGCGGCCGAAGTGCTCGTGCTCAAGGGCTCGGTCGAAACCGCCTCAGAGGGCAAACCCCTCGTCTTGCGCGAAAAGGAGGGCCGACGATTCGCAAAGACCGGCGCGTCGGATGTCCGCGACCGCGATAGAAAGCTGGAGCGACTGGCCCAGACTTTAACCCTGGATACTCCACCCGCCCCCCTCGCCTATGCGCACTGGTCTTTCGATGAATCCGAGGGCGACATCGCGACCGCCAGCGTCGTCGGCATGCCCACCGTTCGTCCCATCGCCCACTTCGAACACCCAACCCAAAAGGCAGGCTCCGAGGGCCGCTGGGGCCGCGCGCTGTGCCTCGACGGTACTTTCGCCGCCGCGGCGCCGTTCCCAGGCATCGCCTCTGATGCGCGCCGCACGGTCGCCTTCTGGGTGCGCCTCCCGCAGGACGCGCCCCTCACCAGCGGCCAGACGATTCTCGCTTGGGGCGAGAAAGGCAAGGGCCGGAAGACCGGCAACCCCGCCACACTGCTCGGATGGAATGCCCGCCCCGGCCAAGGCACGGTGGGCGCCTTGCGCGCCGACCGCGGCCCTGACGCCGTCGTCGGCACCACCCCCCTTCGCGATGGCAACTGGCACCATGTCGCCGCCACCTTCGTGCCCGCGGGCCGAACACGCAAACTCCTCCACGTCCGGCTCTACGTCGATGGCCGCCTCGAGGCCACGTCTGTGTCCAAACCCAAGCGCCCAGCCCCCCCGTCCATTGTTCCCGCCACCCACGAGGACTCACCCTCGGCCGAAACCCTCTGGATCGGGCGCCCTCCCGGCGGTCGCGTCCGTGGCGAGCGCTTCCGCGGCGAAATTGACGAACTCATAGTCGCCGGCAGGGCCCTCACCGCCCAAGAGATCCGTCGGCTGATGAAGACAAATAGTCTGTCCGCCCCGAAGGAAGAAACAGGCGGAGACCCAAATCCAAAGACAACCTCCCTTTGAACGAGGTGGATCATGAAACGAATGCTAATCCTCGCCATCCTGATGTGTGCATCGGCGGCACCCCGCGCCGCCGATGCGCCGAAACCATCCAAACCCAACATCATCGTCTTTCTCGTGGACGACATGGGTTGGATGGATTGCGGGGTATATGGATCAAAATACTACGAGACACCCAACATCGATCGCTTCGCCAAGGATGCGATGCGGTTCACGGACGCCTACGCGCAACCGCTGTGCTCGCCCACGCGCGCAAGCCTCCTGACCGGGAAATACTCCGCCCGCCACGGCATCACCAGCGCCTCCGGCCATCTGCCCCCGCAGCCCGCGAACTACAAATACCTGCCCGACAGCGCGCCGCCCTCCCAGCCAATGCTCGCGCCCAAGAGCAAGAACTTCATGGAGCCATCGGAGCATACGCTCGCCGAGGCGCTGCGCAACGCAGGCTATCGTACCGCCCACATCGGCAAGTGGCACCTCGGCCTGACGCAGCCATACTGGCCGGAACAGCAGGGCTTCGATACAACGTTCCACTGCCACCCCGACCCCGGCCCCCCCGGCAGCTACTTCTCTCCTTATGGCGTGAGCCCAGAAGGAACTCCCGGCGGCAAAAACAAAGTCGGCACTATCACCGATGGCCCACCCGGCGAGTACATTGTCGATCGCCTCGCGGACGAGGCCATAAGGTTTATCGAGGCGAACCGCGACAGGCCGTTTTTCCTGAATCTCTGGAATTACGGAGTCCACGGCCCATGGGGCCACAAGGTGGAGTACACCAAGGCGTTCGCCCCCAAGAAAGATCCGCGGGGCGTCCAGGGCAATCCCATCATGGCCTCGATGCTCAAGAGCGTGGACGAATGTTTTGGACGCGTCCTCGACACCCTCAACCGCCTCGGCATCGCGGACAACACCATCGTCGTCTTCAACTCTGACAATGGCGGCAACACCCACAGCAACACAGCGGAAGATGGGAGGGCCCAGCGCCGCAAGGCCGACGATCCTTTTATGGTCGATTGGCGCAAATGGGCCGGCACGCAACCGCCCACGATCAACGCACCGCTCCGCGACGGCAAGGGCTCGCTCTATGAGGGCGGCACGCGCGTCCCGCTGATGTGGTCGTGGCCAGGACGCATCAAGCCGGGCACCACCAGCAATGCGGTGGTCGGGCACATAGACCTGTATCCCACGTTGCTCGACATGGTCGGCCTGTCGCGTCCCGCCCAGCAGAAGATCGACGGAGTAAGCTACGCCAACGTGCTGAAGCAGACCGGTGCGCTCGAGCGCAAGGCTTTCTTCAACTACTTCCCCCACGGCCGCAGCGCCGGACACGCGGGCGGTGTGTGGGTGCGATCTGGGGACTGGAAACTCATCCGCTGGTTCGGCGTTCCCCCAGCCGACCCAAGCCTTCGCGAGCTCTACAACCTGCGCGACGACATCGGCGAGACAAAGAACCTGGCCCCCGCCGAACCCAATCGCGTGAAGGAGATGGACGCGCTCATCGATGGTTTCCTCTCCGATACCGGCGCCACCTACCCGCGGCCCAATCCCGCATTCAAACCGGGGACAGGAAGCCCCGCCCGCGCCGCAAGGCCACTCGGCGGCTGGGTGCCGAAAAATTGCGGGGCCGAGGAACGCGATGGCTGGCTCATCGTGACGGGTGAGGGCCCTGCACCATTCCTCGGCTTGACGGCCCTCAAACTCATGGGCCCCGTGACCCTTCGCCTCCGCGCGAAGTCCGAGGGCGGACCAGCCAAAGTTCAGTGGCGAACCGCCGACCAAGATGCATTCCCCAACGAGGGCCAGGTCCAAGAGTTCACCCTACCCGCAAGCGCCGAGGGCGCCGAAACAACCGCCCAGCTCCCGGTCAAAGGGTCGCTCCTCCACCTCCGCCTCTATCTTCCCGCAAGGGGCAAGGCCGTCGCTCTGGATTGGGTCGAGCTCCAGCCCGCCTCTCCAGACGCCAAACCCACCCGATGGGATTTTGATGCGAAGTAGCACCACCATGCAAAACAAGATCCTCCTCTGCCTGGCGTTCTTCGCCGGCGCCGTCGCTTGCCACGCCGCCGACCCGTCACGAACCAACATCATCCTCGTCCTGGCGGACGACCTCGGCGCAAAAGAGCTCTCCTGCTACGGCAGCCAACGGCACAGCACGCCCAACCTCGATCGCATGGCGGCGGAAGGAATGCGCTTCGAAACATTCTACGCCAACCCCCTGTGTACCCCCACCCGCGTCGCACTGATGACCGGACAATACGGATTCCACAACGGTTTTCTCGGCATGCAAAACCCCGCCTTCAAGCCCTCCCCAGAATCACCACAATCTAGGATCTCCGAGCATTTTACGCACGCCGACCTGTTGAAATCGCGTGGCTACGCGACCGCGCTCGCGGGCAAATGGCAGCTTTCCGGCGAACTCCCCACCCTCATTCAAGACTCCGGCTTCGATGAGTATCGCATGTGGGCCTACGACCATAATCTGCCAGCCGGCATCAAGCACCCCGCCCACGAGGGCAAAGGCCAAAAATCCAATGCTTCCAGGTACTGGCAACCCAGCATCGTCGAGAATGGCAAATATCGCCCCACGACTCCCGACGACTTTGGCCCGGATCTTTTCAACGACTTCGTCATCGACTTCGCGCGCCGCCATAAGGACGGACCTTTCTTTGTCTATTACACATCTGTGCTCACCCACCAGCCGCGCGTGGAAACACCCGACCCCACCAAACCCGGCACGCGCTGGCCGGCCGGTCTGAAATCCAATCTCGAATACCTCGACTATCTCATGGGTCGGCTGTTCGCCGCGCTCAAGGCCGAGGGACTCGACGAAAACACGCTGGTGATCTTCATCGGTGATAACGGCACGGGCGGCGAGGGCAAGGGCACCGTGACGGAACTCGGAGCCCGCGTCCCCTGCATCATCTGCGGACCGGGCGTGAAACGCGGCGTCGTCTCCCGCGCCGTTGCGGATCTCACCGACATCATGCCCACCCTCGCGGAGTACGCCGGGGCCGAGTTGCCCAAGGATATCCCCTTTGATGGCCACAGCCTCGGACCGGTGCTCCGCGGCGAAAAACCGAAACACCGAGACTGGATCTACAGCCATCTCGACGATGGCCGCATCCTCCGCGACGAGCGCTGGCTCCTCGAGATCCCCAAAGACGGCAAGCCCGAGAGGTTCTTTGACTGCGGCGAAAGCCGCGATGGCACCAGCTACAAAGACGTGACCACCTCGGGGGACCCGGAAGTGAAGGCGGCCCGCGAGCGCTTTGCCGCCATCCTCGCATCGCTGCCCGAACCCAAACCGCGGGAGGGCGCGGCCCAAACAAAAGGCAAGAGGAAACAGCATAGGAAGCGAAGGGCGGAATCCTGACGCCACAGTTCGCAAGCCGGCGCCCAGTCCCAGATGGGACCCGCAGGGCGCATCCACCAACATGACGACAACCACGACCAACTCTCGCCGGCACGAGTTCCCGATGGTTCTCTTGGCGTCACCTTTCTTGGCACATGCCGCCGCCGCGCCCAACTTCGTGCTCATCCTGGCCGACGACCTCGGCTACGGCGACGTCGGTTGTTACGGGGCGACGAAAATCAAGACGCCGAACATCGACCGGCTCGCCAGCGAGGGCGTGCGCTTCACCCAGGCCTACACGCCGGGATCCGTCTGCTCGCCGACCCGTTACGGATTGATGGCGGGCCGCTATTTCTGGCGCGAACCAAGGCATCATCCCACCGGAGTCCATGCCCCCGGCGGTCCGCTGCTGTTCGATCTAAGCCGCTTGACGCTGGCCAAACTGTTCCAGAAAAAAGGCTACGCCACCGGCGCATTCGGCAAGTGTCATCTCACGGGTCTGCTCTCCGCCGCAGCCGCGCTGGCCATCTATGCCTCACAGCACCCACCGCCACCGGATGCGGTCCAGGCGCTTCTGGCGGCCCGCCGCGCGGCCGACTACCTCTTGGGGATCCGCCATCCGAAGGATGCCGCGTGGGCGTTCCATCCGCCCACCTATCATCCCACGATGTTCCAAGATCGGCTCCGCGGACACATGGTGGCCGAACGCCACATGACCCTCTGCGGGGCGGAAACCGGACTCTATTACCTCGACGTCCATGCCGCGACCGGGGACAGAAAGTACCTCGATGCCGCCGTGCGCATCGCGGAAACCTACGCTCGGCGCCAAACGCCAGAGGGAAGCTGGCCACTCTTCGTGACCGCAAAGGACAACCAGCCAGTCACGGACAACGTTCTCATCTTAACGTCGGTCATCACCTTCCTAGATCGGCTCGGGCGAGTGACCGGCGATCGCCGCTTCGAACCCGTGCGCGACAACGCCATCGCGTGGATCGAAAAATACCCCGTGCGCACATGGAATTGGCAGGGCCAGTTCGAGGACGTGAAACCCCAGCCGCCCTATCAGAACCTCACCAAACACGAGGCCTGCGACTTTGCGATACACCTGCTGGAGACGGCTCCTCAGGATCAGGCGCGCCGGGCACTCGCGCTCGATCTGCTCCGCTTCGCCGAGGATCAATTCGTGATCTGGGCGCAGCCGCCGGCCGAAACACCCCTGAAACAAAACCCCGACGGCGAATCCGGCGCCAGGAGGCGCGGCTGGATGCTGCCCTGCGTCCTGGAACAGTACCGCTGTTACGCGCCGGTTTGCGCCAGTTCCGCCAAACTGATCTGCACGTACCTCGCCGCCTATGACGCCACGGGGGACCGCCTGCATCTCGAGAAGGCCAAGGGACTCGCCGCCACCCTCGCCCGCACACAATCCAACCGAGCGGCCCCCGGCCGGTATCTCACCTGGGTCATGCAACCCTCGGGCCCGATGTGGTTCAACTGCGAACTCATGGCCATACGCGCCGTCCAGGAACTCGCAAGGATCGACCCTTGAAACACCCCATCACTCTCGCCGCTCTGCTCATCGCCGGTACCTCATCGGCCGCGGACACCGCCGAAAACCTTTTTCCGTTTTCGCTCCCCGCCGACTGCATCACCGAAGGCATCACCGACCTTTCTTTTCTCAATGGCGCGCCCGCGAACGACCTCGTCTCGGTACGCGACGGCCATTTCTTCGCAGGCGGCAAACGCATCCGCTTCTGGGGCACGTGTGTCATAGGGGTGGCCTGTTTCCCCTCCCGCGAGGATGCACCTCTCGTGGCACGACGGCTGGCCAGCCGGGGCATGAATCAGGTGCGAATCCACCTGATCGACGGACACCACGCGCCCCTCGGCCTCTTCGATCCCGCCCACAAGGGAAAGTTGCAGATCGACCCCGCGCAGCTCGACCGGCTCGACTGCTTCATCTCCGAACTCAAGAAATGCGGCATCTACGTCGAGTTGCCGGTACACGGCTATCACTGGCGGAACATCTCGGGCCCGACGGACTATCCGGGCGCGGATTTTCAGAAATTCTCCCCCTTTGCCAGCGGTATTCCCCTGTGGAACGACCGCTTCGTCGAGGCCGAGAAACAGTTCGCCCGAGATTTCTTCGGCCACGTCAATCCCTACACCGGCAAGGCCTACACCGAGGAACCGGCGGTCTCCTCTTTGGAAATCGTCAACGAGAACGGCCTCATCTGCGCCTGGCGCGGCGGCCACTTCCGCAAGGCATGGCCGGACGCGATGGTGGCCGACCTCCAGTCGCACTGGAACAAGTTCCTGAAGACGCGCCACGCCACGACGGACCGTCTCCGCCAATCCTGGTCGACCGGAGAGATTCACGCGGAGCCGCGAAACATGCTGGAAAATGGCGACTTTTCGGGCGGTCCGTCACCATGGGGCTTGCAGTGCGCCAAACCGTCAACCGCCACCATGGCGATCGTCGCCGATGGCGGGCCGGGGCGGGTGCCGTGCGTCCTCATCGAAAGCGATCGAGCGCAGGAACGGCTGGCGTTCGTCAACCTTAACCAGGGTGGCCTCGTCATCGAAAAAGACTGCCGATATCAGCTTTCCTTTTGCGCAAAGGCCGACATCCCGACCAAGGCGCCCGCGAAGCTCAGCGTGATCGTCTCCATGAATCATCCCCCATGGAGCACCGTGGGACTGGCGGCATCGCCGGAGATCGGCCCCGAGTGGGGAGAGGTGACATTGTTCTTCGCGGGCGCCCAGGATGAGCCCGCCGCAAAACTCATGATCACGCCGCCGCTTGGCGCCAGCCGCGTGTCGCTGGCAGCGCTCTCCCTGCGCAAGGCGGACGTGATCGGACTGCCCCCGGGCGAATCGCTCGACGCAGGCAACGTCTCGATGCCATTGGCCCCAGAGGACTGCGTGAGGCGCACGCGGCAGGTCGCCGCGGATTTCGTGGATTTTCTCTACGAGCAAGACGCCCGCTACTTCGACACGATGCGCGACTTCCTCCGGAATGAGCTGGGCTGCAAGCATCCCATCAAGGGCACTCAGGTGGACCAGTACAGCTCGTATTTCAGCCAGGCACGTTGTGACTACCTCGACTCACACGGCTACTGGCAACATCCGTCGTTCCCCCACAAACCCTGGGACCCGAAGGATTGGACCATCGGCAACTCCCCAATGGTCAACCGCGGCTGCGAGGAGGTCGTGGAACTGGCCGGGCGCCGGACGATCGGAAGGCCATATAATATCAGCGAGTACTGCCATCCCGCGCCGAGCACCTACTGCGCGGAGCAGGTTCCCACCATCGCCTCGTTGGGGGCACTGCAGGACTGGGACGGCATCGTTTTCCACTGCTGGCAGGAGATGACCTACGACTGGCAACGTCGCGAGGCGCAAAAGCTCCCCCCCGATCAGATCGACGGTTGGTTCAACATGGCCCGTCACCCGATCAAGCTCGTCACCCTCCCATTCGGCGCCCTCGCATTTCGACGCGGCGACGTGGCACCAGCGCGGGGGGAAACGCCCATCGGCGTGACGCTGGACGAAGAGAAACGTTCGCTGATCGGGCTGTCCGGCTCATCTTGGCGATCGTTCGACGCCGCCGCAGGGAAAGGGGCGACATGGCTCGACGCATTCGCGCATCGGATCGGGCTCGACCTTGGCTCAGGGGCAACTGCGCCGCTCGCCGACCCCGGACTCAGGCGGGCTCAATCAGACACCAGTGAGCTATCCTGCGATCTGAGCGACGCGGTCGGCGGCGTGCTCACGGTCAATGCGCCGCGCGCCAAGGCCGTGATCGGTTTCGGTGCGGGCAAGACATTCGAGTTGGGGGACGTGACCCTCAGGCCCGGCCCGACGATGCAGGGCGGTTTCTCTGTCATCACCGCCTCCGCGATCCGGGGCGACGACTTCCATTCCCGCGGCGCGGGCATCCTGGTGACCGCCACTGGCTACGTGGAGAATCGCGGCATGGGCTGGAACGCCGAAAAGACATCCGTCGGTGACCAGTGGGGTGATGGCCCGGTGATGTGCGAGGGAATCCCGTTCGAAATGATACTGAAAACAAAACGCGCCTCGGCCTGGCCGCTGGATTCCCACGGGCGACGGCTCGATCAGATCAATGGCGATGTCACCGCCAGCGGCGTGCGATTCGTTCTCGATTCGCGCTACAAGACTCTCTGGTACGAGATCGTTCCAGAATGACGGAAAGGTAACTTACCCATGAAACACACCCTCGTCCCACGCGTCGCCCTGCTGCTCGCCGCCGCATCCGCCCCGATCACAGCAGCCCCCCCGCAAAAGCCCAACATCCTCTTCATCGTCGGCGATGACATGGGCTATGCGGACGTGGGCTTCCACAGATGCAAGGACATCCCCACGCCGAATCTCGACCGGCTCGCCGCCGGAGGCGTTCGATTTACCAACGGCTATGTCTCGGGTCCCTATTGCTCGCCGAGCCGCGCGGGACTCATGACGGGTCGATACCAGACGCGCTTCGGGCACGAATTCAATCCATCGGGCTCGAACGGCCTACCGCTCACCGAGACCACCATCGCCGACCGCCTCAAGTCGACCGGATATGTCACCGGCATCGTGGGCAAATGGCACCTCGGCTCTTTGCCAGAGATGCACCCGCAGAAACGCGGCTTTGACGAGTTCTTCGGCTTCCTCGGTGGCGCCCACAGCTATTTCGAGGCCGCGGGAGTCCTTCGGGGCAACGAGCAGGTCAATGAGCTGGATTACACAACCGACGCGTTTGGCCGCGAGGCGGTCTCGTTCATCGAGCGGCATAAGGCCGAGCAGTGGTTCCTGTACCTGGCGTTCAATGCCGTCCACACGCCGATGCACGCCACCGATGATCGACTCGCGAAGTTTGAGGGGATCGCCGACAAGGAGCGCCGCGCATACGACGCCATGATGCTCGCCATGGACGAAGCCATCGGCCGCGTCCAAAAAGCGATAGCCGAAGCCGGGCTCGAGAACAGGACGCTGATCACGTTCATCAGCGACAATGGCGGCCCCACCATGCCTGGGGTCACCGTCAACGGCTCGCGCAACGATCCGTTGCGCGGGTCCAAGCGCACCACGCTCGAGGGAGGTATCCGCGTTCCCTTCGTCGTATCGTGGCCAACCCACCTGAAGCCGGGCGTATTCGAACAGCCAGCCATCCAGCTCGACCTGCACGCGACCGCGCTGGCCGTCGCGGGCGTCGAGGTGAGCCCAGAATGGAAACTGGACGGCGTGAACCTGCTGCCATTTCTCACCGGCGAGAAATCTGGCCCCCCACACGATGCCCTCTATTGGCGCTTTGGAGAACAGATGGCCATCCGCACCGGCGACTACAAACTGGTCCGATACGATAGCAACGCCGACACGCGATCGGGAGGTCGCAACCAGCCCGTGACAACCCCCCGGCTCTACAACCTCTCCACCGATATCGGCGAAACCAAAGACCTCTCCCAAGAAATGCCCGAAAAGGCCAAGGAGCTGCAGGCCAAGTGGGGCGCATGGAATGCGACGCTCGTGAAACCGCTCTGGGGCGGCGGGAAAAGGGAAAGCGACGGCGCCGAACCCGGCTCGGCGCCCCGCAAGCAGCGCAAGAAACATCGCGCGCAGTAAGCGACCCAATTCGACAATTCCGCGCAAGCATCCCGCGGGAGCTTGCTTGCGGGCGATGTCAAAACTCTTTAGAAATGTCCCCCTGTTAACTCACGAGAGAATGTCCCCTTTCTTTGTTTGTTGTCTTCTTGTGCCGGCTGGGGGTGCGGGACGCAGGGAGGCCGGAGCGTAGCGAAGGCCGACCGGAGTCCCGCGCC
>JAKQKQ010000206.1 GCA_029560585.1 Verrucomicrobiota bacterium | reverse complement strand
AGCAAGACTAATAGCCCCGGGCCGTGAGGCTCGGGCGGGTCAGGAGGAAGAGCAATGGATATTGCACTGGGAATGATCGAAACCCGCGGCCTGGTTGGTTCTATCGAGGCGGCTGACGCCATGGTCAAGGCCGCCAACGTGAGGCTCATCGGTAAGGAGCACGTCGGAGGGGGCTTTGTCACCGTAATGGTCCGTGGGGATGTGGGCGCGGTCAAAGCCGCAGTGGAGGCGGGAGCGGCAGCTGCTGCCAAAGTGGGCGAGCTGAAGTCAGTCCACGTGATTCCGAGGCCGCATTCAGATGTGGAGATGATCCTGCCGAACCAGGGATGTCGCCCGGACGAGAAGTAAGGGCCTGGTACGGAGGCAGTGCTCATGGCGGGTGAGGTGAGTCGGGGAGCGGGCAGGCGTCTTGACTGGACACTGTTGCGTGCTGCTCCGGTGCCCATTGGCGTATCTGCAAGGCATGTCCATCTGTCGGCTGAGCACGTGGCTGCCCTGTTTGGGCCGGGGCATGAGCTTGCGCCGCGCAACCCGCTTTCACAGCCGGGGCAGTTTGCCGCAGAGGAGACGCTGGTCGTGGCTGGGCCTCGCGGTGCGCTTGAGCAGGTTCGGGTGCTCGGGCCCGCGCGAGGCAAGAGTCAGGTGGAGCTGGCGACCACCGACTGTCTTGCCATAGGGATTCCGGCGGCAGTGCGGGATTCCGGCGATATCGCCGGTTCGCCGGGCGTCGTGCTGATAGGCCCTCTGGGCTCGGTCGCGCTGCCTGAAGGCGCGATTGTAGCGGCGCGCCATCTACACATGACCGCACTGGACGCGCGGCATCTGGGCATCGCCGATGGGGACTTGGTAGCCGTGATTGCCGGCGCCGGCAGGCGGGCCGCGATGTTCGATCGGGTGGTGTGCCGGGTGAGTGATTCATACCGCCTGGAGCTTCACCTAGACACGGACGAAGCCAACGCGGTCGGGTGCCGGGGCGGAGACATGGCGTGGATTGTGGACATGGGCGGGGCGGACCGGGCGGACCGTGCGGACCGGGCGGCTGAGCCTGTGCCTGCAGGGGCCACAGCCGGCGCGCCCGTATCTGTGACGGCTTCTGCGGGCACGTCAATCGATCTGACGGCTCGGATCGTGATCACTGAGGAAGACGTGCTCGCGGCCGCTCGATCGCAGCCGAGGCGGGCTATTGTCGCGTCGGCCGGCGTGATTGTCACGCCGCTCGCTCGTGATGCGATCAGACGAACCGGGGTGGAGCTGATGATCGAGTGAGCCAGGTGAGCGCGCGCGCGACCTATGCCGACAGAATCGAAGCGGCCGGGGTGGTGGGGGCCGGAGGAGCGGGTTTCCCTACGCACATTAAGGCACGCGGCGCTGCCGACACGGTCATCGCCAATGGGGTAGAGTGCGAGCCTGTACTTGGGAAGGACAAGGCT
>JAKQKQ010000197.1 GCA_029560585.1 Verrucomicrobiota bacterium | reverse complement strand
TGGGGCCACCGGTCCGCGAAACGCACTCTGCAACCGTGCAGTATCCCAGTCTGTGCCTGATCTTTCCCAATAAATGGCTTTCAGGGCGCGGTTTTCCCAGAGCCCGGAATTTCACAGCCGACAGGCTGTGAAATATCCGGGTTAGGGTCGTGAGCCCTCAAAAACGACCATGGCGTGGGCCTCGACCCGGGGGACAAAGACCTCGGACCAGCCGCTGGCCGTTTTGATGGGGAGGGATGAACCGCCGGGCAGGAGCTTGGCGGTTACAAATGCACCTGGCACGGCGACGCGGAGATCGTGGACGGGGATAATCTCATCGCGGAATGCTGTGAACGCCTCTGGGTTGGGGGCGGCGGCGCGACCGAATGAGGAAACATCGTTGACCAGGTGGACGACCTTCGCGTCGCCCTTTTCCCAAAGGACCGTCTGGATCGTCATGGGGGCGTCGGTGCGGAGGGGATTCGTTCGGGCGGCCGTCCACCCGATGGCGTTGGCGATGAGGCGGCGGTTCAGCGGGTGGTTATACACGTAGTAGGCGTGGCCGATGTCGATCGGGAAGAGGGCGGTCCTGCCCTTGCAGGATTGGCGCGCGACCAGTGCGTGGAACGCCGTGCCCTTGGGCGGTTTGCCGCCACCCATGAGGGGGAGCGCGAACGCGGCGTTGTCGGAGATGGAGACTGGCGTCGCCTCGATCGTACGATCCCTCGGCCCGGTGAACAGGTAGGCGGCGTTCGACGGTTCGCTCACGCCCTGCCGCCATCCTCCAGCCCCCGAGATCTCCGGGTCGTCGAGGATGGGGTGCGCGGGACTTTCGAGGGGGATGGTCCACGTGCCTGAGGGTGTGGCTTCGGCCTGGGATGCGCCGAGGAGATCGGCGAGCGCGGGTTTTGGGCGTCGGAATCCGCTCTCGTCAAACGCCCCTGTCTCGAACGTGGCGACGAGTCCTCCGCCCCCCGCGACGAAGGCCGTGATGGCGGCTGCCTGCCGCTCCGAGAGGCAGGCGGAATTGGGCAGGACCACGGTGGCGTAGCGTGCGAGCACCCGGGCGTCGGCGAGCTCGTCATCGGTGACGACCTCCACGGGGATGTGGGATTCGAGGACGGCCTGGAAGATGCCGAAGACATTTTCCATGTGGCTCATGTAGGAAGCATCGCCGGCGGGGACCGCGCGCCAGTCGAGGGTGTTTTCGGAGAAGTGGATGGCGACGTGCGGGACGAGCGAGGCATTTTCGGCCCATGGCTCGCAGGCTTTCGTGTGCGCCCAGACGCGCGACATGATTGGCCAATTACCGCCGGTGACCATGGCGGGCGCAACGCCGTTTGCGAGCATGGCGAAGGAGTGCGCGCGCACGTGGGCCTCGGGGTAGTTGAGTGTCGAGACGTGCCACATCTGACCGTACCCGGGCCGGGTCCGGCAGTGGAGAAAGAGGTTCTGCCACGCGGCCTGGATCGGCCATGCCCACGGCCGCTCCCATTTGTGGCGATACTCCCAACCCATCTCCTCGAGCAAGCCGTCCGCGCACTGGCCGGCGCGCGCGGTCAAGAAGTTGCTGTCCGTTCGGCCGAAGATCCATCCGCGGGTCTGGTTGGGGATGACGGCGATCTCGGGATCCACGTTGTGCAGCGCTTCCGAGAGATCCAGCAGCATCTCTTCGCGTGTCCACGATTGAAAATCGATCCAGCGCTGCCAGGCGAGGTTTCGGGGATCTGGGTCGCGCGGTGGATCGACGCCGAAGCGCTTTTTGAATGCGCCGACGGTCCACGGGGAGAAGTCACCGCCCTTTGGGCCGGTGAATAGCATATCGATCATGATGCCGTCGAAGCGGGCGAGTCGGGCGACCTTGACCCAGCGATCGATGTAGGCCTGGCGATAGGGCGAGTGCCATGAGCCGAAACCATCGGCGTAGGGCCGACCCCTGGCATCCTGCTGTCGCCAGTCGGGATGCTCGAGGATGAACGGGTCCAGCGTGCGGTGGGCACCGTCGTAGATAGCGATCCTGAGGCCGTGCCGGTGCGCGGCGTCGGTCATCTCTTTCACCCAGCCGTAGGAGAGATCGTAGCCCGGCGGGAACTTGAACCCGGGGTTTCGGTTGATGATGTCATGGGGGAAGGGTTTGAGCACGCCATCGAGCGAACCGGCGGGCATCTCGCCGCAGCCAAAGACGCAGTTGGCCCCGGCCTCCTTGGCGCGCTGGCACCACGCCTCGGCAGTCATCGCCCTGTCCCATTCGAAGTGCGCGTAGCAGGGGCGGAGGGCAGACTTCAGCCACTTCGGGTGCGCGGCGATGTGGCGCTCGTGTGCCAATTCTGGCAGGGGTTTACCGCGGGGTGATGCCGCGGCGGTGGCGGCTCGATCGAGCAAGGCGTCGGTGGGGGCGAAGGCGGCGTCATGGGTGAGGAAGAAGCAGTCGATGCGGATGGCGCCCCTGCCGATGGCGAATCGCCAGGGGCCGGCCTTCAGGTCGATGTCGGCCAGGCGCCGCCATTGATAGGCATCGGGGGCGTCGGTCTTTGTGTTCGTTCGGGCGAGGGTTGCGTCGGCGGTGGTGCCGACGTTGATACCGTCGAGATCGAGCGCGACGGTGACCTTCTCCCCCGGCACGGCACAGCGTGCCCAGAGCGCCCATTTGCCGGATGTCGGTATATCGACGCCATAGTCGGCCCAGCCGTTCCGGAAGAGACCGATGAGTGCCTTGCCGCCGCTGGCGAGTGGCTCGTCGATCACGGAGGCGAAGCCCGATTCGCCCACTCGGCCCGACAGGGCTTCGGCCTCGACGAGGATGCCCGCTGCCGGGTCCGGCGCCCCTGAAGCGTAATCAGGGCCTGCCGCGGCGCAGAGCACCGCCAGAAGGGTCATTCGGGCCTGCAACCGATATGAGGCGGGGGAATTAATGTCCAAACTGTGGCATTCCGTCCCGCCGCAGTCGAGGGTGCGTTCGCGCTTCCGGCATGGATGCAGGGGCCTGTTGACATGGGGGAGAGACATTGGAAAGATGGCCGAGGGAAACAAAAAGATATGAGGAATAGAATTATTACGATCGCAAGCCAGAAGGGTGGCGTTGGCAAGACGACGACCGCATTGAATCTCGGATACTCGCTGGGCCGTTTTGGGGGTCGCACCCTGGTGGTGGATTTGGATCCGCAGAACGGGATGGCGATCGCGTCGAACCTGCGCAATTACACCCGGCTCGGTCTGATTGACTTTCTGAAGAGGAGGTCGGTTGCCGAGGAGGTCTTGGCGGAGGCGAAGGATGGTTCGATGACGGCCCTGGGGATGGGCGATGTGGCGCCGCAGGATATCCGGCAACTGGAGTCGGCGGCGTGGGATGGGTCTCTGGCCGTGGCCCTGCGCGAGCTGGGCCAAGGTTTCCAGCATGTGCTGATCGATGCGCCCGCGGGCGTGGGTGCGCTGGTGAACGGCGCGCTTAGGGCGAGCGATGGCGTGATTCTGGTCGTCACGTGTTGCCCGATTGCGCTGCAGTCGATGCCCTCGTTCCTCCAGCTCGTGCAGCACATCGCGGCTTCGGACAACCCCGGCCTGACGCTCGACGGCATCCTACTGTCGATGGTGGACCGGTCGATCCCGACACAGGACAAGGTCTACAACGAACTTATAGGGCAAGTTCCGCCGGAGACGTTGTTCCGGGACGTGGTGCCGTTCGACTCGAAGTTTCAGGCCGCGTGCCTGGATGCGGTGCCGGCCGTCATGTTGCCCGGCGGCGAAGAACTGGCCCGGACATTCCTGGATATCACGATCGAATTGCGCCAGCGGGAGCTGTCGCGGGCACGTCCTGCCTCCACGGCCGATGGGCCCCCGCGACTCTTCTGATTTTCGTCAGGCCATCGATCTGACGCGAGTCCCGTCGGACGCCATGCGGGCAATTTGGGGAGGGCCCGCGGCCTCGCGGGCCGGGTTGGCCGTGATGTCGCGCGGCTGGTGAATCGCGGACGCCGGGGCCGGCGTCCCTCTCGAATGGGACCGAGGCCCTCGCGGCAGAGCCCGGAATTTCACAGCCGGTAGTCTGTGAAATATCCGGGCTAGGTGGTCTTGGTCAGGCGTTGGGCGAGGGCGGCGAAGAGGTCGTGGTGGCCGCTGGGGGATTCGATAAGGCGGCCGCTGTCGCACAGGCCGAAGCCTTTGCCGAAGGCGCGGCCGTTGACGACGCACAGGTCGGTGCGGCAGCGCGCGACCTGTTCGATGGCGCGGGCGACGGCGGTCTGGCGGTCGCCATCGATCTCGTATTTCCAGCCGACGAGGAAGGCGTTGGGAAACCAGGCGCGCAGTTGGGGGAGGATCTTCGGGGCTGGGCGAAGGACGAGGTGGATCTCGTCGATGGAGCTGGGGATTTTGCGGGCCGCGATCGGCTGCCCCTCGGCGGTTTCGGCGCGGGCCACGGTGAAGTCGGAGACGGCGGCCGCGTGGAAGATGGCGTCTGCGCCGGGTCCGCGGGCGATGGCCTCGATGGCGCGCGCGAGGGATTCGGCGGTGGAGAAGGGTTCGGTGCGGGCAGCGCGGATGTCGCCGCGGAAGGTGGCGTGGTGGCCGATGAGGCAGGTCACGGTGTGGCCCAGTGAGGCGAGGTGGTTGGCGAGGCCGATGCCGAGTCGGCCGGTGGAGAAATTGGTGATGCGGCGGACCTCATCGATGGGTTCGTGGGCGGGGCCGCAGGTCACGATGATGTTCATAATGAGTTTTTCGCCGGGCGATGGCGCGCGTTGCCTTCGCCGGTTCTGGCGCTAAAGTCTCATTCCAATGCCAACACAGGAACAGATAAAGGAGATTCTCAAGACCGTCCAGTATCCTGGTTTCAGCCGCGACATCGTGTCGTTCGGGATGGTTACGGGGGTGTCGATCGATGGGGGCCGCGCGGTGGTGGACATCGCGGTCACGACGGCAGACGACGGCGTTGTGGCGGAACTTCGGGCGCGGTGCGAGCGTGCGGTTTCGGCTCTGCCCGGGGTCCAGGGGGTGGAGGTTCGGATCGACCAGAAGAAAACGGAAGCGCCCGGGTCGGGATTCGCAAAGAGCGAACTCCCGGGGGTGAAGCACATCGTGGCGGTGGCGAGCGGCAAGGGGGGCGTCGGGAAATCGACCGTGGCGGCCAATTTGGCGTGCGCGTTCCGGCTGGAGGGCATGGCGTCGGGACTTTGCGACTGCGACATCTATGGGCCGAGCATGGGGCTGATGTTTGGTACCACGGAGCGACCTCTCGCGACGGAGGACGAGCAGATCGTCCCCATCGAGCGATATGGGCTGAAGCTGATGAGCATGGGATTCCTTGCGGACCCGGAGACGCCAGCGATCTTGCGGGGGCCGATGGTCACGCGCTACACGCAGCACTTCTTGCGCGGGGTGCTGTGGGGCGATCTCGATGTGCTGGTGCTGGACCTGCCGCCGGGCACCGGCGACATCCAGCTGACGATCGTCCAGACGCTGGCCCTGAGCGGGGCCGTGATCGTGACGACGCCGCAGGAGGTCGCGCTGATCGACGCGCGCAAGGCGTCGGGCATGTTCGCCAAGGTCAACGTGCCGATCCTGGGCCTGATCGAGAACATGAGCTATTTCCAGTGTCCGAGCGACAAGAAGAAATATTTTCTTTTTGGCGAGGGCGGTGGCCGCAAGGAGGCGAAGCGGCTCTCGGTGCCGCTGCTGGCGGAGCTTCCGATCGACATCGCCGCGCGCGAGGCGGGCGACGCGGGACGCCCCATCGTGCTGGCGGATCCGTCGAATCCCGTGAGCCGGGCCTTCCGGTCGGCGGCGCAGGCCATCGCACGGCATTTGGCGGAGAAGGGATAGCCGGCGCGTGGCCCCGGCGTTTATGACACCAAGCCGTGATTGGTTCTGCCACGAGGGAGTTTCTATCCGTTTGGCCTAGCTCGAAAATAGGATCCTCCCGCAGAGACGCAGGGACGCGGGGAGGTTCTTGCCGGTTGGAGGAGGCATTTTCGTATCTGTTGGTGCCCATGTCGGTGGGCATGACGTCTGACCCGAAATCGGAGAGAATCCGCGGAATCCGTGTAATCCGCAGTTCGGGGCGTCTTATGGGTGGCGCAGGTAATCGAGCCAGCGGTCGATGCCCTCGCCGGTGCGCGCGGATAGCGCGAAGATCTGGGCATCGGGCGCGACGCGGCGGATGTTCTCCTCGGCGGCGGGGCGATCGAATCCGGTGGCGGCGGCCAGATCGATTTTCGTGAGCAGGACGAGGCGGACCGTTTGGAAGAGGGAGGGGTATTTGAGGGGTTTGTCCTCGCCCTCGGTGACGGAGAAGAGCGCGACGCGCTCATTTTCGCCGAGGTCGAAGGCTGCAGGGCAGACGAGGTTGCCGACATTCTCGATGAGCAGGAGGCGGGCGCCATCGGCGGCGCCGCCTCCGATGGCGCGGGCGATCATGGATGCGTCGAGGTGGCAGAGGCTGCCGGTGTTGATCTGCACGACGGGCGCGCCGCGGCCGCGCAGGCGCTCGGCGTCATTGAGGGTCTGGAGGTCGCCGACAATGACCGCGGCGGGAGTGGTCGTCGCGAGGCGGTCCAGGGTGGCGGCCACGAGGGTGGTCTTGCCGGCGCCGGGGGAGGACATGAGGTTGATGGCGCGGATGCCGCGCCCGAGGAAGAAGCCGCGATTGCGTTCGGCGATGCGGTCATTCTCGGTGAGCACGGCCTGTGCGATGGGGATGGAGCGGTGTGGGGCCTCGGCGTCCGGGTGGGGGTGGTCGTGCGTGTGCCCGTGGTCATGCCCTTGGGCATGCTCGTGATCGGCGAGGTTTCCCTCGCGGTCGAAGGCGTGGAGGGAAAAGCCCTCCGGGCGGTTGCATCCGCACTCGAGGCACATGTTATGAGATCTCCATATCGGCAAGTTCCAGTTCGCGGCCGCCGCCGGCGAGCGTCAGTGGGCCACCGCACTTCGGGCAGGTGAAATCGACCTCCTGGAGGGCGAGGGTTTCGCCGCATTGGCCACAGCGAAAGCTAGCCGGGATGCGCTCGATTTCCAGTCTGCCGTCTTCGGCGAGGGTGCCGGGCTTGAGCGCTTCGAAGGCGAACTCCAGGGCCTCGGGCACTGCGCCGGAGAGGGTTCCGACGCGCATGCGGATGCGGTGGATGCGCGTGGCGCCGTTGCGGCGGGCGAGCGCCTGGGCCTGCTCCATGGCATCTGTCATGAGAGAGAGTTCGTGCATGCTTTGAACATGTCAGATTCAGGCGGAAGGGCGGCGAGGTCAACGGGAGTTTTGAGCCTGAATCCGGGATTCGTGCCCGCGGTTTTCCTTGGTGCCCGCGTGTTTCACGCGGAAGCGCGAAGTAGGCACCTTGGCCGAGTGCCGACAGACAGGATTGTCTGCCCCACGGTGCGCGCAGGACCACCGGGTCCTTCACGCCTCATCCCGTCATCACAATTGCAGACGGCAGATGGGTTGAGACCCAGAGTTCCTCATCAGCTCCCATGCCCCGTGCGCCGTGGCATGAGCGGAGGAAGAGGATGGGACGTAGGAGCGCGCTTGCGCGCAATTCAAATCGCCTGCAAGCAGGCTCCTACGATTCGCTGTCTGAGCCTTCGAGTCAGCGCACTCGTCGGCGCGCGATGAAGAGGCGCGCGGTGAGGGCGAGGCCGATCCCGAGCAGCGCGAGGGTCGATGGTTCCGGGATCACGAAGAGGGCGATCTGGTTGTTGCCGACGCCGTACTGGTAATCGATGCCGTAGCCATCGGGCAGGGTGAGCGTCCCGAACGGACCGGAGAGGGAGTCGTATTCCGCGAATATATAGACGTCGTTGGTCAGGCTGCCGGTGTAAACGAACTGGAGGGTGCCGTTGGTGATGTCGAAGAAACCGTTGACATCCAGCATGTCGCTGAGTCCCGCGCCGGGGCCGGCTCCATTGGCGAGTTCGATCTGGAGCGTGCCATCGAGGATGAAGTTGTTGCTGGTGGTGAGGGTGCCGATGGGGTTGCCCGGGGCGGCAAAGCCGTCGGCGAGCACGTGGATGGCGGCGTCAATGAGGCCGGTGCCGCCGAGGGTGCCGCCATTTTGGATGGAGTAGTTTCCGCCGCCGATGTGGGTGCCGTTGACACGGAGGGTGCCGTTGGTGACCGTGGTCGTGCCGGTGTACGTGTTGGCGCCGGCGAGGTCGAGGATGCCGGGGCCTTTTGAGATGAGCGCGAGGTTGTTGTCGTTGAGGTCGGGTCCACCGAGGAAGCCGGTGAAGCGGTTCGTGACGCCGGCGGCGATGTTGAGGGTGAGCGTCGAGAGGTTCGCCTGACCGCCGACGACGCTGTTGGAAACCCCAGTGCCCAGGGCGACGAGGCCCGCCACCTCCTGATTGTATCCGTTCAGGATCAGGCGGCCATTGGCCTGGGCGTGGCCGACGCCGTTCGTGAGGCCGCCGAGGAAGACCGTGGTGGTGGTGGGCAGGCGATCGTTGCCATTGGTGAGTCGGACGGTGGCGGTGTAGGGTCCGAATCCATCTGGGGCGCGGTTCGCGGTGATGTAGGTCTTGCCGCCGTAGGTGCTGGCACCGCCGACAAAGAACTCGCTCGTGCGGGTCACGGTCCCCGTGGCGGAGCCACCCAGCTGATGGTAGAAGTAGACATTGCGCGAATTCCCATCATCCGAAATAACACTGTCTATAATCCAGTTCTTCTTGCCGCCCGGTTGTTCCCCGCCGGTGGGATACCAGTGATCCATGGCGAGCACGCCGTTGGTATTCAGGGTGATGGGGCCATTGAATGTGACGTTGCTCGACGCGTAGAATCTGATGGATCCGTTCGGATTGAACCCGTTGATCGTGACGGGTTCGGAGGCCATGGTCATGGAGCCCAGGTCGCGCAGGCGCAATTGGCCCGTCCCGTTGATGACTGTTGGGACGTTGGTCGAGCCGAGGGCATTTGCGTTGGCGGCCCTGAAATCCAGCGTGCCACCGCTGTTGACAATGAACTGTCCCATGAAATTCGTGTTATTGGCGCGGACCTCCAGGATACCCTGGGATATGGTGATATTGCCGCTGCCGAGGATACCCTGGGCCAGATTCGCGGTCCCGTAACCGATCTTCGTGAAACCCGCGGAACCGACATCGATGGTCTGATTGAAGTTGAGAGCGGCCCCGCCGGACAAACTGGAGCGGCAATCGAGGAAAGGATTGGTGCCATCAAAGGTGAGCACCGAAGAATTCATCGGGTTCAGAGACAGGACGGCATCGCTGCCGACGGTGCCGGTGTCTTCATAGATGAGGCCATTGATCGTAACGTTGACGTTCTGGGTGACGGTGAAATTCGCGGCATAGTCGTTCGTGAACAACGCGACTTCGGTGTTCGAGTCAGGCACGTCTGGGTTGAGATCCCAGTTGGCGGCATTGGTCCAGAGGCCGCCGCCGGGCAACACCCAGTCGTTGGTCGTGAGTTGGGCGGGGGCGGTGGTCGCCAAGCCGATCAAGACAAGATGCAATAGTGGCAACGAGAGACGACCCGGAAGGCCGCTGAGTCTGTCGGTGGTATACATCGCGCGTTCGTTCGCCGCTGCCCGATCCCCGGACCGCTAAAAACCATTATCGGAAAATGGCTTGGCTGGGTCAAGCACCGATATGGGCCAAATTGACGGGGACGCGGCCGATGGCGCGGGTCAGCGCCGACGCCGGCGGGTCGTGAAGAAGCGTGCGATGAGGGCGAGGCCGATCCCGAGCAGCGCGAGGGTCGAGGGTTCGGGGATGACGAAGAGGGCTATCTGGTTGTTGCCGGCGCCGTACTGGTAATCGATGCCGTAGCCATCGGGCAGGGTGAGCGTCCCGAACGGACCGGAGAGGGAGTCGTATTCCGCGAATATGTAGACATCGTTGGTCAGGCTGCCGGTGTAAACGAACTGGACGGTACCGTTGGTGATGTCGAAGAAGCCGTTGACATCGAGCATGTCGCTGAGTCCCGCGCCGGGGCCGGCGGCGTTGGCGAGTTCGATCTGGAGTGTGCCATCGAGGGTGAAGTTGTTGCTGGTGGTGAGGGTGCCGATGGGGTTGCCCGGGGCGGCAAAGCCGCCGTCGAGCACGTGGATGGCGGCGTCAATGAGGCCGGTGCCGCCGAGGGTGCCGCCATTTTGGATGGAGTAGTTTCCGCCGCCGATGTGGGTGCCATTGACGCGGAGGGTGCCGTTGGTGACCGCCGTGGTGCCGGTGTAGGTGTTGGCGCCGGCGAGGTCCAGGATGCCGGGGCCTTTTGAGATGAGCGCGAGGTTGTTGTCGTTGGCCGCGGGTCCTCCGAGGACGCCGGTGAAGCGGTTGGTGACACCGGAGCCGATATTGAGGGTGAGCGTGGAGAGGGCAGACTGGCCGCCGACGACGCTGTTGGAAACCCCTGTGCCCAGCGCGACGAGGCCCGCCACCTCCTGGTTGTAGCCGTTCAGGACCAGTTTCCCGTTGCCCTGGGCGTGGCCGACGCCGTTGGTGAGGCCACCGAGGATGACCGTGGTGCCCGTGGGGAGTCGGTCGTTGCCGTTGGTGAGGCGGACGGTGCCTGTGAAGGGGCTGAAGGCGTCGGGGGCGCGGTTCGCCGTGATATGCGTGTAGCCGCCGTAGGTGCTGACGCCGCCGACGAAGATCTCGCTGGCCCGGCTCATCGTACCGGTGCCGTTGTTGCCCGTGCCGACACCGTTGAGGAAATGCACGCCGCGGCCGTTGCCATCGTCGGAGACGGCGCTGTTGAAGAACCAGTCCTGTTTTCGCCCGGGCTCGATGGTCGAGAACCACTGTTCGACGGCGAAGACGCCGTTCGTGTTCAGCAGGACCGGTCCGTTGAACGTGACATTGCTCGACGCGTAGCATTTGACCGAGCCGTTGACGTTGACGCCGTTGATGGTGATGGGTTCCGAGACCGTGACGCTGGTGAGGTCGCGGAACTTGAGCTGGCCCGTGCCGTTGATGACGGTGCCGACGTTCGTGGTGCCGAGGGAGTTTGCGGTGCCGCTCCGCAGATCGAGGAAGGTGCCGTTGTTGATGATGAACTGGCCGGTGAAATTGGTGTTGTTGCCGCGGGCCTCGATGGTGCCGTTCGAGATCGTGATGTTGCCGCTGCCGGTGATCTGCCGCAGGCTGGCGACGCCGCTGCCGACCTTGGTCAGGCCGACCGTACCCACGTCGATGGGGACGTTGAACTCGATGCCGGCGCCGCCCGAGGCGGCGGACCTCGAGTCGATGAAGGGGTTGGTGCCGCCGAAGGTGAGGACGTTGGTGCTCGTGCCGCCCAGCCACATGACGACGTCGGTGTTGGTCGTGCCGGTGTCCTCGTAGATGAGGCCGTTCACCGTGATGTTGACAGTCTGCGTGACCGTGAAGAGGGCCGCGTAGTCATTCGTGAATTGGGCGACCGTCGTCGTGGAGTCGGGGATGGTCGGATTCAGGCTCCAGTTGGCCTCGTTAGTCCAGAGCCCGCTGCCGGGGAGGAGCCATGAATTGGTGGTGATCTGCGCCTGGCTGGGCATCGTCAGCGCGAGCAGGGACAGCAGGGCCGCCAGCCAATGGCGCGCGCCAGTGACGGGAACGGATGGTCTGGGGAGTAGTCGCATAAGCCGCATCATTCTCCGGCGTGGCACCCGGGGGCACAACGCAATTGTCAGTATGAGAACATGTTCGGCCTAGGTCAAGGGACAATATGGGATCCGAAACTTTGCGGGAGAGGCGGAGCGATCACCCAAGGGGGCGGCACCAGCCAAAAACGTCCACGCGCCGGATTACTCAGGGTGAAACTTCTGGGGGCGGAGCCGTTTTGGACTGCGGTGGCAAAGCGAAGCGGCGACACCGCTTTTGCCCCCGGCGGAGCCGAAGCCGATGGCCCCGGCTCGCGCTTCGCGCGCTGCCAAGGCGGTGGCGCCGTCCGGCGGTTGCCGGACTCTGCCACCGCAGTCCAAAGCCCTCCCGGCCCGGATCCTGGGTCGGGGCACGAGCCGCGGCCGCGAACAGCGCCCGAAGTTTCAGGCTAGCCCCGCCGCCGGCGCGCGGCGGGGTTGACCGGATCGAGAGCGCGCCGCATCATTCATGTGGAAACTTCCGC
>JAKQKQ010000162.1 GCA_029560585.1 Verrucomicrobiota bacterium | reverse complement strand
CCACTACGCCCAAACGGTAAACGTCATCGGCGCCATCAAAACCTCGAAGACCGCCGCCGAAATGGAAACGACCGGCCTCGTGCTCCAAATGTACCGCGCGCACTTCGGCCAGACGCCGATCAAGATCGCCCAGGATTTCGCCCCGCTCGACGTCGCCGCTGCACTCACCGCCGACGGCAAGGCGCTCACCGTCGCCATCGTCAACCCGACCGAAAAAAACGTGGCCCTGCCGCTCGCCCTGACCGGAATCCAGCCCGCTGGCCCGGCCAGCCGCTGGCTCATCGGTGGCCCCGACGAACGCGCCGCCAACATCCCGGGCCAGCCGCGCCGCGTCGACATCGTGCAGGCCGACGGCCTCGATGCCGCCCTGCCCCTCGAAGCTCCCGCCCGCAGCTGCGCGCTCTATCGCATCCCGCTGCGCTAACCGGCGCCGCGCTAACGTAAGCCCACCGCACAGCTCGTTTCCCTCCGTCTCCCACAAACAATCCCCCCACCTCTTCTCATGAAAAACACCCCGACTTCACGATCCCTGTTCGCAGGCCTCGCGCTCTGCATGGGCTCGCTGTTCGCCACGCTCACGGCGACAGCCGCCCCCACCAACCCCGCCGGCTTCGCCATCCAGCGCGGCACCAACATCAGCCACTGGCTCTCGCAAGACTTCGGCTGGGCTCCCCGCGAAAGCTGGTTCACCGAAAAAGACGTGCAGTTCATCGCAGCCCAGGGCTTCGACCACATCCGCCTCCCCGTCGACGAAAAGGAGCTCTGGTCCGCCAAGGGGCAGGCCATCGAGTCGGAATTTAAACGCCTGATCACCGCCATCGAGTGGGCCCAGAAAGCCGGCCTGCGCGTGATCGTCGATCTGCACACGCTCAATTCGCACCACTTCAACGCCGTCAACGAGGGGTTGAAGAACACCCTGTGGACCGATCCCGCCGAGCAGGAACACCTCCTCGATCTCTGGCGCGAGCTCTCCGCACGACTCCGCCACTTCCCCGTCGATCAGGTCGCGTACGAAATCCTCAACGAACCCGTCGCCGACAATCCCGAGGACTGGAACCAG
>JAKQKQ010000141.1 GCA_029560585.1 Verrucomicrobiota bacterium | reverse complement strand
CACGATGACACCAGCTCTTCTCAGAAAAGTCATGGAGGTCGTGCAAAACGGCGCCACCGTCATCGGCCCCCGCCCACGGAAATCGCCAAGCCTCAGCGGGTATCCGCAGTGCGACGAGGAAGTGCGGCGTCTCGTTGACGAAGTGTGGGGCGCCTGCGACGGCACCACCGTCAAGGAGCACGCCTTTGGCAAGGGCCGCGTAATCTGGGAACGCGCACCGCAAGCCACTGCCGATGGCGCCTTGGTCACCCCTCTGGCGGATGCGAAATGGATCTGGCGCCAAAAACCAGAATCTTTCCTCCGCGCATCGATCGGGAAATGCCTCTTCAAACGTTCCGTGAGCATCGGTGGCAACGCGCCTGTCGAATGGGCCCGGATCTACATGACCGCCGATAATGCGTTCGCCCTGAGCATTAACGGAAAATCAGTCGGCGGCGGCAGCAGCTTTCATCAGATCGGCCAATTCGATGTCGCGTCCTTCCTGGTCCCCGGCTCTAATACCATAGAAGTCATTGCGGAAAACGGCGGCGATGCCCCTAACCCGGCGGGGCTCATCGGCGCCCTCGTCGTGAGATTCCGTGACGGGCGGACCCTGCGCGTGCCCACCGATCGACAATGGCGGACATCCGCAGCTTGCGATGAAAAAGAGTGGCAACCCTCGGCAGAGCTGGGTCCGGTCGGCATGGCACCGTGGAAGTCGGACGGAAAGCCCCCGTCCCCAGAACCAGAACAGTATGGTGACTTCGCGACAGTCACCCGCGCGCTCGGGCAGATGAATCTCCCCCCCGACTTTGAATCTGATGGCCCTCTGCGCTACACGCATCGGCGCGATGGCGGTACCCATATCTATTTCGTGGCCAATCGCGAGGGACGCCGCACGGAGGCCTCCTGCACCTTCCGCGTCTCGGGCAGGTTCCCTGAACTCTGGGATCCGATGACCGGGCATCGACGCGCCCTCCCCGAATTCCGCGTCGAGGGCATGCGTACGACTCTTCCACTCCTCTTCGAGCCATTCCAGAGCTTCTTCGTTGTGTTTGCAGACGAGAAAACGACAACGGCTCGGGGAGAGAATTATGTGCGGCTCGCGCCGGTCGCCGAAGTCCCCGGCCCATGGGAGGTGTCTTTCGATCCCCAATGGGGTGGCCCGGATAAGCCGGTCGCATTTGACAAACTACATGACTGGACCCAGCGCCCAGAGGACGGCATCCGCTTCTACTCCGGCACCGCCAAGTACAAAACGACCTTCACGTTGCCAGACGACGGCAAACCGGGAACCGGAAAGCGGAAGATGTACCTAGACCTCGGCACGGTGTGTCACCTCGCCCGGATTCGACTCAACGGCCGCGATCTTGGCGTCCTCTGGTGCCCGCCATGGCAGGTCGATATCAGCGATGCCACGCGATTGGGAGCCAACCAATTGGAGATCGACGTCGTCAACCTCTGGCCAAACCGCCTGATCGGCGATGAGCAGTTTCCCGATGACTGCACCGAGGCCGGGACCTGGCAGGCCGGATGTTTGCCGACTTGGCCGAACTGGCTCCTTAAAGGACAGCCCCGCACAGAGACGCGACGCATGACCTTCACCACGTTCAAACATTGGCGCAAAGGCGACGCCCTCCTCCCCTCCGGTCTTCTCGGGCCGGTAATCATCCTCTCGGAGCACAAACTCAAAAATTCAGATGCCGGGCAGTAGGAGCCTGCTTGCAGGCGATCCCATGCGCGAATCGCGCGCAAGCGCGCTCCTACGTCTCGTTGTCTTCCCCGGTGGTGCCCCGAATGCCCACCGTCGGGCGGCCGGTCGGGGTATGACGTCTAACCCGAAAGCGCCGAAGGCTATGGCGGCGAGTGCGAGTGGACTATCCCTGCCGGCTAAGGACGGTTTTCCGCCTCGGCGGTGCCACACACGACGATTGCAGGTTGACCCCTCCCGCACGAAAATGGCATAAGGATCGAAACCCGATGAGATTTTCCGCTGTCGCATTCTTCGCACTCGCACTGATTCTCCCCGAGGCTTCTTCGGCCGCCGATAGGGCGAATTTTTTGATCATCCTCGCGGACGACTGCACGTTCAGCGACCTGCCAATCTACGGCGGCAGGAATGCGCACACCCCGAGCATCGACCGCCTGGCGGCCGACGGCCTGGTGTTCAATCGCGCCTACTTGAGCGAGGCAATGTGCCAGCCCTGCAGATCAGAACTCTACTCCGGCCAGTATCCAATGCGGAATGGCTGCGCCTGGAACCATTCCGCCAGCCGCCCCTCCACAACCAGCATGCCCCAGCACCTCGGCGCCCTCGGTTATCGCGTCGGCATCGCCGGCAAGATCCACGTCACCCCGAAAGAGGCGTTCCCGTTCGAGATCATCGGCGGCTTCGAGCCCAATTGCGTGCACGATCCGACCATGCCACACGACACTGGCCCCATCCGCGAATTCATGGCCAAGAACCCAGCCCAGCCGTTTTGCCTCGTCGTGGCGCTTGTCGACCCGCACGTCCCTTGGGTGATGGGCGATCCCTCCCAGTACCCGGCGAACAAGATCGCCCTTCCGCCCAACCTCGCCGACACCCGGCGCACGCGCGAGGACTTTGGCCGATACTTGGCGGAGATCACGTACATGGACGCCCAACTTGGCGATATCCTCGCCACGCTGGAGCGGGCGGGCCACTCGTCCGATACGCTCGTCCTCTTCAGCTCGGAACAGGGCGCGCAGTTCCCGGGATGCAAATGGACGAACTGGGACACCGGTCTCCACACCGCGCTAATCGCGCGCTGGCCCGGGAAGATTGCACCTGGCACCAGGACCGAAGCCCTAGTCCAGTACGCTGACGTCTTGCCCACGCTGCTCGAGGCCGCCCGAGGTGATCCCGCGCCACCGGAATGCGATGGCTCCAGTTTCTTGCCTGTCCTCATCGGAACGAAGTCCGCCCATCGCCAATTTGTCTATGGGGTGCACAACAATATCCCGGAGGGCCCGCCATATCCGATCCGCTCCGTCTGCGATGGTCGATTCCGCTATATTCGTAATCTCACACCCGGTGAAATCTACATCGAAAAGCACATCATGGGTGTCTCCGGCAACGGGTCACTCAACAACCCCTATTGGCCCACCTGGGTCTGGGGTGCCTCGAACTCGCCCCACACTTACAACTTGGTCAAAAGATATACGCGCCGCCCCCCCGAAGAACTCTATGAGACAACAAAAGATCCCTTCGAAATGACCAACCTCGCCCAGGACCCGGCCTACGCGGAAACCAAGTCGCGGTTGGCTGCCGAGCTCGATCGGTGGCTCGCCTCTCAGGGCGATCCCGGTGCACCCGAAGATTCCAATGACGCCATCGAGGCCGCACGGAAAGGCAGGCACACCTACTTTCCGCCCGAGCGGGATGACCGTCGAAATCGCAACCCGTAGCCGATGCCACCCGCGCCTCAATCAACCGGCGGCGCCAACACTCGGAGCCTAGCCCCCTCAACCGTAAACGTCACAGGGGCGTATCCCTGAAGTTCGCCATCGACCTCCACCGGCACACGTTCGGCACACTCCACCGTCACCCGTCGCGCCCGCAGGACTTTGACATCAGGCAGGCGGTCGTGATCGCCAAAGATGACCCCGTTTATGTACCTGAGCACATCGAAGTGGCTCATCCGCTGAAACACGTATACGTCCAGCAGGCCGTCGTCCAGCCGCCCGCCCCTGAAGATCTCGTATGGGCCACCGTAGTACCGCCCGTTGCCCAACAGAACGAAACATCCCTCAATCTGCGTTTCGGAACCCGCGGTGATCGTGAGCCGCGGCGGAACCCGCCCCGCGACCAGCGCCGCCGTCAAGACATAGCTCAGGGGGCCGAGGTTCTTCCGGGCCTCCGCGTCGGTCTCCTCGACAATCTGCGCATCGAATCCCACTCCCGCCATCTGCACCCAGTAATGCTCATTCGCCTTCGCCAGATCGACGTGCCTCACACGGCCAGTTCGGATGACGTCCCAGGCCTTCTGCATGTCTATCGGGATACCCAGATCCAGCGCAAAAACGTTGACGGTCCCAACCGGCAACACCCCGAGGTCCACCGGTGCACCAGCAAGGCCATTCACCACCTCGTTGACTGTGCCGTCGCCCCCCGCCGCCACGACGGTCCGGAATCCCTGCCCGACGGCACACGCCGCCAGCTCCGTCGCGTCACCCGGCCCCGCGGTCTCGCGCACAACGACCCCCTCTCCCAGCGCAGCGAGCTGTTCACGCAATCGCTCAGCCTTGCCCCCCTTTGCAGCCGGGTTAAATATCACGCATGTCGGTTGGTCCACCTGAAACCCTGATGCCAGAAAAAATGCGTTTTTCCAGTCCAAGCCTTGGGGGTTCCCTGTGCGCGTGACCGGTGGCTCCGCGGTGAGGCTCCTCCTGAGAGTCCCCCGCAACCCGGACCTCCGCCCCACCCAGGACCGCGTGCGCGAATCGCTCTTCGGCATGCTCGCCCCCCGCCTGCCTGGCGCCCGTGTTCTGGACCTCTATTCCGGCACCGGCGCCTTTGCCATCGAGGCCCTTAGCCGCGGTGCCGACCACGCCGTGCTGGTCGAAAGCAATCGCGCATGCCTCGCCGCAATCGGCGAAAACTTGAGGCACACCCAGCTCTCCGATCGCGCGCGCGTGGTGCCTGGTGATGTCTCCCACTACCTCCGCGACAGCCGCGAGACCTTCGATCTTATCTTTGCCGATCCCCCCTACCAGAAATCCCCTGCGCCGGAACGAAGCCACGGGCCAATCTTCGCCGCCACCGCCCGCCATCTGGCCCCGGACGGACTCTTCATCCTCGAGTTCTTCGCCCCCAATCCACCGCCCGATCCCACACCCTTCTCCCTGACCCGCGAGAGACGCTACGGCAACACGGGCCTCTGGTTGCTTGCATTGCCGCAGATTGCGCCTGACCCATCGGCATGAACGGTTAACCTGATTGCCAAATGGCGGCACGTAGTTCAGAAAGAACCGGCGGCATTCTCGGGTGGCTCTTTGCCCACCCGATTCTCGCGCTGCTCCTCGCGGTCATCCTCGCGCCCGTAGCCTACTATGGCCTGTGGGCCCTTGCGTTCGATATGCGCAAGGTCTCCCACATGCCCGCCACATCGGTCATCCTCGACCGCAATGGCGTGGTCCTGCAGCGCTTCTACGAGGAGCATCGCCTCCTCGTCGGGTCGAAGTTCATTTCCAAACAGCTCAAGCAAGCCGTCGTCGCCACCGAGGACAAACGCTTCTACCACCACTTCGGTCTTGATCCCATCGCCACGTTCCGCGCGATCTTCAACAACCTCTCCGGCCGCGCCAACACCTCCGGCGCCAGCACCATCACCCAGCAGCTCGCGCGAAATTCCGCGGACATGTTCGAGCGCACTCTTGACCGCAAGGCCAAGGAACTCGCCCTCGCGATTCGCATCGAGCTGGCATTCTCCAAGGACGAGATCCTCACATTTTATCTCAACCGCATCTTCCTGGGCCGCAATGTCTACGGGGTAGGGGCCGCCGCCGACGCCTATTTCGGGAAGCGCCCGGCTGACCTGAACCTTCAGGAGTGCGCGCTGCTCGCTGGCATCATCTCCGCCCCGAATGCATTCTCGCCATGGCGCAGCCCCGAGAAGGCCCGCGAATCCCGCGCGCGCGCGCTGTCCCGGATGTCGGAACAAGGCTTCATAAAACCTGCCGAAGCCAAGGTTGCCAATGCCGAGCCCCTCATCTTGCGTCCCCTCATGGATCTTCCCGCATCCCACGCCGTAGAGGCCGTCGCCGAAGAATTGCGACGCATCGTGGGCCAGGACGCCCTCTTTCGTGGCGGTCTCAAAGTCCACACCACCATCGACCTCAACCTCCAGCGCACCGCCGAGGCAGAACTGGAGCGCTGGCTTTCCGAGGTTGAGCGCATGCCCGGATACAAACACCCCACCCGCGCCTCGTGGGATCCTGATGCCCAGCATAATGCGGACATTCTCAAAACGCCCTACCTGCAGGGCTCTTTTGTCGCGATCGACAACGCCGATGGCGGCATCGTTGCCCTGGTCGGCGGCCGCAGTTTCGAGGAGAGCCCCTTCAACCGCGCCACCCGCGCCAGGCGCCAGGCCGGCTCGTCGCTCAAACCGTTCATCTATGCCGCCGCTTTCCGAGACCTCGGAATGGCCGCATTCACCGAGATCGACAAAACTCCTTTTGACCTGAAGCGCGCCCAGGCTGGGCGCATACCCGCCAGCGCCAGCCCCAGCTACATCACGGCGCGCCAAGCCATCGAAGGCAGTGACAACTTCGCGGCCATGCGCACTGGACTTGCCGAGGGCCTTGAGCCGTTCGCACAGCTCGTCGGCACAGCCACCCGGGGCAGCGTTCCCCCTTACCCCTCCTCATTCCTCGGCGCATGTGAGTTCACACCCCTCCAATTGGCGTCCGCCTTCACCGTCTTCCCATGCCTAGGTGCCGCGCCAGAGCCCTTCCTCGTCCAGACCATTCACAACACTGACGGCAAGGAGATCTACCGACACAAGCCGTTGAGGCGGCCGGTCCTCAGCCCACAGGTCGCCTTCCAAATCCACGACATCCTTCGCGGCGTCGTCGACCGCGGCACCGCCAGACAACTTCGAACAAATTTCAAACTGCGCGGTGAACTTGCCGGTAAAACTGGCACGACCGATGACTATCGCGACGCCTGGTTCGTTGGCTATTGCCCCGGCATCACCTCGGCGGCATGGGTCGGCCTCGACAAACCCCAGACCGTCATCGCAGGCGGCTACGCCAGTCGTCTGGCCGTCCCCCTCTGGGGCCGCATCATGCGCCACGCGCTCGTCGGCCCCGCCACCGCCACCGCTGTCCCTGTCCCCAAGGGCCTCCATCGCCAGCAGGGCACGAGCGCAAGAAAGCTCTTCCTGTTCTTCGAGAAGCGCGAAGCCACCGGACCCGATGAATGGGTCCGCGATGGCCAGCGCCCCCTTGCCCGCCTCGACCGAAAGACCGGATACTTCGCCGACCGCACCCCTTCCGGCCCACGGCGCTCCCTCTGGGATTCCGTCAAAGGCTGGTTCTCAAAAAAACGGTAGACTCCAGAAGAATCTCCTTGCGGTTGTATAAGGTTCGGTTACCTTTTGCGTTCCAACCGCGGGGTGGAGCAGCCTGGTAGCTCGTCAGGCTCATAACCTGAAGGTCCTGGGTTCAAATCCCAGCCCCGCAATTCTAAAAGGCCCGAAAGAGGCCATGCTGTGCCCTGATTACGAGGCACTTGCGCTCCATCGACCGAGTGCGGCCTGCTTTCATGAAACATGGCGAACGCCCTGAAATTCCCCGAACAAAAACCCACACAACCACCCACACATTTTCCGGCAGGTAGCGAGCCTGAAGGGCGCATACTCGTCCCGCCCCGCGCCCCGGCTCGGCGGGTGATTTTCGAGGCAAACTTTTGCCTCAAGAACACGATCGCCGGCCCATCCTCCCTGCCGAGTCGCAGCATCAAACGCGCTGCGCCTCTCTGCTCGCCTGATCCGTCGTAATCGGTTTTGACCACATCACGCACCGCTGGGCCACGGCGGAGACGATGGTGGCCCACGGCGCATCAGCACTGGGCCAGTGCACAAACACAGTGGCCCACCCAACTACCCCTCGCCGCGGTTCTGGCCTTCCTGATTGAGCACGATGCCTGGGAACGCGGCGCTGGCCACCCCGATCATCAGGTATTCCTGAAACGCCAGGCGCGTGGGTCCCAGTTCCTCCCAGATACCGATTTCACTTTTCGGCCAGCACATGCACCAGAAATAGACCTCGGTCCTGAGCACGGGGTTCTTGCTCGGGACGCGGCGAAATAGCGCCTCGGCCCAGCGCCTATACTTGCGGCTCTGCTTCCCGGGTGGGTGGCCCGGCAACGACACGGCGCTCAGATCGCCGACGTGATAATAGTACGCGTCCCCCCAGCGAACGAACTTCGTCTGCTCCCGGTCAAGGTTGGTGATGTTGGCCGACAGGTTGGACTCACCCTTCCCGAACGTCTCCGCCTTGCCGATGTACAGGGGCACGGGGACTCCTGCCTCGTCCTTGAGAAACATCACGTAGACCAGGCCGTCGTAGAGGAGCGCCCCGGATTTCCAGTCTTCGGTCAAGACGCTGCCGGCCTCCACGACCAGGGCCTCCATCGCCGCGCTTCGCCGCAGCACGGGGCGCCGCCTCGTCTTCCCGACAGTGCGAGTCTGGACGCGCATGCCCTCATCGTGCTCGAACAGCGCGACCGCCTTGCCGACCATGTCGAGCCGCCCGCAAAAGCGTCCCCAGATCTGTCGTGCTGTCCCGGAAGGCTCCATGTCTCCTGGCCGATTGGCGTCATCTTGTATGTGTGGTGCTGGCAAGCAAGCTCCCCAAACCGAAATCGATCCATTGTCGACAAGATCGTAGCTGGGGCAAAAACCGACGTGACGGCCTGGCACCGCCCCTGTCCCACCCCCAATCGTCAGCGTGTGCGATAACATGTGTTTTCGGGCGAGGTGAAGATCAGCCGCAAACACACGCGCTTCGCCCTGCGCGACCTGCGCCATCTGGTCGCACGCGCCGTGGGCCAACTGGGCGTGCGCCTCCGCTCGCTGGACGCCCGGGTGGCGGCGTACCGCGAGGCGCGCGTGGCGGATTGGCGCGCCCACGACATCGTGGTGCGCGCCGCCGACTGCCGCGCGATCACCACGTCGCAGATACCCGATGTGCTACAGGGCTGGAAGCACCCGGAGCATGACGCCTTCACGCCCCGGAACGCATGGAGCCTGTTCAACGCCTTCACCGGCGTCTACCGGGAGATCAACCCCCACACGGCACTGCGGCGCGGCGAGGCCCTTCACGGGCTGTTCGACGCGGTCGTCGGGCTGTCGTGAGGGGAGGGAGAGCCGCTGTGCCTGGAAGGGTGCGGGGGCTTTCCTTTAGGTGTCCTATCCCAGCCAAAGCCGTGCGCGCACCGCCACAGCGGCGAGGCGCACGCACGGTGCACGCGGCAGATCCCGGGGGCGATCTGGCACGCGCCCCCGGATCATAGGCGCCGGGGCGTGCCATCTAACGGCACAGCGGGAAGGATATCTTGGGCAAGAAAAGAGGCTTGTCGGGGACATGCAGGACACTTCAACAGAAGCAGAGAATACGTCCTCCGCGCGAACGCTTTGAGTTCCTCGCGCGACCTCTCGAGGATGCCCGGCGATAGGACCCAGTCGGCCCAGCCCTTGGCATCCTGCGCCATGTACGGCGCGCCGAGTTCGCGGCCCATGGGCCCATGATCTCGTAGACTTTTCTCTCAACGCGCAGGGAACAGAAGAAATTCGAGAGGATGAAGAACGCTCCCTTCTCCAAAGACATGCTGTAAAGATCCGCAAGAGGCTCGCCACCCGGCAGGCGGAAGAGGATCTCTCGGGCCTTGTGATCAATCTCGTGGTTGACAATGGCTTCAAAATGATCGCTCGCCGATATCCTGAAGGACGCGCCCCCGATCTCGTGCCTCCGGATCGCGGCAGCCGCAGCCTTCCAGACACGGTCGAACTGCGCCCTTTCGCCGAAATACTGATTTTCGGACTTGAGGCAGTCGTGCGCCAGTCCCTTGCGCAGAGGACGAATCTGTTCCGTTGCCATCGCCTCAAACACCTTCCGAAACATGATGACGGTCCTCGGCATACCGCGGGGCATGCTGGCGCAGCCAACGCTACCGTACCATTCGCCCACGCTCTTCCTCTGCCCCGCCGAGATGCGCCAGGCAACGTCCACGACGAAGACGCGGATCGTCCCGACGCGCGGTTCGTAGCTCCAGCGGACGCTGTCGACCAAGAGGTGGATCCTCTCCAGATACGCCTCGCCTGGGAAGACCCACTCGCGCCTGTTGGACTCTTGGATCTTCCTGATTCTGCGAGCGCGCAGGATGGCCCGAATCCTGCGCCCGCAAAACGCGGGGACCTGGATGAGGGGCGGCGCCACCGCTCCGAACGGTGGTCCCGCCACATGCGCAAGGGTCACGCCGAGGTCCTTCATCACCTACCCTTTGCGTGCCGGGGCCGCCCCATCAAACAGGAAGACCGAAAGGGCCCGCTTGACTGCGAGCCGGCCCCTTTTGATCCGGCGATCATGGGCCCCGAGGAACTGCGGCAGGACGTCGTACATCGCGTCGCAGTAGCGCTCGATCTCCCGCGCGTAGAACTCCCTCCAGCAGCCCAGGCAGAAGTAGTCCTTGATGCCCTCCTCGATCCATCGGCGGAAGCCTCCCTCGAGTCGGACGCCGTAGCGGTTGGCCGCAAACCAGCAAAGGTGAAGCATGGCCCTCTCGGGATTATCTTTGAGGTATCGTCGGGTCCTTTGCCGAGTGGCATCTTTTTCGCAGAGAGGGTCCTCAAAACAGGGCGCTGCGTATTGGGCGATGATCTCCGCTCGGATGTCCGGCGGGATCTTCCAGAAGAAGGGATGGATCCGCACGACTCGCCTCATGCCAAACCGTCCCCCCTTCGCTTCGACACCCGACGTGGAGACGGTGATGACCCGTCCCATGGCCGGGCACTCCTCGACCACCGTCCGACACCCAGCCTGAAACAATCGCCCATCCAGTCCGCGGTCGAGCCACTGGATCTTCCCGTAGTCCTCTGGCCTTTCGACGGATAACCGGCGCCTCCCCGTGGCCGTTCTGCCACGGGCCACCAATGGCACCACGCGGGCGGGGTATGCCAGATGCCGCTCTGTTCCCCGCCCCGAAAATCCTACCGCCCCTGTTCCCCCACCGCCGCGCATACACCGTGTCCTCCATTTAGACCCCATTGCCACAATTCCTCCCATCGCCGGCGCCCGCCGATGCCATCAATGTCCCCCGCGCCCCTCTTCTTGAATCTGGCGCCGTGCCCAGATCAGGCTGCCCAGCACCGTCGAAAGCTCGGGCCGAGAGACGATTTCGGGGTCCCCGGCCAACCCATCGGTGCGCGCCGGCACCGTACGCAATCCAGACACCTGCTCGGCCAGCGCCCCGATGCCCCCGGTGCGCGAGCCCCCACCGGTCAACACCACCCCGCCCCTTCGCGCGGAGAGAATCTCCCCCGGAATTCTATCCCGCACGATCTCGAAGGCCTCCTCCCACCGGGCGCGCATAACCATTGCCAGTCTTGCCGCCTTCGCCGGCTCTCGATCCGCTGGCTTTGACCCCCCGAGATCAGTGGCATCGGCCTTCCCGCCCGCTGGGGCATCCACCGAGCCGTGCCGCGTCTTCACTTCTTCCGCCTTAGCCCACGGCATGGCGAAGGCTCGACCGATGTCCTGGGTCACGTGGTCCCCGCCGACGCCGAGCGCGCCCACGTGCACCACCCGATCTCCCAAAATCGCAGCGAAATGCGTCAACCCGGCACCCATGTCCACCAACAGAGCTCCCGCCGCGCGCAACTCTGGCGTCAGCACCATTTCCGCCGAGGCCACCGGGGCCAACACCACATCCTCGACGCGAATCTCCAGCTCTTGGACCTGCCGGATCGTGTCCTTCAAAACGCCGGTTGCACCATCCACAATGAGAAACTCACCCTTCAGACACCGCCCGCGCACACCCACCGGTCGCAGAGCGGCTTCGCCTCCGTCTATCACGAAGCGGCCGGGCAATGTCGCCACATGCACCCGCTCCGGCGGCATCGGCGCCTCCTCCGCGGCGCGACACACGCGTGCCACGTCCTCCTGGTCAACGCGCCGGCCCTCGCCCCGGATATCCACCACAGCCGACCTCAGGGTGCATTGGAGGTGCGCGCCGCTCAGTGCCAGATGCACCTCCAGGATCTCGATCCCGGCACTCACCTCCGCCCGCGCCATCGCGTCCCGCAACGCCTCCTTGGCCGCACCCGCTTCTATGATCTCCCCCTTGCGCACTCCAGCCGAGGGACTCTCGCCCACACCGAGGAGCCTCATCGGGCCATCGCCATCCACGGTGGCCACGGCCACCGCCACTTTCGCGGTCCCGATGTCCACCGCGACGATGTCGCGCTCTCTTCTGGCGAATATCATCATGGCCTCCTCGTGCCAGATCAGCCGTCCCGCGCCGCGGCCACAAGCTCCTCCACCCATGGCAGCCGCTGGCCAAACCAGCTCGACAGGATCACCCCAGTGACATCGCGAAGGAACTCGTTCCTCCCCGGCACGCCCTCGGGCCATACGTACTCCAGGAATGCCACGGCGTCTGCGACCCGTCCCCCATAGATCAGGTCCAGCATCGCGGCCCAGACTTCCGACGGCACCCGCATCCGCTCGTTGGCCCACCACTGAAATATGGGAAAATCCTCTGGGATCCGTTCGGCCGGCACCGGCGTTCCGGCCTCTTCTGCGACAATGATCGCCCGGACGCTCGCCAGCCGCTCGCGGACTTGATTGCGCAGCTTGCCCCACTCCTCATCCGAGCGTTTCGGACCGTTCACCAGATCCCATGCCAGTTCGTATCGCCCGTCGCGCATCCGTAGGATCACCTCCGGCGCCGAGTTCGTTGCGAAACACTCATTCCAATAGGCGAAGGACCAATCCCGCATCACGACCTCGCACCGGCCATCGCCATCGAGATCACGGTATTCGGGCTCGCTGTGCCAGCCGTTGATCCTCGCCCTCAGCCGCAGTTCTCTCCCGCACTCGATGTGCCACACCTCGAAGCAGCAGTGCGCGCCCCCCGAGAACCAATAGACCAACAGATCGGGGATGCCGTTCCCGTCGATATCCGCGCCGGCCGCGGGACCCGCCACTCCCGACGCGTCCTCATCCCCCACAGGAGACCCAGTCCGCGGCAAGAAGAAGTGACCACCCTCCCGGGCATACAGCAATCGCCCGTTCCGATAGATCGCGATGGCGTCGTCAAAGCCATCCGTGTCCCGAACCTGCACAGAGAATCCGTCGAATGACGCGACCTCCTTCATCGCCCAGCCCGGCCCCGGCATGACGCCCTCCCAGAATCGCGGGGGTCCCTCGTTCGCTTCAGGCGCCTCCCTGGCGACCAAATCGTCCAAGATGTTCCTGTCGGGCAACTCCTCCCGAAAACCGCCCAACACCATCATGTCCCGTAAGGCCCGGGTGATCCCGCCGCCATCGACGGAATCCCCAACCTCCTGAAAGCCGGATGCCACCTCGATTCGGCTCACCTCCGGTTCCCGCGGATGCCCGCAACCCGCAACCAGGAGCAGGAAGGCAATCACCGAAGAGCAAGGGTCCGGCCTCCGCGACGGCCCGTCAGAATCCGTGTCCATCCGTGTTCATCCGTGGTTAACAGCCCGTTGAAGAACGGGCGAGTTTGGGTTGGGTGAGTGTGGCGGTGAGAACTCCGGCGAAGCGCAACCCTTCGGCGACCGGAAGGCGGAGAAAGTCGCCGAATGCGCCACAAGCGGGGCGGATGCAGGTATAGAG
>JAKQKQ010000109.1 GCA_029560585.1 Verrucomicrobiota bacterium | reverse complement strand
CCCCAGACATTAGCGTATGCTTTGGGGGATGCACTGGCGGGTGAAGTTTTTGGCAGAAAGATTGAACGAATCGGCCGCGGGAGGATTCCTAACTCCATGCCCTGCTATCGCAAACGATCGCCTAAACTTCGCTTCCAATTTGTCCCGGCCCAGCGGCAGTCCACCCTGGGCGGGCTGCCGGCCCTTGAAGCGCTGGCCCAACAGTTCGATCTCTGGAACAAGGTCCGCCGCCTGCCCGGCCTGGACCCGCGCACCCGCACGTCCCACGGCTACAGCCCCGAACTGATCGTGGCCCAAATCCTCTACTGTTTCTGCTCCGGCGGCGCGAGTCTGGCCGACGCCGAGCGGCTCAACGACGAGCCGCTGGTCCGCCAACTGGCCCGCGTGGACAAGTTCGCCGACCAGACCCAACTGGGCCAATGGTTGCGGGCGCAAAGTGACGAATCCATCGCGGCGGTGTGGAAACTCATCGCCGAGTTCATCGCCTGGGTGATCGGGCGGGCCGACGCCGCCCGCTGGACCTACGCCGGCCGGGCCGAGGTGTTCTTTGATGACACGCAAATCGAAGTGTTCGGTCCGACTTTCGAGGGCGCGAAGATCAACTACAACGGCGATCTCGCCCTGTCCTGGCAGACGCTCTGGTTCGGCCCGTTCCTGCTGGCCGGGGAACTGGGTTCGCCCGGAGATGTCAGCGCGGCGTTGTCGCCCTGGCTGCGGCAATACCAGCCGTTTTGGAAAGATCGGGCGTGCGATTTTCTGGCCGACAGCGGCTCCAGCCGCGCGGCGCAGCTGCGGGACATTGACGCGGCGGGCTTCACGCATTGGAGCGTCAGTTACAACAAGTGGACGAGTGTGCCGGAACGCACCGCCGCCGCTTTGCCCGAGAGTGCGTGGAGTGCGGCGGAAGAAACGCGGTGGCGGGACGGGACGGCAGTGACCGAGCACCACGCGGGGATTCGGCACACGCCGGCGGAGAGCGACTGCTCCTTCACCCTGGCGGTGGCGCGATGGAAGAAGGCGGACGATTTGTTCTGGCGTTACAGTTTCGTGGCGCACGAGGGGCGGCGCACCGACGCGGGCGCGGTATTGGCGCGGCATCGGTTGAAGGGCGGCAAGGAACAGATGTTCAAAGAGGTGTTGCGCGGATTGGATTTGCATCATCCGCCCTGTGAGAGCCTGACGGCCAACCGGATGTTCTACGCGTTGGGGGCGCTGGCCTACAACCTGATGAAAGCGGTGCAACTGCTCTGCCTGCCGGACGAATGCCAAAGCTGGACGGTGGCCACGTTGCTGCGGCAACTGGTGCGCCTGCCGGCGGTGCTGGTGCGGCACGCGCGGCGGCTGGTGGCGCGGGTGGAAGTGGCGGTGAGCTGGCTGGGCTGGTGGCAGGCGTGGGAAGCCCGCTGGTGGAGGGGCCCGAGCGCCCCCGCGGTGGCCGCGTCGGGCTGAATCCCTGCGGGGGTCAGTCGGAGCGCGCGAACCGCGCGGGATTCCGCCGCGGTCAGGGGTGCGGTGTCGGCGCGACGGGCGCGGGGGCAGGCACAAACGCGTCTTCATGCGCCGGACGGACGAATCGGACCACCTTCGCAGTCCTCGATCCCCAAAGAATTCCTATTTTCATCCCGTTTCACACCTCGCCCACGGGCCACTCTCGCGTCCACCCAGATTGGCTAAGGATTCGGGAGTACCCCAATCCTGGCCCTTGGGCACACCCAGCCATCCCTTCTTTTGCAGGAAGTAGAGGAACACGATCTGGCCCATGAGTTTCTTGGCGAAGTCCACGGTGCTGACGTTCTTGTCCTTAAATTCCCTGCCGATGACCGGGTCTTTGGCGGCGAGTTTCTGGAGGGCCGCCTCGATGTCGCCGAACAGCGCGGCGTATTGGTTGAAGAACTCCTTGGTGACGGCCTCGACGCTAAAGGCTTCTTCGAGCTGCGCCAGCTTGGGGAAATTCTCGGTGTCCTGAAGCAGGGCGAGAAAGCGCGACTGGGCCGTATGGCAGCTTTCGCCTTCGCCGACAATGTAGGAGTAGCGGCGGGCGGGCGTCAGGTGCGTCTCGACGCCGACCTTGCCGGACTCGATTTCGACCGCGGCGTACTCCATCTTGACGTAGGAGAAGCGCCATTGGCGCTCGGTTGGGGAGACGAACGCGACGAGGGCGGCGTCTTTGCCGTCGCGCTGCTTGAGATGGTCGGCAACGAAGTTGCGGATGGCGGTACGGGCGCGTTCGAGTTTGGATTCGTTGGTCAGGTGGACGATCAGCACGTCGAGCGTTTCATCGTCGGGTGAGGTGTACGTGCCGAGGCGCTCGAACCGGGAGACGTGAGGCTTGAAGGCATCCTTGACGTAGGTGGCGTTCCACTGCGCCGCCTTGGATTCGTCAAACTTGTTGAGCAGGTTGCGGCTGAATTCGAGGAACTTCCCTTTGTTGAACGGCTGCGGAAAAGTTTCGGCGACGCGCTCGCGAGCTTGTTGGGTGTTCATGACTGTTGGAGAAGGAATGATGAAAGAATGACTTCGCGCGGGGCCAGCGCCTGGCTGGCGTGCGCGGCGGGGCTGGCCTGGAAATACTCGTGCTTGATGTCGCGGCGGAGGACCGCCAGGACCTTGAGCGGCACCAGATTCTCGGGTTTTTTCAATGAGGCGGCGACTTTCTTGGCGGTGGCTTTCGGCAGTGATCCGTCTTCGATGAGGCGGATGGCCTTGCCGACAAATTCCTCGTCGTCCTCGGTGAACTGCTGGCAGCGGCGGACCGCTTTGTCCTTGAGGCGTTTCAGGATGTAGGCGTCGTTGGGGCTACCGCGATGCGTCGCCGCAGCTTGTTCGGCGTCGGCGGTGGTGGCGGTGACGAACGCCCCTTTGTTTTTGTCGAGCAAATCGTAGAACTCGCGCGGGATGGCTTGGGGGGCTTCCCCGGGGTCGGCGGGCTTCAGGATTTTCGCGGCGGTCATGAAGTCCAGTTCGGCGGCCGGAGGGCTGCCGGAGGCGCCGAGGAAGAATTTGTCGAGCTTGCCCTGGCGGAAATAGGTGATGAGGGCGGGGAGGGAGGACACCCCCTTTTCAGGGTTGGGGCCCGGCGGCGGGATGCCGGCCGCCACCACGGGCAGCCGCCGGGTGGAGCGGGCTTTTTTGGGCAGGCGTTTGATGCGCTCGAACAGATCGGGCTGTTTGTCGCGCAGGGCGCGGATTTCCGTGAGGAACTTGAGTTCGGTTTCCTCGTCCTCATCTTCGCCGGTGATCGTCTTTTTGGAGTTCCACCGGGCGAAGAGAACGTGTGAGACGATTTCCTCGCCGTCGGTCAGCAGGCGGGCGTCGGCGCCGAGCATTTGGATGAAGGCATGAATTTTCGCCTCGGCGGCTTCGCGGAGCTTAATGAGGTCGTTGCCCTCGTCGGTCGGGAAAAAGTTGTAGGTGTAAATCCGGTCGAATTGGGTGTCCACGCGGTTGACGCGCCCGACGCGCTGAATGAGGCGCGTGGGGTTCCACGGGATGTCATAGTTGATGACGACGTTGGAGCGGTGGAGGTTGACGCCTTCGGCCAGGACTTCGGTGGCGACCAGGATGCGGTAATCGTCCTTGGGCCGGTACGCCTTGGCGTCGAAGTTGGCGATGACATCCTCGCGGACGCAGTGGAGGGATTGGCCGGTAAAGAGGAGGGTTTGGGGTTCGACTTCGGCGCGGATTTTTCCGGCGAGGTAGTCGGCGGTTTCCTTGGACTCGCTGAAAATGATGATCTTGCCGTCTTTGAGCTGCGGCGTCGTTTGGAGGATGGCCCGGAAGGATTCCCATTTGGGGTCGCGGGTGACCTTCTGCCATTGGTTGCGGATGGCTTTCAGCGCCTTTAAATCGTTTTTGAGGTCGGTAATGAACGCGGGCAGGAAGTCTTTGGCGGCCAGCTTTTCGGCCTTGTCTTCCTCGATCAGGCGGTCAATGCCCTCCTCGTCATCGGAGCCGAGCAGTTCAAAGACCTTCGCGATGTGTTTCTTACTGATGAAGACGTGGCCCTTTTGGAACTCGGCGATCACGCGTTCGTAGGTGTGGATGAAGCGCCCGAGGGTGGAGAGAAACGCGGTGAAGCTGCTTTCGAGGCGCTTCACCGTGAGGATTTTCATGAACTTGGCGAGGTTGCGCTGGCTCTGGATGTCCTGCTCGTCGCGCTCGCCGGTGTAGTAGGCCAGCGGGGTGTAGCGGGCGTATTTGAAGTCGTGCGTGAGGGCGCGGATCGTCTCGTCGAAAACCTCCGCCTCGACTTTGTTGAACTTGTAGAAGAGGGGTTCGGGGTTGGCGACTTCCGGGAACCGGAAGCCCTGGCGTTTCAGGTCTTCGCCGTAGTAACGCTCGATTTCGGCGCGCGTGCGCCGGATCATGAGGAACTTGAGAATCTTCTCGCGGGTCTGGCGGGCATTTTCGCGAACGATTTTGAAGTATTGGTCGCGGTCGCGCTGGCGGTCGAGTCCCTCGAGCCGGCGGCGGAGCGCGCCGAAGAAGGCTTCGAGGTTGCGGACGTTGGGGATGGTGCTGTTTTTGGCGGGCTGGAACAGCTTGATCTGGCTGAGGATGTCCTGCGGCGTGTTGTTGAGCGGCGTGGCGGAGACCAGGACGACGCGCTTGCCGCGGCAGATCTGCGCGAGCATTTCGTAGCTTTGGGTTTCCTCGGTGCGGAAGCGGTGGGATTCGTCAATGAAGACGGTGGTGAATTTCCGGAGGTCGCGATCGAGGAGCGATGCGAGTTTGCCAAGCGATTCGCAGAGGAAGCCGCGGACGCCGAAGTCCCGGAATACGTTGGGCCAGGAGCCGGGGTTGTGTTCGTCGAGCAAGTGCGGTGGGGCGATAACGAGAGAAGGCTCGTTGAGGTGCTGGGCGAGGAGCGCGGACATGTAGGTTTTGCCCAAACCGACCACGTCGGACAGGAAGGCGCCGCCGTATTCTTCGAGCACCTTGCGGGCGTTGAGGACGGCTTCCTCCTGGTATTTCAGTTTCTTGAAGCCGGCGGGCAGGTACATGTCCTCGACTTCGTCGGGCAGGTTGAGTTCGTTCCGGAAGTACTCGTAGAGGAACTTGAGGTAGAGTTCGCGGGGCGTGAACCGCGCGTAGGGGGATTTGGCTTCGATGGTCGTGACGTAATCTTTGGTTACGTCCACCGCCCGGGCCCAAAGCTGGTTGAATTTTTGCAGGGCGAACTCGTAGTCCGAGCGATTCTTAAGCTCGACGTTGAACTCCAGATTTTCCTGGAGGCCGGCTTCGGTGAGGTTGCTGGAGCCGGTGATGACGCGGCCCCGGTCAATGTGGCCGTCCACGAAGGTCATCACGTAGAGCTTGGCGTGGAGGCGTTCGGAGGGGAAGGCGCGGACTTCCAGTTTGCCGGACTTGATCCACGCGACGAATTTGCGAACGCCCGCTTCGATTTCCGGGGTGTCGCCGGACTTCTGGAACTCGGTCAGGATTTCGCCCGGGACGCGCTCGCGGACGTGGGCATGGGATTCCAGGACAAACTCCTGCTGGTCTTTGGCGGTGCGGATCAGGTCGCAGGTGGCTCTGTCAGTTTTGATGCCGATGAGGATGCGAATCTTCTCGGTTTGGCTGAGCGCCGGTTGGAGTTTGTGGAAGCCGCTGATGAAGAAGTAGCCGACCAGGCAGTCGAAGAAGCGGGTGTTGCCGCCCAGCAGGACGGCGAAGCGGTCGGCGAGGCATTTGCCCTGCTCGTTGGTGATGAAGGTCAGGTCGGAGGACATGGGATGGCTGGTTGGGGCGGGCCGGGGCGCGGTGTTGCGTGGTGGCCCAGAAGGGACACCTTGGCTGCCAACGTTACCGCGCAAGTGCCGCCCATGACGAAAAGTCGCGCTACGATAAAGCTTTTGGCAATTTAAGGCACGCAAAAAATGGGGGGGAAGGGGCAGGGCCTTTTGCTCCCGGGGCCTGAGTTTCGGCAGAGTGATGGGGCCGGCGCGGGGGCGCATGGATGCAGCCGCCGGCGCCGGGCTTTCGAGGTAATCTCAGCCCGGCTTCAGCCTACTTGTATCCGCCACGGACGGGTCCCGGGCAGGGCGGCTGTTTCCGCGGCGGCGGGATAGCGGCTGCGGTGTTTTTTTGGCGGTTCAATAATTTTGCCGGGCGCGCGCTTTGGTCTTCCGTGGAGCCCGGGGTAATGCCTGGGCCGGCGTTGCCAGGGCGCGTT
>JAKQKQ010000079.1 GCA_029560585.1 Verrucomicrobiota bacterium | reverse complement strand
GTCTCAAAACCTCTGAGCCGAGCCGCCTGGCACAGGCGGCCTACAAATTTTGTAGGGCATCTCTGTGAGATGCCGTGCATTGTCGCGCGCCGCACACCAGGCCGGGAGGGTTTCGGACTGCGGTGGCAGAGTCCGGCAACGGCCGGACGGCGCCACCGCCCTTGCAGTGCGCAAAGCGCGAGCCGGGACCATCGGCTTCGGCCCCGCCCCCAGAAATTTCATCATGAATAACCCGGCGCGTGGACGACTCTGGTTAAGGTGTGTATTCCCTTGCGTGCCCTGGTCCAATTCTCGATTCCTGGACATCCCTGGTGGCGACGACCGGGCGAACGGCGCGTTTCACGGCTTGGCCGGCGCCGCAAATGGCTCTGGCGCATAGACCGGCGTGCCGTAGGGGATGGGCATCCTGACGGTCGCTGCGGGGCCGATCGATTCCACGCGCCATCGGCCACGCTCGCGCCTCAGCGAAAAGTCCTTTGTCTCGTTGCGGTCCCGGAACACCTGCTCGACCCGAAGCGTGGCCGTTGGGGCCCCGCCCGTGCCAGCCGTGTTCGGAGGACGGCTGATGGCGATGCCGGTGATGCCCGAGACCCCGCGCCTCAGCTCCTCGGCGAAGCGCTCCTCCCCCGCCTCGCGCCTTGCGGTCTGGAAACGCGCCAACAATTCTCCTCTGAAGCAGGCGAGATACGCGTTGGCGTCGCCCTTGCCCGCCGCTTCAAACATCGCGTACATGGCAGGCTCTGGGCCGCCTTCGGTCCGGCCTCGGGATCGCGCCAGGAGCACCGCGCCGATCGCCATGAGCACCGCGAGCGCGGCCCACGTCGGCGCCGATGCGGGAAGCGTCAAGGCCCCTCCTCGATGAGGCGCACATCCCCCGCGGCCCCGGGTTTCAGGATGACCTTCCTCGTGCGCGAAAGGATCTCCTCTATCACCTCGGCATGCATGCGGCGGCGCGTGAGCGTCGGGGCGCCTTTCGCTTCCTCGAGGATCCGCTCGAAACGTCTCGCTCTCGCCTCGGCCAAGGCGACGACCTGATACGCTTCGCCCTCGGCCTGCGCGAGCACCGCCGTCGCCTCACCCCGCGCGCGGGGCAGGAGGTCCTCGCGATAGCCCTCTGCCTCGGCGATGAGCCGGTCCCTATCCGCGCGGGCGCTCGTGACCGCTCGGAATGCATCGGCCACCTTCTCTGGCGGCGCGCTGCGCTCCTGCGATACCGACAGGACCCGCACCCCGACGCCATGCCGGTCGAGGATCGCCTGCGCCATCTCGCGAACGCGAAGCTGAACTTCGGCCTTCCGCAGCGTCAGAATCTCATCCACCGGCATCGCGGCGGCAATCTCGCAGAGCGCCGACTCGCACGCGCCGCGCACGGCCGCATCGGGGTCCGCGGTGGCGAAGAGGAACGCTTTCGGATCCGAGATCACGTACTGCACCGAAAGCTGCACGTCCACGATGTTGCGGTCGCCCGAGAAGAACTGGCTGCGCGCCGGATCCGGCAGATTGCCCGTCAGCCCGTCAACACCACCGCCGCCGACGCTCACCCGCCTCGTCTTGCTGATCTGCACCTTCGTGAGTGTCTCAATGCCCACCGGCAGCCCGAACCGGATGCCCGGCGTGACGCGATCATCGATCACCCTCCCAAAGCGCTGCACCACACCCCGCTCCGCGGGACCCACCACGCGGATGCCGCTGACCAGCCAACCCACCACGCAGAGCCCGACGATCACCGGCCAGCGGCGGCCCAGCCACTCCCAAACCGCCCCACCGCGAGCGTGCTCGTGCCCATGATCGTGACCATGTTCGTGGTGGTGATGGTGCTCGTGCGGGTGGGGGTGGTCGTGCCCTCCGCCGGCCTCGTCGTGATGGAAGAAAATCAGCATGACGACAGACCCTGGTATCAGCGCGTTGCGCCACCGCCCTGCGCCGGTGCCCCCGCACCCGCCCCCTCCAGCGACCGCGACGATGGATCGGTCAGATAGCGAAACAGTTCCGAGTCCGAGGAGAGCACCATCGTGGTCTTCTCGTTGAGCAGTTTCTTGTAGGCCTCGAGGGAGCGGAGGAACTGGAAAAACTCGGGATCCTTGCCGTGCGCGGCGGCATAGATCTCGATGGCCTTCCGCGCCGCCTCGCCGCGTTTCAGCTCCGCCTCCTTCTGCGCGTCCGCGAGGATCTGCGCCTTCTGGCGATCGGCATCGGCGCGGATCTTCAGCGCCTCCTCTTCGCCCTCGGCCCGATATTGGCGCGCGATGCGGTCGCGCTCCGCGCGCATCCGGTCGAAGACGCTCTGCTTATTCTGCTCGGGGAGATTCAGCCGCTTGAGGCGCACGTCCACGATCTCCACACCGAGGCCGGGCAGAGCGCGCGCCCGGCTGCGCGACAGGACACCCTCCATGACCTTGGACGACACCATTTCGTTCGGCTTATCCGACACCAGATCCGACAGCGGGCGCGTCCCGACCTCCGCCGCGAGCTCGGCCCAGACGATGTCGTGGAGCCGGGCCTCGGCCCCGCCCCTGTCCGTCGCACGCTGGAGAAAGACGAGCGGATCGTCCACCCGCCAGCAGACATAGACATCCAGCAGGATGTTCTTCGGGTCCTTCGTGAGAAACTCCGAAGGCCTCGGGTTGTAGAGCTGGAGCCGCCGGTCGAACCGCAGCACCGACTGGTAAGGCCATTTAAGGTGCAGCCCCGGCTCTCGGAGAGTCGCCACGTATCTGCCGAATTCCGTGACGATGCCATACTGTGACTGGTCGAGGGCGACCAGGCTGCGCCACGCAAGCAGCGCGAGGATCACAGCGGCTGCGAACAGGGATTTCTTTCCGGGTTTCATGGGGATTTTCCAGACTCCGTATTGCCGGTGTTCGAACTGGGCGGCTCTGTCACGACGGCGGCCGGCGCCGCGAGGGCCCCGGCCTTGATGCTGGATGGGCCGATCAGGGTGAACCCTTGCCGCGCGGGGCCTGGGTCCACGACCGAGAGTCGAGTGCCGCCGAGGGCACCCTCGATGGCCTCGATATACAGATTGAAGTCGGTGACCGCGCGAGGCCGCGGATCGGTGTGCCGGGCGTCCACGCTGAGGCGGAACGATTCGGCCTCGCCGGATGCGCGCGCCACCGTCTGGAGGTACGCGGCCTCGGCCCCCTCTTTGGCGCGGGTGGCCTCGCCGCGCGCGAGCGGGATCTGCTCGTTGAGGTATGCCTCGGCACGATTGATGGCGGCATCCTTCTCCTCGAGCGCGTCGAGCACGCTGCGGAAGGCCCCCACGACCTCCAGCGGCGGATGCACGTCTTGAAAATCGACGCTTCTCAACTCTAGGCCAAGCCCGCAACCGGTCACCGCCGCACGGGCCGCATCGAGCGCGTCCGCCTCGATCCGGGCTCGCCCCGCGGTGAGGATGTTCGTGAGCGAGGCGCGGGCAATGACCTGCCGGAGGGTGCACTCGGCTATAGCCCGCAGCGTCGCTTCGGGCTCCGCGGCGCCAAAGAGGAACGCGACGGGGTCGGTGATGCGGTACTGGACGGTGGCGTGCACATCCAGCAGGCTCTGGTCGCCGCAGACCATCGTGGACTCGTCGGGCAGGACGCGGTATCGGCCGCCGCGGTGCTGGATATTCCACTCGTAGGCGGGCGGGTTCTCGCCGGGCGCACTCGGCTCAACGCGGAAGCCGATCTCAATCCTCTCCACGCGGCCGCTCACGCGGTCGAGGCGGGAGATTGGCCACGGGGCACGGTAGTGGAGGCCCGCGCCCGCCAGCGGGAGCATCACCCGGCCAAACGAACGGACCACGCCGGTCTCGTCTGGCCGAATCGCGAAGACGCCGCTGGCCAACCACAGCACGGCGGCGGCCGAGAGCGCAGGCCGCCAACCGCGGCGCGCCATGGCCATCGCCGATTCCCGCCAGTGCCAGAGGCGGTGCGCCATCTCGTGCCGGGACCAGAGGAGACGCAGGGAATTGGACACCACGAACAGCGACGCGATCTGGTGCAGGATCGCCGCCGCGATCGGCCCCACGAGACCCCAGCCTGCGGCGGCCACGCCCAGCGCGTTGAGGCCAAACGCGAAGAAAAAGATGTTCTGCCAGATGGTGCGGATCACGCGCCGCGCGAACACGATCGCCTCGGGCAATTTCGCAAGGTGCCCCTCCCCGAAAATGGCGATGCCGGCGGCCTCGATCGCCACGTCGGTGCCAACGTCGGTCAGCGCGATGCCAACGTCGGCGATGGCCAGGGCCGCCGCATCATTGACCCCATCCCCCACCATGACCACGGGGCCTCGATCGCGACGAAATTCTTCGACGATCCGCGTCTTGTCCTCGGGCATGAGGCCGCTTCGGATATCGCCGAGTCCAACCTCGGCACCGAGGTGCCGGGCCGCGCCCTCGGAATCGCCGGTCAGCATGCAGACACGATTCTGGAAGAGGCCGTTCAACGCCGCGATCGCGTCCTTGGCTTCCTGCCGCGCGGTATCTCGGGCGCCGATGATCCCGAGGATCTCCCTTTCGCGGGCAACGAAGAGAAGGCTGTGTCCCTCGTCACGCAGCGCGCCCGCCGATTCGGCCAGTGCCGGGGGAATCCGGGCGCCCGCGGCCGCCACAAATGCCTCGGAGCCCGCGCGCAGCGCCCGGCCTTGGTCATCCCGGCCGCGCACCCCCATGCCGGGCTCTGCCACGATCCCCCCCGCCCCACCGAATGCCAGTGCTCTTGCGCGCGCCGTCTCGACAACGGCCCGCGCCAGCGGATGTTCCGAGGCCACCTCGATCGCGGCGGCCGCGCGAAGCACCTCGTCATCCGAGTAACCGGGGGCCGCGATCACGCGCGCGACGCGCAGACGCGCCAGGGTGATCGTCCCGGTCTTGTCCAACAGGATAGAGCGGCAGCGGCCAAGCGCCTCCAGCGCCGCCCCACCCTTGACAAGGACCCCGCGACGCGCCAGACGCCCGATGCCAGCCGACACCGCCGTCGGCGTCGCCAGCACCAGAGCGCACGGGCACGCGATGATCAGGATCGATACCGCCCGGATCAGATCATTGGTCAGGACGTAGGCGAGTCCCGCGCAAGCCAGGACCACCGGCAAAAACCAGCTCGCATAAACGTCGGCAAGGCGCTGGCTGGGCGCGCGCTGGGCCTCCGCCTCCTCCACAAGGTGCACCATGCGACCGAAGGCGGTATCGCCCCCGACGCGCTCAACCTCGATCTCCAGCGCTCCCGCCCCATTGATCGAGCCGGCCAGTGCGGCGTCGCCGGGCCCCACGTCGCGCGGCAGCGACTCGCCCGTCAACGGGCTCTGATCCACCGAGGTCCGCCCGGAACGTATGCGTCCGTCCACCGGCACGCGCTCCCCGGGCGCCACCGCCACGACGTCTCCCCCGTGGATCTCCTCGATCGGCACCCGCTCGCGCGAACCGGCCACGATTCGCGTCGCCTCGCGCGGCGCCATGCGGATCAGGGCGCGGATCGCACCCCGCGTTCGCTGCACGGCGATGCCCTCCAGGAAGCCACCGATCAACATGATCAGGATGACTTCCGCGGCCACGAAGTATTGGCCGATCGCAATGGCCGCGCCCGCCGCAAGCAATACAGCCAGATCCGCCGACAGGCGGAACTTCAGAAGTTCTCGGAGCGCCGCCCACAAGATAGGACCACTGCCGAGGATCGCGCCAATCGCGTTGGTCGGTATGCCCGCCACCGAGGGCACGAGCCCGGTCCCGGATAATACCATGCCGGCGCCGACGAGCGCCGCCAGCCCCAGCGTGTCGAGGGGACGCGACTCCTGCCCGCCACCGTGCGAGTGGCCCATGCCCATGGGCGTAAGAATACATGCCAACAGGCTGTCGCCAAGGCGCCAACTGCGATGCGAGGAACAACGCCCTCCGGCCCGCCGCGCGCGCCGGGGGCGGCGCTGACCTACCAGAACGTGTACACCGCATCGACCGAGAACATGTGCTGATCGGGTCGGTTGTTTCCGAAAATGTTGTTCTCCCCGTCGTCGCCGCCGTCGCTGGAGGCGATGTCCAGCCGGTACTCGGCGCGGAGCAGCAGACCGTCGCACGGCGCATAGCCAAGCGTCAGCGTAAAGGAGTACAGGTCGGCGTTGCTCGCATAGATATCGTTTCTATCGATCGAGGCATTGCTGTTTGGCGAGGGTACCAGCCCATCGGTGAAACCCAGCGTCCCGTCATCGGCGTGCAGGTATTCCCCGCGGGCGGCGAGGTAAGAACGGCCCGAGAGATCGTAACGGGCAAAGAGCGCGGCGGTCCACGCGGTCGCGCTGTTGGCATCCCGGCCGACGGGCGTATTCCCGCCGAGGCGTTCGAGGTTGTCCTCCGCCCACACGAAATCGATGCAGAAGGCGAATTTGAGGCGGCCGTCGAGACAGACCGGTTTCCACTCGCCATTGATGCTGAAAGCGACGATGTTCTGGTTCTCCTCGCCATCGATGTCGCTGCCGTCGGCGGCTCCATCCAGCAGCCCATTGGCGACATTGCCGGCGAAGGCGTCGCCCTCGGAGCTCCACGAGGCCGCGGCGATGAGCCACGCGTTGCCGCCACGGCTCTCCACCTCGATCCCGCCGATCAGCGTCTTGGCCCAATCCGAGGTGCCGCCACGATCGCCGTCGAGGAAGTCGGCGTCGGAATTCGACCACCCGTTACAGACTCCGAACATCAAGGTGACCAGGTCGGTGAGCGGCATGGAGGCCAGTACACCTGTGTGGGTGCCCGCCTCAAGATACGTGGCGCCGATCCCAAAGCTGAAGTTGTCGTTCTCGGCCCGGTCGGTGGCCTCGTAGCCCAGCGGGGATAACCACTTGCCCACTGAAATGTCGATGCAGTTCCCCACCGGCACCCGCAACTGCACGTACGCCGCCTCAATGTTGACCGCGCTGTTGCCATTTCCCAGCCCCGGCTCGTTGTCGAACCCGCCCTTGGCATCCTCCCCGAAAACCAGATCCACGCGAAATCCCGCCGCCCAGGTTTTCTCCTCCGGCAGCGCCTTCTCCAGGATCAGCCGCACCGCGTTCATGCTGAAATCGTTGGAATCGTCGCCGGTGACGACATTCTCCGTCGGGGTGCCGTTGATCCCGCTGTCCGTGCCGCCACCGTTGAGCCCGTAGGTGTAGCTGGCCTCGACCCAGCCGCCGAGCTTCACGCCGGTCTTGGCCGTCTCAAGGTAGATGCCCTGATCCTCGATCAACCTCTCCAACTCCTTCGCCCGCGCCTCGAGCTCGCCGCCGAGCGAATCGCCCGCGGCCAGCGCGAGCGCCAACGGCACCCACACGATCCCCATCCAATGCCTCATCCGATCCTCCTCGGTCTAGCGGCCCCGGGCCGTCTATCATACGTTTCTTAATTTCGTAATACCCAAAGGCTTGACTGCCGCAAGGGAAAAATATTACTTCGCCTGTATTACGTAATACTCAGGGTTGCCGCGCACACCGCCGGTGGAGAAAACTCCGGAAAGCCATCCATTGGAAAACGTCGCCGATCCCAAGTGCCGACTTGTCCCCATCATCCACCGGGAGGGCCCGCGGCCTCGCGGGCCGGGTTGGCCCAGGTGTCGCGCGGCTGGTGAATCGCGGACGCCGAGGCCGGCGTCTCATCCGGTCTTGAACGGCATCCGGCGTCTCAAGTCAGATGTTCGCGCCGGTGGAGGCGGCGGCGACGGAGCAGAACTTGACGCCCTTGGTGGCCTTGAGGAGGTTGGCGAGCCCCTCCACGGCCGACGGGCGACCGCGCACCACCACGATCTCCAGGCAGTTGTCGTGATCGAGGTGGATGTGCTGCGTCGAAAGGATGAGCTTGTGGTGCTCGTGCTGGATGTGCGTCAGGCGATGCGCCAGGTCGTGCTTGTGATGGTCGTAGACCATGACGATCGCCGCGGCCACCTCGCGGCCGGTCTTCCACTCCTGCCGGACGAGGCTGTCGCGGATCAGGTCGGCGACGGCCTTGGAGCGCGTGGGGCAACCCTCGCGCGCCGCCTGGCGGTCGAATTGCGCCAGGAGGGTTTCGTCGATCGAGACGCTGAATCGTGTGAGGCCGGCCATACCTGCGCCCATCAAAGCACCCCCATCGCCGATCTCAAGCGCACGTTCCCGCCTCCGGTTCCCAGCTTGACACGCGCCGTCGCTGGAGTATTACGCGCATAGAAAACGTAATAACGCCAAGCGCGGGGCCCACGCGTCCGCGACTGATCGAGGATCCCGACATGCACATGGCCGATGCATTGATTTCACCCGCGGTGGGCGGGACGATGTGGGCGACGAGCGCCGGGCTGATCGCGTGGTGCGCGCGGAAGGTCAAGGGGGTCTGCGACGACAGGCTCGTGCCGATGATGGGCGTGATGGGCGCCTTCATCTTCGCCTCGCAGATGATCAATTTCTCGATCCCCGGGACCGGATCGAGCGGGCACCTGGGCGGGGGCCTCATCCTGACCATCCTGCTGGGGCCGCACGCGGCCTTCTTGGCCATCGCCTCGGTCCTGACGGTGCAGGCGCTCTTCTTCGCGGACGGAGGCCTGCTGGCGCTGGGATGCAACGTCTTCAACCTCGGGTTCTTTCCCGCCTTCGTCGCCTACCCGCTCATCTATCGCCCGATCGCGGGCGCGAGGCGCGCCGGCGGTCGCGCGTGGACGGCGGCCATTGTCGCGGCGGTCGCGGGGCTACAACTGGGGGCCTTCGGCGTCGTCGTGGAAACGAAGCTTTCCGGGATCTCCGAATTGCCGTTTGGCACATTTCTGATGGTGATGCAGCCGATCCACCTCGCGATCGGCGTGGTGGAGGGGCTGGCCACAGCGGCCGTGGTGGAATTCGTTGCACGCGTACGGCCCGAGGCCATCGCGACAACCCCCGCCGCAGCACTCGGGCAACGGAGTCTCAGGCCAGTCCTCGCCGGGCTGCTGGTCGCAGCGGCACTGGCCGGCGGCGGACTGAACTGGTTTGCATCGTCACACCCCGACGGGCTCGAGTGGTCGATCAGCAAGCTCACCGGCAAGGAAGAGCTGGAGGGTTCCGGGGATGGCCCGCGCGGACCAGCGGCGCGCATCCAGGAGAAGACCGCGTTCCTGCCCGATTACGGGTTCAGACCGGCTGAGTCCAAACCCGCCCCCGCAGAATCGTCGGCCGGGCCCGGGGCCGGGCCATGGCCGGCGGTGAGCGCAGGCACGTCCGTATCGGGTATCGTGGGGGGGCTCATCACCCTAATCGTCGCGGGACTGATTGGCTATCTCTTGAAACGGGGTGGCCGCACCACGACGTGAGACCGGTGCTTGGTTGCTCGAAAAGAGGGCGTATCGGTCGGGTAGCGAAGGGCTTGCGCCCTTCGGCGAGGTTCAGGCCGAACGGTCATGGCCGAGGGCCGAGCCTTGATGGGCCGCCATGGCCCAGAACTCACCTTACCCAAAAATGGCGTTTGCCAAAGAGCGAGATTTTCCTTTAGAGCCTGCATGTCTCACGCGGGCGCGTAAGATACGCAGGCTAGCAGGAGGACGGATTGCGATTCGGACAGTACATCGAGGTCGGCCGGATGGACGACTTGGGCAGGATGGATTCCCCCATTCACCGGATCGACGCGCGCGCAAAGATCATCGCCACGGCGGCATTCGTCCTGGCCGTGATGTCGTTTCCACGATACGAGGTGTCGGCCCTGATGCCTTTGTTCGCCTATCCCTTCGCGCTGATCGCGGTCGGGAACCTGCCGGCCGGATATCTGCTCAAAAAGGTGGCGGTGGCCGCGCCGTTCGCCCTTTTCGTCGGCATCTTCAATCCTCTGCTCGACCGCCAGCCGATGGGCATGATCGGTCCCGTGGCGATTTCCGGCGGGTGGTTCTCGTTCGCCTCCATCATGGTGCGTTTCACGCTGACGGTGAGCGCCGCGCTCGCCCTCGTGGCGTGCACGGGCATCCACCGCCTCTGCGCCGGCCTCAAGATGTTGGGGCTGCCGAGCCCCTTTGTGGTCCAACTGCTCTTCCTGTATCGCTACTTCTTCGTGATCGGCGACGAGGGGCTGCGAATGCTGCGCGCCGCGGAGATGCGATCGACCGGTGCACGGACCCTTGCGTTCCAGACCTATGGGACACTGATCGGGCATCTGCTCGTGCGTTCGATGGATCGCGCGCAGCGGATCTACCGCTCGATGGTGAGCCGAGGTTTTGACGGCGAGGTCCGTTTGCTGAGGCGGGAGGCGCCGGGCTGGCGGGACGTCGCCTTCGCCTGCGGGTGGATCGCATTTTTTGCCTTCGCCCGATCGTGGGATCTCGCGGAATTCGTTGGCCGCTGGCTATCGCGAGGCCCCTCATGAGCGACCCCATGATCGACATCACGGACGTCTGTTTCACCTACCCCGACGGGACCGAGGCACTCCGCGGGGTATCCTTTCGCATCGGGCACGGCGAATCGGTGGCGATCGTCGGTGCCAACGGCGCCGGCAAATCCACGCTGCTGCAGCATCTCAACGGCTATCTGGCCCCGACGCGGGGCGACGTGCGCATCGGCGGCCAGGCGTTCACGCGGGAGAGGATCGCGGAAATCCGCCGGTCTGTCGGCGTGGTGTTTCAGGATCCCGACGATCAGCTCTTCATGCCCACGGTCTTCGACGACGTCGCGTTCGGGCCACTGAATCTCGGCGTGCCACCGGAAGAGGCGGAGCGGCGCGCGGTGGCCTCGCTCGACCGGGTCGGCATGGCCCACCTCCGGGAACGCCCGCCCCACAAACTGTCGGCCGGCGAAAAGCGCGCGGTGGCCATCGCGACGGTCCTCGCACTGTCACCGGACGTGCTGGTGATGGACGAGCCGTCGTCGAACCTCGACCCCCGCGGCCGCAGGCGCCTCATCGAACTGCTCGCCACCTTCGAGCATACCAAGATCATCGCCTCGCACGACCTCGAGCTGGTGGTGGAACTCTGCCCCCGCGTGATCGTGCTGGACGGCGGCCTCATCGTGGCCGACGGACCGACCGAGCGCCTGCTGTCCGATGAGCCCCTGATGCTGGCCCACGGCCTCGAGCGCCCCCACATCCTCCGTCACCGGCACCCGCATTGAGGGGAAGACTCCCAACAGTGCACGGGCCCAACCCAGTCGATTCTCCAACGGGCTCGACCTCCCACGATCATGCGGCCTCAGGCCGCGCAGACCGCTGCACGCCGCCGCTCGCGGGTCAAACCGGTATCGGTCATGCGAGCCACAAGGTATTTCCCAAGCCGCTTGGCGAGAGCGGCGATGGTCACGATCGTCGGCTTGCCGGGCGACTCGGGAAAGACGCTGGCGTCGGCGACGTAGAGCCCGCGTATCCGGGTCTGGAGATCATGGTCCACGATGCGCCCGATGCCCGCGGTGCAGCACGGGTGGCCACCGTTGACACGACCCACGAGGAAGGGCTCGCGCGCGCCCGCCACCCTCAGAATCTGCTTGGCGAGGCCGGTGCCATCTGCCATCCGCGCGCGGTCGCCGCGGGTCATCCGTTTCGTGGCCCGCCCGTCGGGGAGGACGCGCCCCGAGCAGTCGTCCTTGATCTTGACCATGAGGCCGAGCATGCGCCGCGCAGGATAGCGCAATGATCGGAGCCCCAGAGTCACCACGCGCCCAGCCGTCAGATTCTCGGAGAACGGAGACAGCAGGAACCCGCGGCTCTTGTGCATGTCGTCCGCGATGAGCGACATGACCGGTTCGCCGACGGTGCTGAGGCCCTCCGTGATCCCATATACGATCGCCGCGGGATCGACGGCCAGATGGGTTCCGGCATCCGGAAATCCCGAGCGCTGCAGGATCACGGGCGTCGCGAGCGCCCCCGCGGCGAGGATGACATGGCGCGCGGGGATAAACCCCGCGCCGTCGGGCCCAAGGACTTCGACTCCGATGACCCGACCGCCGTGGTGCCTCACGCGCTCGACGCGCGTCTGGAGGCAAACCCGCACGCCCTGTGCCACCAGCTCATCGAGCCACTGGAGGGGTGTCCATTTCGCGCCAGACCGACAGCCCAGCATGCAAAGGCCACACGCGCGGCACCGGACGAAATCGATCATCTTTGGCATGGGGCGAAACGTCACGCCGAGGACCCGGCCGGCGGCGATCAGGGCCAGGCTGCCGGGCGATAGCGCCGAAGCCGGCGTCGGAGTGACGCCGATCTCGCGCTCCACCTCGGCGAAATCCTCCCCGAGATCGATGCCGAGACCCGATAGTTCCTCCTCGAGGCACCGCGGCCCGTTGGCGCACGACAGCACGGCCGTGCCACCGGCCATCAGCGCGCGATGGGCGTACACGCCCCGCTCGAGCCTGCGCTCGTCCAGATAGCGGAGCATCCCAAGCGCGCCCCCGAGATCGCGGTATTCGCGGGCGCATTCCAGCATCAGAAGCGAATCCGTGTGCCGCGCCAGTTCCCGGGCCACGGCGGTGCCCCCCACCCCCGTACCCACGATGACGAAGTCGTACCCTCTCATGGGGTCTCCTTCGGCCAGTGCCGATGCCCCATGGCCCCGGCACCAGTCTCCACCTCAATCTATTCAGAAGGCCTTGGGTCGCAAGAGGGCACCCCCGGGGCGCTCGCCGGTCCCGCCCCGACGCCCGACGCTTCGCCTCAGAAACCGTACAGCCCGATGTCGATCGCCCGCGGCTCCTTGGGTTTGGCGCCGCTCACGGCGATGACGTTCCGGCCCTTGCGCAAAAGTCCCGCTTTGTCGCTGACGTTGACATCATCGTAGTGGCGCTTGCCGCGGTGCTCGGCCAAGTGAAGCAGCGGTTCGCCATTCAGGTGCACGTCAATATCTTGAAGGGCATAGAAATTGACACCGAGGCCCTTGGTGGGCCCGGCCACATCAAAACACCGCCGCATCCATATGCCGGGCCTGTCCCACGCCGTGCCCTTGCCAACAAATGGATGCTCCCCACCGCGGAACGGTGCGGCGCCCGTCATCCAACCGCTATCATCGAAATCGGGTTTGTCCCAGCCCTCGGCAGGTTTCTCAAGGGTGTAGCGCCATTGCTGGGGCGCGGTCTCCGCACTGGACATCAACGGAGTCACTTTGGCCACGGGCCCATAGAGCGGCGCGTGGACGCGGGCCAGATCTGCGGCGTCCAGCTTGAGCACCGCGCGGTCGTAGGTCATGTAGCCATTGATCTCGCCCTCGACATCGGTGGTCTGCGTGTAGACCGCCGCGGCGAGCCCGCGGCCCCGCATCGGAACCAGATTGTTGAACATGGCCGTGTAGCGCGCCAGCAGGTCCGCCTTGCCCTCGAGATTCTGGTAGCCCCAGTTGCGCTTGTTCCACCAAAGGTGCTCCGGGATCGGAAGTCCAAGGCCCCCGAACTCTCCGAGGACAATCGCGCGCCCCGGCGACTGCTCGGGCGGCTCCATGCCGGGACCGGGATACTGGTGCACGTCGTTCACATCGCCGGCGCCGCGATCCGTCCAGCCGCTGGCCGAATTCACGAGCCGACTCGGGTCCCACGCCTTGACCTGTTTGGCGATCCTCGCGGTCTCGTATTGGCCCCAGCCCTCGTTGAATGGAACCCACATCACGATGCAGGGGAAGAAACGGAAATCCTCGATCACCTCGCGCAGTTCCTCCTCGAACTGCCTCGCGGATTCCGACGGCCGCGCCCAGTCCTCCTTGGCCTCGGGCCTCACGTGCTGCACCTTGCCCTCCCTGGACGCAAAGGCACTGGGCATGTCCTGCCAGACCAGGATCCCGAGTTTATCGCAATGGTGATACCAGCGCGCGGGTTCAACCTTCACGTGCTTGCGGATCATGTTGCAGCCGATCCTCTTCGTGACCTCGATGTCGTATCGCAGCGCCTCGTCAGTGGGCGCCGTGTAGAGCCCGTCGGGCCACCATCCCTGATCCAGGGGCCCGAACTGGAACAAGGGCTTGCCATTCAGGAAGAGGCGCTCGAACCCATCGTCGGCCCTCCTGCGCTCGATCTTCCGCATCGCAAAATAACTCTTCACTGAATCCACGACCTGGTCCCCCTGCAGCAACGCCACCTCCAGGTCGTACAGGTGCGGTGAATCCGGCGACCAGAGTTTCGCGTCGGGCACCTTGATCGCGATCGCCTCGCCGACCGCACCTTCCGCGCGGCCCACCTCTTGCCCCCCGTCGAACGCCACGACGCGTGCGCGCCCGGCCTCCACCGGACCGCGTTCGGTGACGGTCACCCTCACCAACCCCGCGTCCACATCGGCCACCGGCACGACCGACGCGATCGACGCGGCGGGCACCGGCTCAAGCCACACGGGCTGCCAGATCCCGGTCACCGACGTGTACCAGATGCCCTTCGGTTCCCCGATCTGCTTGCCGCGGGGCTGTTCCCCATCGTCCGTGGGATCCCACACCGAGACGATCAGTTCCTGCTCGACGCCGGGCATCAGGGCGCCGGTGATGTCCAGGGTGAACGGTTCGTAGCCGCCCTTGTGTCGCCCGACCTCCCTGCCATTCACGAACACCGTCGCGTCCCAATCCACGGCACCGAAATGCAACAGCAAACGCGCGACGCCGCTCGCTCGCGGGGCCTCGAATACCCGGTGGTACCAGATCCGATTCTTCGACCCAACGAATTGCCGCACCCCCGAGAGCTGCGATTCGACACAGAACGGCACCACGATCTTACCATCCCAGTCCTGCGGCATGTCGTGATCGCGTGGCATGATCGCGTAGTCCCATCGGCCGTTCAGGCTGACGCCCCCTTCGCGCACCATCTGGGGGCGCGGGTATTCTGGCAGCGGCGCATCCGGGTTAACCTGCTCCGCCCATCTCGTCCGCAGTCCCGCCAGTGGACGACCCTCCGCATCTGCGGCTGGCTTCTGCTCCGCCGCGGCCCACGCGCCCGCTCCCCAGATCAGCGCCGCCCATGCGGCCATCCCAATTGTCATTCGCGCAATCATGATGCCTCCTCGTCGCCCACTGTTTCCAGTCGCTTCCTCATCTCACTGATTCTCCGGCGGCCGCACGCGCCCTCCCTTGTCCTGCATCCACGGGAATCCGCTGACCCGCAACGTCGTGCAACCGTATGGGATCAGCCGGATCGGCTCGGCCTTCATGTCGTCGATGCGCGGCAACGGGCTCAGCGGAACGCGCCCAGCGGAATGATCGTACATCGCCCATTGCGGCACGCGGACGCCGCGGCACCGCAACTCGATCGGCGCCGCCTCCAGCGTCCACGGATAGGCGGCCACGGTGTCGGCCTTCACCACGTCGAAACCTTGCTCCATGTTCTTGAGGTCACTCTCCAACAGGGCGTAGTTCCACGGTGTGGTGGGCCTGCACTCCCGATAGCCAAACTGGCGATCTTCCGGCCTCACCTGCGACCATGCCTCCCCGATGCGCAGCGCGTAGACCAGGGGCCCGCGCTCGATCGCCACGCTGCGCTCGTGCCAATAGGATTTTCGAAATCCCATGGGCAATGTCAGCACCACGCGGTCGCCCGGCGCCCACGTCCGGTTCAACTTGACCACGCGGCCGCCCCCTGCCATCGGCTCGTTCTTGCCATTGATCGCGATGCCGGCCGCACCGCACCAGGCGGGGATGCGAAGGTGCAGCGGGAACGCGACGGGTGCCCGCGCCTCGATCGCGAATGTCACGTTCTCGTCGAAGGGGTAATTCGTCTCCTCCGCGATCGTCACCTCGGCGCCGCCGGCGAGCGTGGCCGTGACCCGGCAGGGCCCAAAGGCCATCGCGGCAAGCCCGCCATCTGCCGACGCCAGCCAGAGGTGGCTCACGAGTCTCGGCCAGCCCTGGTGCAGGTTGCACGTGCAGCACTGAAACCCCGTGCACAGGCCATAGACCAGGCCGTCGCCAAAGTGGTGGTTGTGGAAGGAGCGGAGCCCAAACGTCACCTCGACCTGATTCGCCTGCTGGTAGTATTGCTTGGCGAGGAAATCGTCCGTGACCTGGGTCGGGAGCGCGTTGTAGGCGATCTTCTCCAGCCGGTCGGCAAGCTCGGCATCGCCGCTGATCTCCATCATCTCCTCAAGGGAGAACATCATCTCGACCGCCGTGCACAGCTCGCTGCCGCGGTCGAGATCGCGGCCGTGCATCCCCTCGTCGGCACCATAGAGCCCGTGGGGTTGCCCGTGCGAGACCTCGATGTCGCGAAACGCCCGGCGCGTCGCATCCATGTGCCTCGGATCGCCGTCCAATTGGAAGGTCACCAGCGGCGTCTTCATCCCCTGCGCGAGATTGACGCAGTGAAACGCGTCCTCCGTGAATGGCGGTGCGAAAGTGCCCCGCTGATGATGGATGAAAGATCCCTCCAGGAAGATGTCGGTGAATGGCAAGGTCTGCTTCACCAGCAATCGCGCCAGATCCAACAGCCACGATTCGCCGGTGATATTATATAACCAGAGGACGACCCCGAGGTTGTCGCCACCGCGCTGCCTGCCCCACCACGACCAGTGGTCAAGCGGTTTTTCGGGAAGGCGCCCCAACTGATATCGGAAGTAGCGTTTCAGGCACTCGGCGACCCTCGGGTCGCCGGTTGCGGAATGGTGCTGCTGGAGAACCTTGAGCATGACCATCTTGGGCCACCAGTCCTCCTGCCGATCGCGCTGGAGACCCGGCTCGGGCCGCGGTGGTTTCTCGGTGGGCCTCGGCCCAAGATAGCCATCCTCCCGCTGGTTCTTCAGTGTCCACTCGACCCAGGCCATCGCCTTGGCCTTGAGGACTTCGTCCTTGAGCAAATGGGCCAATGGGTAGAGCCCATCGACCCAGTACGGCCCCCGCTCCCACGCGTCACCATCGCCACCCAGCCACGCGTTGCGCGGGCCGAGCGCCTCGGGATACCACTCGTCCAGATGGCCCGTCATGCCCTGCGCCATCCGTTTCAACTGCTCCCGCAGCCAGCCTTCGGGTTCGATCGAACCCAGCGGCAGTTCGGCGTAAGGCTTGGGCTGCAGCGGGGGCCGATTGAACGTGCCGGGATGGCCATCCGCCAGGCCGACTGCCGCACAGAGCCCGAGCATCGCGACGCCCCGCCCGATGATGTTGGATGCTTCCATCACGGACTCACGCGGGCGCGCGTCTCATTACCTCCCGCGCCTCCGGCATCCACGGGCATGGCCGAATTCCACTCCTGCAGGGCTTTCATAAACCGCTCGGTCAGGTCGCGATGTCGATCGGCGACGTTCCGGGTTTCGGAAACATCGGCCCCGAGATCATAGAGTTCGCGCGCCTTGCCATCGTAGCCGAGATAGAATTTCCAATCGCCCTCGAGCATCGCCATGTCGGGATTGGGCGCGTCCTTGGGGCCCGCGCGGTCCGGTGGGCGCCGCCAGAAGATCGGCGCCACCCGGCCGTGCCCCTCCCTGCCCAGCAGCACAGAGGAGACGTCCTCACCGTCGAGCCGCGGCCCTTCGGGCAATGGAGTGCCGGTGATGGCGTAAAGGGACCGGTTGAGGTCCATCGCACACAACACCGCGGTCGTGTTGACCGTGCCAGATGCACCCGGCGCAATCAGGCCCGGCCCCCACGCGATCAGCGGTGACCGCACGCCGCCCTCGTACAGTACGCCCTTCCCACCGCGCAGCGGGATCGACGTTCCCGCCCCTGGCTCCGGGCCATTGTCGGAGGCCAGGAGGATCAGTGTATTGCCGCGCAGTTTCTCGTCATCGCGGATGCGGTCCAACAGCGGGCCGAGTTGCCGATCCATCGTCCCGAGAACCGCAAGGTACAGCGCGCGCTTGCTGCCGTCGGTGGCGTCGCTCAGTTCCTTCGGGGGAAAGAACGGCGAATGCACGTCATCCGGCCAGAGGTTCAAGTAGAACGGTCGGCCCGCCGCCTGCGCGTGGTCGATCCAGGCGAGCGCCTCTTTCACGTAGGCCGCCGTCACCACCGAGCGATCCTCCCATCGGATCGGCCCGGCACCCAGATTGGCCGAGCCGAGATCATGTTTCTTGGGCGGCTTGCCATCGTGGGCATCGCACAGGGGCAGCACGCGTGGGCCCAGTCCCTCGAAATTGGTGAGGCTGCGCTCAAATCCGTAGGCCGTGATCGGCGGTGCGTCCCCCACGTCGCGTTGCCCGCCCATGTGCCACTTGCCGAAATGCCCGGTGGCATACCCCCCCCGCGCCAACTCCCGCGCCAGAACCGGCGCCCCGGACTCAAGCCACTGGGCCATCCCGCGCTGCTGATTCATTTTGCGATTATCGAGATAGGACGTGATCCGCCACCGCTGGGGATACTGGCCGGTGGTCAGCGCCACGCGCGAGGGCGAGCAGAGTGGCGAGTTCACGTAGAATCGGGTGAACCTGACCCCCTCGGCGGCCAGCCGGTCGATGTTTTGCGTCCGCGCGCCATTCCCGCCAAAGCACGACAGGTCCGACCAACCCATGTCGTCCACGAAAATGACCACGATGTTCGGGCGAGGCTGCTCCGCCGCAGCCGTCGAAAAAGGCGCGTAGAGCGCGACCGCGCAGAACAGCGGGATGGCGCTGGCCCCAATCCTGCGAATGGCGTCCGCGATGCCCGATTCCGTGTTCATCTGGTCTGCCCCGTGGTTGAATCGCGTGCCGCCGGGCGGACGTGCTTCGCCTGCTTTCCTCCGACCATCGGCAAGACGTTCGCCCTCTCGGCCCACGCCTGCCACTGCGCGGACATGGCCGCCACCCGCTCCGGCATCTGCGCCGCCAGATCGCGCATCTCCAGCGGATCAGAATCCATGTCGTACAATTCCCAGCCACCGTCGGGTCCAGCGAGCACCGCTTTCCATCGGCCGTCGCGAACCGCACGGCTGCGCTCATGCTCGAAGAACAGCGGTCCCTTTCTGCCCGACGGCTTGCCCTCGAACACCGGCAACAATGACACGCCCTCCATCGGCAGGATCGCGTGGCCGGCCACGGCCTTCGGGTACTCGGCCCCGGCGACGTCCGCGAGCGTCGGCATGATGTCGATCAGGTGGCCCGGCTCAAATCGCAGCGCGCCCCGTTCCTCGATGCCCGCCGGCCAATGCGCGATGAACGGCGTCCGCGTCCCACCCTCATGGCAGTAGTGCTTATATAGCCTGAAAGGGGTGTTGCTCGCGTTGGCCCAGGCGCTCCCGTAACTGATGAAACTACTGGGTCCGCCCACCTCCGCCAGCGTCGCGCCACGGTGCAAGATGTTCGCGGCCGCCTGGGTGCCCATGTTGATGCCACTGCCGGGCGCCGCCGGTGGCGCGGGCCGATCGAGATCGAACCCGAATGGTTCCCACTCGGCGCACGCCCCGTTGTCGCTCACGAATAGAACCAGCGTCCTCTCAAACTCCCCATGCGAGCGCAGATCCTCGATCACGCGCCCGATGTTTCGGTCCATGCCAGTCACCATGCCCGCGAACGTGGCCATCCTCTGCGCGAGATCGGCCCGCCGATCCCCGTCCAACGTTGCCCACGGCGGATTGCGGTTGTCGGACGTCACCGAACCCATCCGTCTCGCCGCCGCTGGGAGCGGGATCCTGCTGCGCGGCGTCAGCGCGGCATCGTCGGCCATCAGACCCAGCGCCCGCTGCCGCGCGAGCCGCTGCTCCCGCACGTGGTCCCACCCTTCCGCGTAGATCTTCGCGTACCCCGCCGCATCCCCGGACAGTGCCTGCAGCGGAAAATGTGGCACCTGGTAGGCCACGTACAGGAACCAGGGACCGCCGCGCCCGCGCATGTCCCTCAGAAAATCCAGCGCGTGGTCGGTGATGGCGTCAGTCGCAAAGAACTTGCCCTCCGCATAATCGCGCCGCGGGCGCCCCTCCGGCAGCCTCACCATCATCCGCGCATCGAACGAATCGACGCCGTACCCGCGCGTGAATCCAAAGAAATCGTCGAAACCGCGCGCGATCGGCGACACCTCGTCGCCGACGTGCCACTTGCCGCTCATCGCGGTCCCATAGCCCGCCGATTTCAGGACCTCGGCCAACGTCACGCAGCGATCATTCAGGCGTCCGCGATATCCGGGGAATCCCTCGCCCCGGTCGCCCGTCATGAGACCCACCCCCGCCTGATGCGGATACAGCCCCGTGAGCAAGGACGCCCGCGACGGACAGCAGCGCGCGGAATTGTAGAACTGCGCCAGCCGCAACCCTCCTGCCGCCAAGGCATCGATGTTCGGCGTCCGAATCTCCCCGCCGTAGCAGCCCAGGTCGCTCCAGCCCAAGTCATCGGCCAGAATCAGCAGGATGTTCGGCCGGGCCGCGCCTCCCGAAGGGGTGCCCTCGGCACCGCACACCACCAGCGCAAAGGCAATCGGGACAGTAAACCAGACCCTGGCCATGGCTACGAGGATGCCCCGGCACGGCGCCATGGCAACCCCGGCCTCATGTGCAACCTCACCCAAAACATGTCTGAAAATATCATTTGCGCCCTTGCGCCCTTCGGGGGGGCGCGCACGATGGATGCCGTGAAACGACGCCGCAAACGTGCGATAAGGCACCTCTGGTCGCGGCGACGGGAGGGCGAGACGGTCATCGTCCCGTTCGGATCCCGCGAGCGTTTTTTGATCCCCCCCGACCCGGCGATCGAACGGCTGATCCGCGCCTCGCCCGCTGCGGCGCGCCTTCTGCCGCCCAGGCCACCCGTCGACTACCTCGCCTCCCATGGCGTTCTGCTCGCGGGCATCAGCCATCTCAAACGAGGGTATCGGGTCGAACGGGATCACGCCGGATTCCATCTCGTGCTCTTCGCGCAGGCCGGTAGCGCCCGCTGCAGGATCGCCAACACCGAGATGCCTTTCGTACCAGGCGATGTGCTGGTTGCCCCCGCCGACGGATCGTACGCCTATTGGCCGAGGGCGGACTGGCACATCCAGTGGTTCCATCTGAAACCGGGAGAACGATGGAATCGACTCGTCGGCACCGCGGTCGTCAAACACCACGCCCTCTGGGCCGCGCCTCTGCGCGCAGCCATGGAATCTTACCTCGATGAACTCGGGCGACTTCGGCCCGATAGCGCGCTGGTGCTGCAGCCGTGTGCGGAGATCGCAATGCGCACGCTCGAGCGCGAATTGCTCGTGGGAGAGGACCCCATCGGGCGCGCCCTCCGACTGCGCATGGAAAACCTGTGGCACGCGGTCCGCGCGGGCATCGGCCAGAACTGGGATATCCCGAGGCTGGCGGCACAGGCCCGGATATCACCGCCTCACCTCCATCGCGTCTGCCGCAGGCTTTATGGGCGTGCCCCCATGCAGGTGGTCACGCTATTCCGCATGCAGCGGGCCGCGGAATTGCTCCGCCACACCGATTTCACGCTCGCACATATCGCCGACGAGGTGGGCTACGATGGGCCATTCGCTTTCTCGAAGGCGTTCAAACGCACCACGGGCTTCTCGCCCGCCGCCATGCGCCGAGCCGGCGCCACATCGCGCATCGCGGAACGCGAGGACAGGACGTAGGCGCGCGGTTCTCCCCTGATGGCGCGCGCGGCCCGATTCCCCCGGGAGGGCCCGCGGCCTCGCGGGCCGGGTTGGCCCAGGTGTCCCGCGGCTGGTGAATCCCGGACTCCGGGGCCGACGTCCCTCCCATACTCTACGCGGCCGTCGTGAGTGTTTTCCAACGGGCCGTTATCGCCGCCCCCGAAACAGATCCCCCAGCCACCAGCTCGCGGCACGCAACCCGAGTTGGAGCATCGACCAGGGTCGCCGCTTGGCCGAGGCCATCAGGCGGTCGCCCAGATCCTGCGTCGGTTTGCGCAGCGTCCCACCAACGCGAACCGTCGCCCAGACCAATCCCTCCTCGCGCCGCGTGAAAACCCCCTCCGCCGCGCCGTGCAACTGCCGCAGATCTTCCGGCGCCAATCCGACCCGCAGTTTGCCGGCGAGCCTGCCACCCGGCATGACCCGCACACTGCCGGCCACGCCGATCCGATTCCGGCACCGGATGTCAATGTCGTTGATCTCCATGACGCTTCCATCCCACGCGCAGCGCGCGCTCGCGCGCTCGAAATCGAGACGCCGGAACCGGTCATCCTTAAAAAACCTCGCCAGCAGGTCGAGCGCGGCGAGGCGCGCCAACCGTGCGCCCACCAGCCGCAGCGTCGCCTCACCCGAGCCCCGATCGAGATCGAGGCGTGGCGCCCTCCATCGGCCTTTCACCTCGGCGGCGCCCGACACATACCTCCGCCACTTCGCCGGCAGCCAGCGCCCGAGGTCAAGATCGTCAACGTTGGCCTCGATCTGCAACTCGTCGGCCTCGTTCCAGGAACCGTTGGCCCTGACCCGAATCAGGCCGGGCGCCTCAAGCACGAAATCCTCCGCCCGAAATACGCGCCCCCCATACGCAAAATGCAAGGCCATGCGCTCCACCGTGAAATCGTCCGGCACATCAATCTCGAGCGGCCGCAGGATCGCCCGCAGCCGGAGCGGACTGCGCACATGGCCGTCATCAATCTGGAGATAACCTTCCGCGGTTGATCCCTCGATCTGATCGGGCCGCCCCTTCCACCGCAGCCGTCCCCACGCCGCCGCCGAAACGCGGGGTTTGATCTCCTCCGGCAACCACGCGGTCACGGGCACTTCCAGCAGATCCACGTCCACCTCGCCGATGTGCCCTTTCAGATCGTAGGTCACATCGCCCGCCAACCGCAGCTTGCCATCCGAAACGAGTTCCACCCGCCGGGCCCCAAAAACGTTCTCCTCGAGCCGAAAATCACAGGCGAATTCCTGAAAATCAAACGCCTTCAGATCCCGATTCCTGTGAACCCTCGCCAATTCGTCGAGAAACGGGACGTCGCGAACCCGCACGCCGCTGAGCCGCAGATTGCCGCTGGAGCGGATATCTCCGCCCGACGGGTCGTTCTCCCACAAGAGCCGCCCCGAGGCCCGACCCGTCACGCGCCCCCGCAGTTTCTCGGGCATCGCCTGATCGAACGGCAACCGGTCGGCCGTGATGTCGGCCTGAACGCTCTTGTCCTCGCGCATGCCCATCCGCAGTTTCGCCCGCGCCCTGGCGGGATCGCTGGGATCAAGCGCCCGGAATCGGGAGTCGATGATGTCGATCATCGGCCTCGTCACAAAGATCTCCATCTCCTCGACCCGCAATGGTGGCAGCAGCGGACAATCCAGTACGCCGTTGGTCCCATGGTATTTGAAATCGCGGCCCACCAGCGTCGCCGTCACCGCCAGGTTGGACACCGTTGCCGTCCGGTCCCGAAAAGGGAACTCCAGCAGCACGTCTTGCGCGTAGATCGGCCCGCACTCGAAGTGATCCGGCATGATGGCCGCCCATGGCGGCGGCTCGCCTTTCGGCACCACGATCTTCTTAGAGTCATCCGGCATCCGGAGCGCGATCCTGCCGCGGTCCGCACGGATCCACTTCACACGCCACGCCCTTTCCATCACCCCGCGGGGATCAAACTCGCCTTCGATGCCGTAGACCGACAGCGCCCCGATCGCCTCGCCCGGCATCCCCACCGACTCGAACGAATCGGTCCTCACCCGCCAGTCGCGCAGGCGCAGCGGCGCAAACGCCCCCTCCACCTTCATCGACTTCGATACCTCGCGCGACAACATCCCGCGAAAACCCTCTTCTGCCGCCCAGCCCTCGACGAGCCGCGGCACCCAGCGAGGCGCGAGCAGCACGGCGGCGCCGGCCGCCATCGCCAACGACCCACCCGCCCAAAGCAGTCTCCGCGCCCACGCGCGCATTCCGGGCACTCTACCGCACCGCGGCGCCGAAACAATCAGCCAGGGCCGCGCGCTCCCCTCCGCCGACCCCCTCCCCCCAAGCCCCGGCCATACGAGCTCAATGCGGCAAACGCCCCAAGACCCCGCGGCCTCGGTTCGGAAGACCGCTGCGGCCACTCATTCGGCGGTTCGAGATCGACGCACCTGAGTAAAATGGGAGCACGCAATGAAGCCAGCGACGAGACATGGCATCGCCAGGACGCTGATCCCAATCGTCGTTTTCATGCCGTTCCCCAATCACACGTCATGGACGAGCGGCATCGTCAATGGTCCGATCCCTCCATTTGCTGTGCCATTCTTCTGGCCTGCCAAGAGTTACAAGCACGAGGTTCAGACAGAGCAACACGAGGATGCCCGCGAATCCCAAAACGCCAATTTGCAGCGCATTACCTCCCCTCAGCATGACCATTGGCGCCATGGCTGTTCCATTGACCGCCCCATGCATCATCGCGGCCGCGATTACGGAGTTCGCCCGAATACACAGATAGCCGATCAGCGGGGAGAACAAAATGGTCCACACTATCATCACGAGCGTCCCCGCAATGGGATACCCTGGATAGTTGTAGCCATGAAGAATGAAGGGCAGATGCCATAACCCCCAAACGATGCCGGTCGCGAAGGATGCCCGCCAGAATCCCAATCCCGCCAGTTCGCGAAGCAGTAATCCCCGCCACCCGAGCTCCTCGCCGAAACCCGCAACCCCGTTGATGGTGAGACCGGCCATCGTCCCACCCAGCAAGACAATGAAGAATGGATGCACGGGCAGTTCGCCGGCCGAACGAGCGAGCGCCGCTGCTTGGTCCTGGGTGATGCTCTGCCTCAAGAACAGGAAAAAACTCGTCTCGGTCAGATCTGTCGCCAGTGACACATCAGGGAAGAAGAGACTCGTCGCCGTGGATGCCAGGGCAATAATCCCCGGCAGGAGCAGCGCCACAAGGAACCACCCGTTGGGCCGAAACGAAACGCGCAGGGGGCCCATCAAGTCCTGTCGGAAAATCAGCTTCTGGGTGATGATCGTTGCAATCGCCGGCGTGAACATGAAATAGACGGCCGCGGCCAACCAGGGCACCGTGTGCGAGCGCATCCCACTGCCGAAACACAGAAAAGCAACAGGCCAACTCAGGACAAATGTCAGACCCAGAAATACCGCGGCTTTCTTCATTAGTAACATTCAGCACAACGATTCAACTTGCCCATGGCTGCCCCTGCATGACGCCCGAATCGCCCAGCCGCCTCGCGCGGCCCCCATTCGGTGGAGCGCCTAACAGCCCGTTGAAGAACGGGCGAGTTTGGGTTGGGTGAGTGTGGCGGTGAGAACTCCGGCGAAGCGCAACCCTTCGGCGACCGGAAGGCGGAGAAAGTCGCCGAATGCGCCACAAGCGGGGCGGATGCAGGTATAG
>JAKQKQ010000068.1 GCA_029560585.1 Verrucomicrobiota bacterium | reverse complement strand
TGAGGCGTCTGGACACTACGGGGCAACGACCCCGGGAAAAGCGAGGATAGGAGTGGAAAAGATTGGCGTTGGCTGGGGAAGTGGAAGGTGCCAGATCGCAGTGGGTTAAAGAAAAAAACATTTGACCGGGGGGGCAAGGTGGGTAGATTTGGGGCATTATGGGTCAAGAAGTGCCCATGAGGGTCATTGGCCCACGGAGCGGAGATGCGAGCGAGTTATACAGACCGGTTTGAGCACACGCTCGATGAGAAGCGGCGACTGACGATTCCGTCGGAGTGGCGGGACGAGGGGTACGAGCAGCAGTTGTTTGCGTTTCCGTCGAAGGATGGGTGCTTGAAGGTCTACCCGAACACATGGCTTGGGGCGCTTCAGGAGCGGATCGCGCACCTGCCGGTAACGGATCCCGGCCGCAAGCAGATCGAGGCGGTGGCGGGGATGGCGCAGAAACTTGTGTGGGACGCGCAGGGGCGGGTGCGGGTGAAGGACAGCCTGTTGGCGCATGCGGGCGTGGATCGCGCGGTTCAGATGGTGGGGGCGCTGGATCATTTTGAGATATGGGAGCCCGGACGGCGGGAGTCGTTGGTGCCGGCGGGCGCAACACTGGAGGAGATGAACATATGAGGCTAGGGAAGGCGGACGTGCTCCGGGAGTGGCTGGCACGCCGCCGCGCCTTGCTGGCAGAAGAATGCGGCGTGGCTGCCGACGGCCGGGGGACCCCCGAGAAGAGGGTCAGTCGGCGCATCGAGCGACCGCGTTCGGTAGCCGACGGGTTTTCCATTATGCGCGTGGTGAATGGCGCGCTGGTGGAATGATTCTGTGCAAGGGGCGGTGAGGAGATCTTGGAAAGGTCCAGCGAATGGCGGCATCGGCCCGTGATGCTCGGCGAGGTATTGGAGGCACTCCAACCGGCACCGGGGAAGCTCTATTTCGACGGCACCGTCGGCATGGGTGGCCACAGCGAGGCCATCCTGGAACGCGGGGGTTGGGTCATGGGGTGGGACCGGGATCCGGCCGCCCTGGCCAAGGCGCAGGCTCGGCTGTCTCGCTTCGGGGATGCATTCTGCGCGCAGCGGGGGAATTTTGGCGATCTCTCGGAATACGCGCCCGCGTCTTTCGAAGGGGTCTTGCTGGACCTGGGCGTGGGGTCGCATCAGCTGGACGAACCGGGCAGGGGTTTCAGTTTTCGATTCGACGCCCCGCTGGACATGAGATTCGATCCCTCGTGCGGGAAGTCCGCCGCGGATCTGGTGCGGGGAGCGACGGAGGAGGAGATGGTGCGCCTCTTGCGTGAATATGGCGAAGAACCGCGTGCCAAGAGAATCGCCCGCGCCATCGTGTCCTGGCGGCGGCGCGCGGACGAACTGACCACTCTGGGTCTGGCCGCGGTCGTGGAGGAGGCCTGTGGCGGACGGCGCGGGGCGCGGATCCACCCGGCGACCCGGACCTTCCAGGCGCTGCGGATCGCCGTGAACGACGAACTGGGGGCGCTGCGACGGGCGCTGGGGGCCTCCGCGCGCGTGCTCAAGCCCGGCGGCAGGCTGGCCGTGATCACATTCCATTCGCTTGAGGATCGGATCGTCAAGGGGTTCATGCGCGAGGCGAGCCGGGAATTCGAGGATACGCCCGAGTGGCCGAACAGCGTGCCGAACCCGCTGAGGACTTTTGTTGCCGTGAACCGGAGGGCGATCGTGCCATCACCGGAGGAGTGCGACGAGAACCCGCGGGCACGGAGTGCCAAACTGAGGGTCGTCGAGAGATTGGGAGGAGCGCCATGAGGAACAGGAGAAGGATAGGGCAGTCACTCAGGTTCATGGTCGCGATCAAGCTGGTCGCGATCGGGGCATTTCTGACGATGATGGGCCTGGTCTTCATCGTCCAGAACACGACGATCAAGCGCCTCAACGATGACATCGTGGCGCGCGAGGAACACCTGAAATCGCTTGAGGAGGAAGTGCGGATCAAGCGCGCGTGGCTGGCGCGGCTCCAGAACCCGGAATGGCTCCGGCGCCGCATCGCGGAGATGGGCCTGGACCTTCAGGAGGTCAAGGCCGAGCAGATCGTGCGGGCCTACGGGATGCCGTTGGCCAGCGGCTCGCGCGTCGCCCGGGCCGGGGAGGAGGCGGTGGCGAGACCGTGAAGGACAACCCCCAGTGGCGGATCGCGATGGCCGTGGCCGCGATCGTGAGTGGGCTGAGCCTGCTTTCCCTGAGGTTGGTGCAGCTCCAGGTCGTCGACCATCTTCACTACCTCGAGAAGGCCAAGCAGAACCACACCTTCCGCAGGACGCTTCCCGCGCGCCGTGGCGATATCGTGGATTGCGCCGGCAACCTCCTGGCGACGACCGTGCCACTGAAGCGCGTCATGGCCGATCTCAACAAGATGCGCCAGATCCTGGAGCGCAACCGCAAACAGGTGCTCCGCGACGGGCGCGAGCGGATGACGGAGCCATCGCAGGTGGCCCACGTTCTGGCTCCCCTCTTGGGCGTGCCCGAGCCAGAACTCGCCGGCCAGCTCGCCTCCCGGCGCGATCTGGTGACCCTGCGGGCCGAGTTGGACATCGTGACTTGGCGCGGGATCGCGGACCTGCGGTTGCCCGGCATCGAGTCCGTCGACTCGTTCAAGCGCGTCTATCCGACGGAGCGGCTGGGGAGCCAGGTGGTCGGATACGTGGACGCCGACGGAGTGGGCCGCGGTGGCGTCGAATCCACCATGCAGGAATATCTGCGGGGTGTGGATGGATGGTACCAGTCGCAGAAGGATGCGCTGTTGCGCGAACTGAGGATGTACCGCTCGCAGGACGCGCCGGCCAAGCACGGGTATACCGTGGCATTGACGCTGGACGAGACGGTGCAGCAGATCGTCGAGGAGGAACTGGACACGGCGGTGTTGGCTAACCAGGCCAAGGGCGCCTGTGCGGTGGTGATGCGGCCATCGACGGGGGAGATTCTGGCGATGGCAAATCGGCCGACGTTTAACCCGAATGAGATGGCGTCGGTCCAATGGGACAACGTGCGGAACCGGTGTGTCCAGGACTCCTATGAGCCCGGCTCCACATTCAAGATCGTGGCGCTGAGCGCGGCGATTGAGACCTCCCGGGTAAACCTGAACACGCCGGTGTTCTGCGAGAACGGGCGATTTCAGTACGGTGGCTTCACGCTGAGCGACACCGGCTCCTATGGGACCCTGACGGTCCAGGAGGCTTTTCAGAAATCCAGCAACATTGCCTTTGCCAAGCTGGGCCTTCAGCTCGGTGCGCGGGACCTGTATCGGTATGCCCGGGCGTTCGGGTTTGGCGATGAGATCGTGGGCGGCATGCTCCCGGCTGAGGCATCCGGGAAGCTGGATCCGCCCGAAAAGTGGCCGGCCGTGGCGCAGACGAGGGTTCCGATCGGGTACGGTGTCTCGGTGACGCCCCTGCAGATGGCCTCGGCATTTTGCGCGATCGCGAATCGGGGCGTGTGGATGCGGCCGCTGCTGATCAAAGAGGTGCGCAATTCGCGCGGCCAGACGGTGGCGCGTTTTGCGCCCAAGTCGGTGCGGCAGGTGGTGCGCGGGGAGACGGCCGACACCGTGCTGGAGGCGCTTGAGGCGGTCGTTTCAGAGCACGGAACGGGCAAGAAGGCGGTCGTGCCGGGGTTCACGGTGGCGGGCAAGACCGGCACGTCGAAGAAGATCGATCCCGCGACGAAGGCCTATTCGGACAAGCGTTACTACTCCTCTTTCATCGGGATGCTTCCCGCCCGGGAGGCGGCCTTCGTGATCGTGGTCGTTATCGATGAGCCGCAGGGGGACGTCTACTACGGCGGGCTTGTCGCGGGGCCGGTTTTTGCGGCCATGGCTACGCGGATCGCGCAGCATCTGGATCTGGAGCCCGTGTATCCGCGGGCGGAGGTGGTGAAGCGATGAGGCTGTCTGAACTCATCGCGGTCGTCGAGGGCGCCACGGTGCAGGGGCCGGCGGACATCGAGGTCCGAGGCCTGACCCACGATTCGCGGGCGGTGCGCGCCGGGGACGTCTTTTTCGCGGTGCGCGGCGGGCACGTGGACGGGGCCACATTCATCCCTGACGCCGTGCGCAAGGGCGCCGTGGCGGTCGTGGCGGAGGCGGCCTGGTTCCCGGCGCCCGGCGTGGCTGCGGTGAGCGTCCCCTCGGTCCGGGGGGCGATGGCCTCGATGGCGAGGCTGTTTCGCGGGATGCCGGACCGGCGGCTGAAAATGGTCGGCGTGACGGGGACCAACGGAAAGACGACGACGACGTTTTTGGTGAGGCACCTGCTCGAGCGCGCGGGCGTGCGGTGCGGGCTGATGGGGACGGTGCGCTACGAGATGGGTGATCGGATCCTTCCGGCGGCGAGGACGACCCCGGAGTCTTGCGAGTTCTACTGGTTGCTCTCGAAGATGATCGAGGAGGGATGCGGGGCGGCGGCGATCGAGGTTTCCTCGCACGCGCTGGCGCAGGACCGGGTGGCGGGCGCCGAGTTCGACGTGGCGGTTTTTACGAACCTGAGCCGGGACCATCTCGATTTCCACCCGACGATGGGGGATTACTTTGAGGCGAAGCGCCGGCTTTTCACCGGGCACGCCAAGGCGGGGGTCGGCGCCACGGCGGTGATCAACGCGGGCGATGAGCGCGGGCGAAGGCTGCTGGATGACGAGGCGGTGGCGTTCCAGAAGGTGTCCTATGGGGCGTCTGGCGCGGACATCGGATGGAAGCTCGAGGGATGGACGCCGACCGGAGGCCGCGTGGAGTTCTCCGCGGGCGCGGAACGCGAGGCGGTGTTCCTGCCGTTGGTGGGCGAGTTCAATCTGGAAAACGCGGCGGCGGCCATCGGGTCGGCGATGGCGCTGGGCATGGCCTTTCGGGATGCGGTCCGGTGGCTGGGGGATGCTCCGCCGGTGCCTGGGCGCCTGGAGAGGGTGCCGGGGGCGAGGGGTTTCTCGGTATTGGTCGATTACGCGCACACCGATGACGCACTGGCCAAGGCGCTGGGAGTGCTGAAGGGCCTGCCGCATCGCCGGCTCATTTGCGTGTTCGGTTGCGGCGGGGACCGCGACAGGAGCAAGAGGCCCCTGATGGGCCGGGCGGCGTCGACGTTGGCCGATCTGGTGCTCCTGACATCCGATAACCCAAGAGGCGAGGAACCAGCCGCCATCATTTCAGAGATCCTGGCCGGGCTCGCCGATGGGACAGCCCACGAGGTGATCCAGGATCGCCGGGCGGCGATCCGGAGGGCCATCGAGGTGGCCGACGAAGGAGACATCGTCCTGATCGCAGGCAAAGGCCACGAGACCTATCAGGAGATTGCGGGCGCGCGCTTTCCGTTCGATGACAGAGAGGTCGCGGCCGCAGCATTGGGGGAGCGATGCGCCGGCTGACCACCAGCGAGATCGCGTTGGCTTGCGGGGGCGAGATCGTCTCGGGGCCCGGCGATGCCGCGGTCTGCCGCATATCGACGGACTCGCGCGCCGCCGGTGCGGGAGACTGCTTTTTTGCGCTCCGGGGCGGGCATTTCGACGGGCATGACTTCGCGCGCGCGGCCGCCGCATCGGGCGCGGCGGCGGTGGTGGTTGAGCGCGAGATCGCGGGTGCGGAGGGCACGGTCGTTATCCGCGTGGCCGACGCGCTCAGGGCCCTGCAGAGGCTGGCGGCATGGTATCGCGCAAGCCTCACGATCCCCGTGGTGGCCATCGGCGGCAGCAATGGCAAGACGAGCACGAAAGAACTCGTCGCGGCGGCGCTCTCGGCAGGATTCTGCGTGGCGAAGACTCGGGGGAATCTCAACAACCACATCGGGGCGCCATTGACGCTGCTGGAGATCGGGCCGGAGCACGGGGCCGCGGTGGTGGAACTTGGCACGAACCATCCCGGCGAGATAGCGGCGCTCGCGGCCATCGCCGCGCCGACTGTCGGGGTCATCACCAACATCGGGCCCGAGCATCTGGAATTCTTTGGAGACGAGGCGGGCGTGGCCAACGAGGAGGGATCGTTGCTCGACTCCCTGCGGGAGGGCCACGCCGCGGTCCTGAACGCCGATGATCGCTGGGTTGGGGAACTGCGCTCGAGGGCGCGATGCCGGGTGATCACGGGGGGGCTCGGCCATGCGGCGGACCTGCGCGTCGAAGTGATGGGTGCGACTGATTCGGGTCAGCGGCTCAGGGCGCACGCCGGTGGCGAGTCGGCGGAATTCGATCTGCCACTGCACGGCAACCACATGGCGCAAAACGCGGCCCTGGCGATGGCGACGGGCCTGGCGCTCGGCCTGCGGCTCGGGGCGATGGCCGCCTCTATGGGGGGCGTGACGCTGCCCTCGGGCAGGATGCGCTGTGTCGCGCGGGACGGCATCCGCATGATCGATGACTCCTACAATGCGAATCCGGGCTCCATGCGGGCGGCGCTGGGCCATCTGGCGGGTTTCACCGGTCGTCGTATCGCGGTACTGGGCACCATGGGCGAGATGGGTGCCGGGGCCGCCGCGTTGCATCGTGAGGTGGGCGGCGATGTCCGGCGGCTTGGCATTGACCTGCTCGTGGCCGTCGGGCCGTTCTCGGGTGATTACCGTTCTGGGGCCGGCGGCGGCACCGCCGTATTCGAGGATGTCGCGGGCGCGGTGGCTTTCCTGCGGGGCGAGGTGCGCGCGGGAGATACGGTCCTGGTCAAGGCATCGCGCGCCGCGAAGTTCGAGCTGATCGCGGAGGCGCTGGGATTTGGGGCCGGATGTTGGGAGGGAGCGAAATGCTAGAGTTACTCCATCTTTGGTCGGATCAGTTCGGCGGCCTCAACGTTTTCCGGTACACGACATTCCGTGCCTTGGGCGCGGTGACCACGTCGGCGTTCTTCTGCCTCATCCTGGGCCCGTTTTTTATTCGGAAATTGACCGAGCTGAAGATCGGCCAACCGATCCGCACGCGCGAGGAAGTGAACCGGCTCGCGGAGCTGCACGGAGGCAAGCGGGGCACCCCGACGATGGGCGGGGTCATGATCCTCTGTTCCGTGCTGCTGTCGTGCGCGCTGTGGGCGCCACTGGCGAACAAGTTCGTGGGCCTCGCGACCTTTACCCTGGTGGTGCTGGGCGCGCTGGGTTTCGCAGATGATTATCTGAAGGTCACCAGGAAGAAATCTGATGGCATCTCGGCGCGCGCGAAGCTTTCCGTTCAACTTTTCGTGGGCCTGGCGGTGGGCGGCTGCCTGATCATGGATCCGGCGACACACGAGCAGGCGTGCAGCCTGCAGGTGCCGTTTTTGAAGGCGCCGTTGGTGGACAACCTCGGCTGGTTCGCGATGGCCTTCTTCGCGCTGGTGCTGGTGGGTTCCTCGAACGCGGTGAATCTGACCGATGGGCTCGATGGGCTTGCGGCCGGTTGCTCGGCGATCGTGGCGAGTGTCCTGGGCGTCTTCAGCTACGTGTCCGGAACGCCCAAATTGGCGAACTATCTGCTGTTGCCGGTCACTCCGGGGACACAGGAACTGGCGGTGTTCTGCGCGGCGGTGATGGGGGCGACGATGGGGTTCCTGTGGTACAATTGTCATCCGGCGAAAGTATTCATGGGGGACACCGGTTCGCTGGCGCTGGGCGGGGCGATGGGGACGGTGGCCATCTGCGTGAACCAGGAACTTCTGCTGGTCGTGGCGGGTGGGATTTTTGTGGTCGAGGCGCTTTCGGTGATGCTCCAGGTGGCGTCCTTCAAGATCCGGGGGAAGCGGATCTTTGCGATGGCGCCCCTCCACCATCATTTCGAGCTGATGGGCTGGAGCGAGACGGCGGTGGTCGTCCGCTTCTGGATCTTGGGGATCTTTTTTGCGGCACTGGCGTTGCTGTCTTTGAAACTCAGGTGAGTGGAATCATGGAATTCGTGGGCAAGAGAGTGCTGGTGATGGGGGCGGGGCGAAGCGGCCTCGCAGCCACCGGCCTTCTCCGCGATCAAGGCGCGCGCGTGACGGTGATCGACGCGGCGACGAACGAGCGTCTGGAGGCCAATGCGGCCCGCATGCGGGCACTGGGCGCCGACGTGCGGCTTGGTGTTCGAGACCACCCAGCTCCTTCGGCATTCGATTTGGCTGTGGTGAGCCCCGGTATTGATCCGCGGCGCGGCTGGGTGCCCTCGCTTGAGTCGGCGGGCGTGCCGGTCTGGTCAGAGTTGGAACTGGCGTGGGGGCACTGCCGGTGTCCCGTGGTGGCCGTCACGGGGACCAACGGGAAGACCACGACGACCGAGTTGTGCGATGCGGTGCTGCGGGCTGGCAGGCTCCAGAGCCGCGCCGCCGGCAATATCGGGGACGCGCTGTCGGGCGAGGTCGCGGACAGCGGCGCCCTGGACGCCCTCGTGGTCGAGGTCAGCTCCTTCCAGCTGGAGCGTTGCCGGACCTTCCGGCCGCGCGTGGCGGCGTTCCTGAATTTCACCCCGGACCACATGGACCGATACGATTCGGCGGGGGATTACCTCGGCGCGAAGATGAAGATTTTCGCCAACATGGGGGCCGAGGATCTGGCGATCGTCAACGCGTCGCTGGGCCTGACCGGGCTCCGGTCTCGGGTGGAGACGTTTTCGGCAAGACTGAGCGGTTCGGACTACGGGCTTTCGGGGAAACGCATAATGCGTCGGGGTGCCGCGGTAGCGGACCTTGGGACGACGCGGCTGATCGGCCCGCACAACGCGGAGAACGCCATGGTGGCGGTGGCGGTCGGGCTGTTTTTCGGGGTCGGGTCCAAGGAGATCCAGGCGGCATTGTCTGGATACGTTCCCGCGCCGCACCGCTGCGAGTGGGTGGGCGAGGCGGGCGGGGTGGCGTTTATCAACGACTCCAAGGCGACGAATCCGGATGCGGTGGCGGTGGCGCTCGAGAGCCAGGAGCGGCCGGTTGTTCTCATCGCGGGCGGCAGCGACAAGCGGCTGCCGTTTGAGCCGCTGGCGGAGATGGTGAAGCGCAAGGTGCGCGCGGCAGTGCTGATCGGCCAGACCGCAGACCAGATCGAGAGGGCGTGGCCCGGGGTCCGGTGCGTGAGGGCAACGAGCATGGCGCTGGCCGTCGAGATGGCACGCGCCGAGGCGCGCGCGGGCGACGTGGTGCTGCTCTCTCCGGGATGCGCGAGTTTCGACATGTTTCGCGATTACGCCGACCGCGGGGAGCAGTTCAAAGTCGCGGCGAGGAAGATTCTTGGCGTCCCGGATTACCGGGGCGAGGCAGCGAAGAAATGAAGAGTGCGGAGGAAATAAAGATGAGCAGACCTGGATATGACATGGAGATAGAGCACCCGCAAGGGATCCAGATGTCCCACGTGTTTCTGATCGTTCTGGCGCTCCACGTGCTAGTGATCGGGGGCGCGCTGGGATACCACTGGATGCGCGGTCGGATGGGTGGCGACAAGGCCGCGGTGGCGAAACAGGAGAATGCGCAGACGGCACCCGAGGGCGCAGGGCCAAAGGTGGCGTTCCGGACGGGTGGCTTTGAGCCGGCCACCGATCGCCCGTTGCCGCTGGAGGAGCGGCGCGTTCGGCCGGTGGATCGCGAGCGCACGGGGCTGGACGCGATGCGGCTCGCACAGGCCAAGCAGACACCGGAACAGGCAGCGCCTGCACCCGCCGCGCATGTGGCGGCGGTGCCGGTGACGGCCCCGATGGTGCAGGCTCCGCCCGCGCCCCAACCGGCCCCGGCGGTGGCGCAGCAGGTGGCAGAGCACGTGGTGGGCAAAGGAGAGGTGTTGGGCAAGATTGCCAAGAAACATGGCGTGACTGTGGCGGCCCTGAGGGAGGCCAACGGCCTCCAGGGCGACATGATACGGATTGGGCAGAAGCTGAAGGTGCCCGCCAAGGCAGCCGCACCCGCGGTGGGCCAGGTGGCGTCGGTGACTCCGCCGGTGTCGCGCCCGGTCGCGCCGGCGGCCGTGGCGCCCCAGGCGCCCACGACGGCGCCGGCGGCGGATGCCGATCGCGTCTACGTGGTCTCCAAGGGCGACACGCTGTGGGGCATCTCGAAGCGTTTCAAGATGACGCCAGAGAACATCGCCCGGGCGAACAAGCTCTCGGACCCGGGGCGGCTGCGGGTTGGCATGAGGCTGGTGATACCGCTGGATATGTCAGGGACCGTATCCGATCCAAAGAAGGCGCCGCCCGGGGATGTGTCCTCAGTGGCCATGTCGGGCTGACCGATGGGAAACGGATTAGAGGAGGAGGCAAGGCATGCTGTTGAAGAGGCATAGCGCGCTGCTGCTGTTTATCGCGGCCGTGGGGCTGTGCTGTCTTGGTCTCGTGATGCTTTACAGCGCCAGCGCCTTTTCGCGCCAGGCGGAGATGGCGGGCGACCCGCTCCACTTCCTGAAGACCCAGGCCGTGTGCCTGGGCCTCGGTCTGCTCATCTGTGGGGCCGTGTCGTTCATCGATTACCGTCTGTGGTGGCGACACATCATCTGGATCGGGCTGGCGAGCCTGGTGCTGCTGGTGCTCTGCTACGTTCCGGGGGTGCGCCAGATCGCGAACCACGAGGCGCGCTGGATCAAGGTGGGGCCGATCGTCGGCCAGCCGAGCGAGCTGGCGAAGGTGGTGCTCCTGCTATTCCTTGCCGGCTGGTACGACTGGATGCGGCTGCGGCGACGCACATTCGTGTGGGGGCTGCTGATCCCGGGAATCGCCGCGGCGATTCCCATCGGCCTGATCCTTTTCGAGAAGGACATAGGCACGGCCCTCCTGATGGCGCTTGTGACGGGCGTGATCATGTTCGCCGCCGGCGTGCCGCTCCGGCTGTTGGCGGTGGCGATGGTGCTGGCGGGGGGCGGTATCGGCGTCGTGGTGGCCAAATACCCTGAAAAGGCGACGCGGATCCTCGACTGGGTCAACAAGGATGACCCAGAGGTCAAGGCGGCCCGGTGGCAACAGGAGCAGGCGAAGATCGCGCTGGGCTCTGGTGGGATCGAGGGCGTGGGCTTTGGGGACAGTCGCCAGAAGATGCTATTCCTGCCGGAGGCGCACACGGATTTCATCTTTACGATCATCGGCGAGGAGCTGGGGCTGAGGGCGACGCTGACGGTCGTGGGCTTTTTTGTCATGTTCATCGTGGCCGGTGGTTTCATTGCCAGCCGGGCACCGGATCTGAACGGGGCTCTGCTGGGCGCGGGGGCCGTGGTGCTGATCGGCCTTCAGGCATTCATCAACATCGGTGTGGTGACCGAGCTGCTGCCGAACAAGGGAATTTCGCTGCCATTCATGAGTGCGGGAGGGTCGGGCATGTTGGCAACGCTTGGGCTGCTTGGTCTGCTGGTGAGCATTGCGAAGCGGAGCGAGGGCGTGGACGAAGACGACGAGGAAGACGAAGAGCCCCGGAGTCGGGCCCGGCGGTCGTGGTTTGGCGGGTCGCCGTCACCCTCGTTGCCCGGGTGGTTTGAGGAGGGGCATCCGGCCCGCTCGCGCGGAGGTGCGTCATGACGGGCTGTGTTGCCATCGCCTGTGGCGGCACGGGGGGACACCTGTTCCCTGGGGTGGCGGTCGCCGACGAACTCTTGGCCCGTGGCGTGGAACCGCTGCTGCTGGTTTCGCGCAAGAAGGTGGACGAGGTCGCGCTGAAGGGGGGGAGGCACGCCTCGGTCGCGCTTTCGGCGATCGGGTGGCCCGGGCTGCGATCGCCAAAGGTGATGGCGTTTGCATTCGACCTGCTCAAGACGTATTTCGAGTGCGCGGGGATTTTTCGCGAGAGGCGACCGGTGGCGGTGCTGGGGATGGGCGGATTCACGGCAGCGGTGCCTTTATGGCTGGGGCGCCGTAGGCGCATCCCGACGTTCATCCATGAGTCCAATGCGATGCCGGGGAGAGTGACGCGGCGTCTTGCCAATGGGGTGGACCGGGTTCTCGTGGGGCTGGAGGCCTGTCGCAGTCGGCTGCCCTCGTCGGCGGCGGTGCTGGTGACCGGGACGCCGGTGCGGCGCGAGTTGTTCGGGGCCGCGCGGGGCGAGGGGCTGGCGCTGTTCGGATTTGATGCCGGCCGCAAAACGGTGCTGGTGATGGGCGGCAGCCAGGGTGCGCGGGGCATCAACGATGCGGTGCTCGGTGCGCTGTCGGTGCTGGGGGCGCGGATTGCCCAATGGCAGTTTCTCCATTTGACCGGGGCGGAGGATCGCCCGCGGGTGGAGGACGCCTACCGGGGTGCCGGGGCGCGAGCGACGGTGCTGGCATTCTGCAATCGGATGGCGGCGGCCTATGCGGTGGCCGACGTGGCGTTGGCGCGCAGCGGGGCGGCCTCTCTCGCGGAGATCACAACGGCGCGAATCCCGTCGATCCTGGTTCCGTTTCCGTTTGCGGCAGACAATCACCAGTGGTTCAACGCGAAGGTGTTCGCGGATGCGGGTGCCGCCATCGCGCTGGATCAATCGGGGTTGGACGGGCGGCGGCTGGCGGGTGCCCTCGGGGATATCCTTGACACTCCGGGCCGCGCGGAAGCGATGCGGTCGGCCTGCGAGAGTTTTTCATGCGTCGGCGCGGCGGGCAGGGTGGCGGACGCGGTCATGGGGGTGATGCACCGATGAGCCGATCCCTGCCATGGCTGTTGGACAAGTCGCGGCCCATCCACCTGGTTGGGGTGGGGGGCAGCGGCATGAGCGGCTTGGCGCGCCTGCTATTGAGCGCGGGCTATCGGGTGACGGGATCGGACGTCGGCGAGGGGCCGCTCGTCGAGGCCCTTCGTGCCGAGGGTCTCGGATTCTACCATGGCCACTCGGCGACGAACGTGGGGGATGCGGGGCTCCTCTGTTATTCGTCGGCAATCGGAGAGGACAATCCCGAGCGGCAGAGGGCGCGCGAGTTGGGCGTGCCGGAGGTCCGGCGGGCGACGTTGCTGGGAGCGCTCCTGAGGGGGCGGCGGTCCCTGGTGGTATCGGGGACGCACGGCAAGACGACGACGACCGCAATGCTCGCGACGGTGTTGCGGGAGGCCGATCTGGACCCGGGCTTTTACGTCGGCGGCGAGGTCGCGTGCCTCGGTGGGAATGCCGCGTGGGGAACGGGAGATCTTTTCGTTGTGGAGGCCGATGAGAGCGACGGCAGCCTTGTCGATTTCGAGCCGCACTGCTCCATTGTCCTCAACGTCGAGGCGGAGCACCTGGATTACTTTCGGGACCTGGGGCAGATCGTTGACGCGTTCGGCGCGCTGTGCGACCGGGCCCACGACGGGGTGTTCTATTGCCGGGATGACTCAAATGCGTCTGGCGTGTGCGCGTGGCGAGGCAATGCGACGAGCTATGGCCTGAAGGAGGGGGCGCAGGTGCGGGCCGAGGCGGTGAAGTTGGGCGCGAGGGGATCGGAGTTCGATGTGCGGATCGGGGGGCGCCTGGCCGGCCGTGTGGAGTTGCGGGTGCCGGGCGAGCAGAATGTCCAGAACGCGACGGCCGTGGTGGCGGTCGCGATGCACCTCGGGGTGCCGTTCGCGCCGATCGCGGCGGGACTGGCGCGATTCAGCGGGGCGCGGCGAAGGTTCGAGGTGCGGTACGAGGATCAGGAATTCATGGTCGTGGACGACTATGGGCACCACCCGACAGAGATCCGCGCGACACTCGCGGCCGCGAGGACCGCGGGGCGCCGCCGGGTTTTTGCCGTATTTCAACCCCACCGATATACGAGGACTTTCCACCTGAGGGAGGCGTTCGTCGGCGCCTTCGACGGTGCGGACCGACTCCTCATGACCGACGTGTATTCTGCCGGCGAGAGGCCAATCGAAGGCGCCGACGGGCGCTCGCTATTTGAGCTGGTCCGGGCGACGAAAGGGGATGCGGTTTCCTACGAGCCGGCGCTATGGCGCGTCGGGCGCCGGGTCTGGGGCGAGATGTGCGCCGGCGACCTGCTTCTGTTCCTCGGGGCGGGAAACATCTCGGACGTCGCGGTGAAGGTCGCGGTCCGGCTGCGGCTGCACGCTTCGCTGCGAGAGAGGCTGTCTTCTGGCAGTCGCGTGGTGCGCAACGAGCCGTTGGCCAAGCACACCACGATGCGCGTCGGCGGGCCCGCGGATATCTGGATTGAGCCGGAGGGGGAAGAGGATCTTGCGACGGCGCTGCGCCTGTGCGGCGATGCTGGCGTGCCGGTCACGATGATCGGCCGCGGGTCGAATCTGCTCGTGCGGGATGGGGGGATTGATGGCGCGTGCGTGAGGTTGGCCTCGAGCATGTTCTCGTCGATCGAGGTGCTTGGCGGAGGACGGCTGCGGGCGGGCGCGGGGGTAAAGCTTCGGGCGATAGCCCAGGAGGCGAAGCGGGCCGGGATACGGGGCATGGAATTCATGGAGGGTATCCCCGCGAGCCTCGGTGGTGCGCTTCGCATGAATGCTGGCGCGATGGGTGGCTGGACGTTCGAGTGCGTGGAATCGGTCCGCGTCATGGATCGGGCTGGGGGGATCGTGGAGCTGGCGGGATCGGATCTCGAGGTCAGATACCGGGAAGTGCCGATGTTGCGGGAAAACATCGCGCTCTCGGCCGTGCTGCGGGGACGCCCTGGGGATCCCGCCAAGATCGCCGCGGCGATGGCGTCCTACAGCCAGAAGCGGTGGAAGAGCCAGCCCGCGATGCCGAGCGCGGGGTGCATTTTCAAGAACCCATCGGCCTGTCCGGCTGGGAAGCTGATCGACGAGCTGGGTCTGAAGGGCATGACCTTCGGTGGCGCCGAGGTGAGCCACGTTCATGGGAATTTCATCGTTAACCGGGGCGGGGCGCGGGCGTCGGATATTTTGGAGTTGATCGGGCTGGTGCGGGCCCGGGTGCGCGAGGCGCGCGGAGTCGAGCTGGAGACCGAAGTGATCGTGATTGGAGAGGACGCATGAGCGAACCGATGCGCATAACGGTGCTGGAGGGCGGGATCTCGGCCGAGCGGGAGGTCTCGCTTCGCACGGGGTCGGCCGTCGCGGCGGCTTTGCGGGGCCAGGGCCACGAGGTGACCGAGGTGGTGGTCGAGAGCGAGGATTTTCGATTGCCCGCACGTTGCGACGTGGTCTTCAACGCGCTGCACGGCACCTTCGGGGAAGATGGGGAGGTGCAGCGCATCCTCGAGGGCCGCGGAGTGCCCTACACCGGATGCGGGATAGACAGCAGCGCGCGCGCATTTGACAAGCTGGCCTCGAAGCGAGCGTTTGTGGCGGCGGGTGTACCGACGCCTGAATTCGCGGTCTGCGGGCCCCAGACGGACAGGCCGCCTTTTGACGTGCCCTTGGTGGTAAAGCCACCGAGGCAGGGATCCAGCGTTGGCGTGACGAGGGTGACCGAGGCTGCACAGTGGGGGGCCGCGCTCCGGGAAGCCCTGCGGTTCGATGATCCCGTGCTTGTGGAGAAGATGATTTTCGGTCGCGAGCTCACGGTTGGCATTCTCGGCGAGGACGCGCTGCCGGTAATCGAGATCGTGCCGAGGGAGGGGTTTTACGATTATGCCAACAAGTACACGGCTGGCCGGACGGAGTACCTGTGCCCGGCATCGCTGCCAGAGGGCGCCACGGAGCGCGTGCAGCGAGCGGCCCTGGCGGCGCATCGGGCCCTTGGGTGCGAGGTGTACTCACGCGTGGACGTATTGCTGGATCGCGACGGATCACCATCGGTGCTGGAGGTCAACACGATCCCGGGGATGACGGCGACAAGCCTATTGCCGAAGGCGGCGGCGGCGGTCGGCATCTCTTTCGGCGCGCTGTGCGAGAGGATCATAGCGATCTCGCTCGCGTTGCGGGGCGGGGCGGATTCAAGGAGGAAGTTGTGATGCGAGTGACGTTCAGATTCCACAAGCGGGATGCGCGGCGCGTCCCGGCGCGGGAAACGGGGACGGGGAAGGGACGCGGGCTGGCGTCTCTCTACGCCTATCTGAGGAAGCAGCGGATCCGCCGGACACAGCCCGGGGCGATGCAGCGGCTGGCGTGGACCGCATTCTGGACCCTGGCAACCGCGGGCCTGCTGTGGTTCTCGGGGCGATGGGCGCTGCGGGTTATGCTCTTCGAGAACCCCAGGTACAACCTGGCGCATGTGGACATCGAAGTGGTGGGGAAGATTCCGCGCAGTCAGGTGTTGGAATGGGCGCAGATTCCCGCCGGCGCCAATCTGTTGGGATTGAACCTTGGAGCGATTCACGGTCGCCTGACCGAGCAGTCGGCGGTGGGCTTCGCGGAGGTTCGTCGGATGATGCCCAACCGGCTGCAGATTCGGGTGACGGAACGGCGGCCGGCGGCGCGCCTGCTGACGACCGGGGGCGTGGAGAAGGCCGAGGACGACGTGTATTACATCATCGACCGGCAGGGGATGGTGATGCGGCCGAGGCCCGGCGAGGATTTCCGCCATTTGCCGGAGATCAGCGGGGCGAACCTCATTGATGTGGTCGTCGGTTCCCGCGTGAAAGGGGCGGAGGTCTTTGCTGCGCTGAATCTGCTGACGCTGATGGAGGCCTCGCCGATCTGGACGGAGTTTGACCGGATTGGGATCGACGTGTCGCGGGCCAATCTGCTCCAGATGCGGTTGGGCCGCGACGCGCGCGCGGTGTTCTCGCCGGATCCCGCGGTGATGCCGGAGCAGCTGCGGCGGCTTGAGGTGATACTTTCGTACTGCCAGCGCGGGCGCCAGCGCCTTGCGATGGTGGATCTGACGGTGGAACGGAACGTGCCTGTCACTTTCGTGGCAGCTGGAGGTTGATGCTATGTTTTTTGCGAGAAAGGACCGCGACATCGTTGCGGTGGAGATCGGTACGGGGAAGATGGTGGCCGCGGTGGCCAACGTGGGCCGCGACGGCCTGGTGCGGATACTCGGGGTGGGCGAAGGTCCCTCTGCGGGGGTGCGCAAGGGGGAGATCATAGAGCCGGACGCTGCGCGGGAGGCCCTGCGGGATGTGATCCTGAAGGCGGAGGAGAGCTCCGGCGTCGAGATCATGGAGGTGTATCTCTCGCTGAGCGGGGCGCACATAGAGTGCGCGCTGCAGACGGCGACCGCGGAGATCCGCGGCGACGAACAGCACATCGACGAGGAGGACGTCGCGGTGGTGTGCCGCGCGGCGGAGGAATCGCAGTTGCCGCCGGACAGGCTCCACGTGGCGACGCTGCCGGGCGTTTTCAGGATCGATGGAGGCGAGCCGGTGTCGCGCCCGATCGGCATGCTGGGCCACCGGCTCGATGGCGAGTTTCTGGTGGTGAATGGCGTGGCCAGCCGATTGAAAAACATCATCTCGAGGGTGCAGGAGCTGGAGATCCGGGTGGAGGACGTGGTCCTGACGCCGGTGGCATCCGCGGAGCGGGTGCTGGGGCCGGAGTTGCGGGAGGCGGGGGCATTGGTGGTGGATCTGGGGGCCGGGCTGACGCATTTCGCGGTCGTGCTTGAGGACAGGGTGGTGCACCTCGGTGTCGTTGGCGTGGGGGGCGACCACCTGACGCAGGATATCAGCAGGGCGTTCAATCTGCCCAGGGCGAACGCGGAGGAGCTCAAGACGCAGCACGGGACGGTGGAGCCTGCGGCGTTTGAGGACGGCGAGACGATAGAGCTGAAGGCGCGGAGCGGTTTTGCGGGCAAGCGGCTGTTCGCCAAGGAGCTCGCGATGGTGATGCGCGCGCGATGGGAGGAGACGTTTGAGATCTTGCGCGAGCAGGTGCCCGAAGAGATGCTCGCGGTGCTCGGGGGCGGCGTGGTACTGACGGGCGGGGGGTCGCGGACGCGCGGGCTTGGGGCGCTGGCCGAGCGCGTGCTGGGGCTGTCGGTGGCGCCCGCGCACACGGGAGGGCTGGCCGGAAACATCGATACCATAGCGCGGCCCGAGCTTTCGACGGTGCTGGGCGGACTCATCTGGGCGCAGTGCCGTATCGAGGAGGAACGCGAGAGGGAGAATTTCGGCCGCAGGTTTCGGCGGGCGTTGCAACAAGTGCGGATGATGCTCTGAGGTGGTGGCATCGGCGTTACAGGAGGGCGAAGAGCGATGGAAATGAAGAATGGTCGGATTCGAAATGGGGCGGCGAATGGCGCGGCCCCGGGAACGCGCGTGATCGGCGTCGGCGGGGCGGGCTGGCACATGTTGAGGGCGTTGGCCCAGAAGGCGGTTGGCGGGATATCGCTAGTCGAGGTGAACACGGACATTCGCGAGGACGCGGCGATGGATGGGGTGGGGCGCCACCAGATTGGGGCGCGAGTTACGCGGGGGCTGGGCGCGGGGGGAGATCCGGAGGTCGGGGCGCGCGCGGCGGCCGAGAGCACTGCGGAGATAGGCGATGCCGTGGGAGAATGCGTGGCGGCGGTGTTGATGCTGGGTCTGGGTGGTGGGACGGCCACGGGGGCCGCGCCGGCGATTGCGGCCGAGGCGCGGCGGCGCGGGGCGAGGGTGGTGGCCCTGTGCGCCCTGCCTTTCGAATTCGAGGGTCCGCGGAGGCGGGAACAGGCGCGGCGCGGGCTGGAGGCGCTGCGGGGCGAGTGCGATGCGGTGTTCGCCTTTGAGAATGATCGGCTGGCGCGGGCGCTACCGGAGGATGCGGGCGTCGAGGAGGCGTTCGGCCTGTGCTCGGATATGCTGGCGCGCATGGCGGTGGGGCTACATCGGGCCCTGGCATGCAGGGGCATCATGGACCTAGATCCGGCCGATCTGGCGCGCGTCCTGGGTGCGGCCGACTGCCGGATCGCGTGGGCGGATGGTTCGGGGGAGCATCGGCTCAATGATGCGCTGGATCGGTTGCTCGCCTGCCCGCTATTGCGGGACTCGGTGGGCCAAGGTGTTTCAGACGTCGTTGCCCAAGTCACCGGCGGGCCCGAGATGACACTCGCGGATGTGCAGAAGATCACGAAACGGGTTCGCAGGGAATTTGGCGACGGAGTTTCGGTGACTTTGGGTGCACTCGTTGACGCCAAGATGCGGGGCCAGATTGACATTCTTCTGTGCGCGGCCGAACTCGGCCATCCGAGTGGCGAGTCGGGTCATCCGAAGGAAGGTCAAGAGGGCTCGTGCGATGCGCAGGTGGCCAAGGCGCGGACACAGCGAAATGGGACGTCGCGGGTGCCGCACGTCAAGGCAGTGCGTCAGATGGCGCCGCCTCCACCCCCGCCCCCCCCGGTCGAGATTCCTGTGCCGGACGAAGAACTCGGGGAAACGGAGGGGAAGGAGGAGGCGACATCACGGGATGACACTGACCTTGAAGAAAGGGGGTTGGATCCGCGCGAGGCGGAGGCGATCGCCGAACTGGAGGTGGGATCGTCCGGGGAAGCACCGTTTGAGGTTTCAACGTACGGGGAGGAATCCCCCGCCCATTCTGGCGAAACGGCGCTGTTTCGGGTTGAAGATGGCGAGGATGGCGGCGATGGGGTGCGATTCGACTCGGGTGGTGCGACGGACAACGGAATGGTCCAGAGCGCATTCAATTTCGAATCGCCAAGCCGGGGTCGATTCGACAAGACCGAAGTGACGATGTACAAGGGCGAGGACCTGGATATTCCCACATTCATGCGGCGGAGAATGCGCATCACCGCCGTCGAGTGAGGGGATATGCCTCGAGAAAGGGGGGTGGTGCCTGGCAAGATTGGCGTTGCCTTCGGCGCGGCGTCTGGGAAAAGGTGTTTTGATGAATCAGGGAATTGAAAGGCCCGCGCCTGCAATTGGCGTGGCCGAGAACATCGTTTTTGAGGCCGAGACCTTCTGGGCGAGGCACAAGACCCGCATACTGGGCGGTGCCGCAATCGCCTTGGCAGTGGCCATCGGGGTTGGACTTTGGTTCTGGGACTTGCACCACGACGCGGCCGTTGCGCAGAGGATGTTGGCTGCGGCGAAGGTCACAGAGGATCTTTCCAAGGTTGTGGATGAGTATCCTGGCACGCCCGCGGCTGCGGAGGCCCTGCTGAGGCAGGGGGATGTGGCCGCGCAGGGCGGGCAGTGGGAGCCGTCGGCCAATGCTTTCCGACGGTTCTTGGACTTGTTTCCGAAGCATCCGCTGGCGGCCAACGCCCTTATGGGTTTGGGGGCGGCGCAGGAGGCGTTGGGGCGGCTACCGGAGGCGGAGGATTCATACAGACGGGTATTTGAGGAACACAGGCAGTCGCATCGGGCGGCCGAGGCGCGGCTGGCGCTGGGCGAGTTGCTCGAATCACAGGGCAGGGATCGCGAGGCCCGCGAGGCGTTTGAAACACTCATGTCGGTCTATCCGCAGAGCGTGTGGGTGCAGTTGGCGCGGCGCGAAATCCAGACTCTGGATCGCAAGAGCGGCACATCCTCGCCCGCGAAGCCGACTCCCGCAACAGCCCCACAGCCGGGTCAATTACAGCCGGCGAAGCCCGCTCCCGGCCCGGTTTCCCCACAGGCAGTTCAGCCTCAATCCGCAACGCCTGCCCCGCCGACCAAACCCTGATGCCTGGCGACCCAGCCGCGTCGGGCGTTTCTTGTCGGAATGGCGTGTGCTGGCGCAAGTTGTTTTCGGGTGGCGTTTTCTGGTGATGGGCCTAATAGGTTGCGCGAAGTGATCGTGCGCTGGGCGCCTGGATTGGAATGAAGAGACCGAGGGCAAGGCTGCTGCTGGGTGGATGTGGGGTGCTATTGACCTGCTGGCTCATGCTGTCACCCGGCGAGGCGAGGGCGCAGTTCACAACATACGAGTGGAGGGGGATCAGCAATTCGGATTGGGCGGTTTCCACCAACTGGAGTGGGCTCTCGGTAGGTCCGACCGGCGGCACGTATGCGGCGCGGCTGAACGTGCAAAACAACAGCGGCAGCACCCTCGTATACGACGCGTCTCTCGGGTACACGATCTACAATCCCACAGGTTCGCCCACAGCGCGGGCGCTGGTACTGGGTAACCCCGGCCCTGGGTCCATGATCATCTCGGGCGGCGTTTTCGAATCGCAGGGCCTGAATCCCGATATCATCGGCAACGGGGTCAACACCTTTGGCGGGTTGTCCTCCCTGACTGTCGCGGGGGGCGAATACGTCAACACGAATGGGGGCGGGCGAACGCTGGTTATCAACAACGGTGGTGCCGCGGGCGTGACGGGCATCTTTACGATCGCGAGCGGGACTGCATCGATATCGAACCTGCAATTTGGTGTGAACGCCAATGCCGGTGAGGCCATCGTGAATCTGAATGGCGGGACGCTGAACGCGAACATCATCAAAGGGGTGGGAACGGGGGCCAACAAGACCTTCAACTTCAACGGTGGGACGCTGGCGGCTTTGGCGACCCGATCGGATTTCATGCAGGGCCTGACCCGGGCGAATGTCTCAACGAACGGGGCGATCATCGACAACAGGGCTTTTGACATCACCATCGGCCAAGCCCTGGAGCACGACGCGAGTCTTGGCGCGACCCAGGATGGGGGACTGAGAAAGCGGGGGACGGGTCGTCTGACGCTGACGGGAAGCAACACTTATGACGGGCTGACGGTCGTCGAGGCGGGGGCGCTCCGCAGCCAGCACGCGAGCGGACTGGGCACGGCCCTTGGTGGGACGGTGGTATCCAATAACGCGAGGGTGGAATTGAGTGGCGGGTTCACGGTGGCCGGTGAGGCGATCACGATCAACGGGATGGGGGGCAACAACCAGGGCGCATTGCAGTCCGTTTCCGGATCGAACACGTGGGCCGGGCAGGTGATCTTGGCTTCGGGTACGGGGAGTTCCGGGACGCGCGTGGGCGCGGCGAGTGGCGGGGTCTTGGAGATGTCGGGACAGATCACGAACGTCGGAGGGAGCTTTGATCTTGGCGTTCGAACCGACGGTTCGGCGGGCAGCGCGGTCGTGATATCGGGTGGCAATAACGCGTACCGGGACACGTATGCGGTGGTCGGGACGCTGGCGATCGCCGGGGGCGACGATCGATTGCCGACCGCGACGGTGCTGCATATTGGAAACGGGGCCGAGGTTGCTTCGGCGACCTTCGATCTGAACGGATTCAATCAGAGGGTGGCGGGGCTCGTGTCGGACGGCATCACCATGCCGATGCTGGTGACGAATTCCGCGGGCGCGACGACATCGCGGCTGACGATCGACAACCCCGTGACGCGGGCCTACGCGGGGGCGATCGGCGGGAACCTGGAACTGGTCAAGACCGGTGTGGGGCTGGAGGAATTTCGGGGCGCGAACAGCTATGCGGGCGCGACGATTCTCTCCAATGGCACCCTGCGGGTCAACGGGACCCATGTGGGTGGCGGGCAATACAGCGTGATGAGCGGCGCGACGCTGGGTGGCACCGGGATGATCGATGCGGCGATCAACGTGCTGCCGGGCGGCTTCGCGGCGCCGGGCAATCCCATCGGGACGCTGGTTACCAGCAACACATTCGATCTGGATGGGATTCTCCAGATCGAGTTGGCCAATGCGGCGGGTCCCGCGGGCCTGAGCGACATGCTCGATGTGAACGGTATTTTCGATCTGACGAATGGGACGGTGCAGTTCTTCTTCACCGGCACCATGACCAACGCCTACTACCTTTTCGGGGAGTATGACGCGCGCTCGGGAAGCGCATTTGCCAACGTGCTGAACCTTCCGACGGGCTACGGAATCGACTATGAATTTGGCGGGGGTAATCAGATCGCGCTGGTGATTCCAGAGCCCGCGACCTGGGGACTGCTGCTGCTTGGGCTTGGGCTGGTCGTTGGCTTGCGCCACAGGCGCTGAGGCCCACCGGGGGGCTACCCGGGTGGTGAAATCCGCCATGATCATCGAAAGGCTCGTTTCGGGCGGCCAGACGGGCGCGGACCGCGCGGCGTTGGACGCGGCCATCGCCCGTGGGTTGCCGCACGGAGGCTGGTGCCCGAAAGGGCGTCGCGCAGAGGATGGCGTCATTCCGGGGCGGTACGCCCTCGAGGAGACGCCGGCCCGCGAGTACCTCCAGCGGACGGAGTGGAACGTGCGGGATTCGGACGGAACAGTGGTGTTCACACTCGGTGTCCGCGCCCAAGGGGGGGCACTCCAAACGCTTCAGATAGCACAGCGGCTTGGCAGACCACTACTGCATCTCGCAAAAGATGGAGGGGGCGACGTGGCCCAGATTTTGCAGGATTTTGTTGGAAGGCACTGCGTCCGGGTACTCAACGTGGCGGGATCGCGTGAGAGCGAAGAGCCCGGGATCGGGGCCTGGGTTGCGGCAGTGCTGGAAGGGGCGCTGGTCAGGGCGACATTCCGATGAATTCGGCGGCCTGCTGGACGTCTTTGTCGCCGCGGCCCGAGAGGTTCACGACGATGATCTGATCGGGGCGCATGGTGGGGGCCGTCTTGATCGCGTGGGCGACCGCGTGGGCGGATTCGAGTGCGGGGATGATGCCCTCGACCTTGGCGAGGCGCTGGAAAGCATCGATGGCTTCTTCATCCGTGGCGTAGGTGTATTCGGCGCGACCGGTATCCCGGAGGTAGGCGTGCTCCGGTCCGACGGCGGCATAATCGAGGCCGGCGGAGACGGAGTGGGTATTGAGTATTTGACCGTGCTCGTCCTGCAGGACAAAGGAGCGGGTGCCCTGGAGAACGCCGAGGCTGCCACCGTGGAAGCGGGACGCGTGTTCGCCGGGAGTGAGGCTCCGGCCACCGGCCTCTACGCCGACGAGGTGGACGGAGGGGTCATCGAGAAAGGCGGAGAATATGCCGATGGCGTTGCTCCCGCCACCGACGCACGCGGAGACGAGGTCGGGTAAGCGGCCTTCCTGTTCGAGGATCTGGCGGCGAGCCTCGATGCCAATGACGCGGTGAAAGTCGCGCACCATGGCTGGGTAGGGATGCGAGCCGTAGGCCGTGCCGAGGATGTAGTGGGTGTTCCGGACATTGGTGACCCAGTCTCGCATGGCTTCGTTGACAGCCTCCTTGAGGGTTCGCTGGCCGGCGAGGACGGGAACGACCTCGGCGCCGAGGAAGCGCATGCGGGTGACGTTGAGGGACTGGCGTTTCATGTCGACCTCGCCCATGTAGATGGCGCAATCGAAGCCGAACTTGGCGGCGACGGTGGCGGTGGCTACGCCGTGCTGGCCGGCGCCGGTTTCCGCGATCACGCGGCGTTTGCCCATGCGGCGGGCGAGGAGGGCCTGGCCCAGGGCATTATTGATCTTATGGGCGCCGGTGTGGAGCAGGTCCTCGCGTTTCAGGTAGATACGGGCACCCTTGAGTTCGCGCGTGAGGCCCTCGGCGAAATAAAGGGGCGTTGGCCGGCCCGTGTAGTGCCGCATAAGGTCGGCCAGTTCTTGCTGGAACGCCGGATCGATTTTGGCGCGGGCATATTCGGCGGCGAGATCACGCAAGGGGGCCATGAGCGTCTCCGGGACGAACATGCCCCCGTACGGGCCGAAGTATCCCCGGGCGTCGGGGAGCGAGGCAGCAATTGTCGCAGGCATCGGCAAAGTGTGGCGCAAATCTGGCGGATTTGCATTGGGGAATTTAAGCGGTTCTCAAGCGCTGGGTGCGGCTCGGTGTTCGAGTTAGATCCCGGCATCTCGCTCGACGCTCGCGAGTCGATGTGACACGCTGTGGCCATGGTCGCAAAGGTGGAGTCGCGGTGGTCGATGTCTGGAACGCGGGCCGGAGAAGGACGATCCCACCGGACTGGGAACAAGGCACTGTCTGGGGATCGCGGGCGGCTGGGGGCTATCGGGCACAGGGGGGAGGGAAAGATGGGGCAAACAAAACGAATGCTGTCTGCGATGGCCATTATGCTCGCGGTCCAGGATGTTCCATGTCTGGCCGAGAAATGTGCTCCCGAAAAGCCGTCCGCGGGGCAGGCGGACAATGATCTGGGGGCGAAAGCGGACGCTGCCGATGCGGGTGGTATTGCGGCAGGCGCGAAACGTCTTCTGGGTTGGAGTTTTCCCATCCCGAGGACGCACTGTGGTGTTGCGCTGGGAAACGGGAATTTTGGAGCGCTCGTCTGGGGCCAGGGGCGATTGCACATCACGGTGAATCGCGCCGATTTTTGGGATCACCGCTGTGGCGAGACCCTCATGGAGGGGACGACCTATGAGAGACTAAAGGCCGCGTACGACCCCGGTGATCGCAGTCGCATGGAAAGCGCATTCGTTCGGAAGAAATGGGAAATGAAGTCTGGGGCATGGACGCGTCCGTGCCGGCTGCCGGTGGGCCGGTTCGAGCTGGTCTTTGCCGATGGGCTGATGCCGAAGAGAGCCGAACTCGACTGCGGCGCGGGCCGGTTGCACGTTGAGGTGGGCACGGCAGACGGTTCGAGGAGTGGTTCGCTCGACCTTATCATGCACCTTTCCCGGAATCTGCTGTTTATCGAGGATCGGGATGGTCTCGTGAGAGATGTGGTCATCCGCCCGTCGTGGGACTGGGTGGGCGAGGCGAGCGACACGAGCTGGCCGTCGCTGCGGGCATCCGGGCTGGCTCCGCCGGAGAGGATCACGGGGGGCAGCCCGTGGGGCTGGATACAGGACTGTCCCGAGGATCCCTCTCTGGCGTCGGTGTGCAAGAGGGTCAGTGGGGGTTTTGCCGTGTGCCTGGCGCTGGGTGATGATGACAAATCTGCATGGTCGACGGCGCTGGAGGAGATCGGTCGCTTTGAGCACGAGGGCGCGGCACTGTTGCTGCGGCACAGCGAACGATGGTGGAAGGAATACTGGGCTGAACTCCCTGAGCTGGATCTGCCCTCTGAGTTTTACAGCAAGTTCTTGACGTACGCCCAGTGGAAGTTTGCGTGCGCAACCCACCCGGAGAGCTCTCGGCCTTCGGGCCTGCAGGGGCCTTGGGTGGAGGAGTACCAGCGGGCGCAGTGGTCCGCCGACTACCATTTCAACGTCAACGTCCAGCAAATTTACTCCCTCGGGTTCCCGACGGGCAGGTTCGAGCATTTCATGCCGCTGTTCAAGATGCTGGAGTCCGAGTCGTTCCAGCGGATCATGCGGCACAATGCCAAGGTGCTGTTCGGCATCGACGATGGCCTTCTCCTAACACATGCGGTGGACGACAGGGGATATCAGTGTGGTTGGATCAGCGCCGGGTCCACGCTGGACCATGCCTGCGGGGGCTGGACCGCGCAACTCTACTGGGAGTATTACCGGTACACCCTGGACAAGGAGTTTCTCCGAAGGCGCGCGTACCCGTTCATGCTTGGGGTGATGCGGGTCTACGAGGAGATGCTCGAAGAGCACGATGGGCGACTATCGATTCCCGTGAGCATCTCGGCGGAATACGGTGCGACTTTTGACGGGGGGCGGGCCCAGAATGCCGGACGTGATCCGTCCTATCAACTGGCGTGCGCGCACATGCTCGTGGATGCGCTCATCGAGGCGAGCGAAATCCTGGGGATGCCGGAGCGACCGATCTGGAGGGCGATCAAGGAGCGGCTGCCCGCCTATACGCTGATTGGAAAGCCGGGCGAGGAGCACATTGCGATCTGGGAGGGCCAGGATCTCGACGTGTGCCACCGCCATCACTCGCACTTGGGCTGCATCTATCCATTCGATACGCTAGGCGAGATGGGGGAGGGGGCGCGGCGGGTCGTGGACAACTCGATCGATCACTGGATCCTGAAGGGGATGGGGCAGTGGAGCGAATGGTGCATTCCCTGGGCGGCGATCATCCAGGCGCGGCTGGGATTCTCGGAGGCGCCGCTGGTCTTGCTGAACATGTGGAGGGAAATATTTGTCAACGAGGGGATGGCGACCGTGTACCTGCCGCGCTTCCGGGGGGTCACCGCGCATCGGCGCGCGGACATGCTGAAGCCAAAGGAGACCCACGAGATCATGCAACTCGATGGCACCATGGGCGGCGCGACGGCCCTGTACGAAATGCTCGTGCACACCCGTGGCGGCACCACCTACGTTTTTCCCGCTGTTTCGGAAAGATGGGCAGATGTGTCCTTCCGCAACGTTCGCGTCCCCGGCGCGTTTCGGGTGAGCGGGGTACGGCGAGGCGGTCGAACGACGGACATCGTCATCAGGAGCCTGAAGGGCGGTACGATTCGCCTGGCGGCACCGGGGATGGATGCCGCCGAACTGCAGAAGGATGGCCGCGCGGAGCGGATCACGCTGCCGGCGACGGTCACGCTGGATTCGGATGGCACTGCGGTTTTGAGAAGAGTGAATTAGCAATCCGTCCTACAACCCGGGCGACACATCAACGCCCTTGGCGTGGGAGGGACCCTGCGGGGCCGCGTCTCACCGGATGCGCGGTTCCTGGGCCGACCCGGCCCGCGAGGCCGCGGGCCCTCCCGGTAGAAGATGGCGGGGGTGTTCGCCAGTGAACATCATCGGCAGGCTGCGATGAAGTCCCGGAGCTTGGCGTAGTCCTTTCGCCCCGGGGACTCCTCAACACCGGAGGAGCAATCCACCGCATAGGGGCGCACGGCGCGAATGGCGTCGGCGACATTGGCGGGGTTGAGTCCGCCGGCGAGGATGATCGGTCGGTGGGCGGCGGCCTTGATGGCTGCGGCAAGGGACCAGTCACATGTCTCTCCAGAGCCGCCGTAGGTGCTGGTTGGCGTGTCCAAGAGGAAGGCCTCGACGGGCCAGCAGAGGAGTTGTTCACGAGACAAGGGTTGGCTGATGCGGAGTGCGCGGATCCGGGTGGCGGGTGGTGCGGCCCGTATGACTTCGGGTGTTTCGTCGCCGTGGAATTGCCATGCGTCCACCGGAAAGGAGCGGGCCCACTGGGCGAGGTCCTGCGGGGAGGGGTTCACGCAGACGATGACCTTGGCAACGAAGGGCGGGAGGTGGCGGACCCAGGGCGCGGCATGGACGGGATCGATATGGCGCGGGCTCTTGGGATAGCTGACGAAGCCGAGGGCGTCGGCACCGGCCTCAATGGCCGCGAGTGCGTCGGGTTCGTTCGTTATGCCGCAAATCTTGACTCGGACGCGTTGCATGCCTGGAACAATTAACCACGTAAAGGGGCGCGCTGCACCAATAAGGGGGAGCCAGAGGATGGATACGTCTGTTCTGATGCGGATTTCACTTACCTGCCTGTGAGTTCGTGGATGGTGGCGCGGATGTCTTGGGCGCGCATGAGGGTCTCGCCGACGAGGATGGCGTCGGCACCGGCCGCGACGACCTTTTCGACATCGGCGCGGGTCCTGATGCCACTTTCGGAAACGAGAAGGACATCAGGGGGGGCCTCTTCGGCAAGCGCCTGGGTGGCGTCGAGGGAGACCTCGAATGTCTGGAGATTTCGGTTGTTGATCCCAATCAGGTCGGCGCCGATGTCCAGGGCGGCGTCCATTTCTCGAAGGTCGTGGATCTCGACCAGGGCATCGAACTGGAGGTCGCGGGCTTCGTTGTAGAGATCCGCGAGTTCCTGGGATTTGAGAGCGGCGACGATGAGAAGGATGCAGTCGGCACCGGCGATCGACGATTCCCAGAGCTGGCGGCGGTGGACGATGAAGTCCTTGCGCAGGAGGGGGCGGTCGATGCAGTCGCGGATATCCTTGAGGTGAGCGATGTGGCCCTGAAAGAACTTCTCGTCGGTCAACACGGACAGGCAGTCGGCGCCCGCGGCATCGTAGGCCTGTGCTTGGGCCGTCGGATTAAACTCGGCGGCGATCAGTCCGGCCGACGGCGACGCTTTCTTGACCTCGGCGATGAGGCCAGGCCGACGATCCGCCAGGGCCGCACAAAAGCCCCGAAAGTCATTGCGCCGCAATGCCATGCGACGCATTTCGGCATCGTGGTCTGCGAGGCGGGCCACCTCCTGCCGCTTCCAGGCGACGATTTCTTCGAGTTTGTTTTTCACGGTTTGGTGACGTTGGCCGGGGCATTGGCGAGACGAAGGATCTGGCCGGCGGCGAAACCGGCGCCGAAGCCGTTGTCGATGTTGACAACGGTCACGCCTGATCCGCAGGAGTTAAGCATGCCAAGGAGTGCCGCGATGCCGCCGAAACTGGCGCCATAGCCGATGCTGGTGGGGACGGCGATAACGGGTTTGTCGACGAGCCCCGCGACGACGCTGGGCAAGGCACCCTCCATGCCGGCCGCGACGATAAAAACACGGGCAGACCGCAGCAGGGGGGCGTGGGCCAATAGGCGGTGGAGACCGGCGACGCCCACGTCATAGAGGCGGTCGACGGCGAACCCGAAACACCCCACCGTGACGGCCGCCTCCTCGGCGACCGGGATGTCCGAGGTGCCGGCGGCCAGCACGGCGGCCCTGGAATCAGCCTGGGGCGTGGCAGCCGCCCCGCTTCGCCAAACGATGCAGCGCCCCAGTTCCTCGTACCGAGCATCGGGCAGGGCGTCGCGGACCGCGCTGAAATGACCGGCGTCGGCGCGCGTGGCGAGCACGACATCCCCCCGGGAGGCGAGCTCGCCAAAGATGGCGCTCACCTGGGCGGGGGTCTTGCCCTGGCAGAAGATGACTTCCGGGAAGCCCTGTCGCTCCCGGCGGAGGATGTCGACCTTGGCAAAGCCGAGGTCGGCGAAGCCAGTTTTTTCTGAATCGTCGGTAGGCACAGTCTTGACGATGCGCCGCAGTGGTGTGAAATCAAGTCGATGGAGCTTTTCGAAGATCTGAAACGGGGTTTTCGCACGATCTTGGCCGACCCCTGGTGGTGGCTGAAGGTGCTGTTGGCGGGGTTCTTGTTGATCAACCCCCTGCTGATCATACTGGGCCTGCGGCTGCTGGGCGCCCAGGGGCCGGGACATGAGCCGGAGGGGTGGGAGGTGCCCGCGTTCTTCGGGGCGCTTGCGTTCAACGTGCTGAGCTTCTGGTTCCCGCTGGGGTTCACCTACGAGGTCCTGCGGCGCGCACGATTCTCGACTGCCGCACAGCTGCCGAGCTGGGGCTTGGAGAACTGGAGGACCTACGCGATCGAGGGATCGGTGAAGCTCGTCATCGCGATATTCACGCTCTTGTTGCCGGTGGGCATCTGGATGGGCCTGTGCTGGCTGGTGTTCGTGAAACTGATAGGCGGTCCGATGATGTTTTTGTCGATGATGTATCCTCCGGCGATGCTCTTCGCGATCCCATTCTGCGGGGTGGGGTGCTGCCGGTGGCTGGATGGGGCGACGGTGCTTGATGCGTCGTTGAACTACAAGCGGAACCTGGAGATCCTGTTCAGCCGTGGCAAAGAGTTCATGCTGGCGTCTCTGTTCCTGACGGGTTTTAACACGGTGGCCTGCGCGTTCGTGTACACGATCCCATTTGCAGCGGTGTTCGGGCTGTGCATGGTGGATACGTGGTTCGGTCCGATCTACGCTTCGTCGCCCGTCAGCGAGGAAAAGGCGCGGGACTCGCACGCCGCCAAGATCATCGACAAGTACGTGAAGCGCTGACCGGCGCCCGGTGGGGCTCTGGGAGATCCGCGCTATCCGGCATGAAGTCTCGGGTCGGACATCAGGCCCCGCTGCCCGCCCGACGGCGGACATTCGGGGCACCGCCGGGGGTGAGAACGAGACGAAGGAGCGCGCTTGCGCGCGATCCGCGCGTGGAATCGCCTGCAAGCAGGCTCCTACGATTCGGTGTCTGAATTTTCGATCTTATGATCAGGCGAGCTTCGGAAGCAGATGGGCGAGGAGGTTGGCGATGGGCACCCGGACCTGGGACATCGAGTCGCGATCGCGGACCGTAACGGTGTCCTTCTGGCCGGAGGCTTTGTCACCCTCGAGCGTCTCAAAGTCAATGGTGATGCCAAAGGGGGTGCCGGCCTCATCCTGGCGGCGGTAGCGGCGTCCGATGGCGCCTGTCTCGTCGTAGAAGACGCGCATGTGGGGCCGGAGCAACTCGAGGACCTCGCGGGCTTTGGCGACGATGTCGGGCTTGTTGCGGACGAGAGGGAAAACGCCGACCTTGATCGGGGCCATCCTGGGGTGGAAACGCAGGACTGTTCGGGTTTCCTTGTTGCCCTTTTCGTCGGTGACCTCTTCCTCGGCGTAGGCCTGGCAGAGGAGGGCCAGCACCGTCCGGTCGACGCCGGCGGACGGTTCCACGACATGGGGGACGAATTTGGCCTTGGTCTCCTCGTCGAAGTATTCCAGCGGTTTTCCGGAGGCATTGATGTGCTGGGTCAGGTCGTAGTCGGTGCGGTAGGCGACGCCCTCGAGTTCCTGGACCCCGAATGGGAACCTGTATTCGAGGTCGTAGGTGCCCTTCGAATAGAACGCGCGCTCTTCGTCCGAGACGGTCTTGACGATGATGTTCTCGCGCGGGATGCCGATGTCCTCGTACCACCGGATGCGGAGCTCCTTCCATTCCTCGAGCCAGCGGAAGCCATCCTCGGGCCGGACAAAGAACTCCAGCTCCATCTGTTCGAATTCGCGAGATCGGAAGGTGAAATTGCGGGGGTTGATCTCGTTTCGGAAGGCCTTGCCGATTTGCGCGATGCCGAAGGGGAGTTTCTTGCGCGACACCTCGAGGACGTTTCGGAACTGGACAAAGATGGCCTGCGCGGTCTCCGGGCGGAGATAGGTGACGTTGCCGTCCTCCTCGACGGGTCCGACATACGTCTTGAACATGAGGTTGAAAGGGCGGGGCTCGGTTTTTTCGCCGTGGCAGGTGGCGACGGTCTTGGACGGTTTCTGCGGGCAGGGGGTGGAGTCGATCTGATCGGCGCGGAAGCGTCCTTTGCAGGTTTTGCAGTCGATGAGCGGGTCGCTGAACGTCTCCTCGTGCCCGGAGGCGCGCCAGACGGCGCGATTCATGAGGATGGCGCCATCCATCCCGACGATGTCGTCTCGCAACTGCGTCATGCAGCGCCACCAGTACTCCTTGACGTTGCGCTTCAGCTCCACGCCGAGGGGCCCGTAGTCCCAGGCGCCATTGAGGCCCCCGTATATCTCCGAGGATTGGAAGATAAAACCGCGCCGCTTGCACAGCGACACGATCTTCTCCATCCGCTCCGTGTCCTTCTTCTCTTGGATGTCGGCCATGGTGTCTGAAAGGGTCGGAGTCTCGCGGGTTTCGAGGGCGGAGTCAATGCCGCGCGGGGCATCTGGACCGCCGGGCGCGAGCGGGGCCGACATCTCGCCGTCATCGGCCGCGCTGTGCGAGATATTCGCGCACGGTGTCGATCAGGGCGCGGACCGCGGGGGGCGCATAGCGGCGCTTTCTGCTGGCCAGGACGATTTTCAGCGACAGGGGCCTCTCCTGCTGTTTGACCAGCCACAGGGTTCGGTCCTTGATCTCTTTTTCGACGGCCCACAGGGGCAGCAGAGACATCCCGGGGACTTTCTGCACCATCGTCTTGATGGTCTCCGTATAGTCGCAGCGAACGACCACGCGCGGATGGAAGCCCACGGCGGCAAAATAGTGTTCCATCACCCGGTTGATCCCCAATTCCCGTTCGTATGAGACGAAGGGGACGGCCGTTAGGGACTTGATGGAACAGCGGCGAGCGGGCCTCGGCGTGCCGGAAACGAAGACCATTTCCAGATTGGTCACATCGAAGAGCAGATCGATATCGTCCGTGGGGAGGTCGGGCTCTTCGTGGAGCTCGGACATCGCGAGGAACGCCAGATCGATGTGGCCGGTGCTGAGCCGTTCGACCAAGGGTCTTACGGGCGCCGCCTGAATGGACGCATTGACGCCGGGGTAGCGCGAGAAAAACTTTTCGAGGACGCGTGGCACCAGATACGTGGCCACGATCTGTCCGGCGCCCACGCGCACCAGTCCCCGTTTGACGCCCTTCCACTCATCCAGCACGCGCCGGGCCGTGTCGTGTTCGGCGATCATCTGCCGAAAGTATGGCAGGATGCACTCCGCCGCCTCAGTCAGCTTCAAGGAGCGGCCAGCCCTTTCATAGAGGGGCACGCCGAGTTCCTCCTGGAGGGTTTTGAGGTGCTTGTGGACGCCCGGTGGGCTGAGGTGGACTGCCTCGGCGACGCGCTGGATATTTCCCAGTTCGGCCAACAACACGAGCGATCGAACCTCGCGGAACTCCATGGAAACAGAATTAACCAATAGTGAAAAAGGATTCAAGAATATTCAATATACGAAAATGATACGTTCAAGTAGGATGGGCCAATCGAAGCCGCGGGCATGCAGATCGGATCACAGCGAGAGTGGGGGGCATCCTCCGACGGGGCTGTTCTCCCATGTTTCTGGACCGCGGCGGCGCGAGCACCAGCTCGTAACAGGAGCCAGGCATGCCGACACAGAAGCTGAGGGTTGCGATCATAGGAGGCGGAACAATCGCAAATGCCGCGCACATCCCGGCATGGCGGGATCAGCCATCGGCGGAGATCGTGGCCGTGGCGGACAGCGCGCCAGAGAACGCCAGAGCGACGGCCACGCGGCATCAGATTCCACACGCGTCAGATAGTTTTGCGGAGATGCTGGCGACGGCAAAACCGGACGTGGTCTCGGTTTGCTCGCCGGCGCATTGTCACAAGGAACAGGCGATTGCCGCACTGCGGGCGGGGGCGCACGTGCTTTGTGAGAAGCCGCTGGCGCTCACGAGCGCGGATGCCATCGAGATGTTCCGGGCCGCGGAAACAGCGGGTCGCCTGCTGCTGGTCGGACAATCCATGCGGTTCTACAACCAGATCGCTGCCGCCAGGGAGTTTGCGGCGTCTGGCCAGGTGGGGGAGATCTATTGTGCCGACGCCGCGCGGCTCCGGAGGCGAGGCGTCCCGGGGCATGGGGTGTTCCACGTGAGGGCGCTATCGCGCGGTGGTGTCCTCTACGATCTGGGCGTCCACATCCTGGACACCTTGCTCTGGATCATGGGCGGCCCGGCGGTCGTTGCCGCCAGCGGCATGACGTTCACGAAGCTCTCCAACCGGGACGAGGGGCTCATCACCTCCGAGGCGGAGGGCGGTGCGCCGGTCGGGGTGTTCAACAAGCGGACCTACGACCACGACAGATTCGACGTGGAGGAGCTGGCCACCGCATTCTTGCGCCTGGGCAACGGAGCGGTGATCAGCCTGCGCGTCAGCTGGGCGGCCAATGTTCCTGACAATGCGGGCGGGGTTTGGATGATGGGAACCGAGGGCGGACTGTGGTTTGATCCGCGGTTCCTGGATCTGCGGCTGGTGAGGAACATGGGGCGCTATCAGGTGGACGTGACGCCGAAGTTGCCCGCACCGGCGCCCAACCACCCCTTCTACGCCCACTGGAAGGAAATCGCGCATTTTGTCCGCGCGATTCGCGGTGAGGAGGAACTCTGCGTCAGGAAAGAGGAAGTCGTGAACGTGCTGCGCGGGCTTGAGGCCATCTATCGGTCGGCGGCCGAGGGTCGCGAAGTGCGGTTGGACGAGAGGGCGCAATAGCCCAAAGGAGATTGGCAGTGAGCAAGAAGTACCGTGTTGGCATCGTCGGTTTTGCGCATCCCCACATCAATCACGTCGCGTCCCTGTTCAGCGCGCATCAGCAGGTGGAGTGGGTGGCCTGTGCGGACACCCGGCCAGTGCGGCCCGAGCTGCGCGTTGCCCCCTACACCAGGGAGTGGAACCGGGGCAATGTGATGAAATCGGCCGGCATCTCCAAGTGTTATGAGGATTATCACGAGATGCTGGGGAAGGAGCGGTTTGATCTCGTGCTGGTGGAGTGCGAGAACGCGCAGCACCCCGAGGTGGTCGAGGCGTGCGCCGAGGCGGGCGCCCACGTTTGCGTGGAGAAACCGATGGCCGTATCCCTGGTCGACGCCAGGCGGATGGACAGGGCCTGCCAGGCCGCCGGGACGATGCTGGCGGTCAACTGGCCCCCGGCGTGGCTCCCGCACGCGCGCAAGGCGAAGGAGGTTATTGATTCCGGGATGATCGGCCGGGTGCTCGAGGTGGACTATCGTGTGGGCCACGGCGGGCCATTTGGCGCCGGCGCCGAACACAAGGGTGGAACCGGGGCATCCGCGCCGCTGACGGACGAGGAGAAGGCGGCGACGTGGTTCCACCAGAAGGCTACGGGGGGCGGCGCATTTCTGGACCTGTGCTGCTACGGCGTCGTCTACAGCCTCTGGTATATTGGCGAGCGGGCGACGGCGGTCCAGGGCATGAAGGCGAATCTGAGCAGTCACTGGTGCGATGCCGAGGACAATGGCGTCATCGTGCTCCGCTATCCGAGTGCCATAGCGGTGGCACAGGGCTCATGGACGACCATGGGGAAGTCGTATCTGTCCGCTGGCCCGCTGATGGTGTATGGCGAGGGCGGATCGCTTTCCTTCGAGATCTACGGGGACCAGCCGGTCGTGCGGGTGGTGCATGGGCCAGAGCGGAAGGTGGAAATGGTGCAGGCCGCGCCGCTGCCGAAGCACCGTTCGAATTTGCCCCAGGAGCTGTTCCATCATCTCGAAACGGGCGAGCCGTTGCACGAGATCCTGACGCCAGAGTTCAACCTTGATGCGACCGCCATTGTGGATGCGGGCGCGCGCTCGGCGGAGAATGGGGGACTCGAGACGGTGAGCGATCCGTCCCGATGTCCGTGCGCGGGTTGCTAGGGGAGCCAGATGTCACGCCCCCTGTTGACGCGATTTCGGCTGGCGGCCCTGATGTTCCTGGAGTTCTTCGTCTGGGGCGCGTGGATCGTGCCGATCAGCGGCTACATGAATGGCGTCCTGGGGTTCAGCGGCACCCAGATCGGCTGGATCTGCGGCGCCTCCGCTCTTGGGGCGATGGTGTCCCCGCTCTTCGTCGGATATGTGGCGGATCGATTCTTTGCCACGGAACGGGTCCTGGCGGTGCTGCACGTCGCGGGCGCGGCATGCCTGGTGTGGGCGGCGGGGCAGACTTCGTTCGCCGGGCTAATGGCGGCGCTCATGGCCAATGCGCTGTGCTTCATGCCGACCTTGGCCCTCGTCAACAACCTCGTGTTTAGAAACATCGATAATGCCGACAGATTTGCGCGCATCGCGGTTGGCAGCAATGTCGGCTGGATCATCGCCGGGCTGTCGGTGGGGTTCATCCTGGGGGAGGGGGACGGCAATTTCTTCTATCTGGCGGCGGGCGCGCAGGTGATTCTGGCCCTGTATTGCCTGACCCTGCCGCACACCCCGCCCAAGGGCGTGGGGGCGGGCAAAACCGATGTCTTTGGGCTCACGGCCATCTCGCTGCTGAAGGACCCCGCCTTCCTCGCATTCGCGGTGGCCATACCCCTGGTCACGATCTCGAAAACGTTCTACACGACGTGGACAAACGCGTTCCTGAGCGAGATCGCGTTGCCCAGGCCGACGGCGGTGATGACGTTGTCGCAGGCATCGGAGATCGCGACGATGATCGTCCTGCCGTGGATTATCGCGAGGATCGGTCTGAAACGAGTGATCGTGGTCGGGATGGCATTCTGGGCGATCCGCTTCTTTGCGTTTGCGACCATGAGTGTGCCGGCCGTGCTGGCGGGGCTGCTGATGCACGGATTCTCCTACGGTTTCGTGGTCGCCGGTGCCTCCATCTACGCCGCGCGCGTGGCACCGCCCGGCATGACCGCCCGCGCGCAGAGCCTGATCGCCCTTCTCATCTTCGGAATAGGCATGTTCTTCGGGGCGCAGTTGGCCGGCTTCACCGGTCACGCTTATTCACCCAGGAACATCGCGGCCGTGAGGCAGACGGCGGGTGGCGCCGAGCAGCGCGTGCAGGTGCCGTTGCCGGGATGGAGCGACGTGGGCAAGGACGATTTGCCGGGGCTCTTGGGTGCCTCGGAGGATCGGGTCAACATCGCTCTGTTGGAGCACCTGCCGGAGGCCGGCATCGCGATCCAGCGTGATGAGGATCTTCGGATCGCGAAGCGGGACCTGATTTCGGCATTCAAGGCGGCGGACCGGGATGGCAACGGGATCGTGGCGGGCGCGGACTGGCAAAGGCTTCGCCTGCATGGCTGGCCGAAGATCTGGAGCTGGGGTGCCGGCCTGGCGATCATCGCCTGCCTGCTCTTTTGGATCGGCGGGCGGGAACCACAACCCATCGGCGAACGGAACCTATGAGCACGACGGCTGTCGAGACGGAACTCTCATACGAGGAGCGCCTGCGATTGTTGCGGGGCATGAAACTGGCCCAGACGCGTGAGAAACAGCGCATCCGCGGCACGATGGATTTTGACGATCACGGGATCATCCTGCCCCCCGAAGATCTGCGCGAGACCGTGAAGACGATCAGCGGCTCGGGCGTGCATTTCACGGACGTGATCCTGAAGAACTTCCGGCCTCGTCCGAATCATCAAAATGGGGGTTATTACGGACCGGCAGCCTGCGGGCGGAACTTCCGGAGTCTGCTCGAGGTACACCCGGCCTACATCGATCCGATGAGTTCGCTCGCCGGGGCGTACATGGTGAACTTCATGTCGTATCGCCGGGCGCACTGGAAGCCGGAGTTTGATCGGGAGGAACTGATGGCGCAGCACGAGCGATATCACATCGTGCCCGCCATCGGGGCGGTCCAGCACCTTTGCCAGGATCTCGCCATTGGCTTGAGGCTGGGGTGGGGTGGACTGCTGGAGAAGGTCCGCCATTTCCGGGCGATCAACGTTGCGGCGGCAGAGTTCTACGAGGGACTGGAACAGGTGGTGCTCGGGACCCAGGACTGGATTCGGCGGCATGCGCGGGAAGCGCGGCGCAAGGCCCAGGAGCATGGGCCGATGGCGCAGAACCTTCTGGAGATCGCCGAGATCAACGAGCACCTCATTTCGGGCGCGCCGCGGACCTTCCGGGAGGCGTGCCAGTGGATTCTCTGGGACCTGCTCATCTCGCGCATGTACAACGGGAGCGGCGCGCTGGGGCGGGCGGACGTACTGCTCGAACCCTACTATCGGGCCGATGTCGGGGCCGGGCGGCTCACTGATGAGGAGGCAGTTTTTCATATTGCCTGCATGCTGTTGCGCGACACGCCATACTTCCAACTTGGGGGACCGGACGCGTCTGGCCGTGACGTCACGGGCAGCGTCTCGTTTCTGGTGCTCGAGGCGGCACACAGGCTGCGGACGCCGGTGAACGTGGGCGTGTGTGTTGGCGAGGGGGTCGACGAAGGGCTGCTGCGGCGCGGCGTGGAGATGCTGGTCGAGGACCGCTGCGGCACACCGAAATTTCTGGGGGTGGACAACACGATAAGGGGCTTCGTCCGCAATGGTTTTTCGGTGGAATTGGCCCGGGAGCGCGCGTACTCGGGCTGCCAGTGGTCCGCGCTGCCGGGACGCGAGTACGCGATCCAGGACATCATCAAGATCAACCTGGCAAAGGTGCTGGATGTCGCCCTCCGGGAAATGCTGGCCGACGGTGATGTCCGGCCTTGCGTTGCAGAACTCTGGGATCGTTTTGAGAGGCATCTGGGAGAGGCGGTCGCGATAACGGCGGCAGGGATTGACTTCCAGTACGAGCACATGCACGAGGTTTTTCCGGAGCTGCCGTTGGATCTGCTCTGCCACGGCCCCATCGAAAGGGGGCTGGATGCGAGCCACGGGGGGGTTGAGTATTACACCTTTGGAGTCGATGGGGCGGGTCTGGCGACCACCGCAGATTCCTTCGCGAGCATTGAGGAGCGCGTCGAGAAGGAGGGCCGGGTGTCTTGGGCACAACTGCTCGAGGGCCTTGAGTCGAACTGGGCTGGTCCAGAGGGCGAGCGGGTCCGTCGCCTGATGGGAGGTGCCGCGAAATATGGCGCCGGGGGCACGACCGGAGACGAGTGGGCGAAACGGATCGCGGGCGCATTCACGCGCGAGGTGAAGGAGAAACGGACACCGAACGGGCACATGATGCTTCCCGGCCTGTTCTCGTGGGCGCTCGCCGTCCTGATGGGGAAGAAGCTTGGCGCGACCCCGAACGGCCGCCGCGCGGGGGAACCCATCTCGCATGGGGCAAATCCCAACCCGGGTTGCAGGAAGGACGGTGCCCCGACGGCGATAGCCGTGGCAGTGGCCGAGGTGCAGCCGGGATATGGCAACACGGCCCCACTGCAGCTTGATCTGGATCCCTGCACCCAGAACTCGGCGCAGGACATCGTCAACGTCATGGGGTTGATCCGCGGCCACTTCGATCTCGGGGGCACCCAGATCAACGCGAATATCGTGGACCGGGAACAGATACTGGAGGCGAGCGAGGACCCGGGTCGTTTCCCGGAGCTGGTGGTACGCGTGACCGGATTCAGCGCCTATTTTTCGAGCTTGTCACCCGAGCTGCGGCGGTTCGTGGTCGACCGCGTGATCTGCGAAAAGGGGGCGGGGGCATGACGGGAAGGGTGTTCGATATCCAGAGGTTCTCCGTCCACGACGGGCCCGGTATCCGCACCACCGTCTTTCTCAAAGGCTGCCCCCTGAACTGCGCGTGGTGCCATAATCCGGAAGGCATCCGTGCCGGGCCCGAGCTCTCATTCGATCGCGAGAAATGCCTGGCTTGCGGAGAATGCGTCCGCGCGTGTCCGATGGCGGCGCACAGCCTCCAAACGGATGGCAAGGGGCTGGCCCATGTATTGGATCGCGGTCGATGCGAAGTCCGTGGCGAGTGTGTGTCGGTGTGCTGCAGTGACAGCCTTGAGATTGTCGGCCGCAGTCTCTCGGTGGAGGAGGTGATGCGGGAGGTGATGGCCGACCGGGTGTTCTATCGACAAGCCGGGGGGGGGCTGACCATTTCCGGCGGCGAGCCGCTGATGCAGGCAGAGTTCACCGCGGCGCTTCTGGTGGCCGCGAAAAAGGAGGGGTTGCACTGCTGCGTGGAAACCAGTGGGTTCGGGGGATGGGAAGCCCTCTGCCGAATGTTGCCGTTGACCGACCTGTTCCTTTTCGATTGGAAGGTGACGGAACCGGTGGAGCACGAGCGGCACACGGGTCAATCGAATACGATCATCGCCCGGAACCTGCGCGAACTATACGCCCGCGGCGCCAGGATTCGCCTGCAGTGCCCCCTCATCCCGGGCATCAACGACAACGAGGGGCATTATGAGGGGATCGAGGCGCTTTTGGAGTCGATGCCAAACTTGGACGGCATCAGCATCCTGCCGTATCACCCGCTGGGGACGGCCAAGCTGGAGCGACTGGGCCGGCCCCCTGCCTTCGCCGCATCCACTACGAGCGCCATTCGCCAGAGCGCGAGGTTTTTGGCCGGGCGACTCGCGCGGCGGGGCTTCCGCGTGGTGGGGACTGAGGGAGACCGACAAGAGGGTGGGCAGCGGCGGGCTGAGGACGGCGTGCCCCGGCGAGAGGGCATCAAATCGGATTTCTAAGGGAACTCATCCGAATTCAACCCACAAGAGCGAAAGGATCCATGACACCATCAGAATCGAGAGAGATCAGCATCGCGGCCGTTAGCGCCGATGGACATGTTGGGAGGCCCGCGGACGCGGGGTTGGGCCGAGTGTTGGATTCGGCGCCGACGACGCGGCGCCAGTTTTTGAAGACATCCTCGATGGCAGGGGGGGGCGCCTGGCTGGCGAGTTTCAGCGTTGCCCGGGCCGCCGATGCGGGGGGCTGCGCGCGGATCAGGCTTGGCCTGATCGGATGCGGAGAACGGGGGGTGTGGCTCGCGAAGATGTTCCGGGAGCACGGCGGCTATGAGATCGCCGGGGTGGCCGACTATTTCAAGGAGAAGGTGGATGCCGCCGCCGCAAAGTTCCAGCTCAAGCCCGAGCAGACATTCACGGGTTTGAAGGCTTACGAGCGGCTCATTGGGAATGGCGGCCTCGATGCGGTGGCGATAATCAGCCCCCCGTACTTTCATCCGATGCACGCGCGGGCGGCGGTCGATGCCGGCCTGAACGTCTACATTGCGAAACCGCTGTCGGTGGACGTGCCGGGATGCAAGTTCGTCGAGGAGACCGGCGCCCTTGCCACAAAGAAAGGGCTGGTGTTCCTGGTCGATTTTCAGACCCGGGTGAACGAGTTCTACATCGAGGCGATCAAGCGCGTTCACGACGGGGCGCTTGGCGAGATGGTCTTTGGGCAGGCCAGCCACCACTGCGGTCCGTGCGGGCTCAAGGCGGAACCGGGCACCCCGGAGGCTCGTCTGAAGAACTGGCTTTTCTACCGGGCCCTCTCGGGCGACACGCTGGTGGAGCAGAAGATCCACATGATCGATGTGATGAACTGGGCGATGAACAATGTGCCGCCGCTGCGCTGCACGGGCGTGGGCTCGGGCAAAGTCCGGAAACATGGGGATTGTTGGGACTACTACACGCTGGTCTACGAGTACCCGGACAAGGTGGGCGTGACATTCAGCTCGCGTCAATTTGAGGCGAGCATGGTCCCGGAGCACATCGTCCGGATGTACGGATCGAAGGGCGCGCTGATGACGGAGTACGGCGGCATCGTGATGGTGCGCGGTGCGGGGAACGCATTCTATCGGGGTGGCAGGACCGATGCCCTCTATCAGGAGGGGGCCCAGGGCAACATTCGAAAGTTCCACGAACTGGTCCGCGCAAAGGACGCCTCCAATGGCAGCGTGAAATACGGCGTGCAGAGCAACCTCATCGCGATCATGGGACGTATGGCGGCCTACAGCGGGCGCACCATAAGTTGGGATGACGTGCTCAAGTCGGAGGAGAAGTACGATGGCGATTTGGCGGGCCTGAAATCTTGAGATCGCCAGGGCGGGGGATGGCGGTCCGCTTGTAGCGCGCGGCGCGTTATCCGTCGCGGGGGGTGGGGCCCCTCAAGTAAATGGGCTCCGGATCGTGGTTGGCTGCGGGGTTGCGCCGCCACGATTCGACGGCGAACTGGGCGAGGGTGGCGGCGACGGGCCATGCGCGCTCGGGGATGCCGGGGATGGGTTCGGCACTGACGGCGAGAGTGAGTTTTGCGAGACAGTCATCGAGGGATCGGGTGGGTATGGTGACGGGGCCGCGGATGCGGCGGCCGAGGGCAAATTCGGTCAGGTAGAGTTCATTGCGTTTCGCGTCGGCGAACACCCCGAGGCGCGAGACGCGGGCCAGGTCCTTTGCGAGGGCGTCCGCGCTGCAGGCACCGACGAGGGGACAGCCGAGGACGGCCCGGAGGCCCTTGGCGGCGCTGATGGCGGCCCTGATGCCCGAAAAGCTGCCGGGGCCGGTGCCGACGGCGATCAGGCGGACGCGGGGCAGGTATTGCCGGATGGCATCGAGCTCCACGAGCAGGCGTCCCGCGCGAGCGTCACCGGACCAATTGGCGGTGGCGAGGATGTCCTCTGGGGAGTCGAGGCGCGCGAGACAGAGCGAGTGGTGCGGCGAGGATGTCTCGATGGCGAGAATCATGTGGGGTCCGATGAGTCGGGGAGTTCGATTTGGCGCTGGGGGTCGGGGGCGATTGCGATCCGGACACGAAACGCCGTGGGGGGGAGTTCGGCGCCGAGCCTCTCGGGCCATTCGATGAAGGTGGCGCGTCCGGCGGCAAATATTTCTTCGAGTCCAAGGGCGGCGGTGTCTCTTGGGGAAGCGATGCGATAGAGGTCGATGTGGAACACGGGGCCCTGGCCGGTGGGGTACTCGTGGACGATGGTGAACGTGGGGCTGGTGACTGCCCCGTGGAAGCCGAGGCCGCGGGCGGCACCCTGGATGAAATGGGTTTTGCCGGCCCCGAGTTCGCCCTCGACCGCGACGATGCTCCCCTGCGGCAGTGAGGCGGCGAAGCGCGAGGCGATCTGGCGAGTCTGTTCAGGGCTGTTGGAAGTGGTCGTAGCCATGGGATCCCAGACTTGGGCGGATGCCGCGCCGCGCGGTGATTTCGCCTATTCGCGTGATCGGCGTGGGAAAGGGCCAACGGTGCAAGATTTGGCGCAGGCGGGAGGGTCGCGTGGCGAAGAGCAATTCGAAATCTTCGCCATCGGCCAACGCCTGTCGCGGGGTTGCGCCACGGCGCAGGGGGAGGCTGGCGATGTCGAGGGAGGCACCGACGCCGCTCGCGCGGCAGAGGCGCGGCAGATCTGCCGCGAGACCGTCGCTGAGGTCCATCATGGCGGACGGCCGGGTGTGGTGCGCGAGCCACTGGGCCTCTTTGAGACGGGGGCAGAAGGTGAGGTGATGGCCTCCGCCCGAACCGCCGAGGTGGCCGGTGACGCAGAGGGCATCGCCCGGACGGGCGCCCGAACGGAGCAGAATGCGTGAGCCCGCGACCCATCCGGTCACCGCCACGGTGAGCGAGAGCGCTTGGGCGCGAACAGTCTCACCGCCGGCCATGGTCACGCCGAAGCGCGCCGCGCATCGGTCCAGGCCGCGGTAGACGCCCCGGACCCGTGCGGCAGGCGTGCCCGCGGGCGCGGCGAGGCACACCAGCGCGGCGTCGGGTTCGCCCCCCATGGCGGCAATGTCGCTGAGACAACGGGCCAATGCCTTCCAGCCAATTTTCCATGCCGTCACTCCCGGTTGAAAGTGGACCCCCTCGACGATCGCGTCGGTCTTCAGCAGCAGAAGGCGGCGGGAGCCCTTGGTGCGGATGGCCGCGCAGTCGTCGCCGACGCCGACGGCCAAGGTGCGATGCGAGCGTGGCCAGCGGCGGGTGAGCATGCCGATAAGGCGGTCTTCCCCGAGTTGTGCCAAGGTCGGTGTCATTTTCCGACAAGCTGAGGGAAAAGGGTCATGGCGGCGAGGGTGGCGAGATTGAAGATGGCGTGGAGGGCGATCGCGGGCCAGAGCGAGCGGGTGGTCTCATAGATCATGGCGAGCGAGAATCCGAGGAGGGTCAGCGGGAGGAACGCGGGCGCGTGCCAGTGAACGGCCCCGAAGAGGAGTGACGTTATTGCGATCGAAAGCCGGGTCGGCATGAACGACTTGAACCACCCGTGGAGCAGCCCGCGGAAGAACATCTCCTCCGAGATCGGGGCGATCACCACCGCGAGCACGGCGAAACCCGCCAGTTGAGCGGGGGTGTCCAGGCGCTGGAACAGCCGGATGAGTTGCTGCGGCTCGAAAGGGATGTGGAGCGCCGCACAGAGCAGGAAAGAGGCCACGGCGCTGAGGTAGAGGGGCATCAGGATGCCGAGGTAGACGAGGGGGGGGAGAAGCAGGCTGGTGGCGGGCCGGAGACCCGCGAGGCCGAGGGCGTCCCATGGATTGAGTTCCGCGGCGCGGCAAGCGAGCAGGGCGGCGGCGATCATGCCGAGGGCGATCATGGTGCCGTAGCTGACGAGTGCGATGAGGCTGAACGCGAGCACGCCAACACCGATGGCGAATCGGTTGAGCCGGATGGAGGGCACGCGGTCGGCCCACGCGGCGCCGAGCCGGGCGCGCTGTCGGGCGCCGAGCCATACCAAGACGCCCGTGCAGGCGGCGAGGGCGGCTGCGATGACGGCGGCGAGGGCTCGGTTATCCATGGTTGAAGGATCGCGGGGGCTGGGCGTCGTTGGCGCTGGACGCGCTGGCCGGCAGGTTGCCGGGCGATGCGGCTCTCATGGGCTGACGAGATGGGAAGACAAAAAATATGCCTTGCCGGGCTGGAGGCGGAAATTCTGTGGGAGCACACCGATATCCACCTTGGTCTCGGGCGCGCGACCGAATAGGCGGAGGAGCCTGGCGAAGCTCACGGGCGCATCGTAACGGATGACCTTGGCCTGTTTGATTCCGGCCAGGTCCTTCGCCTTCTCGAGCGCGTCCTCGAAGTACCCGAGCTGATCCACGAAACGGAGGTTAAGGGCCTGCGGGCCGGACAGGATGCGGCCATCCGCGGCACCATTCTTCAGCGCATCGAGGTCGAGGCTGCGCTCCCTGGCGACGATTCCAGCGAACTTGTCGTAAGTCTCCATGATGAATTTCTGGACATAGTCCATCTCCTCCTGGCTCATGGGGCGCGAGCCGGAAAGCAGGTCCTTGAATTTGCCGGACTTGAACGTGTGCATCTGGAGGCCGATTTTGTCGAAGAGGCCACGATATTCCAGGGACTGGAGGATGACGCCGACGCTGCCGGTGATTGTCATGTCATTGGCGACGATGTAGCTGGATCCCATGGCGGCGTAATAGGCGCCGGATGCGGCGACCGACATGAAGTGGCAGACGATCGGCATGGGGCTGCGCTTGGAGTCGCCGTCCCGGATCCGCTTCAGCTCGTTGTAGAGGACATCGCTGGCGTTGACCTCGCCGCCGGGGGAATCGACGCGGAGGACGATGGCCTTGACGTTCTGGTCGGCGCGCGCCTGACGGAGGCGCAGGAGAACATCGTCCACCATGGTTTCGCCGAGATAACCCTCGACGTCGTAGCTTATGACGCCGCGCAGGTCGATGACGGCGATCTTGTTCTTGGTCCGCGTTTCACTGGCGACGAGTTCGGATTCCTGGATGTTGTCCGCGGCCGGGGTGACAGTCGGCGGTTCGTGCAATTTGAGGGCGACGTAGAGCGCGCCATTTAGCGCAAGGCTGGCAACGAGACCCAGGAGGAGGGCGGCCACCGAGCATCCGACGAGAGACGTTTTGTTCATGGAAAGGATCAATTTGCACCGGGGGGTAGGGTAGGCAAGGGCGGTTTTCCAAGCGGTGGAAAATTTTGGCGCCCGGGATTGGCTCTGGCGCGGATTCGTGTATAAATTAACAATTCGCCCGCCGTCCGACGGTTGACGCAGTGCGCAATCCCTGGGCGCGGGTGGGCGGTTTTTTATGGCTGAAGGATTTGACGGTAGTGCGGTGCCGGGCCCTGGGGCGGATGTGGATCCGGACCCGCAGGAGACGCGGGAGTGGCTCGACTCGTTAGAGTACATCTTTGACGAGAAGGGGGCGGAGCGCGCGTCCTGGTTGCTCAACCGTCTCGAAGACAGGGCGCGGCGGCGGGGCCTCGACATTCCGCTGGGTCACACGACACCGTACTGCAACACGATTCCGCCGGAGAAGCAGCCACCGCGGCCGGGCGACAGGGAGATGGAGCGGCGGATCAAGAGCATGGTGCGGTGGAATGCGCTGGCGATGGTGGTCCGCGCCAATCTGGAGTCGCCCGGGATCGGCGGGCACATCTCAACCTACGCGTCTTCGGCGACCTTGTACGAGGTGGGTTTCAACCATTTCTTCAAGGGGCCGAATGCGCCCGGCGGTGGGGATCAGATATTCTTTCAGGGGCACGCGTCGCCCGGCATCTATGGGCGCGCGTTCCTCGAGGGGAGGTTGACCGAGCAGAACCTGAAGAATTTTCGACGCGAGCTGGGGGCGGGAGGAGGGCTTCCTTCGTATCCCCATCCGTGGCTGAAACCGGACTTCTGGCAATTTCCGACGGTCTCGATGGGCCTTGGGCCGGTGATGTCGATCTTTCAGGCCAGGTTCAACCGATATCTCAGGGATCGGGGGATCAAGGACACCGATGACTGTCGCGTGTGGGCATTCTTGGGCGATGGCGAATGTGACGAGCCCGAGGCGCTGGGTTGCCTGACGGTGGCGGCGCGAGAAGGCCTGGACAATCTGACCTGGGTGGTCAACTGCAACCTGCAGCGGCTCGATGGACCGGTGCGCGGAAACGGGAAGATCATCCAGGAACTGGAGGGGATTTTCCGGGGCGCTGGCTGGAATGTGATCAAGGTGGTTTGGAGCGGGCAGTGGGATGTGCTGCTTCAGGAGGACAAATCGGGGCTGCTGCTGCAGCGGATGATGGAGGTGGTCGACGGCCAGTACCAGAAGTACTCGGTGAGTCCCGGGAGTTTCGTGCGGCAGGATTTCTTCGGGAAGTATCCGGAGCTGGCCAAGCTTGTGGAGCGGATGTCCGACGAGGAGATCCAGAGCATCAAGCGCGGGGGGCATGATCCGGACAAGGTGTATGCCGCCTTCTGGCACGCGGTGCGGCACAGGGGGCGGCCCACGGTGATCTTGGCCAAGACGATCAAGGGCTTTGGCCTCGGCGAATACGGGGAGGGCCAGAACGTCGCGCACAACCAGAAATCGCTGGGCAAGGATGAGACACAGCGGCGGCGCGCGATCTTGCTGTTCCGCGACAGGTTCGGGATCGCGCTGAACGACGAGGAGGCGGTGAAACTGCCTTTCGTGCGGTTCAAGGAAGACAGCCCGGAGTTCAAATACCTCACGGAGCGGCGCGCCGCGCTTGGGGGGCCGTTGCCGCAGCGGCGGACCCGCGGGCCCGACTTCAAGGCGCCCGCCCTGGAGGAGTTTAAGGAGTTTTTTGGGGCCAGCCGCGAGGGCCAGCCGATGTCGACGACGATGGCATTCGTCCGGATCCTGAACCGCCTGATGGGGCACAAGGAGATCGGCAAGCTCGTGGTGCCGATTGTGCCGGACGAGGGACGGACCTTTGGCATGGAGGGGCTCTACGCGCGGTTTGGCATATACGCGGCGCTTGGCCAGCTCTACACGCCCGTGGACGCGGGCCAGCTCCAGTATTACAAGGAGGCGCGCAACGGGCAGGTCCTCCAGGAGGGCATCAACGAGGCGGGTGGCATGGCCTCGTTCGTGGCTGCCGGATCGGCGTACTCGGTCCACGGCGTCAACACCATCCCATTCTACATCTACTATTCGATGTTTGGATTCCAGAGGGTTGGGGATCTCATATGGGCGGCGGGCGACATGCGCTGCCGCGGTTTTCTGATGGGCGGGACGGCCGGCCGGACGACGCTCAACGGCGAGGGGCTGCAGCACGAGGATGGGCACAGCCAGCTCATGGCGATGAACGTGCCAAACTGCCGGGCCTACGACGCCGCCTTTGGCTACGAATTGGCGGTGATCATTCAGGATGGTCTGCGGGTGATGTACGAGGCCCAGGAGGGCCTATTCTATTATCTGACGGTCGAGAACGAGAACTACGACCACCTGGCGATGCCGGTGGGGGCGGAGGAGGGCATCGTGCGGGGCATCTACCGGGTTCGGCCCGGGCCGGCCAAGAAGAAGATCAAGGCGCACCTGTGGGGCAGCGGATCGATCCTGAACTGCGCGCTCAAGGCGCAGGGGATCCTCGAGGAACGATATGGGGTTTCGGCCGACGTGTGGAGCGTGACGAGCTATAAGGCATTGCGGCAGGACGCGCTGGAGGCGACGCGCTGGAACATGCTGCATCCGGCGGAGCCACCCAGAAAACCCTGGGTGACTCAGCTTTTCGAGGGGGCGAAGGGGCCGGTGATCGCGGCCACGGACTATATGCGAGCGCTGCCGGATCTGGTGGCGCCCTTCGTGCCCGGCGGGATCACTTCGCTGGGGACGGACGGATTTGGCCGCAGTGAGACGCGCGAGGGCCTGCGGCGGCATTTCGAGGTGGATGCGGAGTCGATCGCGGTTGCCACTCTCCACGCGTTGGCGCGGCGGGGCGAGGTCGAGCCGCGGGTCGCGGCGAAGGCGATCGGGGAGTTGGGCATCGATCCCGAGAAACCGTTTTCATTGCTGATCTGAGGGATATTACGATGGCGACACGAATCACGCTGCCGCAACTGGGCGAGGGGATCGAGGCGGGGGACATCGTGAACGTCCTGGTGTCGGCGGGCGATGTCGTGCGCAAGGATCAGGCGCTGGCCGAGATAGAAACCGACAAGGCGGTCGTCGAATTTCCGTCGCCCGATGACGGGCGCATCACCAAAGTTTCGGTGAAAGCGGGCGACCACGTGAAAGTCGGGGCCCTGCTTTTCGAGTTGGAGTCGGGGGCTGAGAAAAGGGAGCCGACGGAAAGTGTCCGCGAGGGGGAGAGGGCGGCGAAGAACCCGTCGGCTTCCGTCGCCGCGGATCGCGAGCGCGCCGGTTCGGTGGCGGTGGGGGCTGGGCGGTCGGCACAGGGACCGCCACCGCCCGTCGCAGCGGGGGGCACGTCCGAGGTTGTGCGGTTGCCGCAGCTCGGGGAGGGGATCGAGGGTGGGGATGTTCTCAACGTGCTAGTCAAGGCGGGAGACGCGATTTCGAAGGATCAGTCGATCGCGGAGGTGGAGACCGACAAGGCGGTCGTCGAGGTGCCATCGCCGGTGTCGGGTCGCGTGGCGGAGCTTTTGATCAAGGCGGGGGATCATATCAAGGTGGGGGCCGACCTGATGTGTGTGGACATCGCTGCGGCGTCGGGAACAGCGCCGGAGGCGCCGATGGCCGCACCGCCCGGTCCGATTCCCGCGGCCGCGGCAACCGAGAAACCGGCCGCGGTGCCGGGGCCGCCGAGGGCCCCGGGGGGACCACAGCCTCCAGCGGCCGACGGGCGACAAGTGCCCGCCGGGCCGGCGACGCGCCGGCTGGCTCGAGAACTGGGCGTGGATCTCACTCGTGTCCGGGGCTCGGCAACGGGCGGCCGGATCACGATCGATGACGTCAAGGCGTTCGTGCGATCTGGCGGGATGGCCGCTGCTGCCGGCGGCGGCGCCGGGCATGTGCCGGCGGCGCAGCCGCTGCCAGATTTCTCGCAGTGGGGGCCGATTGAAAGGAAGCCGGTCAGCTCCCTCCGCCGGAAGATTGCGGACCAGATGGCAGTGGCGTGGTCGGCGCCGATGGTGACCCATTTTGACGAGGCGGACATCACCGAACTGGAGGCGTTTCGGAAGCAGTTTGCTCCGAGGGTCAAGGAAGCGGGCGGGGCGCTGACCATGACGACCATCGCGATCAAGGCGGTCGTGGAAGGCCTCAAGGAGTTCCCTCAGTTGAACTCGAGCTTCGATGCCGCGCGTGGCGAGATGATCGTCAAGGGCTACTACCACATCTCGGTCGCCGTGGATACGCCGGCCGGGCTGATCGTTCCCGTGGTCCGGGATGCGGACAAGAAAAGCCTGCGCGAGTTGGCCATCGAGTTGAACCGGTTGGCCCAGCGGGCGCGGGACCGGAAGGTCTCGGTTGAGGAATTGCAGGGCGGGACGTTCACGATCTCGAACCTGGGCGGCATCGGGGGGACGGGCTTTACGCCCCTGCTGAATCCCCCCCAGGTGGGGATACTCGGCCTCGCCCGGGGTTCGCTGAGGGCCGTTTGGCGCGACGGTCGATTTGAGCCGCGCCTGATCATGCCGCTTTCGGTAACGTATGACCATCGCGTGATCGACGGCGCAGACGGCGCCCGCTTCACTAGGCGGGTGGCACGGGCGTTCGAGGAGTTCGCCGGTGCGCTCTTGGATGTTTGAAAGAGGGAGGAATCATGGCCGCAAGCGAGAACGTGAGACGGGCAGAGATCGTGGTGATCGGGGCGGGGCCGGGGGGCTATGCCGCCGCGTTTCTCGCGGCCGACAAGGGCAAGAAAGTCGCATTGGTGGAAGACTCCTCCGCCCTCGGTGGCGTGTGCCTGAACCGCGGGTGTATCCCGTCGAAGGCGCTGCTGCACCTTGCCAAGCTCATCAATGAGACCCGCGAGGCCCGCGAGATGGGTCTTTCGTTCGCGGATCCGAAGATTGACGTGGCCACCATACGGAAATGGAAGGGTCAGGTGGTCGATCAGTTGGCCGGTGGCGTCGCGGGCCTCTGCAAGTCGCGGGGCGTTCAACTCGTCCGGGGCAAGGCGGTTTTCGAGTCTTCGGCCCGGCTCCGCATCGATGGCGGGGATCAGGGCGCTGTGGAATTCGATCACGCAATCGTGGCGACCGGCTCGAGGCCGGCTGTCCCGCCCGCTTTCAACATCCAGGATCCGCGCGTGATGAATTCGACCGGCGCGCTGCAGTTGGATGAGATCCCGGGGCGGTTGCTCGTGGTCGGTGGTGGCTATATCGGGCTGGAAATGGGAACGGTTTACGCCGCACTGGGCAGCAAGGTGACGGTCGTGGAACTTCTCGACGGCATTCTCATGGGCGCGGACCGCGACCTCGTCAGGCCGCTCCAGAAACGATTGGAAGGGAAGTTCGAGGCCATCCTGCTGAAGACTAAGGTTGTCTCGCTCGAGACCAAGAAGAAGGGGATCGACGTGGGTTTGGAGGGCCCGGATGGTCAGAAGACGCTGACGTTTGACAGGGTGCTGGTGTCCGTGGGCCGCAAGCCGAACACGGAAGGGCTGGGTCTAGAGAAGACGGGGGTCAAGGTGAACGCGAAGGGGTTCATCGAGGTCGATCGCAAGCAGCGGACGGCCGACCCTCGCATCTGGGCGATCGGGGACGTCGCGGGCGAACCGATGCTCGCCCACAAGGCCTCGCGCGAGGGGCGCGTTGCGGTCGAGGCGCTGCTGGGAGAACCGGCGGAGTTTGACAACATCGCGATCCCGGCGGTCGTGTTCACCGATCCGGAGGTGGCGTGGTGCGGCTTGACCGAAAACGAGGCCAGCGCGCAAGGGCGCAAGGTCGAAGTGGCGAGGTTCCCCTGGGGCGCGTCGGGACGCGCGCTGACGCTCGGTCGCACCGAGGGCCTGACGAAGGTGATCTATGACCCCGGGACCGAACGCGTGCTGGGCGTCGGCATCGTGGGGGTTGGCGCCGGGGAACTGATTGCCGAGGGAACCCTGGCGGTGGAGATGGCGGCAGTAGCGGGCGACCTCGGTGGCACCATCCACGCGCACCCGACGCTGTCGGAGACCCTCATGGAGAGCGCCGAATTGCTCCACGGCACGGCCACGCACCTCTTCCGCAAGAAGAAGGGCTGACTCGAGAATTCAGGTGCCGGGGAGTAGGGGCCTGCTTGCAGGCGATTCGAATCGCGCGCAAGCGCGCCCCTGCATCCCATTTTCTGCCCCGGTGGTGCCCCGCCGCCCGGGGCATGGAATCAGAGGTAGTTCCGTAGGCCGCGCGGCCCGGCGCGGCATTGGGGGATCGGATGGCGCCAGCGGGTTTTATTGAATCCCGGACCCCCCCTTTGCGTCTCAAAATATAGAAAGAGAGCGAGAGACGAGATGAAAAAGCTGGCAGCAATCGTGTTGGCGTTCAGTGCCTTGGGCGCGGCGGCGATGGCGCATGGTGGTTTCAGCATCTCATTCGGGTACAGCGACTGCGGCCGTTCGTATTATCGGCCGTCGTACTACGGTTACTGCGGAAGCCCCGTGGTCGTATATCCGTATCGGTCGTATTGTCATAGGCCCCTGTACCGGCGCTACTGCTATCGGCCATATAGCTACGGCTATTGGCCATCGTACGGGCTGAACTTCGGCTATCGATCGTACGGTCATCATCATGGGTCTCATCACCATTATAGCCACCACCGCGGCCACCATCACGGCCACCATTAAGCGCGGTCAACGTGCTAGGGCACCGGGCGGGTGCGTGATTTTTCGGTTGCGTGTGCTGGACTCTGGGGCAAGGTTTTGGCACCAAAGGAGCTAATATGAAAAAGTTGGTAGCCGTTTTGATCGCCGCGCTAGGACTGGGCATCGTGGGATGCTCGAACACCGAGAAAGGCGCCGTTGGCGGTGCCCTGGGAGGCGCGGCGATTGGCGGGGCGGCAGGTGGTGGCACTGGCGCCCTTATTGGCGGTGCCGCAGGTGCCGGTGCGCTGATCGGTTCCCAGATTCACTGATCGCGCCGGACCGCACGCTTTGGGCATCAAAGCGAAGCGGGGAGGTATTTCGGCGTCGCTGGCGTGTTTCCAGCCCGTGGGCGTGACACGCCGCGGGGGTGGCTGGGTTGCAAGGCCCGCCATGGCGTTCGGGCAAAGGCGCCTGGCGCTCGATGTTTCAAGGCATCGAACGTCACCCGAGGACAAATCGCTTTGGATACGTGGTGAGATTGGCGTATCCGCGATCGGTCACGACGACAAGATCCTCGATTCGTATGCCGCCTATGCCCGGGTAGTAGAGGCCGGGTTCCACGGAGACGACGGCGTTCCTCGGGAGGGGGCCGTCGGCGAATCGGGGGGCCTCGTGAATCTCCAGGCCGACACCGTGCCCCAGGCCATGAAAGAATCCGGATCGGCGCCCGTTCTTCTCACCCGTGGCGTATCCTTTTGAGTCGAAGAACGCACGGGTGTCCCGCTGGATGCGCGCGCCATCCGCGCCCGCGCGGATCTGGCGCAGGGCCTTGCGCTGGCCTTCGAGCACCGTGGCGTACAGTTCGCGCGCGGCTTCGGACGGGTTGCCCCGCACAAAGGTTCGGGTGATATCCCCCCAGTAGCCAGTGCGTGCGACCCTGGGGAAGATGTCCACGATGATGGGGTGATGCGCGGGCAGCGGTCCATGGCCCGCCTCGTGAGGGTCGCAGGCCTGGTTGCCGCCGGCAACAATGGTATGCTGGGCGGACGCACCGAGGCGTGAGAGGCAGGAATTGATTTCGCCCTGGAGGAATTCGGATGTGAGGCATCGGCCCGCGTAAGAGAGGCGACCGCGGCGGTCGGGTCGGCAGGCGCGCAGGATTTCCTCGGCCCGGGCCATGGCCGCCTCGGCCGATCGCTGGGCGGCACGGATCGCGACGATCTCTTCGTTCGTTTTGGATATGCGGGTGGGGAAGAAATGTCCGCGGGCCGGTCGGATCAAGAGCCCGAGTCTTCGCAACTCGTCGGCGACCCCGACGGGGAAATCGTGGGGAACCTCCGCGCCGCCCGTTTTGTGATCTCGAAGGAACCGGGCAATCAGCTCCGCGATGGGTGGTCGGCGTCCTGGCAGCGGTCTTGCCTTGCGCTCCAACGTGGACAGAGGGACCACGCGGTCGACGTGCGCTTCCCTGCGGCCGCGATCGAGTTCGAGGTCGGAGAGAACGGCATACGTGCGACCGCGGATTCGCGCCCAGAGGAACGGGTCGGGCACGTGCATTCGAGTCGCGTAGAGCATGTCCGCGCAATTGTCGGTGGCGGCATACATGATTCGGGCGGGTCGGCGGTTGGCCATGGAGGAACGTTAGGCGAATCCAGGAGACTACTCAAAGCCCCGGTTCGGGATTTCATCGTTGTCATGGGAGCCGCCGGGATGGCCGCGTCCTCGCGGGCCGCGCATGCCAGGTGCCTGTCGTTACCCGGTGGGACGCGGACGCCGGGGCCGGCGGCGTCTCTCCCGTGCCCAACGTGCGACTGTTTTGTGGGGGCTGCCAGGGTCGGGCCGGGTTGCGACCGCTCGGATATGCATGACAAAAAGACTAAGAGGTGATAAGCTAAACTCATGTCTATTTCAACACGGACTGGCGATGATGGGACGACGGGCATCATGTTCGGGCACAGGGTGCCCAAAACCGATAGGCGGATAGAGGCCTATGGTGCGATTGACGAGTTGAACGCTGCCATCGGACTGGCCCGATCGTATCGCGAGGACCGTTGGATTTCCGAGGAATTGCTGCGGATACAGGAGGAACTGGTCATTGTGATGGGTGAATTGGCCGTGCGGATGGAGGATCGGGCCAGGTACCAGGAGAAAGGATTCTCGCTTGTGGACGATGGGATGGTGGCGCGCCTGGACGGCGTGGTGGGTGCCATGGAGTCAAAGGGCGTGAAATTTGATGGGTGGGACATTCCCGGCTCCACGCCGATGTCGGCGGGTCTGCATCTGGCCCGGACGATCTGTCGGCGGGCGGAGCGGGAGGTGCTGCGGCTCGGGGATGATTTTCGCCAGCAGAATCCCTGTGTGGTCCGGTACCTGAATCGGTTGTCGGACGTCCTCTGGCTGTGTGCGCGGGTCGCGGAGAGCATCTCCGGGGAAGTGCCGGTGATGGTTTGAGAGGGCGGTCGCGCGTCACGGCCCGCGGCCAAATGCGGAATGCCGGGCCGTCGCGCGGCCGGAAGCACCGACAGGGTTAGCCGATGGCCGGGGTCGCCACCGCAGCGGAAGGGGGGTATGGTCGGCGGGAGTGTTGAGAGCGGTCATGCGCAGACGGCCACGAGTGGGGCTCCTGATTCAGTCGAGCACGGAATACGGGCGTGAATTGTTGCGGGGTGTTGGGCAGTACATTGCCGAACACGGCAGCTGGGTGGTCTATCATCGTGCCGGGCCGCTGATGGACCGGCTGCCGCCGGATTTCCATGCTTGGCGACCGGACGCGGTTCTGGCGCAGCTCGAGAGCCGGACACTGATACGGCAGGTTCGGGCGCTGGCTTTGCCCACGGTGGATCTTTTCGCCCTGCATCCCTCACCCGGCACCCCCTGCGTGGTGCCCGATCACCGTGCGGTGGCGCGTCTGGTGGCGGAGTATTTCCTCGAGCGCGGCTACGAGCAATTTGCATACTGTGGCTTTCGCGGTGTCTACTATTCGGAGATCCGCCGGGACCGATTCGTGGAGTGCCTGCGAGAGCGCGGTTACCCGACCCGCGTGTACGAGGGGCGGCCTTTGCGGCGAAAGCGGGGCGTGCTGGCGACAGAGGCGGCCGGGCTGATGGAGACCCCGCAGCTCGGACGGTGGTTGCGCTCGCTCCCCAAACCATTGGCGCTGATGGCGGCCACCGACATCCGTGCCCATCAGGTCCTGAGCGCTTGCGGGGAATGCGGGATCGTCGTTCCAGATGAGGTGGCCGTCGCGGGCGTAGGCAACGATCAGGTGATCTACCGACTGTGTGACCCGCAGTTGACCAGTGTCGATCTAAACACGGAGGAGATCGGCTATCAGGCTGCGGCGCTGCTGGATCGGATGATGCGGGGTCGTCGTCCGCCCGCGGGTCCCATCGAGGTCGCCCCGCGGGGTATCGTGACCCGTCAGTCGACCCATGCCGTGGCCGCCGCGGACCCCGGGGTGGCGGCCGCAATGATATTCATCCGTGATCACTGCGGGGATCCGATTTCCGTCGACGATGTGGTCCGGCGGGTGGCCCTCTCGCGCAGCACGCTTCAGCGGCGGTTCCAACGGGCACTGGGACACACGCCGCAGCGGGAGATTCACCTCCAGCAATTGCACCGGATCAAGGGACTTCTGGCGGACACCGACCTGCCGCTGGCGCGCGTGGCCGAAATGGCAGGATTTGGCCATCTCGAGACGATGTGCCGACTCTTCAAACGGCACACGGGCACAACGGCCGGCACCTATCGGAATGAGCGCCGGCGCCGCCAGTTCGCCGCCCGCGCGCCGGCGCGGACATAACTGGAGCCACCGAAGAGGGTGGGACCGCGGCGGCTGGGCTCGCTGTGATCGAAAAAGTCAATAAATTTGACATCATAGGTCATTGTTTCTGGTGTGCGGCCCATCATAATTGGGGCGTGATTGCCCGAGGCATCGATTGATTTGGATCCTCGGGATCGAGAGGCGCGGCGTTTGACAGGAACGGAGGAGACCATGTGGCGATGGGCTTTGGTGTTTTGTTGGGCGTGGGTCATCGCTGGGGAGGAAGAGGCAACGGTCCTCAGGGGCATGGATGCCGCGCCGGCTGGGGTTGTTCGCGCGTCGGATGGCAGGTTGCAGCTTGGGTTTGACGTTGCGACGGGGACGCTCCGGGAGTTGGTCGAGCTTTCTGATGGCTACAATCAACTTGCCGATTGCGAGAGTCCTTTTGACCTGTGGCAACTGTCGATTTGCGATGGGGGGGTGCCGCAGGAACTGACGGCTTGCCGCGCGGGAACTCCGGCGATTGAGCGCCTGACCGGTAACGGGAGCGGTTTACGGTTGGTTTGGAATAGGGTGGGGGCCGTTGGTCAGGAGCCGCTGCGCGTGGAGGTGGTGGTGCGGTTCCCTCAGCAGGGCTCTCTGGTGAGCCGGTGGGAGCTGGTGGTATCAAAGCCGAAGACAGTTCGGCTGAGTCAGGTCCGATTCCCTCGGGTGCCTAGCCTGCGGGAAAGAGCCGGTGAGGTCCTCGCCATCCCCAGGGAACTGGGGATGATGACCCGTGAGCCGCGCAAACTGGCGCGGGGCAAGGGCGACAGGGGCGCTCGTCTCTCGTGGCGCTATCCGCGGGGATTGGCGATGCAGTGCCTGGCCTATTATGGGGAGGATGGACCCGGTTTCTACGCGGCCTGCGATGACATTGGGTGCCACCGCAAGGATTTCGCAGTCTGGGGCGACGGGAAGGCCCGAATCCACTTTGAGATCCTCCATGAGCCCGAGCAGGAAGCTGCCGAGATGGTGGAATTTCGACTGCTATTCGAGGTCGTGTTGGGCGCATTCCGTGGCGACTGGACGACCGCGGCAGAGATCTATCGAGAATCCGCCTCCTCCAGGGCCTTTGCCGAACGCGGGCGACTCCGGCGGCAACTCACACCCGATTGGTTGCAGCAGACGGGCCTGTGGCTGTGGAACCGGGGGCGATCGGGGCAGGTGCTGGATCCGGCGGTGGTGATGCGTGAGCATCTTGGGACCCCGGTGAGCGTGTTGTGGCACTGGTGGCACGGTTGCGCCTACGATGCTGGTTTTCCCGAGTTCTTGCCGCCCCGCGAGGGCACCGATGTGTTCAAGGCAGCGCTGGCGGGCGCGCAAGGGCGGGGCGTTCGTGCGATCCTCTACATGAATCAGCGTCTGTGGGGCACAAACACCGTGAGCTGGGCCGAGGAGGGCGCGGGGGCCAGCGCGGTCAAGGACAAGGACGGCAGGATCGTGACGGAAGTTTTCAACACCTTCACGAAGGCACCTTGCGCCCCAATGTGCATTGGCACCCGATTCTGGCGGGACAAGTATGCCGGTCTCGCCGAGGAGGTCCTTGGTGACCTGAAAGCCGACGGGGTTTACATGGATCAGGCGGGCGTGCTGGCCAATTGCTATGACCCCCGCCACGGCCACATCCTGGGGCCGGGCCGATATTGGACCGACGGTCTGGCGATGCTCACCGGCGAGATCCGGGATCGGAGTTCGCCGCGGGGTCCCGTTGCTCTTGGGGGCGAATTTTGCGGCGAACCCTGGATCGGGAATCTCGATCTGACATTGGCCCTGAGCGTGAGCCATGACCGCATCGGCTCCAGCCCGGAGTGGGAGCCTATTCCATTCTTTCAGGCCGTGTACCATCCTAGCACGGTGGTCTTTGGCAACATGGCCGGGCTCGCCCATCCCCCCTATGATGAAAAATGGCCGCAGGAATTGGCCCCGCCGGGGCGTCTGACGCTGCTCGATCGGAGGTTCGCAAAGCAGTTCTGCCTGGAACAGGCCAGGACGTTCGCATGGGGGATGCAGCCGATGCTGGCGAACTTCCTTCCCTCGCATTTGCAGGAGTGTCCCGAGGAAATGGACTTCGTGACCCGGCTGGTCCGTACACGCATGAGGTCGCTCAAGTACCTGCAGCATGGCACATGGTTGCGGCCGCCTCCGCTCGATGTGCCGCGGGTGGAAATTGATGTTGCCAAAATCGGAACCTACACGCCTCTGAAGGCTTCGAAACGGACGTATCCCGTAGCGTTGGCGGGAGCGTGGCGGTCACCAGAGGGCGACGTGGGCATCGCGCTGGCCAGCGTCCACGACGAGAGGCTCGGCCTCCGGTTGCCGATCGACGCGAGCGCCTATGGACTTGCGGATGGTTGTGCGACGTATCGGATCGATGAATCCGGGCGCCGTCGTCTCGGCGCCCTGGATATCAAAGACCCAATCTTGCGCGTAGAATTGCCGCCGCGCGGGATCTGTGTGCTGGAGTTCTGCCGCGCGGACACAACCGGATCACCCGCGCCATGACCACCCGGCCCGGTTGCCGATCCGAAGGCACGCCTGGGGGCGCTCAGACGAAGCATGCCATTGCAGCGGCGCGCGAAGCCGCCATCGCCGAGGGGGTGCGCACACCCGGCGGACCCCTCCATCGATACTATAAGTGGGAACTGCTCCTGTTGCTCTGCCTCGCGTTCTTCTTCCATCAGGGTGATCGGGCCATCTATGGCGTGGTCATCTCGGGTATCCGGAGCGACCTCGGTCTGACGGACGCGCAACTGGGACTGGTTGGGTCGATCCTGTTTTTGACCCTGGCGCTGATGATGCCATTTGCGGGTTTCCTGGGTGACCGGGTGAAGAAGAACGTGGTCATCACGTGTTGCCTGATTTTCTGGAGTGCGGCGACGCTGTTCACCGGGTGCGTTGGGGGAATTCTGGGTCTCATACTCCTGCGCAGTGTCGCGACGGCGGGCGGTGAGGCGTTTTACGCTCCGGCGGCCTATCCGCTGATGGCGAAGTTTCACCGGCGCACGCGGGCCCTGGCGCTGTCGATGCATCAAGCGGCGCTCTATCTCGGCGTGATGACGAGCGGATTCCTCGGAGGTTGGATAGCGGAGCGATGGGGCTGGCGCTCGGCATTTTTCGCCTTTGGAGGCTGCGGCATCGCGCTGGGGCTTGTTTTCATCTTCCGTCTCAAGGATCCGCCCGACCCTCTGCCGGATGACGCGGCAGAGAAGTCCGGGGTCCGAGGTTTGATGGAAGCGATGGGCATCATATTTCGGATTCCGACCGCATTGATGTTGACGGTTGGTTTGACCGCCATCGTTTTCGTGAACAACGCATTCATCGTGTGGGCACCCGAGTTTCTGCGCGAGAAACAGGCGGACCTTTCCCTGGCCCTGGCGGGTGGGTATTCGATGTTTTGGCATCATTTGCCAGCACTCGTCGGCATCAGCATCGGTGGGCCGCTCTCCGATTGGCTGGTGGTCCGGCGGCCGACGATGCGACTGGAGCTCCAGGCCTTCGCGATGGCGCTTGGGGCACCGTCGATCATCCTGATGGCGCTGGCGCCGGATCTGACGGTCGCCTGCATCGGCTTGGCGCTGTTTGGCTGGTTCCGGGGCCTGTACGAATCCAACACGCACGCGGCTCTGTTCGACGTGATCGGGCGGCGGCACCGTGCGTCCGCGGTGGCCATCATGGTCATGATGGCCTTTCTCGTCGGTTCGACATCGCCGTGGTTGATGGGGCAGTGCCGGCAGTGGTTCGGCGAACGCCATGGGCTCTCCTACGGTTTTGCCGGTCTGTCACTTGCCTATTGCGTTGGCGCCGCGGCGGTCGCGATGGCACGAGTCGCATTCTTTCGACGGGACCGATTGGTGGAGTGACGGGAGATTACGGGTCCGAGTTAACTGGATAATGGGAGCAGGCATGGATGCGAGAGGCGAGGCCGAGCATTTCGTCAACTTTGAGAGGGAGTTCCATCTCGGAATGCTCCCGACCGAACAACCGCACCCCAAGAGCCGGGGGTTTGGCGAGCTGGTCGCACAGGATACGCGCGCCGGCATCGGGATGCTCCAGGCCGTCGATGATGACGTTGTTGTGGCGGCGCGTCGCGTGTTTGGTTCCCCAGAATTTCGGCGCTTGGTCGATGCCCTGAGTGGCGCGCTTGAGCGAAGCGGCCGGATCTGCTTCAGCGGGTGCGGAGCAACGGGACGGTTGAGCATCTTGTTGGAGGCGGCCCATCGGACATTTTGGCGGGATGCGAGGGCGAGGCTTGGCGATACGCCTGAAGCGAACGTCGCCTTGCGGGCCGAGGATGCGGTCGTGAGCATCATGACTGGGGGCGACTACGCGCTGGTGCGCTCGTTGGAATCTTTTGAGGACTATGTGTCTTTTGGCCGACAGCAGGCGGCGGAAGCGGGACTCGGGCGTGGTGATGTGCTGGTGGCGATCACGGAGGGCGGCGAGACTTCTTCGGTGATCGGCACGGTCTGGCAGGCGCTGGAGTCCGGGGCGGAAGTGTTCTTTGCGTGCAACAACCCGCCCGAGGTGCTGGCCGCACACGTGGAGCGATCGCGGCGAGTGATCGACGAGCCGCACATCGTCAAACTGGACCTTTCCTCGGGCCCGATGGCGGTGGCGGGTTCGACACGGATGCAGGCGACCACCATGGAATTGCTGGTGATTGGCGGGGCGGTGGAGATGGCGCTCTGGCGGCACCTGAGGACGGCGCTGCCCGCCCATGCCCGTGACCGGCTGGATTTGGGGAGGGAGACATCCGCGGAGGAGTACGCGACCCACTTCTCGTCGTTGCTGGGTGATCTGGCTGCGCCGCGCTCCGTGGATGCGATGGCGGCGTGGGTGGAGATGGAGGAGTCGCTCCTCCGCAACAAGAGCGCGATGACGTATTTCGGAAGCGAATACCTGCTCGACGTTTTCACGGATACAACAGAGCGCGCCCCGACCTTCTCGTTCCCGCCGTTCCGGAAGTGCGACGACGGGCGCTCGCTCCGACCGGTGGCTTTCGTGAAGAACCCACTGTGCTCCACGGCAGAGACTTGGCACCGGATGCTGGGTCGCGAGCCGCGCTGTCTGGGTTGGGACGGGGCGACTTACCAGAGGCTGGGGGCAGCCGAGGCGATCTGGCGGAATCCGCCGCCATTGCATCCGGGAGAGCTGTTCAAATTCCTGGTAGGAAACGAAGACGATCCGTCGCGCTATTCAGCGCCCGGTGACAGCGCGGGGCTGGTGCTCGTCGGGGCGGAGGCGGCAGGTTGCGGCCCTGACGCCGTCCTGGGGAATGCGTTCGCGGCGTGTGCAGCAAGATTCCCGGCGCACGGCGTGCTGGCAGTTGGCCCCGTGGCGCCCATCGCGGGGCATGGCGGAATCGTGCGCCATGTGGGGTGCAGATTGCCGTGGTCATCGATCCGGCTGTGGGATCATCTGGCCATCAAACTCGTGTTGAACACAATATCGACCGCGACGGCGGCGCGGCTGGGCCGAGTCGTGAGCAACTGGATGGCGCATGTGGAAACGACCAACAAGAAGCTGATTGATCGGGGCACGCGTCTTGTGGCAGAACTCGCGGGGTTGAGTTATGCGGAGGCATGCATCGAGTTATATCGGACGCGGGCGGAATTGGCGCGGGTGCCGGTATCGGGAGAGGATCGCCTTTCGCCGGTCGCGGCGACCCTGGCGCGCCTCGGGAGACGGAAGGTGAAGGCGAGCGCCTGAGGGAGCTGTGGATCGAACGAGGCGAGAAGGAGTGTCCTGATATGCGAAAGCCCTTCATGATGTGTCGAGGATTCAGCGCCATGTTTTTGGGCCTGATCCTTTGTGATGCGGTTCTCGCGCAACGCGACCGAAATGGGCGTGACTCGCCCTTGGCGGCAGAGGGCCAGACATCATATCGGATCGTGATCGGTCAGGCGGCAGGCCCTTCGACCCGCTATGCGGCCGAGGAACTCCAACATTTCTTGGAGCGGATGACCGGCGCACGGCTCCCGATTGTCGCGGACACGGAAGGTGCGGCGCCGCATGAAATCTTGGTGGGCCGATCGAAGCGGCTGGACCCGTTGGGTATCAAGGTGGATTTTGAGGCGCTCGGCACCGAGGGCTACGTAATGCGCACCGTAGGCCCGCATCTGGTGATCGCTGGCGGGGAGCCGCGCGGCACGCTTTATGGGGTCTACGGGCTTCTCGAGGAGCATCTGGGTTGCCGGTGGTTCACGCCAGAAGTTGACCGGATACCAAGAATGGACCGGCTCGAGCTGCCGCAGTTGGACGAGCGCCGCATTCCGGTGTTCGAGTATCGCGAGACGTACACGTGGGAAAGCTATGACGGCAATTGGATGGCCCGGAATCGCCTGAATGGAGCCGGTGGCCGCGGGCGCCTTCTTGAGCGGCAGGGGATTCGGCCACCCGTGCCCGAGCTGGGGGCACGGCATGGCGGGAGCATCCGGTTCGGATTCGGTTTCTTCGTGCACACCATCGAAAAGATAATACCCGCAGTGCAGCACTTCGCCGAACATCCGGAGTACTTCGCGCTGTGGGAGGGCAAGCGCGATCCGGAGCAAGTCTGCTGCACCAACGAAGACGTCATCCGCATTTGCACCGCGGGAATTCTGACTGGCATGCGGGAACAGCCGGAGGCGACCGTTTTTTCGCTGAGCCAAAATGACAACAGGAAACACTGCCAGTGCGATCGCTGTTCGGCGCTCGCCAAGTCAGAAGGGACGCAGATGGCGCCGATCTTGTATCTGGTCAATCGCGTGGCGGAAACCGTGGAGAAGGAGTTTCCGGACAAGATCGTGGAAACGTTGGCGTATCAATGGGGCCGGACGCCCCCCGCATCGATGCGCCCGCGGCGCAACGTTGTCATCCGGCTGTGCGACATCGAATGCTGCTTCGCGCACCCGCTGGCGAGCGGTTGCAATGGGCGGAACGATGCCTTCGTCAAGGATTTGCGGGCGTGGGCCAAGGTGTGCGACCGGCTTTGGATCTGGGACTATACGACCAACTACTCCCATTATCTCTTGCCGATGCCCAACAAGCGGCTCCTGGATGACAACGTCCGCCTCTTCGCGGCGAGCCACGCCAGCGGCGTTTTCGAGCAGGGCACCTACGACACCCCAGACAGCGAGCTGGTGGCGCTGAAAGCCTACCTGATTGCCAAGTATCTCTGGGATCCCGAATACGACGAGGATCGCGCGATGGGCGAATTCCTGGATGCGTACTATGGTGCTGCCGCCGTGGCGATGCGCCGCTACATCGACCTGATCCACGACCACGTCGAGAGACGCGCGATTCATGTGGGGATCTATGTGCCGCCAACGCATCCGCACCTGACGCCGGAGCTATTGACCGCGGCGAATGACCTCTGGGAGGAGGCAGAGGCTTCCGTCCGGGACACCGCGCTGGTGCTAGACCGCGTGCGCCGCTCGCGCATGAGCGTGGATTACGCGATCGCCGAGATGGCCCGGGCTCTGATGAAGGTGCCGGAGAAGGACCGGACCCCGGAGCAGCGGGCGCTCGTGACTTTGGGCAGGGAACGGTTTGCTCTGTTCATGCGCAACATGGCAGGGAGCGCACTCACGCGGTTGCGCGAGTGGAAGGATTTCGACAAGGCGGAGTACCGCGCGAAACTGGCGGCCGATCTGGGCATCGAGTGACGCATGAGGCTCTGGCAATCGCTGGCAATGCTGACTCTGGCCGCCGCGTTCCCAGGAGGGGGCGTTGCGGCCGGCGATGGGCAGCCGGCCTTCGTCGGCGACATGGAGGGGCCGTTTGTCGGGGGACTGGCGGCAGGTTGGGTGAAGAACTGCTACGGGTCCAATGATGTCGTGTTCGCGGAGGAAACGCGCGACTTTCACGGGGGCAGGGCCGCGCAGCGTGTGACGTGCACCCGGTTCATCACGGGCGGCGTACAGATTCACAGTGCCGATGTGGCCGTGGAAAAGGGCAAGTCCTTCACGGTGAGGCTCTGGATGAAGGGCGACGTGGAGTCGCCCGTGTACATTGGAATCCGAAAGCACGGGGAGCCCTACACCGGCTACTTGAAGCGCCACGCGCTGGTCAAGAACGAGTGGCGGCCCTACCTCTTGTGCGGCGAGGCCAGTGACGGCGATCCGCACTGTGGCATCTACCTGATGTTTGCGGGAACCGGCACGCTGCTTTTGGATGACATCGTTTTGCTGGATGGTATCCGCGAGGAGATTCCGGTGTCGGAGATGCCCCCCGAGAAGGGGAACCGAATCTACAACAGCGGATTTGAGGCGGGGCCGGAGGGATGGACTCCGACCGGCGGGTTTGCCGTCGAGGAGACGGGGGCGCATTCGGGCCGATGCTGCGCGCGGCTGGGCACCGTCGATCTGCCCAGCATCACATTGCCAGTCAATCGGCCGATCGCGTCAACGATGAGGCCGCGCATTGCTTCGCCGGGCATCGAATGCCGACCTTTTTCGGTGCGCGCGTGCCAACGGTATACGCTGAGCGCGTGGATGCGGGCCGCGCAGGCGAACACGCGGGTGAGGCTGAGGTTCTTCGAGTGGGCCGATGGCGGGGGCGACCAGCCGTCGAATCGCAATGAGCGCGGGGCCGATGTGACCGTCACAACGGAGTGGGCCCGTTATCAGGTGGATGGGATTGCCTTGCCCAATATGTGGGAGGCGTACGTGGCTCGGATCGTGCCGGGGGGCACCATCTGGCTGGATGATGTGCAGATAGAGGAGGGCGCGGCGACCGAGTATCGGCCAGCGGGGGTAATCGAAGTTGGGGCGGAGACGGCGACACGCTGGTGCCGAGTGGGCGAGGACGTGGAGGTTGCCGCCCACGTGGCGATCGCGGGGGGGGGCGGCGATCTCACGCTGACGTATATCCTCGAGGACCTTTGGGCCCGACCGCTTCGCACCGTCTGCCATTCGGTGAGATCGGCGGCGATTGATCGGGCGCGTTTCACCGCGGACAGGGCGGGGATGTTTCGTGTGCAGGTGAGGGCCGCCGACTCGCCCGCCGTCGGGGAAGTGTGGTTTGGAGCATTTCCAAAGCGTGATCAGGAAGCGCGACCCGCATCTCCGTTTGGCACACACGTCACCGCCACGGTGCCCAGACCCACGAACACCCTACTGGCCTCGGAGGCCATGGGCGCTCGCTGGGTGCGGCTGCACGATTTTGGTGATTTCTGCCACTGGCGAGTAGTGGAGCCAGAAAAGGGGAATTTCGTGTGGCGGGATGCAGAGATCGACGAGCTGACGAAACGGGGGTTCAAGATAATGGCAAACCTTGGCCATCCGCCCATCTGGGCCGGCCGGCCGCATCCGGCGGAGCAAGACCACGGCAGCTGGACCAGCGCGCCCCCGCGAGATATCGCCGAGTGGGAGGGTTACGTGTCGAAGACCGTCGAGCACTTTCGTGATCGTATCGGGCACTGGGAGATCTGGAACGAGCCGTACGGTCGCGGCTTCTTCTCGGGCACTCCGGAGGAATACGCGGAGTTGCTGAGGGTGGCGTATCGCGCGATCAAGCGGACCGACCCATGCGCGGTTGTCATCGGCGGATGTTTCTCGACCCACGCATCCGATTGGACAAGGCGGGTGCTGGCGCAGGGCGGTCTAGATTCGATGGATGCGCTCTCGTACCATGTCTATTGGAGTCCGCCGATGACTACGTCGACCGGGGGGGACGAGCCGACGACCATCGAGATGGGCGCGCTCCACTTTATCGAGCTGATGAGGGAGCGAGGCGCGGTCAAACCCCTTTACATGACCGAAGGCGGAATCCGGTGTCCGCCTTTCGCATCATGGTTGCCCGCACAGGGATTCAGCAGGGGTGCGCCATTTGGTTCCATGGGCGGGGAACATCGTCCGTTGACAGGTCTTGAGGCTGCATGTGGGCTGGTGCGGGGCATGGTGCAGATGCTGTCGGCGGGCGTGACCAATATCTGTTACTACTACACGGGCGGCGAGCTTGGCGCGATGCCCTGGTTCTCCACGATGGCCAACGGGTATTACGTTCTGATGGATTACGACGGGCGACCGAAACCGACGATGATGGCCTATAGCGCGCTGGAGCGGCAGCTCGATGGGGCAGTGCCCGCCGGCAGGCGATGGAGGGACGGCATGTCGGTGCACCTGTTCTCGAGAGGGCCCGATGCAGGTGCGATCGCCGTGGCATGGAGCGACCAGGAGCGGACGCTGCAGACGGAAGGCACGGTGGTGCTCGATCTCATGGGCAACGAACGGAAGGAGCGGATCCTGCGGCCCGGTCAACCAATGTTTATTGTAGCCCCCGGACTGACACCCGCGCAATTGGATGCGTGCATCCGGTGAACCATGGCAATCGTGAGAGGAAGCAAGCGCAAAGAGGAGGTTGTCCGATGATTCGCCACACATCCCTGAGAGTCGCAGGCCTAGCCTTCGCCCTGCTATTTGGGTTTTGGGGAACCGCCGGGGGCGGATCGCGGGCGATCGCCGATGAGACGGCCATCAAGGAGAGTTCCCGCGAACTGCCATCGGCGCCACTCGGGCCAGAGAATATCTGGCCTCGGTTCAGGTTTCAGATCCCAGAGAAACCTATACGCGTGTCCGGCGATCTGAATGAAGAGGATCGGGCCGGGATGTTCACGAATGCGGCGGTGCCCCCATTGCCGTATCTCATGCAGGACAACTACACGCGAGATCGGCGCATCGGTCGCCTGCCGGTAATCCAGGTCGAGAATGCGTCGCTGAGGGCCGTCTCTTACCCGTCGCTTGGAGGCCGGATGATCTCGCTCTACGACAAGCGGGCCGCCCGTGAGCTGCTTTTCGATAACCCCGTTCTCCGATTCGCGAACCTGGCGATACGCAATGCGTGGTTCTCTGGCGGTGTCGAGTGGAATGGCCCGCTCTATGGCCACAGCCTGCTGACATGCAGTCCGGTATTCGCCGGGACCGTCGCGACGCCACGTGGGCCGATCCTGCGGCTCTACGAGTTTGACCGGACGCTCGAGACAACGTGGCAGGTGGATGTGTTTCTGCCACGGGACGACGACCGGCTCTGGATTCACGTGAAGGCGATCAACCCGAACGAGCGCGACGTCGATTTCTATTGGTGGACGAACATCGCGGTCCCGATGACCAGGGACACGCGCGTGCTTTCGCCGATGGATTACGCTCTCTCGCATGACTTCACGGGCAACTCGAGGCTGACGTTCCCGGTTTTCGACGGATTCGATGGCAGCTACCCGTCCAGATATCCGTATTTCAAGTCGGTCTTCTTTAGAAAGCCCGGCAGTGGCAAGCCGTGGTCCGTATGCGTGGATGGCGAAGGCCGCGGTGTGTTCCACGTGTCGACACCGACGCTTTTCGGCCGGAAGTTTTTCACCTGGGGAACGGGCCGTGGCGGGAAACGATGGATGGAGTTCCTGTCGGAGAACGGCAGGGGGGATTACATCGAAATCCAGGGCGGTGTGACGCCGACGCAGTTGCAGACGCGGCCGTTGAGGGCGGGCGGGAGCATCGAGTGGACCGAGTGCATCGGTGCCCTCGCGATGGACGCCAATGCCGCGCGGGGCGGGGACTATGGCGGTGCGTGCGCGGCGGCCGGCAAGGCGGTGGATGAGCGGGTGCGGGACGCCGTGCTGGAGGAACAGGATGCGTTCTTTAGAGCGCAAGCGGGCGCGCCCGTGGAGCGGGTTCTGCACCGTGGCGCCGGGTGGGGGTGGCTACACGAGAAGCGCATCGGGAGACGGCTCAGCCCCGGGCTTCTTTTTGAGCACGGGGTTGGCGAGGAGACGCGGCCGTGGGAGGAATTGCTGACAAAGGGCACATTCTCGACCGAGACACTGGGCGGGGAGCCGCGCAGTTTCAATGTGTCGGCGGGCTGGGTCGGGGTGTTGCGCGAGTCGGCGCAGGAACGGGGCGCGACGTGGTTGCATCACCTGCATCTGGGTGTCGCGCGACTGGAGGCGGGCGCGTTCGAAGAGGCGCGCGAAGAGTTCAGATCGTCTTTGGCGCAAAAGGAGAGCGCGTTGGCCCATCGCTGTCTGGCCCTATTGGAGGAGCGCGACGGGAACATCGATGGGGCGCAGGTCGAGTACGAGCGGGCGTGGCGCTTCGTGGGGAACGACGCGAATCTGGCCATCGAGATCTGCGAGTTTTTCGCCCGCAACGAACGCCGCCAGGCATTTGACACGTTCGTTGAGTCCTTGGCGTCATCGGTGGCCGGGCATGAGCGCATTGCGCTGGCGGGGGCGCAGATTGCCCTGGAAGAGGGCGACTACGCATCCGTTCGCCGCGCGCTGCAGCGTGAGTTCTGCACGATTCGGGAGGGCGAGGTGAGCCTTAGCGATCTGTGGTTTGCGTCGTACTTGAAGGAAGCGGAGGCCCGAAAGGGCGGGGTTCTGTCCGACGCCGAGAGCCGGCAGATCATGGAGCAACATCCCCCGCCGCGAGAGATCGATTTCAGGATGAAATAGGCATGGAGTAAAACATGATAAAGATACTGAGAGATGGTGGGTGGATGCAGTGGAAGGAAGTACCCGCGTGGCGGGCGCTGGCCGCGTCAGTGATTCTCATAAATGGCATGGGGAGCCTGGGGGCTGCGGCCCCGGGCGGCCCCGAATTGATCGGGCCATGGACGCCGGTGGGGGTGAAGACGAACCTCTCCGGGATCGTCGTAGGCGTCTGGGGTCGGTCGCATGGTTTCACGGACAGGGCGTTGCCCGCCTCGATTGTGACGGTCGGCGAAGAGATTCTGGCCGGGCCGGTCAGGCTCGTTGGGCAGGTTGACGGCAAGGAGATCGAGTGGAAGCGGGGTGGCAGCATGGTCCTTTGCGCGGAGGACGCGCAGGCCACCGTGTCCGGGTGGCAGGCGGGGGATGAACTCATCATCAACACAACGACACGGATAGAGTTCGATGGTCTGGTGCGGGTGGACCTCGTGGTGCTGCCACAGCGCAAAACGACGCCCAAGCTTGAGCGGCTTTGGCTGGAGGTGCCCCTGAAGATCGGGAGGGCTGGCTTGTTCCACTATTTTCCGGGCAAGTGGGGCACCGCAAAGAACAGCGGAGCAGTGCCTGCGGGTGGGCTGACGCTGCCCTTCAAGCCATTCGTATGGTTAGGTCGGGAACATGGGGGGCTGGCGTGGTTTGCCGAATCGGACAAGGGCTGGCAGCCGCAAGCACCCGATCGCGCTATCGAGATCATTCCCCAAGACGGGGAGCTGGTGCTCCGGTTGCGATTGCTGGATTCGAACGCACGGCTGCCTCTCACCTACACATTTGGTTTTCAGGCAACGCCGGTGAAGCCGTGGCCGAAGGATTTCCATGAGTGGCGGATCTGGCACGTGCCGCAACTGGGCGTGGGCCTGACGCTTCCGATCCCGAAGGAGTGGTGGCTCTGCCACCGGGCATTCCCCGACAGAAAACCTCTGCCCACGCTCGACCGCGGCGCGGAGCTGGGAGCCAAGATCGCGGTATTTCACGAGGACTGGGCGCCGATCCAGAACTATCCAATGACGATGCCGGAATCGGAGTTCAAGGGCATCGTGGACGCGTGCCACGAGCGCGGGATGAAGGTGCTTGTCTACCACGGCTACGAGTTTTCCCCGCTGGCGCCGGAGTGGGCCGAGCTGCACGACGAGGTCCTGGTGAAGAATGCCAAGGGAGAGATCACGCCCGGCTGGTACCGTCATCCGGAGCAGCGCGATTTCAAGGTGTGTTACAACAGTGTCTGGCGAGATCGTTTGGCGGATGGAATCGAGAAGGCGAGGAAGCGCTACGGATACGACGGACTCTATCTGGACGGGACGGTGGAACCTTGGGGCTGCTGCAATGAGCGGCACGGCTGTGGGTACCGTGCGGCGGATGGCACCCTGCGGCCGACCTACCCGATCTTTGGAGTGCGGGAGTTCATGCGACGGCTCTATGGGATGTTCCACCCAACTGGCGGCATCATCAGTGCGCACCAGAGCACGTGCTGTGCGACGCCGACACTGGCTTTTGCGGACTCATATTGGGACGGGGAGCAGTTCGCGAGTGGCGAATTGTCGGGCGACCCGCTGAAGAACCTACCGCTCGATGCATTTCGGGCGGAGTTCATGGGGCGAAACCTCGGGATCCCGTGCGAGTTTCTGGCCTATGAGCGGCCGCCGCAGTGGACGTTCGACCACGCCCTGGCGGTGTCCATGTTGCACGATGTGCGCGTGCGGCCCTGCGGTCTCGCATCGTTGGAGAAGATGTCGCCGATATGGAATGCCATGACGCGGTTTGGCGTGAGCGCTGCGGAATGGCATCCATACTGGGAAGCATCCCCGCTTGCCACGGTGCAGCCGGAGTCGGTGAAGGTGAGCCTCTATCGTCGGCCAGCCGCCAAGGGCAAGGGCGGGCGAGCGCTGCTGGTGGTTTCCAATCTCAGTGCCGACCAGCCGGCGACGGCGCAGGTGGGGCTGGACCTCGCCCGGCTAGGTTTGAAGCCGAAGGCCGCGAGGGACGCATTGAGCGGTGAGGCGCTGGGGTGTGCCGATGGTCGGGTGACAGTCCCATTGCCGCCGATGCGGATGCGGCTGGTGTCGGTGGAATAGGTGCTTGCGGGGTGGGATCTGGCTCAGGCTTTGGAGGGCGTGCCGCCGCGCAGGAACTTGAGGTCCACCTGGGTCCGGATGGCGGCGCCAGATCGCGAGCGTATTTCGATGACGCCGGCCTTGGCGGGGCGGATGTCGGCGACGTGGTCGAATCCGGCGGGGATGGGCGCGATGCCCATGATGTAGTTGATTTCCAGGGGGCGCCTGGGGTTCAGCTCCACCGAGGTGGGGATACCTCGCTGCTGGAGGTGATTGCGGCCCGCTGACTCGGCGAGGCCGAGGTGGAAGTACGCCGTGACATCCTCGATGCCCATGACATTGACATGTCGGCCATTCCAGGGCGGGTAGTGTCGGCCGCCGTTGGAGATCCAGAGTATCGTGGAGGCGAGCATCGAAGGATCCCTGAGTGCGAAATAGACATAGCGGTCCTGGGGGAAAACGACGGCATTCCACGCGAGGCGACGTGGGCGGGAGGCGACGAGCACGAGATCCTCGAAGCCGCGGCGGGCGGGGTAGCGGGAGAGGTCGGTGGTTCCCCCGTCCGCGGTGCGCACTTTCTCGAGAGAGTGGAATTCGGCGCCCGCCTTGAGGGCCGAGTAGCCTCCCTGGGCGGGATCCTCGAAGGGGACTGGCAGGACCTGCCCGAACTGGAATGGGCTGGTGGACACGAGGCCCGAATTGGGCCTATCGGGAAAGTGGATCATGGCGTGGTGGCCGAAACACATCGGGCCGCGCATGCCCGAGACGACGTGCTGGGCGTAGATGACCGTCTGGCCATTGATGAGCGTGATGCGCTTGTCGACGCGTCCGGGGCGCTCGTCGGTGTCCAGGGACAGGTGCAGGGTGCGCGCGGGGCCCTCGGCGATGAGGTCGCGGAACTGCCAGCGCTCATTGGCCGTTTCGCCGTGCGGGGGGTGGCGCTCGCCGCGGAAGGGCGTGCCGTTGCCGCCGAATGGGAGGCAAAAGAAATCGCCCCGCAGGACCCTGAGCAGGGGAGGCGTTTCGCGCGGAAGGATCTCTCGTTGCCATGGGGCCATGGCGAAAGGCTGTATTCGCCGGTTCTTCAGCAAGAATGCGACGGGGCCGAGGTGCCCGCCGATCTCGGTTGTGCAGAGCTCCACGCAGTCGGAGGAGATTCGCCACGCGGATGTACCGGCAACGACAGATGGGGTCATCGGCGGCATTTATAGTACGGCTTGGACGGCGCGCTATAAAAAAAAGGTCCGCGGCAAGATTTTATTTGGGTGTGGTGCGCGGGGGCGAAGCGCGGGAGCGGCCAAGAAAGGTCCGCGGGAACGTCGGTGGGTGACGGGCGGAGCGCCGGTGGCCGGTGCCGCAATCACGGGGTGAGGCGGAGAAACTTGCGTTTGCCGCACTTGAGCGTGCCGGCAGTTCGTATGATCTGGTTCTCTTCGGTGAGGCGGTGGCCATCGAGCGCGACGGCGCCCTGTTGGATGAGGCGCCGCGCCTCGGCGCCACTGGCGGCGAGGCCCGAGTCGCGGAGGAGTTCCCAGAGTTTCTTGCCTTGGCCGAGGGACAGCTCGGGCATTTCGTCGGGGGCCTTGCGCTGCGAGAATTGTCGCTCCCATGCCCCCTGGGCATCGGCCGCTGCGGCCTCGCCATGGAATCTGGCCACCAGGGTGCGGGCGAGGGACTTTTTTGTCTCCATGGGGTGCTGGGACGGGTCGGATTCGCGCCGCAACAGGATCCTGAACCACTGGGTCATGAGCTCGTCGGAGATGCTCATGGTCTTTCCGAAGATCTGAGATGCGTCTTCCGCGAGACCCACGTAGTTGCCGAGCGACTTGGACATTTTTTGGACCCCGTCGAGGCCGGGGAGGATGGGCAGGACCATGACGATCTGGGGCTCTTGACCCGCCGCCCGCTGGAGGTCGCGGCCCACGAGATTGTTGAAGAGCTGGTCGCTGCCACCGAGCTCGATGTCGGCATGGACCACAACCGAGTCGTGGCCCTGCATGAGGGGATACTGGAACTCGGTGAGCGTGATGGGCGCCCCCTCGGAGTAGCGCTTTCGGAAATCGTCGCGCTCGAGGAGTCGTGCGACGGTCATCTCGGCATTGAGCCGGAGAACATCGGCGTACGAGAACCTGTCAAACCACTCGCCATTGCGGCGGATTTCCGTCTGCTCGGGCAGCAGGACCTTGAAGACCTGATCCGTATAGGTCTTTGCATTTGCGTTGACCTGATCGGGATCCAGGGGCGGGCGAGTCTTGGAGCGACCAGTGGGATCGCCGATCCGCGCCGTATAGTCACCGATGATGATGACGGCCTTGTGGCCGAGATCTTGGAAGGCGCGGACCTTGTCGAGGACGACGAGATGGCCGAGGTGGAGGTCTGGAGATGACGGGTCGAAGCCGAGCTTGACGCGGAGGGGCCGTTTGGAGCGGAGCTTGTGGAGGAGTTCCTCGGGGGAGACGAGGCGCTCGGCCCCCGCCGCAAGGGTTTCAAGCTGCTGTTCCGGGGACACGCTGCGTTGGACGAGCCGGGGCCTGGAGGCCCCGGCACGACCCTTCCATCGGTTGTTCGTCGCGGGCTATTTCTGGCCCGGGCGGTACTCCTCCTCGAGTTTGTCGAAGGCGCTGCCCATCGTGACGAGATCCTCGCCTGGCTTGATGGTGTCGAGCACCTGGCGTTCGGCCTCGATCTGCTCGAGGGTGTAATTCGCGGCCTTGATCGAGAGGCCGATGCGGCGCTCGGCCCGATCGACCTTGATGACGCGCGCGGAGACCTCCTGGCCCTGCTTGAGGACGTCCTTGACCTTCTCGACGCGCTCGTCGCTGATCTGGGAGATGTGGACGAGTCCGTCGATGTCGTCCTTGAGCTGCACGAATGCGCCGAAGGACGCGATCTTGGATATGACGCCGGTGACCGTGTCGCCGATCTTGAAGCGCTCTTCGATCGAGCGCCACGGGTCGTCGGCGAGCTGCTTGAGGCCCAAGGAGATGCGCTGGTTGACCTTGTCGATCTCCAGGACCTTCGCCTCGATCTCCTCGCCTTTCTTGAGGATGTCGGAGGGGTGGTTGACCTTGCGGGTCCAGGACATGTCCGAGACGTGGATCATGCCGTCGATGCCATCCTCGAGTTCGACGAAGGCGCCGTAGGCCGTCAGGTTGCGCACGATGCCCTTGACGACGCGATCCACCGGGAAGCGGAGGTGGACATCATCCCACGGGTTGGGCTCGAGCGCGCGCAGGCTGAGGGAGATTTTCTGATCGGTCGGGTTGACGTTCAACACCGCGACCTCGACCTCTTGGCCCTGCTTGAGGACGTCGGAGGGTCTGGCGACCCGCTTGGTCCAAGAAAGCTCGGAGACGTGGATGAGGCCCTCGACGCCCGCCTCGATCTCGACGAACGCGCCATACGGCAGGAGGTTCGTGACCTTGCCCTTGAGGCGCGTGCCCACAGGTATGCGCTCGGCGATCTTCTCCCACGGGTTTTCGGTCTTCTGCTTGAGGCCGAGGGATACTCGCTCTTTCTCGAAATCGATGTCGAGGATGAGAACCTCGAGTTCCTCGCCGACCTTGACCATCTCGGAGGGGTGGCCGAGGCGATTCCACGACATGTCGGTGATATGGAGGAGGCCGTCGAGGCCATCGAGATCGATGAAGGCGCCGAAGTCCGTGATGTTTTTGACGGTGCCGCGGATCGTGTCGCCCTTCTGGATGCGGCTGAGGAGTTCGGAGCGCTTGCGCGACCGCTCCTCTTCGATGATCTCCCGGCGGGAGAGCACGATGTTCTTCCTGTCCTCGTTGAGCTTGACGATCTTGACGGTGATGGTCTGTCCGAGGAACTGCCCGAGGTTCTTGGGCGGAATGATGTCGATCTGCGAAGCGGGGAGGAAGCCGTCGCAGCCGACGTTGACCATGAGGCCGCCCTTGACGATGGCGCGGACCTTGCCCTCGACGACGCCTCCCTCGGCCTGGATGCGGACGATGCGCTGCCAGTTCTGTTTCTGATCGGCCTTCTCTTTGGAGATGACGACCGAGCCCTGGTCGTCCTCGAGGCGCTCGATCATGACCTCGACCTCATCGCCCACGTGGACCGTGTCGGGGTCGGGAAACTCTGAGATCGAGATGGAGCCTTCGCTCTTGTAGCCGATGTCGATGACGACTTCTTTGTCGCGGACATCGATGATTTTACCTTTTACGATCGCGCCCTCGGAGAAACTGGCTGCCGAGCGATCGAGGAGGGCTTGCATGGATGACATAGGGGATTGTGTTCCGCACGGTTGGCTGCCGATGCCTCGCGGTTTGCTAGCGGGTCGGGTGCGACTGAGTTGGGTCCGGTCCACCATCCGGCAGACTTCCTCGGACCCGGCGTACCGGAACCATTCGCATTCCGCAACGATGCGGACATGCCAGTATGTATCTGAATGTATTTGGGTCAAGGGGAATCATGGGTCGCCGGAATGGCGGGGCTGGGATTGCCGAATCGAGGGCCTCGAACTGCGGGCGACGTTTTTGGTGTGCATAAGGTGCTATGGGAAAGTGCATTACGTTGCTGTGCCCTCCCTTGACAGGGAGTCGGCGCCTAGAACATTCCCAGGGTCCGGGATTTCACAGCGTGGAGGCTGCGCGATACTTGGGCTAAGCAGGGATGGGATTTACCGGAGGCTGTTCGCGTATCCGAGGACGATCCACGAGACAAGCAGGACGGCATCCCCGGCGATCAGGATGCGGAGGGGGCTTGGCATGCCGCGCCACTCGCCCGTGCCGATGCCCCAGCCGCCACTGACGACCAGCGAGATCGCGAGGAACATCGTCCAGGCCAGGGACGTGCCGAGGTCGCCCATCATGGCGGCGCCCTGGCCGTAGAGGGCGAGGGCGGCGAACCAGAGGACGGCGGTGAACAGGGCCCAGCCGTAGCCTTTCAGCGCGCGGGGCGCGGCATAGGTGCGGAAGGTGCCTTTCGTGCAGAGCAGCCACAGGGCGTAGCCGGCATTGGGTATCACGCCGCTGGCGAAGACGGCCACCCAGCAGGCCAACGAGGCATTGTGTGGCGCGGCGCCCTGTCTGATGGCGGCCTCGGCGATGGGTTGGGCGGCGGCGAACGCGACATTGAGCATGGCGGCGCCGAACGCGGAAAATAGGCAGAAGGCGAGCCCGATCCAGAAAAGTCTGCCTCGCTGGATGCCTGCTACGTCCTGGCCGCCGCGGGCGATTTCGCCGTCCCGGACGATGCCGGCCCAGGTGACGACCGCGACGCCGCCGACCATGATGGCGTTCCCGAGGATGATCCAAGGGGTGGCGGGTCGCGACCAGGCATCTGGCAGTTGGAACAGGGGTATGAGCGACCCGACGGCCGCGGCCAGCCCGACGGCGATCCCGTAGCCGAGCGAAACCCCGAGGTAGTTCAGCGCCAGGCCAAAGGTGATCGAGCTGACGCCCCAGATGAAGGCGAAGACGGCGCATTTGGCGACCGCGTCACGGGGCGCGGCGGCGATGGCGGCGAGCGGATCGGGCACCGCGAAGGATGCCGCGGTGATCGGAAGGACAAGCATGCCGACGATCGAAAAGATCAACCAGAGCGCCTCCCACGCCAGCGGCGCGAATCGCCGCATGCCGAGGCCAAATGTGCCCTGGCACAGGCCGGCGACGAGGGTGAGGGCGAGCGCGATCGCGAATTCGGGAGTCATTTGTGGTCCTTTCTACCGCGGGCTGACTTTCTTGCAGGGATGTGCCGGATTCATGCCGGCGACGGCCAACACGAAGGCCATGGCTTCTCGCGAGGGGTGTTTCTCGGTACTCATGGCGCGGATGTCGATGAACCAGTCAAGGCCGAGACATTCCAGGTGGAACAGCGGTCCATTGGGGTCGGCCGCGCCCATCGCGATGCATGGCGGGCAGCATAGCGGGGCACGGCGGTCGCAGCCAGAGCAAAACGGCAGGGCTTTGGGTTCGCTCGACCGAGGTCGTTGGAGTCCAGGCTTTGGCCTGCTTTGTGCCCGATCAGCCTAAAGGCTGAACTCCAACAGGTTGCTGTCGAATAGCCAAACGCCCTGAGCAAAACGGGTGCGGGGCCGAGGGACTCCTTGCACGGGGCGCGGTGGCTTGTTACAAGTCGTGGGCGGGCATCGCCCGGCAATTATGAGAACACCTTGTTCGCGACGGGAGTTCCTCAAGCGCGCATTCGGACACGCGGCGGTCGCGCCGTTTTTCATTCAGGCGTCGCGTTCCGGCGCGGCGCCCCCGGGAGAGCGGATCACGCTGGCGTGCATCGGGGTCGGCAATCAGGGCGGCACTGACACGCGCATGTTCTTGGGCGACCCGCGCGTCCAGATCGTCGCGTCTTGCGACGTGGATCTCGCCCGCGCGAACGCGATGGCGGCTCAGATCGAGCGCCACTACGGTCAACAGACTGCCTCGGGTCGATTCAGGGGTTGTGCCGTCACGCAGGATTTCCGCGAGATCATAGCGCGGGACGACATCGACGCCGTGATGATCGCGACGCCCGATCACACGCATGCGGTCATCGCGGTCGCCGCCGCGAAGAGGGGCAAGGACATCTATTGCGAGAAACCGTTGGCGTACTCCGTTGCCGAGGGCCGCGCCATCGTGAGGACGGTCCAGCGTTACGGCCGCGTGCTGCAGACGGGGACGCAGCGGCGGTCGATCGGCAGATTTCGTTTCGGCTGCGAGCTGGTCCGGAATGGCCGCATCGGCAAGGTGCGCACCGTGCGCATCGGCCCCGGGAAGGGTTTCGCCATCCGGGGCGGTTTCACCGGCGATGAGCGGCCGCAGCCCGTGCCCGCCGATTTCAATTATGACCTGTGGCTCGGGCCGGCTCCGTGGGTCCCGTACACCCCGGCGCGCTGCCACTTCAATTTCCGGTGGATCCTCGATTACGGGGAAGGGTACATCAGCGACAACGGCGTGCATTTCGTCAATCTCGCCACCTGGGGCACGGCTACCGACCACACGGGACCAACGCACATCGATGGCAAGGCCATTTTCTCCGCGAGCGGCGTCTACGACGCGCCCACGGAATTTGATATCACATACCGGTACCCGGACGGCCTGCGCTTGATCCTTGGCAGCTCCGAGGCGTTCGGTGTGAGGTTCGAGGGCAGCGACGGCTGGATCCACCTCAGCGGCGACGCCGTGACCGCGAGCGCCGAGAAATTGTTGTCATCCCCCATTCGCCCCGACGAGATCCATCTGCGGCCGAGCCCTGGCCACCATGCCGATTTCATCGATTGCGTCCTGAATCGCCGTCTGCCCGCGGCCCACGCGGAGATCGGCCATCGCGATGCGTCGCTGTGCCACCTCGGCGCGATTTCCGCCCGCCTGGGCCGTCCGCTGGAATGGGATCCTGCCCTGGAGACATTCGTCGGAGACGAGGGCGCCAATCGTCTCCTTTCGCGGCCGATGCGGGCGCCTTGGAGGATCTGATTCTCGGGGTGGTGGCGGCTGAATCCGGCGATGGGCGCACCGTCAGGTCCACTCGCAGAGGGACTCGACGTGGTCGCGGGAGCCGTCGCGTAGCCAGCCGTCGAGCTGGGCCTGTTCCTTGAGCTGTTGGCCGCGCTGGCGGGGGACCGCGGCGAAGGCGCAATCGATCTCGCGGAGGGCGGTCATGTCGCTCCAGAGTTTTTCGAATTGCGCGACGGGGAAAACATCCTCCTGGCCATGGCCCCAGCGTTTCTTGACGTCCTTGAGGGTGATGTAGGTGGGGATGCGGAGTGCGAGGTCGCGGATGGCGGTGGCGACCCGGGTGGCATCGGCGAGGTCGGATCGGGCGAGGCCGAATGCGGCGAGGAGGGGATCGATGGCGATCCAGGTGGTCATGGTGTTGTAGTAGGAGAGGCGGAATTCATCTTCCTCGCGGGGCATGGCGAGGCCCTCGAGGAGGCGCGGGCGGCCATCGACCCGCGCGAGACCGCCGCCGCGATCCTCGATGCGTCGCGTGATGACCTCGAAAGTGAGGCATGCCCCGCGCTGGATATGGAGGCCGAGGAGAGCGGGGGCAACATCGGCGCCCAGCGTATCGATGTTGTGGAGCATGAGGTACCGGAGGCCGGGGCGCTGGCGGAGGAGGGTGGCGAGGGTGCCATTGCGGAGGAGGTTGGGGATCTCGTACCAGTGTCCGACGGGGTGGAGGCACTGGCTGGGGAGATTGTCGGTGTAGTCGGAGCCCTGGATGGCGGATTCAGCCCACTGGACGAGGGCGGCCCGGAGGCTGTCACGCATTTTCTGGGCCTGCTCGTCGAGGAGTTGCTGGGGCATTTCCTCCCAGGCGAAACGGAGGTCGCGGACCATGGGGATGAGGCGCAGGCCGACGCTCTTGCCCTCGGAGAGAAGGACGGGCCCCGGGTGGCCCTCGCGCCGAAAGGTCTCGACGGAACGTGCGATGGGCCCGTGGGTGAGGTAGCTGGTCGTGACGACGTGGGGCAGATCTGCGCCGTGGAGGCGTGAGGTGCGACGGGTCTTGGCGAGGTGGAGTTCAAGGAAGCTACGGTGTCGTCCGGCGAGTTTGCAGAATGGGTGCAGCGCCTTGACGACACCGGCACCCTGGGTCCAGCGGGAGCCGGCGCCGGCGGCAAGAGTGACGACGGCGACAGAGCCGGAGGCCAGGGCTTCCCTGCCGGCCCGGATGCAATCCTCGCCCACATCGTCGCGCGCCTCGATCACGTCGGATGCCGAGACATCGTCGATGGCGGTGCTGGCCGGAAGTCGGTTCTGGGCCAGGCCGATGCGCCCCGCCTTCATGGCCGCGCGGATCTGCTCGTGCTGTTCGCGGTCGAAGCCGTGGGTGACGAGGAGGTCGGCGAGGTTCTCGGCGCCGGCCTGCTCGCGGATGCCGCGCGGGATCAGGCGGTCAAAGAGAGTCTGGGCCATGTTGCCCATGGAGGCGCGATCGTTCGCGGATTGACCGCTCCGGCATGCGGCGCCGAGCCGCTCCAGTTCGAGGCGCGCGCCGGGCTTGAGGGTATGCGCCCCGGCGCGGAGCCACGTGGGCACCATCAGGGCGTAGTAGCCGGGCGGCATCATGGCGCCGTCGTGGTTGAGCAGTCGGGCATCGGTGCCCCGCGCGTTGATTGCGAAGTCGTACACGACAGGTTCCATCGCAAAGGGCAGCGCGTGCTCCAGCTCGCGCTTCGTGGCCGACATCGCGCCCTGGAGGAAATCCTGGGCCTCGGTGCGACGCGCGGGCGCGACGATGAAGCCCATGCCGCCCCCCGACATGCCACCGAGCATCCAGAAGCCCCAGAAATCGGTCCCGAGCTGTTGCTTCGCGCGGGCGATGACCGTTTCGGTGAAGAGATTGCTGGCGGCCGGGATGATGGCCTGGATGGGGCCCATGAAGTTGCGGGTCGTGGCGGCGCCGATGAGGGGAACGTCGCCGTCGCGGAGGGCCGCGAGGATTTCGTCGAGCACGCGCATGGCGTCCTGGCGGGCGATCCATTCCCGCTCTGTGCGCAGGAGGTACTTTTCGGTGACCATCTCCAGGATGGGGCCGACGTTTTGGGCCATGCCGCCGTGAACGAGGACGAGGCTGTCTTGGAGTGCCTGGCGGGTTGCGTCGGAGACATCGCGGTGATCCAGGATCCGGTGGTTAGGGAGGAGGCGTCCGCGCGAGATGCCGAATTCGGGGTCGCCCTCGGTGGCGAGGCTGCCGGTGATCAACTTCATGGCGGGCCAGATGCCGCCGGAGTCCTGCCAGCCGCCTCCGGAACCTCCGAGCCATTCGCCGAGGATCGCGCGGGCGGCGACCAGGCGACGTTCGTCCTCGGCGAGCTGTCCCTCGAAGGCGCGGGCCTGGCCCGTGGCGCGCATGCAAAGGCTGATGAGGGAGGCGAGGAGGTTGGTGGAGACCGCGAGGCGCGAACCCTTTGGGATGTTATTGACGCTGGAGACAACCTCCAGGCCGAGCCCTGGTCCGACCATCGTGGCGAGCAAATCGGCGAGGCTTTCCTCCGAGCCCTCGAGGCCCGCGGGGACGATGCCGGAGGCGATGAGCGCGGCCTTGAGCAGCCCAAGGTAGTCCCGCGCGAAGTCGAAGACATCGGACAGGCCGGATATCGTGGCCGAGGCGCCGAGGTCGACAGAGACGAGGCGCAGCACGGGTTCATCGATGACCCGGAGGTATGTTTCGATGGGGGGGCGGGGTGAGGGATCGCGACCATGGACCGCGAGGTCGATGGAGACATTGAGGACGCGGGCGCCCTCTGGAAAATCCATGCCCAGAAAGAAGATGTCGCTCCACGCCGAGTGCGAAAGGTCCATGCGGACGGGCGTGCGTTCCGAGAGTATCGGATAGGGGCCGCCGGGAGAGCGACGGAGCAACTCGGGCCGGATGCGCAGGGGCTGGTCGTCGGGGTGTCCCATGCGGAACATCCACTGGTTGCCGCGGACGGAGCGGACGCTGCGGCGGACCTGGTTGGCGAGGGTGGCGAACGCAAGGTCGCGGTAGGCGAGGGCGAGCGCGCTGGAGAGACCGTCGCTGGGTCCCTCTTCCTGCATGGCGCAGAGGAAGATGTCGATGGCCTCCTTGAATCGGCGGCGCAGGAGGTGACCGTAGCCGTCAAAGGGCACGCGGGAGGGTCTCTGGTGGCGCAGGGCGGCCGGGAGGTGGAACCGGTGGATCGCGTAGAGGAAGAGCAGGGCCCGGACGCGATGGTAGAGATTGTCGCAGGAGCGGCGGAAGGCGTCGAGGCTCGCGGATTCCCGCAGCAGGGCGGCGGCGTCGAGGCCGCGGCAGGCCACCTCGAGAGGGAGATTGCGTCGCGCGGCGTCGCCGGACGTGATGATCTGGAGAAGGTCAGACATTTGGGGCAAGCGGTTCAGGTGCCTGGCGGTATGGGCTGCATGTGGCCGGAGGCGAGGTGCTCGACAAGTTGGGCGAGGACCATGTCGCGGTCGTTCCCGGCCAGGGCGAGGGCAAGTTGGGCCATGAGCAGGCCGTACTTGACGCCGATGTTATAGCGGTCGCCGCGGACCTCGAGCGCGAGGTAGCGCTCCCGCCGGGCGAGTTCGGAGAGCGCGGGCGACAGGCCGATCTTCTCGTCGGCAGCGGTGCGGGCGACGGCATCGCGAAGGATGTCCATGATGGCTGGGTTGAGCACGTGCATGCCAAACAGGCACAGGTAGTGGCCGGCGCGGAGGCCGGGCACGTTCAGGGTCTGCTCGGCTTCGGTGGGGGTCGGCTTTTCGGCGACCCGTTCGATCTGGTACAGGTCGCGGCTGCGCGGGATGCGGTGGCCTCCGACGGTCCCGTAATATGGGAGCATGCTCTCGCGTGTTGCCTGGACGGCCGACACGGTGCAGGACTGCGAGGTGGCGACCTCGATGAGTTGCTGCGCGCACCGGCGCTTTTCGCGGCTGAGGTAGAGGTGGTCGCCGACGAGGTGGAGGAAGGGGTCACGGGCGGTGAATTCCGACGCGCACCAGAGCGCGTGCCCATAGCCGCGGGGATCCGCCTGCGGCGTGAAGGTGAGGCGAGGGGCGTGCTCTTGTGCCGCCTCGCGATAGGGGGTCTCGTCGCCGGGGCAGATGACGATGGCGATCTCCTCGACCCCGGCGCTAACGACCTCCTCGATGAGAACCTGGAGAGCGCTCTTCTCCTGGCCGTCGCGATCGACCAGGCGCTGGAGGGGCAGGGTGCGCTGCGAGGGTGCGGCGGCGGTGATGACGGCTTTGCGGATCTTCATGGAGGGGCTCCGGACAGATGGCCGCATGCTAAGGGCTTGGGCGGATCGCCTCAAGCGAAAGGGCGCCATGGGGAGGGCCGTCCCGCCTCCAGGTTTCCGCGCTGGCCAAGCGAGGGCGAATACCATTAGAATATCCTGGAGCCCATGGGGTGGAGCTCCTCTGGCAGCAGAATGCTAACGGAGCCCGGCGATGGACGAACGGACCTTGAGCGGAGGGGCGAAGCGGGCGAGCGACACGCCTGGAAGCGGGGCGCCGGACATCGATTTTGGCCAGACCGTGCGAAGGCTGGCGGGGGGGCAGATCGTATTTGGCCGATATCGGTTGGAGCGGATGCTGGGGCGCGGGGGCATGGCGGTGGTGTGGCTGGCGCGGGACGAGAAGCTCGAGGAGCATGTGGCGCTGAAGTTCCTGCCAGAGATGGTGCGCATGGATGTGGTGGCCCTGGATGACCTCAAGAGGGAGACCAGGCGCAGCCGCGCGCTCAATCATCTCTATATCGTGAAGGTATTTGATCTGGCCGATGACGCGGAGTCGGCGGCCATCGCGATGGAGTATATAGACGGTCCCACGCTCTCGGCCATGCGACATGAGCGGGCGCGGCGGTGCTTCGAGCCCCTGGAGCTTTACGGCCTGATTGGGCAGCTCTGCGATGCGCTGGATTATGCGCACGGCAAGGCAAGGGTGGTGCACCGCGATCTCAAGCCCTCCAACCTGATGGTCAATTCGCGCGGCGATTTGAAGGTGACCGACTTTGGGATCGCGCGGAGCCTTTCGGATTCCGCCAGCCGCGTGTCGGTGCGGACCAGCGTGAGCGGGACCCTGGCCTACATGAGTCCGCAGCAGCTCGAGAACGAGCCGCCGCGCGCGGCGGACGATATCTACGCCCTAGGATCGACGCTGTACGATCTCATCACCGGAAGGCCGCCCTTTTTCGGGGGCGATTTATCCTATTTGATCCTGAACAAGGTGCCGCCTCCGATGGCCCAGCGACGAATCGAGCTCGGGCTCGGGGGGGATGTGTTGCCGGAGTGGGAGGAGACGGTCGCCGCCTGCCTTGAGAAGAAGGCTGCGAATCGACCGGCGACGGCCGGTGAGGTCTTCGCGCGCCTTGGGGGTGCGACCACCACCAGCCTGTTGGCGCAGGGCAAGAGACCGAAGGCGAGGGCGTGGGGGCCGCTCGCCGTGGTGGTGGCGCTATGCGTCGTGTTTGCGACGGCCGTCGGTTGGTGGTTTGGGGTCGAATCACCCAAACGCGAAGCCGAGGCCAAGCAGGAGGAGGTGGTCCGACTTTTGAAAGAGGGCGCGGTGGCGCTCGCGGCAAAGGATTTTGTCAGGGGTCAGATGGTGTACGCGGAGGTGAGGAAGCTTGATCCAGGCAATGCGGCGGCGGCGGAGGGGCTGGCCCAGTTGCAGGCAGCGAAGGAGGAGGCTGTGCGCTTGGCGTCGGCGCGGGGCGGTGTCGAGATCGCCACCGATCCGCCTGGGGCAGAGGTTACGGTCGGCGGCGTGGCCAAGGGGAACAGTCCATTTCGGGAGGGGGATTTGCGGCTGGGGAGGTATCCGCTCCGGATCCGGATGAATGGCTATGAGCCTGTGGACAAGGAGATCGACATTATCGAGAATCAGTTTGTCACTCCTGGAATCATCCGGCTGACGCGCAGTGTTGGGACACTTCAGCTCACAACGGAACCTGTTGGGCAGCGCTACGAGGTGAATCTCACGGAGGGCGACGGGGCGAAATCAGAGATGCCGGCTGGGGTGCCGTTGTCGGGGACGACGCCGGCGACGATCGCGGGCCTGCCCACGGGCGTGTATGCGGTGAGGCTGTTGAGGGAGGGATGGCCGGACTATCTCGGCGAGGCCCGGGTCGAGCGAGGGCGAGTGGCCGGACTGAGCTGGACGTTTGGCCAAGGCGGGCTTTCGGTGACCAGTGAACCGCCGGGCGTCGAGGTGTTTTCGGGGGACAAGCTCCTGGGTTCGACACCGTTTCGTGTGGACTTGCCGACCGGGACCCACGGGCTCGTATTCCGGTACAAGGATTGGCCGGAACAGACGAGGACCGCCACGGTGGAGAAAGGCAGGGAGGCATCCGTTTCGATCTCGTTTGCTTTTGGGAGTGCCCTGTTGACGAGCGAGCCTTCCGGCGCCGAGGTGTCCGAGGGATCCAATAGACTGGGGACGACGCCGCTGAGACTGCCGGAGCTGAAGCCCGGCGCGGTGCGCTACGCGCTGAAATTGAAAGGATACATGTCGGCGGAGGTTGCGGGGGTCGTGGAGGCCCGCAAGGAGTCAGTGCTGGTGGGGCGGATGGAGAGGTATCCCCGGCCCAAGTCGGGGCAACCTTGGAAGAACAGTCTTGGGATGGAGTTCGTGCCGGTTCCGGGCATGGGCGATGTTCTGGTGTGCCGGACAGAAACGCGCGTGAGGGATTTCCGGCGTTTTGCGCGGGAAACGAATTTCAAGCAGGTGGGCGGGTCCTATGTGATGAAAGTCACGGGTGACGAAGACGGCGGGTACGTGACGACTTGGGAGTTGGATCAGTCTGCGGGTTGGGAGAATCCGGGCTTCGTGCAGGGGGCGGACCATCCCGTCGTGTGCGTGAGCTGGGAGGAGGCCGAGGCGTTCTGCCATTGGCTGTCCGAGGAAGAAGGGCAGAAGTATCGGCTGCCGAGCGACGGGGAGTGGTCGGCCGCAGCGGGGACGGAAAAATACCCTTGGGGGAACCGGTGGCCGCCACCCGAGGGGACGGGGAATTACTTGGACAAGAGGGGGGCGCAGGGCCTGCCGGGAAAAGAGTGGCAGGTGGTCGAAGGGCTGGATGACGGCGCGGAGCGGACGGCGCCGGTGGGCAGTTACGCCGCCAATCAGTGCGGCATCTACGATCTGGGGGGCAACGTGTGGGAGTGGTGTGAGGATTGGTACACGGACGCGATCTATCGGAAGCACCTGGATGGCACAGGCTGGGATTTTTCAGAGAAGTCCCGGGATGGCTCAGAATGGGAGAGGGACATTGCCAAGGGGGACGTCTATCGTGTCTTGAGGGGAGGTTCGTGGTTCAACTATGATGCCGCGTTCTTGTACTCTTCGGCCCGCAACCTCGATCTGCCTAGTTCCCGCCTCACGACGTACGGATTCAGGTGCGTGCTGGAGTTAGAAAGCCAACGATGAAAGCTGCGAGGCGCATGCTCCTTGCCGTGCTGTCGCTCGCATGGGGCGCCGTCGGGATTTCGGCATCGGTTTCGGCAGCCCCGGAGGCGACTGGGCCGGCGTCAGCGGGAGGCAAGTCGCCGACCAAGCGGCCCTCGGCCGAGCCGATGTCCCGGAGCCGCGAGACCCCCTCGAAATCACAACCCCGAAAGGAGAAACCGCGGGACGAGCCGCGCCAGGCGCAGCGGGCGCCCGCACAGCCGCCGGCTGTTGGGACCTGGCGGGGGACCATCAGCCAGGGCATTTGGGGCAATGTCGAGGTCACGCTCGTGGTCTCCCCAGACATGGGAACCATAACGTCATCATCACGGCTCGGCCGCGGCACTCACCCCGTGGTTTTCGACGGGACACGATTGACGTTTCGCAGTGGCCTCCTGAATGAAATTCAGTGGACGTTAGCCCCCGCGAGCGATGGGAGATCCGCCGCCGTGACTTCCAGGTCTGCTTTAGGGGTTAATGGCGCGGCAGTCTTCGAGAAAATCTCAAGTTCGGCGATGGCCGTCGGTGGCAGTCGTTCCACCACCCGCCAGCCAGGGACTGTGCCGAAGCAAAGCACACGCGAGAAATCATCGGGTCGCCCACGCAAGTAATGGGCGCCAGGGACTTGGAAGGAGTCGTCGCGATGGGACGTCGGCGCATGGTGCTGAGAGTGACACTGATTCACTGCGGATGAGGTCCGGGGGGAGAAGAGGAAACCTTCGGCGGATCGGCGAGAGAGAGTCGCCATGCCTCTTTTCCGTTTGCGGGCGGAATCGAAGGAATGTAACGATATACTAGGTGGATGCACCACTGGTGGGCGCGCGCGAATACCGGTCCGAATTCGGAACAAGAACAACACAGTCTGATCTAAATGTCTTTCAACGAGCAGGATTTTTTGGATGCCGCGCATTGGTCGGCCGGGCAGATGGAGCATGTCTGTGAGCTTGCGTTTGACGCCGTTTCTGACTTGGTGTGTATCCTTGATACCGAGTACCGAATACTGAGGGCGAACCGCGCGATGGCCGAGCGTCTTGGCGTATCGCCGGAGGCCCTGAGGGGCCAGCGTTGTCACTGCTGCGTCCACGGCGGCGATTGCCCTCCCAGGGGGTGTCCATACACCGACGTCCTTAAAGGCGCTGGCTCACAGACAAAGGTGGTTGAGGGCGGACTTCTCGGCGCATGGATTGCGGTCACAGTCTCACCGATCCTGTGCCCGAGCGGTCGGGTTTGCGGTGCCGTGCACGTGGCGCGTGACATCAGCGAGGAGAAGCGTCGGGAGAAACTGATCCAGGCCCGGCTGCAGCTGTGGGACTTTGTGCCGGAAGGGTCTGCGACTGAAGTTTTGCGCGAGACGCTGGATTTGGCGGAGGCATTGACGGGGAGCAAGATCGGCTTCCTGCACTTTGTCGAGGCCGACCAATGCTCGCTTTCGCTTCAGGTGTGGTCGACGAACACGACGCGGGACATGTGCAAGATGGAGGGGCAGGGGATGCACTACCCCATCGAAGATGCCGGGGTGTGGGTGGACGCCGTCCGGCAGCGCCGCGCGGTGGCCCACAATGATTACGCAAGCCTGCCCCATCGCCGGGGGTTGCCCGCGGGCCACGCCCCCGTTATTCGAGAATTGGTGGTGCCCATCGTCCGTCGCGGTCTGGTCGTAGCCGTCTTGGGCGTGGGCAATAAGCCCACTGACTATAACCCCCGGGATATGGATATGGTCTCGCAGTTGGCCGACATGGCGTGGAACGTGTACGTGAAGCTGCGGGCGGAGGAGAGCCTGCGGCACAGAACGGTCGAGCTTCAGAACGAGGTGGTGTTGCGGCGCAAGGTCGAGGGGGACCTGCGGACGGCGATGGATCGAATAAGCGCGATGAGCAGGCGGGTCAGGCGGGAGAACGTCATCTTGCGGCAGGAGATCGACCAATACGCCCCGAAGGCAGAACTCGTCGGTGACAGCCCGGCCATCAAGGCGGTCCTGGACGCCATCGAGCAGGTGGCGTGCACCGATTCGACGGTGCTCCTGCTGGGGGAGACGGGCACGGGCAAGGAGGTGGCCGCCCATCTCATACACGACGCGAGCCCGCGATCGAGCCGGCGGATGGTCGTGCTGAATTGCGCCGCACTGCCTTCTGCACTGGTCGAGGCTGAGCTATTTGGCTCGGAAAAAGGGGCCTACACGGGTGCCGTCGCAAGGCGGATCGGCCGTTTCGAGACAGCCGATGGCTCCACCCTTTTTCTGGATGAGGTGGACTCGCTCTCGGCGGAGATTCAGGCGAAGCTGCTGCGCGTGCTTGAGAGCGGGGAGTTCGAACGCCTTGGTGGCAACGAGACTTTGCGCGTTGACGTCCGCGTCATAGCGGCATCGAACAGGAATCTGGCCGACAGGGTCCGCGTGGGGGCTTTGCGCGAGGATCTTTTTTACAGGCTCAACGTCTTTCCGATCCACTTGCCCCCCCTGCGGGAGAGAACGAGCGACGTCCCGCTGCTGCTCAAGTACTTCGCCGAGACGCTGTGCGGCGCGGAGGCCGTCGACATCGAGATTCCCGAGGAGGTGCAGCTCAATTTGCAGCGGTATCATTGGCCGGGCAACGTCAGGGAATTGCGCAATCTGGTCGAGCGCGCCTCCATCCTCGCCCGCGGTGGGGCTCCTCTCGCATGGGACCCATTGATGGAAGCGGGGCGGTCGGCAATCCCCTCGGCCATGCCGGTCCAGCACTCCGCCGATGCGAAAGGGACCGGAGCCAACCACGGATCGCCCGAGCAGGCCGAGCGCAGCCGCATCCTCAGGGTTCTTGAGAAAACGGGTTGGCGCATCCGCGGTCCAGGTGGTGCGGCGGCGTTGCTCGGACTTAAGCCGACCACGCTGGAATCGCGCTTGGTGAAGATGGGCATCAAACGCCCAACCCGCGGGTAGAACCCACCCTCCATATTGTCGTGGTTTCCACGATACGTTCGTGGGTTATACGACGAAATCCTCGTATCTTTCTGGGCATCAGGATCTCGCAATATTGGTGTACGAACGATAAAACGAATCTTTTGCGACGCGGGATCATTCTACATGGGTCGTAGCGCCAACAGAGGTTGAGCTCCACTCGACGTCAAGCGTTTTTAGTATTCGCAAGCAGCACTTGCAGAATAACTTGCTCTTGTTCAAGTCAGCCGTTTGCCGCCTGCGGTGGACCTTGGCCCCGGAAGAATCGACCATTTATTCAAATAAATTAACTGAATTAGCGGTATTTTTTGGGGTTTTGGTCAGTTGGCACGATTCGTGCTTGGTGTCTGTTAAGCAAGAGCTGTTGAAGGATAATCCGATGATTTTTGGCAACTTCCGGGACATACAGATGCCGGACATTCTAGCCCTGGTGGGTCGCCAGAGGGGGCAGTTTGTAATCCGGGGGAATCCGGGGATCGAGAGGGCGGATCTGTTCTTCTGCGATGGTTACTTGGTGGCGCTTTGCGCCCGGGGCGCGTGGGTGGGCGAAGTGCTTCAGGTGCGGGATTGCCTCGTCGAACTGATGCTCTGTCAGGAGGGAGAGTTTTCTTTCGAACGGGGAGAGGAACCCTCCTGCGGGGTGCTGTATTCGCTTCACGTCGACCATTTGCTCTTGGCTAGCATGGCGGCGGTTGATGAGATCAACTCGTTTCATGCGGACCTGCCGAACGAGCAGACCTATTTTCGAGTGATTCAGCAAGACGTGGGGTGGCTGGATGCTGATCTGGCCGGGTTTTGGGAGGCGGCGTCGACCGCACTGCGGGCGGGAACGAATGGGATCTCACTGGCGACCACGCTCGGCATATCGGTGGATCGGGTGCGCCTCTATCTGTACAAACTCAGGGTGGCGGGATGGATCGTGCCGATGCACCGGGAGACGCGCGCCTTGCCCCCATGGCCGACCGAGGCGTGCTGGTCTGGGGCGGTCATAAATCAACCGGCGCCGCAGGCCCCCGTGCTGGCAGGGGCTTTCGCGGGGGAGGGGTCGCCCGATGGTGCGGCTCCAGAGGACCGCGATCCCCTGGGGGAGATCCTCCCCCCGCAATATTCCGGAGACGGGATCGACCTGCGGCGCGCTAGAGTGGCGAGGCCTTCGGTCGGCATCCTGAACGCCCTAATGGGGCGGTTGGCGTCGGTATTTTGGGGGAGGCCGGCTTGAGTCGCGAACCGATCAAGATCGTGGTCTCGGGACCGGTTGGGGCGGGAAAGACGACGCTAATCGGGGCCCTTTCACAGGTGGGAGTGGTCAACACCGATGCGCCCGCCAGCGAGTGCATAGGCAAGGCGACCACCACGGTCGCCCTGGATTTCGGGATGATCGAAGTGGACGGCTGGCAGATCCACCTGTACGGAACCCCCGGTCAAGAGCGTTTTGATTTCATGTGGGAAGTGCTGTGCCACGGCGCCGCCGGACTGCTGATGCTGGTCGCGGGCAATTCGCCGCGGGATTTCCCCAAGGCCCGAAATATCCTCGAGTTTGTCACGACACAGGTGGCACTACCGTATCTCATTGGCGTGACCAAGCTGGATCTCGGCCGGGCGTGGGAACCGGACGAGATCGCCGCCTTTTTCGGCGTGGGTCCGGCAGGGGTCCTCGGTGTCGATGCGCGCGATCGATCTCAGGGGTTTGGCGCGCTGGTAAAGCTTTTCGGCCTGATGGGTGCGGTATCCGAAGGGGACCGGGCCCGGCCGATGGCCACGGGCGCGAAACAGAAAACCACAAAAAAAGGAGAAACGGAGATATGGCGACGACAGAACAATTGACCGCGCTGCTTGACGAGTTGCGATCGAGCATCGGGGAGTGCCGGGGAACTATTTTGGCCACTCGGGATGGCCTGCCGGTGGCCCACGCGCTCCACGGGATCGATCCCAACCGCGTGGCCGCGATGGTTTCCACGGCGCTGGGTCTCGGCGTCCGGATCACCGAGACCATGGGCATCGGGAATCTTGTCGAGTCCGGCTTCGGGGGCGACGCCGGGCAAGTCTTTATCTATGGCGCGGGTCGCGCGGCCGTACTGGCGGTGTTGGTCGGCCCCGGCGCGAGCGTCGGCATGGTGCACATGCAGGCGCGCAGCCTCGCGCGCAGGCTTGCGGAGTCGCTGGGATAGGGAGGGCGCGCATGAAACCAGAGGATGTTATCGTTGTGCTCAACGCGCACATGGACTACCTGCAGCGGGTGAGCGACTTCATAGACGGAAAGCGCGACGACCCGCAGGCAACCGATTGCCATAACTGCAAGCTGGGCAAGTGGATTTACGGCGATGGTGCGGCCGATGCCCGTCTCCAAAATGACGGTGTATTTGCCAAACTGCGCTCGGTCCACGAGGAATTCCACAAGGTCACTGAGATGGCGATCGCCTCCCGCCGGACGGGGGACGGTCCGGCGGCGAGCGCCGCACTGGCCCGAGCCTACAATCTGTACGGAGAGATTTCCAACACGCTGCTGACTTTGGACAAAGGACTCAACGGTTGAAGGCCCCATGGCAACTGAGAATGCTCAAGATCTCGACGTGCCTGCGGCGTGGAGGGGGCACATGTCATGCCCCCGCTGCGCGATCCTCGCGGGGCGGTTGGGAGTCTTGATGGTCAGGCTGGGCACACCGGACGAGCGGGCCGAGGACATGGACGAGGCGCAGCGAGTCGGTCACGAACTCAGGAATCGCCTCACCATAGCCTCCGGTTGCCCAAGCCTGCAGCGGGGGGGCTGCGGCGCCGCACCCGGGCCGGGTCTCTGTGCGCGTGAGCAAGAGTTGTGCGCGGCATCCAGAGTGAATCGTAATCTCAGCGCACCTTTCCCGGTGCCCACGGGTGCCCATTCGACTGAGAGGAAGGACTGGTGCGAGCGGAGGAAATCGAACCCTGAAGTCCATGGCGGGGAATAGCGTAAAAGTCTTATCATGAGTTAGATAAAGACTCTCAGGGTGCCTGACCCGGGTGTTTCATAGCCTGCCAGCTCTGAGATTCCGGGCTAGATGGCACACCTCGATCGCCGTGATCCGGGCGTCGGATCGGGCGCGAGGGGGGGGTGAATCGGACATTTAAAGAGAGCGCCGCTCCTCGGTTGGGAATGCGGCCATCCCTCCCTACCATGACATCCCGACGACGGCGCCGAAGAGGCCATGCGGGGCCTCGCCACGGCGCAGGGCGGTGTGGGGGTTCACGATCTTCAGCACGCTCGTGAAGCGGTTGAACACCCAATCGACGGCCCTGCCCGCGCACCGCGTGGACAAAATGTCTAATGTTGAGATGTGACCCCGTCGGTTAGTAATGTTGAGATGTGACCCCGTCGGTTAGGTGACCGCGTCGGTTAGGTGACCCCGTCGGTTAGGCCCGTCGGTTTGGGCGTCTCGCCCCTGCCGAAGGCAATTGTGGAAAGGGTTTCCCAACGCGTTTTCGGACCCCTGGGCCCCACTCGACCTCATGCGGGTTCCCTGCTAAAGTGCCTCCATGCTGGGAGAGGCTGAGATTGGACCACGGGAGGCCGGGAAGCAGGCGGGGACGAGTTCGGCCCAGGGGATCGCTGGAAGTGAATTTGTGGCTGACTGTTCCCACGAAGAGCATGGGGCTTCGTCCCTGATGCGCCGAAGGCGTTTCTGCGCGCTGGCCTCAGGCTGCTTTCTGGGTGCGGCCTGCGGTGCCTCGCGGGCCCTGGCACTTGGGGACAAGCCCGTCGATATCGGGCCGATTGCCGCCTACACAAAAAATCAAGTATCGGAAAAATTCGTCGGGCACGACTTCCTCGTCGTCCGACACAAGAACCGACTTTTTGCTGTCATCGCGGTTTGCCCCCATCAGGGAAACCCTCTGTTTGCGGATCCGCACAATCCGAATCAGATCCTTTGCCTCACCCACACCGCGATATTCACGGCGGAGGGTATGCCCGTCAGGGGTCCCGTGAGCAAGGGGCTCCCGCACCTGGGCATTTCCGCCAACAAGGTTGGCCATGCCATCGTCGATCCCACCATCGAATTTCCCCCGCACCAGTGGACCGACAAGGCGGGCTACATCGCACTGTAGTGAGCGACCTCCACGGGCGCACGGCAGACCGGGCTGTCGGTGCCCTCTGAATTTTGCGGCATCCAAGCGACCCCATCTCCGGTTCCATGCGCCCTGCGGGCTCCTTGCGCCAGAGATGGTGACCCACCAGCGATGACGGCGCCATGCTAACTGGCCGTTGAAGAACGCCATCGGAGCCCATGTTGGTTTGGGTCGCGAGTCTCCACCGGGAGGGCCCGAGGCCTCGGAAACCGCGTTGGCCCAGGTGTCGCGCGGCCGGTGAAATGCGGACCCCGGCGTCGGCATTCCCACTCGATCTGCGATGGGCCCTGTGCTATCGTCTTGGCGTGGTCGGAGCGGTTCAGCATGGGGTTTCGGGCCCCGAGTGCTCGTGGATGCCGTTTTCCGCGCGCAGGGCCGCCCAAAGCAATTTCCTATGCGCTAGACTAAAACAGAATTCCATTCAACCGATCTGAGGAGATTGCGTATGGCAACCGAATCCAAAGAACCCCAATGCCCATTTCATCACGGTGCCGCCGCCACCACCAACCGCGACTGGTGGCCGAACCAGTTGAAGGTCGAGTTGCTGCACCAACATTCTTCCAAGTCCGACCCGATGGGCGCAGACTTTGACTACGCGAAGGAGTTCAAGAGCCTCGACTACGCGGCGTTGAAGAAGGACCTTGCGGTGCTGATGACCGATTCGCAGGAATGGTGGCCGGCGGACTTCGGTCACTATGGGCCATTGTTCATCCGCATGGCGTGGCACAGCGCCGGCACCTACCGCACCGGCGACGGTCGTGGCGGTGGCGGTCGGGGGCAGCAGCGCTTCGCCCCACTGAATAGTTGGCCGGACAACGTCAGCCTCGACAAAGCGCGTCGCCTGCTTTGGCCAATCAAACAGAAATACGGCCGGAAAATTTCGTGGGCCGACCTGATGATCCTCGCGGGCAACGTCGCGCTCGAAACGATGGGCTTCAAGACAATCGGGTTCGGCGGAGGTCGCGAGGATACTTGGGAGCCGGACCACGACGTCTATTGGGGCAGAGAGACGACTTGGCTGGCTGACAAACGCTACTCCGGCGACCGTGATCTTGAGAACCCGCTTGCCGCCGTGCAGATGGGGCTGATCTACGTCAACCCGGAGGGCCCGAATGGCAGCCCTGATCCTGTCGCCGCCGCGCGCGACATCCGCGAGACCTTCGCCCGCATGGCGATGAACGACGAGGAAACGGTGGCGCTCATCGCCGGTGGCCACACCTTCGGCAAAACGCACGGGGCCGGCCCGGCGTCTCATGTCGGGCCGGAGCCGGAGGCGGCGCCGCTCGAGCAACAGGGTTTGGGTTGGAAGAGCAGCTTCGGCAGCGGCAAAGGCGGCGACACGATCACCAGCGGATTGGAAGTCACATGGACCACCACGCCAACGAAGTGGAGCAACAACTTTTTCTGGAACCTGTTTGGTTATGAGTGGGAACTGACCAAGAGCCCGGCGGGCGCGCATCAGTGGACGCCGAAGGGCGGCGCCGGCGCCGGCACGGTACCGCACGCGCATGACGCCTCGAAGCGGGTCGCACCCTCCATGCTCACCACGGATCTCGCCCTGCGGTTCGACCCCGCTTACGAAAAGATCTCGCGACGCTTCCTGGATAACCCGGATCAGTTCGCGGACGCATTTGCTCGCGCGTGGTTCAAGTTGACGCACCGCGACATGGGCCCACGAGCGCGCTACCTCGGACCGGAAGTGCCCGCCGAAGAACTTCTCTGGCAAGACCCGATTCCCGCAGTGAATCACAAATTAATTGGCCCGAAGGAAATCGCGGCACTGAAGGACAAGATCCTGAAGTCTGGCCTGTCCGTGTCGCAACTGGTCTCCACTGCCTGGGCATCGGCGTCCACCTTCCGCGGCTCCGACAAACGTGGCGGAGCGAACGGCGCACGCATCCGCCTCGCGCCACAGAAAGATTGGGAAGTCAACCAGCCGAAACAGTTGGCAAAAGTGCTGAAAACGCTCGCGGGCATCCAGAGCGCGTTCAACAAGACCGCAAAAGGTGGCAAGAGGGTCTCGCTGGCTGACCTGATCGTCCTGGGCGGCTGCGCCGGCGTCGAGCAAGCGGCGAAGAACGCCGGGCACAAGGTCACGGTTCCCTTCAAACCGGGACGCATGGATGCCACGCAGGAGCAGACCGATGTGGCTTCCTTCGCCGTGCTCGAACCCGTCGCGGACGGCTTCCGCAATTACCTCAAGGGCAAATACAGCGTGCCCGCCGAAGCGCTGCTGATTGACAAGGCGCACTTGCTCACCCTGACCGCGCCCGAAATGACGGTGCTCATCGGCGGCATGCGCGCCTTGAAGACCAACGCGGGTGGCTCGCAACACGGCGTCTTCACCAAGCGGCCGGAGGCGTTGACCAACGACTTCTTCGTGAATCTGCTCGACATGGGCACTGAGTGGAAGGTGGTCTCGTCCGAGGCGGACGTGTTTGAAGGCTTCGATCGCAAGACCGGCAAGCGCAGGTGGACCGGCACACGCGTCGATCTCGTCTTCGGTTCAAATTCCCAGCTCCGCGCCCTGGCAGAAGTCTATGGAAGTTCGGACGCGGAGAAGAAGTTCGTGCGGGATTTCGTCACGGCTTGGAGCAAGGTGATGAATCTGGATCGCTTCGACCTTGCGTAACCGCCTGCCGTCATTTACCAAACACTTCAGTAAGCGCCTAGCCTGCATATTTCACGCTTCCGCGTGAAATATGCAGGCTCAAAGGAAAACCGCGCTCCGAAGAACGCGACTTTGAAGGGTCTGGGGCCACCGGTTCGCGAAACACACTCCGCAATCGCGAAAAAGCCCAGTCTTTGCCTGACCTTTCCAAATGAACGGCTTTCATGGCGCGGTTTTCTCAGAGCCCGGAATTTCACAGCCGGCAGGCTGCGAAATATCCGGGCTAGGTTACTGAGACGAACGCCCATTGTGGCCGTAGCCAGCGAGCGTGATCCTGCATCGATTATATATGGTATTTTTGATTCGCCCTTGACGCCCTGACGGGCGCGCCTGGCGAACAGAATGTTACTGCCGGTGTTGCGTCAGATGGCACACCCCGGTGCCCATGATAAGGGGCGTGTGCCAGATCGCCTTCGGGGTCTATTGCCCGCTGGCGCTGCTCAACCTGTGGGATGGGGCATGCGCGGCGGCAATTGCGCTGGAGTATGGTTTTATGAGGCGGTACTCTTCGGGATATGGTCGGCGCGGCTCGGGCGGTGTCCTTGGGGGCCGGGAGGGTGAGTGGATTGCCGTGCGCGGCGGTCGCGGCGTGCGGGGACGAAGGGTTCCATGTGGTGGATCTCTCCGATCCTGGCGATCCGAGGACTCTGGGGTCCTGCGGCGCGCTCGGGTGGGCAGGCGATGTGGTCGTCGTCGCCGGGTTGGCATATGTCGCCGAGGGAGACGGGGGCCACATCTTTGTCGATCCTCCGCGGACTTTCCCCGCGGACAAGTGGGAAGACAAGGGCAGCTACGTCGACGTAAAGCAGGCGGGATATATATCGACCCGCTGATCGGGGCGGGGCTGGGGGCGGTGGTGTGCGTCTCGGCCTGTCGTATGAGTTCGGCCACCGCGGGGGGGAACCAGTATGATGGAGGCAGGTAACGCCGGATTGCAGCAATCGATCGTCTTAGTGGACCTGCCGACCGACGCGAAGGCGTGGCAGCCGGGCGAGCCGATGCATTGGTTCGGCGGCGCCCTGCGCGCGGACATCAGCGTCAATGAGCGTTTCGAGTGCCGCGAGAACTGGCTGGACTACAATGACGGCTACGACATGCGGAACGACGTTGGCCCGTTCCGGCGGCTGCGGTTCGGGTTGACGATGCGGCCGACTTCATGGCTGACGGTGTATGGGCAGGTCCAGGATTCGCGCACGTTCTTTGATGAGACCGCGGGCGACGTGGGCGATCCGTTCCACGGGTTCCGGGCGCACTCGGCGTCGCCTGAGCAGACCCGGGAGTTCGTGTGCTCGAACAGCTCGATCGACCTATGCGAGGGCTGGATGGCATTCGGGGCAGCGCTGCGGTACGTCTTGCAGATGAGGAGATTGCGCCGCCTATTTTGTCCCGCCGGCCCTCTTGGCGTCGTACTCCTTCCAGAATTCAGCGGCCGTTTGCGCGGGCCCCCATCCAGACAGACGTGTGGAAATCAACTTAAGCCTAGTCAGTTTTCGGAGAACCTCCACGTTTTTGGCGGCGGTGTTCAGTGCGACTGACTCAAGGGTGGGGCAATCGGCCAATGGACTCACGTCGGTGACGCGCAGGCCACCTAGATTAATGCTCCGCAACGGTTGGCCGCGGAGAGGTTCAATGTTTGTGACCTTGCACCAATGGCAAGCGAGGTCAACGAGCTTGAGTTTCCCCAGTGGAGTCAGGTCGCTGACCTTGGTGCCATAGATGCTCAGGACCTTCAGCGTGGGGCAATTCGCCAGTGGCGCAATATCGGCGACGTCCGTCTGCAGCAGGGCAAGTTCTTCAAGTGGGGCGCCGGCCAATGGTGAGATATCGACGACGTGGGATTGCCAGATATTAAGCCCCTTCAGCGGCGCGCCCCTCAGGGGGATCAGGTCGGCGACCCGGGTGTAGCGGATGTCGAGATGCTCCAGCGGCATCCCGGCCAGCGGCGCGAGATCGGATATGGGCGTGTGGCCGATATCGAGAACGCGAAGCCTCATCCCGGCCAAGGGGGCGAGGTCGGCCACCTTCGTATTGGCCAGCTTGAGCGACTCCAGCGGGAGGCCCCGCAGGGGAGAAAGGTCTTTCAGGGCCACCCACCCGGAGATGTCCAGGCTCTTCAGGGGCAGGCCGGCTAGGCCCTTTAGCAGGGGCGGCAGCGCGTCGGCATCCCGCCCTTCTGCCGGCCCGAAGAGGTTTAGCTCGGAGATGGGGATGCCCCTGAGGATGGAGAGATCGCCGAGCTTGAGATGGGTGAGATTGAGGCGGAAACTGTTGTTCGGAAGCCGGGTGACGCGCCCCATGTCCTTCCATCCGGCCTGCGTGCTGTATTCCTTGAGGCGCGCGTCGAGGGTCGCGCGCGCGATGGCAAAGTCGGGCTCGAACAGCGCGTTCAACTGCCCCGCCTCAATCAGCCGGTCCTGCTCCCGCAGGGAATCCAGGAGGCGCTTCTGGAGATCCTTTCGCAGCGCGGGCGCGCCGCCGTTTTCGGTCAGCAGCCGCTCGCAGAGCTCGAGATTCGCCTTGGCCACCGCGTCGCCTGGGCGTAGCGCTAGGATGCGGCGGTATTCCTCCGCGGCATCGCCGAGGCGCTGCGTGGCCTCCAGGAGGTTGGCGCGGACCAGGCGGTAACCGGGATTTGAGCTATCGAGCTGAATCGCGAAGCCGATTTTCTCCACGGCGCCGTCGAAGTTTCCGTCCTCAAGCAGGGATCTGGCCTGCGCCTCAAATGTCGGGGCGGTCGCTTTCAAATCGGCCAGCGCCAGCTCCGCGCGCCGCGCGTTCTCTAGGGCGAGTGTCTCGCTCCTCTTCAGGTCCTCTAGCGCGCGTTCCGCGCGGCCCGCGCTCTCCACCGCGCGCCTCTCGTTCGCGACGGCGAGGTTTCGCTGGGCGACGACGCTGGCGGTGAAGAGGGCGGAGACCGCGGCGAGGATCCCGAGGGCGGCTGACGATGGCCGAGGCACCGGGAGGAGGTGAAGCGCGCATCGACCCGCTGGCCGGCACCCGGCTGGGCGATTTCGTGATCGAGGGTCTATTGGGCAGGGGGGCGATGGGCAAGGTGTACCGCGCCCGGCAGATCAGCCTGAACCGGGAGGTGGCCATCAAGGTGATGCCATGGTAGCTTTGGCGTCGCTCGCCCAACAGACCACACCGGCGAAATCTTGCTGTTGCCGAGTTGCGCCCGCCGAGGCAATATAACTCTGCAGTTGGTCGTTCATTCTGGGACGGCACGGTTTCGATTTGGTAATGAGTGAGAGACCCCAATCCGAAGCTTGGCTGGAAACCGAAGCGGGCACCCAGATCGTAGTCGGCGAACGTCTCACGATTGGTCGCCAGCGTGGCAACGATCACATGCTCGCTTCCGAGATGATGTCGCGTCGGCATGCGGTAATCCTGCGGCAGGAAGGTCAGTTCTGGCTCGCGGATCTCGGCAGTCGCAACGGCACCTACGTTAACGGGCGCCTGCTGATGCGCCCGCAGCGGTTGCACGACGGCGACCGTGTCTTGTTCGGTGGACATACCCATGTCTTCCGTCACAGGGGTGGTAAAAAGCTGGACTGCTCCGAAGAAACGACGGGCACTCGGGGCACTCGTCCCGAAATTGATCGGCATGCGTGCTGGTTTCTCGTCGCTGACATCGTGGGTTATTCGGTATTGAGCCAGCAAATGGGCGCTGAGGCTGTAGCACGTCTGGTCGGCAGCTGGGTCGACGAGTGTTGGCGCGTGATCGAACGGCACGAAGGGATCGTAAACAAGTTCCTGGGCGATGGCTTCTTCGCCTACTGGAGGCATTCGAAGCGGGCGCGCGTCGGTTTGTCCAACGCCGTACATGCTCTCTGCACCCTCCAATGCCGGGCCAATCCACCGTTTCGGTTCGTGGTTCACAAGGGCGAGGCAGTTTTTTCTGGCTGCCTCAGCGGTGAAGAACTAATCATGAGTCCGGACACTACGTTTGTGTTTCGTATGGAGAAACTTGCCAAGACCTTGGGCGTATTGAGGCTCCTGAGCGCCGCCTCTAACACCGGACTCGGCAAGCAACTTGCCTCCCGCCCTCTGGCCAGCAGATGTCTTCCTGGGTTCAAGGGCGAATTCCAATTCTTTACCTTTGGGTGAGACCTGCAAGAGGCCTCGGGATTCCGCACTTTGCACGCGTCAGTGCCTCTAGGCGGCAGGGGTCGAGGCGTTATGGTCGTGGGGTAGCGGCACCACCGCTAGGATCTCACCGCTCCACGCGGTGCTGATCCCGTCCTCGCCCAATCCCGTCGCTAATTCATTCCGGGTCTGTAGACACCCAGGCCCGGACCGCGCGAACTGCCGCCCGCCTGCGAATTCAAAGGGATCAGCACGCTCGAGTCTTCCGCGGTGTCCCAAGAGAAGCCAAAGCCGCGCGCCGCCACGGCCCTCCTCACCGTGTGAAACGCCGATACCGAATCCGAACACACGCGCAGGAGGAATACATGGCTTGTGGGACTTGCTGCATCCTGCCTGATGATGTTGTCGAGAATCCCTCCTTGCGAGACGGCTTCCTCCGCGAGAATGCCATCTGTCTGGCGTTTGAACGAGACGCACGGAACGAGCTGCCCAGTATTGTTGTTCCGGCCAAGCATGAATTGCCCTGCAAAATAGGGTTCTCGTTGCGGGACAACACGTCCGTTCGTCAGGAGTAACGCGATGAATTTCTGCCCGGCGTTCGACTGGGATTCCGCCTTCAGCACGAGCTTTCCACTGCCATCCGCCCCTGAAGAATTCAGGTCATCCAGCTTCTCGGCAAGCGCCCTCCGTTCCTTTTCCACTCCCTCCCTCCGTTTCTCCAAGTCCTCGAGAGACATTGTGGCAGGAAGATCGGCCGGCGCATCCTTTACAATCTCCTTATATTGTCTTTCAAGGGCTTCGTGGTTCGCTTGCAGCACCCCCATATCGGGCATGGGTTCGGCGTTGGTACTCAGAACCTCCCCCGACCCGTGAATTGTCGAGAGCGTGCTGGCGGTGGCGGCCACCTCAGTTATGGTTGTCTTCAAGGTCGCGAGGCGTTCACTTAGCCGCACGAGCCTTTCGTTGATGGCGGCCACAGCCTCGTCGGAAAACTCAACACCGTGGGACGCGCCCCCGGCCAACATGCCCCAAAGGCATGCCGTGCATAGCAGCCGTCCCGCACTCCCGCCCTTTCGCCTTGAAGGAACCATCATCCCGCTCATTGCTTCGTCTCGGATAGAGTATTTTGCACCGCCTCCTTTGTCGTCTTGGCCAGCGATTCTACTTCCGAAACCTGCTGCTCGGCCGCATTGATCATTCGGTGTAACGCAGAAAGGTCGGGGACCTTCTCGGCCTCGTCCTCCTCCATTTCGTCAGGTCTGATGGGATTGAGCAACAACAACCCCGCGCTGACGGCGAAAATCATGTCCGCAAGCGCAACAAAACCAAGAAATCCAAACCCCCGTGAACGGCGCTTCATGGGCCTCCCTCCGGTGGAAGATATGGTTCTATGGGGTCCTTTCCCCCAAGCGGAAAAACACAGCGATTTATGCTCCGACCGATTTCTCTCTCCTTTTCCGCCAGCGCCTCGTAAATCTTCGGCCGGAGTGCATCATAGGAGTCGTTGAACCAGCCATTGGGGCGCACGACGATGACCACGAAACCCGCCTTGACGATCTGCGAAATCAGCGCGCCGAAGGCCGCCGGCCCGGGTTTGGATTCAATACGGGTTTTACCCGGATATACCATCGCCTCCCCCTGCCGGCATTCGATCAAAACATAGGGGCCGCGATAATTCCCCACGATCTCTCGTCGGCCGGGACTCGCGTCAAGTTCCTTCTGAATCCCATCCAACTCCGTCTTTGTGCGATCCCGCTCGAACGTCGCCTTCGCGATTCCCTGGCGCACCTCAATCAGCTTTCGCAGTTCCACAATCTTACGATTGAGGATCTCCTTATCGTGCTCGAGTTTTGCGAGATTCGTCTTTTGCAGAATCTCTTTAAGTCTTGTTTCCTCTCCCGTGACCCGGCGGGACAGTTGTGAGATCTTCTGTGCAAACTCCTTGCGCTGTTTCAAGATCTTTCCATCCCCCGCCAGAACCATGATGCCCACCACGCTTGCGAGCAGGCACGTCAGCAGCGCGAGTGCCAGGACATCGACGGAGAAGGTCTTTTCGTCGCCGTGCATCCTCAATCCAACTCAAAACCCCTGATTTCCATCGGGCCCACCAGGCTCCTCGATGAAGCGGATCTTTCGTGGCCGCCGCATTTCCTCCCGTATCTTCATGGATTGAACGGCGACCACGTCGGAGAGAGCCCGGAGTTGCGACGCATCGCGCTCGACGAGGTTCTGTGCCAATTGTTGCGTGAAGCCTGGGATCTGTTCCGCCACAGCACGAATGGATGCCATGGAGGCTTCTTGAGCCTCCTGGCGCGATGCAAACCAATTTAATGCCTGGTTAATGACAGAGGAGTATTCGTTCAGTTTGGTCTCCAGTGCCCGCAGGGATGGGAGGAGCTGGTCGGCGGTGGCATTACGAACCACCTCCGCGATCTCCGCACACATGCCTTTCGCCGAAAGGCACATCTCGTGCACCGCATTGCCCAGTTGCGCCCCGTCTTCGATCGCGGCTCGTTGCCTCTGCGCAATCTCCGCCATGTAGGTGCACATTTCGCCCGCGGCGACGCACATGTCCCTTACAGCCTCGCCCGCCTTGATCTGGTCTTCGACATGGACTGCTCCCCCTCTCTCGCCACGCGACTGGCGACCCGGCTCCAGCCATTCTTCAGCGGCAAGATTCAGCTGCAACAGGAGGGCCTCTTCGCGTTTGCGCAGAAGGCTGTGGAATATGAACAGCAAAATGGTCAGCGCCAACCCAAGCAAGGTGTTGTCGAAGGCGACGGCAATGGCTTTCGCGAAATCCTTTGTCGTGGCGCCACCTGTAGCCAAAAAACTCTGGTATAGTCCGTGGCTGAGTCCGAAGACTGTCCCGAAGAATCCTATCAGCGGCAAGACCTGCACAATATCGCCGGACATCCGGTACGCCGCATCGACTTCCGCTTCGTCGTGCTCAGCGATGGCTTTCGCTGAAATGCGCGTACCGCTCTTGAGCGAAGCCTCCAATTCCTCGCGGCACTTCAGCCAGCGCCTGTGGACCAGGGTCTGATGTTTCGGCAGGGCACCTCCACGCTGGATTGCGCGCAGCGCCGCCTTCTCACGGAGCCATTCGGGTATTCTCCGGACCAGATGGACAAATCCCACGAAGAACGCACACAGCAAGACCCATTGCACGAAGCTGCGTCCAAAGAAGAAGGCGTGTGTCCATGTATCCTTGGCAATGGTCAGATTGAGAAGCCACGCGGTCAACCCAACCAGGACAAGGCCCCCGATAAATGTTCCGGGCAGTTTTCGCTCATCGGCGGCGAGAAGCCGTGTGAAGATTGAGCGGTCTACTGGATCGGACGAACCGGGTATTGGCGGCGGATGTTTCATGAATCAATCAAGTTTGGCAAACGCGGTTTTACGAGAGAATCCTGTACGGATCAGTTGTCCAAGTCTTGAATTTCTTTCCACCCGAACGCTGATCTTCACCCAGAAAACGCCATATCCAAGCATAATTTCAGTCAAGCAACATGCGACATCGGCGTCAATCGCATTCGGTATAGTGAATTGGCTCAAATGAAACGGCACCGGGGCAGGCAACCGGGAGGCCAGTCTTTCTGGAGCGTTGCCTCACAGCTGCCGACACCGGAGGGATGGGCTGCGAGATGAGTCAAGAGAGTCGATACGAGTTCCTTTTGGTGGTGCGGTGGCGGTACGCGGGCCGTGGCCGGCAGGGCCGGGGTCGGCTGTTGGACGAGGTCTGCGCGATCTGTGGTGTGAGCCGCAAGCACGCCATCGAGCTGATGGGGGGTCGGATGGGCATGGGGGCGCCGGGCTCGCGGCGGGGCGGTCCACGCAAGAGGTACGGGCCGGAGGAAGCCGGGGCGCTCAAACTGATGGTCTGCCGCCGAGCAGCCCTGCGGCAAGCGGCTGGCGGTGGCGCTCCCGCTGTGGCTGGCCCGTTACGAGGTCCGCCACGGCCGGGCTCGATGCCGGGTTCCGGGGTCGGCTCTTGGCCATGAGCCCGGCGAGCATCGACCGGCTCCTGAGGCCCCGTCGCGCCGCGCTGGGCAAACGGGCCCGGTGCGGGACCCGGCCCGGCACGCTCTTGCGCTCCGGGATCCCAGTGCAGGTGGAGCACCGCGACGTCGGGGCCCCCGGCTGGATCGAGGCGGACTCGGTGGCCCACTGCGGCGATAGCAGCGCCGGGGACCACGTCTGGCGGCTGACCTTCACCGACGTGCTCACCCGGTGGACAGAGAACCTCGCCTATTGCAACAAGGGCGGGCACGCCGTCTGCGAGAGGGTGGCGGCGGTGGAGGCCGATCTGCATTTCCCGATTCTGGGCTTTGACTGCGACAACGGCAGCGAGTTTCTCAACCATCATCTGGTGTCCAACTTCCACCGGCGGGGCGCAAAGCGGCCTTCACCCACTCCCGGCCCTACCGCAAGAACGACAACGCCCGGGTCGAGCAAAAGAACGAGACCCACGTGCGCGGGCTCGTCGGCTACGGGCGGCTGGGCGATCCGCGCCAGGCCGAGATGCTCGACGCCCTCTACCGGCAACTCTGGAACCCGCGGCGGAACTTCTTCTGCCCGGCAATGAGGCTCATCGAGAAGCGCCGCGAGGGCAGCAAGATACTGCACCGCTACGACAGGCCGCAGACCCCCTTCGATCGGCTCAAGGCCAACGGCAAAATCGAGCCGGCCAAGATCCCCGAACTCCAGCACCGGATGGACCGGCTCGATCCCTTCGAATTGAAGGCCCAGATCCAGTCGTGGCTCAAGGCCATCCTGGGATGGAGCCCCAACCGCCAGACCAGGATCGCGGCATGAACCACCCCGGCCCCAGAACGCTTGGCCCCGCCTCGTCGGCCTGCGCTGCGCTCCGGCCTCCTCGCCGGGGCTAGCAGCCCGTTGAAAAACGGTCGATCCGAATGAACCGCTGGGGCATGCGCGGGTCAAAGTGATATGGCGCTGGGCGAGCGAGGTGAACTTCAGGAAGACATCTGGGTGCCGACGGCCAGCGTGGCGCGGGGTCCGGGG
>JAKQKQ010000327.1 GCA_029560585.1 Verrucomicrobiota bacterium | reverse complement strand
CCCAGCAAGCGAGCAGGTCTTCTCGATCGGAAGCACCCTGACCGGCGAGCTTCCAGCCGAGGGACTGTTCGATGAGGTCGAGACCTTCGACCGCCCGCTCTCACCGTTGCGCAACTACGCCTACCTCGCCCAAACCGGCCTCCACGCCGAAATCACAGCCTCGCCGCCCAGCGTCAAATTGTCCTGGTTCACTCTGGGCAACGACCGCCAATCCCTCGAACGGATCGAACCGGGCAATCCCAACCCGCTGGTGCTGGCCACGAACCTCACAGGCATGTCATACACCGACACTCGAGGCCTCAGGCTCGGCGCTGTCTACATGTATCGACTGGGCGGCCAGCGACTCATCGTCGGCCTCAACCAGCCGCCAACCGATCAGCGCGGACGCGTCATTGTCCTGGTCGATCGCACCCTGGCCTCCGGTCTGAGGTCGGAACTGGATCAGTTCCTGGCCGACCTGGCAGGTGACGGCTGGGCGGTCTCACGCCACGACGTGCCGCGCCACGACGATGACGCCTGGAAGACGGGCCCTGTCAATGCCGCCTATCGGGCCGACGTCGCCCGCATCAAGTCGCTCGTCGCCGCCGACTATCAAGCCGCTCCGGACCAAACGTGCGCCCTCCTCCTCATCGGCCATGTCACCATCCCCTACTCGGGCCTCGCCGCCGAAGACGGCCACATCGACCACAACGGCGCCTGGCCCGCCGACGCCTATTACGGCGACATCCAAGGCGATTGGACGGACGAGACCGTCCGAACCGCGCCCTCGGTCCAAAACCCGCTGCTTCGCAACATTCCGGATGACGGGAAGTTCGATCAACACATGTTCCCCAAGCCAAAACGACCCAACGCCTCTCGCGCGGTCCCCGGCCTCGACCTGGCGGTCGGACGAATCGACTTCGCCCGGCTGCCCGCATTTCGGGGAACGTCTGAGAGAAACTTGTTGCGGCAGTACCTGACGAAAAACCACCGCTATCGTCACAAGGAACTGACCTTCCGGCAAAGCGCGTTGATTGGGGGCTATTTCGGAAACCCATACCACAACGAAAGCAGGGTGCTCTACGACATCGGGAACCTCCTGGCCTATCGCCTCTATCGCCCGGTCCTCGAAACCGTGCTCGACGGGGACGCGCTGGCCGCGGATGCCAGCGCCGTCTGGGCTGTTCAAGGTGGGTATGGCCATCCCACCGCCATCCACAACAGCGTCAGCATGAACCCGGCCCTCGGCGTCAAGCGCGTGGCCACCGCCGATCTCGCGCAATCCAGCGCCACCCCCAAAGCCGGATTCTACGTGCTCAAGGGGTCTTACTTCGGAGATTGGAACTACACCGAGGACAACTTCATGCGCGCCGTGCTCGCCCTGCCCGACTCCGGATTAGCCGCCGTGTGGACCCGGTTTACGCACTGGGCAGTCGAACTCACCGGATTGGGCGATCCGCTCGTTCCGACGCTCCTGGCCACCGCGCGCGGAGACATCACCGTCCGCAACTGCAGCTTGTTGGGCGACCCAACTCTCCGCCTTTTTGTCACCGCGCCCCCCCGCCGTCTGACCGCATCGCGTGCCGGGAATGGCGTCAATCTGGCCTGGACACCGTCACCCGACGCCGCTCAAGGGTATTTGGTGTACAGGTCTGGGAACGGGTTGAGCGGGCCGTTCCTTCGAGTGAGCGCCTCGCCCGTAGCGGGCAACGCATTCGCCGACCTCAACGCCCCCTCAGGCCCGCTGCTTTACCAGGTGCGTGCCTGTCAACTCCTGACCACGGGGTGCGGGGCGTTCACCAACACCAGCCAGGGCGCAATGGCCGAAGTCCGCCGATAGCCTCCTTCACACTCCTCCCACCCTTCACACTCTTCTGCCGGCGCACCGACGGAGCAGACGAAATGTGCCGGCGAACAACACACACGAATCCTGCAGACCGTGCCGCACAGATCGCGGATCGGCTACCTCCCTGGCGCGCGCAGTCGCCGCTGCAGATCGCGGATCGGACGGTAACTGATCCGCACGATGCCCTGCCGCTCGATCAGTTGCCGTACCTCCGGATCGTTCGTAAACGTCTCGAATTCCTGAGCCCGAGTGCGCCAGCTCCCAGTGATCGCCTGGAGTTCCTCAGTCGGCCTTGCAGCGTGAATGTAAAGCTCCGTTACGCCCGGACGCAGCCCCCCCAACACCCGCATCCAGAACCCTTTCACATCCTTGGACTCATCTTTCAACTCCTCGTGAATCAAGTAGTCGGGGAACAGAATCCCCTTCTCCGAGAACCGGGCGCGCAAACCAGGCTGGCCGAATTTCTCGAGCGTCGACTGGGAGGCCATCCGCACCGGCAGATCATACTCGACCGCCAGTTTCAAGTACGACTCCATGTACCGCGGATCGTACTGGAGCGCGCCCATGTGAGAGTCCAGATGGGTCACGTCGATACCCGCCGCCAGCGCCTTGCGAACCTGGGCCCGCCCCTCGATCAATGCCTGGTCCGGACTCGCATGCGCGTAGAGCTGCTCGATCGAGCGCCACAAACAGCCTTCGTCATCCACCAAACCCGGCACCTGATCCTTCGAGCAGACCGGCCCCCAGCGGTAATGCTTCCACTCGGACGTGTGGCACAGGTGGACGCCAAAAGACTTGTCCGGGTGCGCGCGCGCATGGTCGGCGATCTCGTTGAACCAGGGGCACGGCACCATGATCGTCCCGGAAGTCACCAGCCCCCGCTCCATCGCCTCGAGCACCGCCTGGTTTGCCGCATGGCACATCCCGACATCGTCGCAATTGACAATCAGCACACGGGCCGTGGCGCCGTGCCCGAGCCGCTCCGCCAGGCTGGAGCCGTCGGCGGCGTGGGCAGACACGACCGCCACCCCGGCCGCCACCAGAAGAATCGAGCGAACGAAGTCCACCGCGCAATCCTGGTCGACCGGAAGCAGCCAGGCAAGCCGGGAGAACTCCACGGGCCAACAAGGTCGCCAGGCGCGGCTCGACCGCAACGGCCAGCGACCGATTGGACTCTTGATTGTCGCTTGTGAGAACTATGGACCCCTTTACGTTCTGGTGGGTGGTCGCCGTGCTGGCGCTCGCGGCGTTTCTGTTTCTGTTTCTGTTTGTATTTTGAGCCGCCGCCGCCCCTCCTGGCGACGGAGGTTCAAGCCCTCTTTTCACCGCCGGCGGCCTGATTCCCCCCCGCCTTTCCTCCCCCCAAAGTACGTTGACAAAAATCCGGAGTGTAGTAATTCTACTTCACGTTATCAGATGTTCAGATGAATGCGCACAAGCGACCGGTCTGTATGGACCCCAATAACCATTTGAAGTCGTCTGCGGTGGATGCCGGCGGGTTTGCCGGCCCTTGCAGCGGCGGAACGCGCTAGGCGTTCCCGCCGGGCCATGCGGTGCCGTTTGTGCGGCGGCGGTTTTCCCGGTCGCTTCCCGTTTTCTCTCTCTACCCTGGTTTTTAACCCCTTACATTCAAACCACATGAACAAAACCTCATCATTCTCCTGGACCGCCATCTTGGCTGGCATGTCTTCATTCATCCACAGTTCCCCGGCGGGGGTGCCGGACGCGGCGCCAGCGCTCACCCACGCGCCGATTCCGTGGGATCAGATCGGGGCGAAGGCCGGGGCGGATTACCGCGGCGATGGTCTGCGGGTAACGGCGCAGGACGACTACATGAAACTGAACTGCGTGTTTCAGCGGTTGGAAGGAGAAGCGACGCCGGAAGGGTTGTGGCTCACCTCCACGGTG